>NZ_VEZH01000014.1:0-51727 GCF_006440215.1 Helicobacter pylori | reverse complement strand
TTTTTTGTGTTGGTGTGTGGGGTGGAGGGGGGTTGTGTGGTGTGGGGTTGTGGGGTTGTGTTGGGGGTCCAGCTAGCGTGGGTTTAGGAGCACCTGGGGTGTTTTTACTGGGATCTTGTGAATGGCCTCTTTTTAAAACCAATAAATTTTCAGGATTTAATTTAACGAGCTTGGGTTTTGAAGGAAAAAAATCTTCTCTGTGTTCAAATAAAAAATAAATCAACCAGTGTAACAATACAGACAGAATGAGAGAAAAGAAAAAATTCCTGTTAGAATGATCCACAGGGTCAAAATTTTTCCCTAACTTAGCAGGTTGTAGTTTAGAATTTTCCGTCATATAAATTTCCTAATTTTGAATTCTTTATATTATTTTCAGCTTCTTTAATCAGTTCTTCTTTAGATGTTTTTGGGCTTATTTTGTCTAAAAGCAGGGCGTATTTATCGCTTAGTAAGACCAAGTAACGCTCCTTATTGGTTTCTATGGAAATGATTTTATGGTTTGCATCAACACGACCCAAAACACTAACTTCTAACTTGAAATCTTTTGCAGAAAAAGACCCTTGTGTGGGAACAATTTTTTTTTTGATTATATACAATATTAAGAGTAAGGTAGCAATAACCGCTAGCGCCTTGTAAGCATGGCTTAAATCCAGTGGGGGTTTTAACTCTAGAGTGTTTAAAGGGCTTTGGGGTTGCTCGTTGGTGTCTTTTTGTGCAAGGTTAGTTTGCTGAGATTTTTCTTTCAGGCTAGGCGGTGGGGCTAAATGAAAACCTTTAGGCAAAAAAAGAAAGCGGAGCTGTTTTTTATCCTTGCTGCTTGAAGCTTGGATTTCTAATTCCACTTTAGCTTTTTTAGACAAGAGATAGATGTCATTTTGATAGGAAAACATTTCTAAGGCATTCAAAGAGGCTTCTTTAAAATCCATCATTTTTTTAGAATCCAATTGAGCGTTTTTTAAAACGATCACTTTTTGCCCTTCAACTTCCATGATTTTAGGCGTTTTGTTAAAAGGCGTTTCAAAAGTGAGCGTGGTTTGCACGGCTTTTATGGGTAGTGTTGCTGAATCGTTTGAATCAGGTTGGACTTCTTTTAATGCATTTTGCCAATGCATAAGTTTAATGGGAGCGTCATCGTTTAAAGGTATTTTTTCTTCAGCCAGTAACATAAAAGTAGCGCTCAATAACAAGAATAACAATCTCATGAATTTTTAGCGAGATAATACACAATGGCGTTAGAATCTAGGATTTCATTCAAACGAATGGCTAAATTCCTTTCAAAAACCATCACCTCACCCTTACCAATCACGCGCCCGTTCACAAAAGTGTCCACGCTCTCTCCGGCGGGTTTTTGCAAATCAATCACAGAGCCTTTTTCAAAACGCAAAATTTGTAATAAAGGGATTTGTGTAGAGCCAAGTTCTGCGCTAAAAACAATCTCCATGTCTAAAAGGTTTTTATAATCGCAAATGAGTTCTTCTAAATAAGTGGAAAGCTCTAGTTCTCTTTCTTTATTCGCTTTCTCTTTTTCTTTTTCGGCTATTTTTAACTTATTAGCTTCTGTTTCTGACATAAAACCTTACTCTTTCAAGAATGATTTGACTTTGATTATAAAATCTTAATTTTACTATAAATTTTATAACAAATAAAGCCACTACGCTTTAAAGCTAGCTTTAGAAACGCAAAATTCCTTTAAAAAACACGCACCGCATAAGGGGTTTTTAGCCTTGCAGGTGTAGCGGCCAAACAAGATTAAGGCATGGTGGAGTTTGGATAGGTTGTCTTTAAAAAGATCGCTGAGTTCTTCTTCGGTTTTAATGGGCGTGTTAGCGTTGCTTAAACCTAAGCGGTGTGTCGTGCGGAACACATGGGTATCTACCGCTATATAGTTTGCATCAAAACACACTGAAAGCACCACATTAGCGGTTTTTTGCCCCACGCCATCTAGGCTCATCAATTCTTTTTGCGTAGAGGGGATAACGCCCTTAAAATCCCTAACCACTTTTTGCGCCATACTGATTAAATGCTTGCTTTTATTGTTAAAATAAGAAACGGATTGGATGATCTCTTTAACTTCTTCTAAAGAAGCGAGTGCTAAATCATTCACGCTTGGGTATTTTTCAAATAACTTGGGCGTTATTGTATTCACTCTAGCGTCCGTGCATTGAGCGCTTAAAATGGTAGCCACCAGCAATTCATAGGGGTTTTTATGGCGCAATTCGGTGGTTTGGTTGGGGTAATGTTTTAAAAGCAGTTCTTTGATTTGTTGGGCTTTTTGGTAAGTTTTAGCGCGTTTTAAACCCATTTTCACACGCTTTCTTTGATGAGAAGGTATTGCGCTTCATGGGATCTTAAAGCCACTTGAATGCGGTTGATTTTAACCGAAAGTGTGGCTTTTTTCATGGAATAATGCAAAAGGGTGCATTGAACCCCTTCATGGATACCAAAAGACAGAAAGCGTTTTTTAAGGGATTCATCGCAGTTAGCGATTTCTACGATTTCATAAACTTTGTCTTTAATGGCTTCATTGAGCGTCATTTTAATTTCCTTTTTGATTCAATATTTTTTTTGACTTCATCCACGATGATGTCAATGGGCGTGAAAATGCGGCGCAAGATTTTAAAAGGAGCTTGGATAATATCTGTCGCTAAAGTCACTTTGGTTTTAGGGTTATCCAGCGTGCCTTTGACATTCACATTAGTGGTTACTTTTCCTTCTTTCCCTAAAATGAGGTAACCCACGATAGGGATTTTACTCAAAACATTACTCAAAGCCTTGATGGTGGAAACTTCTAAATTCAAATCTAATTTGTTTTTGTCTAATTCAATGATCCCATTGCCAGCAACATCAAGCGTTTTGCCGATAAGATCAATTTTTTCTAACCCTAAATATTCTTTAGTGATCCCAAAAACAACAGACCCCTTTTTGATTTGATAGCCATTAGCCCCTAAATGAGGGTTCCTAAAGACAATGAGAGAGGGAATGGTGTTGATGAGATTGATCATGTTTTGCATGAGAGCGAAATTTTTTAAGCTTGTGTTTTGGAATTTCAATTCGCCGTTGAAAACCTGATCTTCAAGAGCCCCAATAAGTGTGAATAAGCCCCCTTCTACGAAATCTTTTTGGAGAATAGTGTTGATATAATCCCCGCTAAAATTATGAGCCTTAAGATACAAAGCCCCATGCACTAAATCCGCCATGATCATGGCGTTTTTATAATTGCCATCAATTTTCACTCTGTCATCTTGAGCGACAATATCAAGATTTTCTAAAGGAAAAGGCATTTTTTTATAGATTAACACGACATCTTTAGCATGGATGCGTGTAGAGATAGGGATAATTTTGTGGGCTTTTTCATAGCGTTGTTTGGCGCTAATGAAAATATCTTCATCTTGGATTTCTTTAGAGCTAGGCTTTTCTTTTCGTTCTTTTGAGAATAATCCCGCAATCGCTGGCATTTTGCTATCTAAAAAATCGTCAATACTCAAATCAATATTATTAAGGGTAATATCCTTTTGATCCCCCTTAACTTTTATAGATATGCTTTTGCTTGGAGTATAGACAGAAATTTCATCTTTATTGATAGAGCCAAATAAAGAGAGGGAATTAAATTGATTGCCGTTGCTATGATAGATGGGTAAAGTGATTTTTAAATCCTTAGCAAAAAAATCAATATTGACAAAATCGCTCGTAGAAACTTCTAAAGAGCCATCTTCTAAGGCGAAATATTTCATAATAGGGGAATAGGGCTTGATTTTTTTCAAATCTTTGACTCTAAAAACATAGGCGTTATCTTTAAATTCGCCCTCTAATAAAAGTTGTGGCACGCTCCATTGCATGTGGTTGGGGTTAGAAAAATCAAAGTTCAAAGAAAGGTTTTTAAGAGTGTCTCCTGTAGCATAGAAAACATCTTTGGTGAATTTATCTTCACTTTGGGCTTTAATGGTGTCTATGATTTTTCTTCTAAACGCCTCTGAGTTTTCACCCTCTTGAATAACAGAATGCAAGCTTTTTAAATCTAAAGAAAATTTAGTAGGCTGTGGGTTATCTGGGTCGTTATTCAAGCCATAAGAACGCATGTTGATATTATTGTTAGTGTTGAATCGTATTTTATGGACTAAAGAATCTAAAGAAAGGGTTTTTTTATTCAAATCTAAAGCGATTTTAGCGTCTAAATCCAGCATGTTTTCATAGCGGGTGTGGGTAGTTTCTATGTAGATGTATTGGTATTCTTGGGTAATATCCAGGCTTACGCTAGCGTTTTGCGTATAAAGGGGGATATTATAGAGTGAGAGGGTGCCTTCTTGCAAATTAACATTGCCTTGAACGCTAAATAAAGGGGCGGTGTTTTTTAAGAATTGCAAGGTGAGTTTCAAATCCGCGCTAGATGGCATGCTGATTTTATCCAAAGGCAAAACGACTTTATAAGCGCTCAATAAATCCTTAATGCTATCGCCATAATAATTAGGGGTCGTTTTTAAAAAAATCTCCAACTTAGGGGCTTCTAACAAATTGGAAAAAGTGGCGTAAGAGCCGGTTAATTCCATGGTTTCATAAGTGATTTTTTGGGGCTGTATGAGGAGCTGTTTGTTTTTGAAGATCAATTCGGTTTTATCCATTTTAATGGGCGATAAGCCATCATTAAAAACGACTGAAGGCTTCATCAAAGTGGCTTTAACTACAGAATTTTCCAAAAGCGATGGGACAAACTCGCTAGGAGTGAAATTAGCTTTGATTAAAGCGTTATCAATCTTAAAGCTAGCAAATTGGATTTTATCAAAAATCCATGTTTTTAAATTTTTTTGCGATTGGTGTTGGAAAAGAGACTTTAAAAACGCTAGGCTTTTCATTACAGAAGTGTTAATTTTTAATTCTATGGTTTTTAAATCGGTTAGTCCTTGCAAATAAATTGCAGCGCTGGGTTCGATTAAGGGCTTGACAATCAAATTAAACGCCATTTTCCTAGCTTTGGGTGAATAGTGGGCGTTGCCATCCACTTGGACTTTAATATCTTTAAAAAGCAGATTGATGATTTTAAGCTTGATATTTTTATCATCTTCTAGGGAAAATTCCCCTTTGACTCCTGGGAATTCCAACTCGTATTTATTCCCGTCAAAAAAGATATTGGCTTTATTTTTATCGTCTAAAATGATTTCTTTGACTTTAAGTTTTTCAAAATAAGACACCGCCCAAATGCCATAGCGGATATTTTTAATCAGATCAGAAACTTCTAAACGCTTTTTAGTGGGTTTTTGATGGAAGAAAGAAGAGAGATCAATGCGTTCAACTTCTAAAGAAAGCTTGTTGTTAAGTTTTAAGTATAATTCAGAAATGCCAAGCTTCCCGATTTTTAAATTTTGTATGTGAATGCCGTTTGAAAGGGTTTTGTGAATGACAACTAAAAGAGTGAATACTGCCACAAACAAGATAATGACATTAAATACTTTCTTGGATACATGTTTTCTTTTATTCATCAGTATTCTTTTTTACTTAAGTATACCAATTTATCCTAACAAAGTGGTGGTTGTCCCACAAGGTTCGCTCAAAAAAGTGTTTTTTTCTTTAAAAGAGCAAGGCGTGGATATGAACGCTTTGGATTTGCTTTTTTTACGCCTGATGGGCATGCCTAAAAAAGGTTATATTGATATGGGCGATGGGGCTTTAAGGAAGGGGGATTTTTTAGTCCGTTTGATTAAAGCAAAAGCGGCGCAAAAAAGCGCGACTTTAATTCCTGGAGAAAGTCGCTATTTTTTCACGCAAATTTTGAGCGAGACTTATCAGTTAGGAGTTGGCGATCTCAATGAAGCTTATGAAAGCATCGCGCCACGATTGAATGGCGCTGTGATAGAAGATGGGGTGATATTACCAGACACTTATCATTTGCCTTTAGGGGAGGACGCTTTTAAAATCATGCAAACTTTAATCGGTCAATCTCTCAAAAAACACGAAGCCTTAAGCAAGCAATGGCTTGGATACTACCATAAAGAAGAGTGGTTTGAAAAAATCATTCTCGCTTCCATTGTGCAAAAAGAAGCCGCTAACACTGAAGAAATGCCCTTGATTGCGAGCGTGATTTTTAACCGCTTGAAAAAAGGCATGCCTTTGCAAATGGATGGGGCTTTGAATTATCAGGAATTTTCACACGCTAAAGTGACAAAAGAGCGCATTAAAACCGATAACACCCCCTACAATACCTATAAATTCAAGGGCTTGCCTAAAAATCCCGTAGGGAGCGTGAGCCTAGAAGCGATTAGAGCCGTGGTTTTCCCTAAAAAAACTGACTTCTTGTATTTTGTGAAAATGCCGGATAAAAAACATGCTTTCAGCGCGACTTATAAGGAGCATTTAAAAAATATTAATCTTTCTAATAATCATTTTTAAAATTAGGGTTAATGGGGCGTTTTTTCTTTTAAATTGGTTAAAAAGTGTTTAGTATTTTCTCATTTTAATTTTAAGTTCTTACTATTAAAGCATTTTAGATTTTGTTAAAAAAGGCTTGCTACAATTTTAGGCAAATTTTGATTGCTAGGGCTTAAAACAGCTTTTAGCACAAAGGAGAATGAATGGCTAAAATGAGCGCTCCAGATGGGGTTGCCGTTTGGGTGAATGAAGACAGGTGTAAGGGTTGTGATATTTGCGTATCGGTATGCCCTGCTGGGGTTCTTGGCATGGGGATTGAAAAAGAAAGGGTGCTTGGAAAAGTGGCCAAAGTAGTCTACCCAGAGAGCTGTATCGGTTGCGTGCAATGCGAGTTGCACTGCCCGGATTTTGCGATTTATGTGGCTGACAGGAAGGATTTCAAATTCGCTAAAGTTTCTAAAGAAGCCCAAGAAAGAAGCGAAAAGGTTAAGGCCAATAAATACATGCTCTTAGAAGAGACTATTTTAGAAGGGAGAGGCAAATAATGCGTGAGATTATTTCTGACGGGAATGAATTAGTCGCTAAAGCGGCGATTGAAGTGGGGTGTCGGTTTTTTGGGGGCTATCCTATCACGCCAAGTTCGGATATTATGCATGCGATGAGCGTGGCTTTACCCAAATGCGGCGGCCATTTTATCCAAATGGAAGATGAAATCAGCGGGATTAGCGTGTCTTTAGGGGCGAGCATGAGCGGGACGAAGTCTATGACAGCGAGCTCTGGTCCTGGTATTTCATTAAAAGTGGAGCAAATCGGTTATTCTTTCATGGCAGAAATCCCTTTAGTGATCGCTGATGTGATGCGTTCAGGCCCATCAACCGGAATGCCCACTCGTGTGGCTCAAGGCGATGTGAATTTTTTAAGACACCCCATACATGGGGATTTTAAAGCCGTTGCGCTCGCTCCTGCTAGTTTGGAAGAAGCTTACACCGAAACCGTTCGTGCGTTTAACCTGGCTGAAATGCTCATGACTCCTGTATTCTTGCTCATGGATGAAACCGTGGGGCATATGTATGGCAAGGTGCAAATCCCGGATTTAGAAGAAGTGCAAAAGATAACCATTAATCGTAAGGAATTTGTGGGCGATAAAAAAGACTACAAACCTTATGGGGTCGCACAAGATGAGCCGGCTGTCTTAAACCCTTTCTTTAAAGGCTATCGCTACCATGTTTCAGGCTTGCACCATGGACCTATTGGCTTTCCTACTGAAGACGCTAAAATCGGGGGGGATTTGATTGACAGATTATTCCATAAGATTGAATCCAAGCAAGACATTATCAATGAAAATGAGGAAATGGATTTAGAGGGCGCTGAAATCGTTGTTATCGCTTATGGTTCGGTTTCTCTAGCGGTTAAAGAGGCCTTGAAAGATTACAACAAAGAAAGCAAGCAAAAAGTCGGCTTTTTCAGGCCTAAAACCTTATGGCCAAGCCCGGCTAAACGCTTGAAAGAAATAGGGGACAAATACGAAAAAATCCTTGTGATTGAATTGAATAAGGGGCAGTATTTAGAAGAAATTGAAAGGGCTATGCAAAGAAAGGTGCATTTCTTTGGGCAAGCCAATGGGCGCACGATTTCGCCCAAACAAATCATCGCAAAATTGAAGGAGCTTTAAAATGGCGTTTAATTATGATGAATATTTGCGTGTGGATAAAATACCCACTTTGTGGTGTTGGGGCTGTGGCGATGGCGTGATTTTGAAATCCATTATCCGCACGATTGACGCTTTAGGCTGGAAAATGGATGATGTGTGTTTGGTGAGTGGGATTGGTTGCAGCGGACGCATGAGTTCGTATGTGAATTGCAACACCGTTCATACCACGCATGGTAGGGCTGTGGCGTATGCGACAGGGATTAAAATGGCTAACCCTAGTAAGCATGTGATCGTGGTTTCTGGCGATGGCGATGGCTTTGCGATTGGAGGCAATCACACCATGCATGCATGCAGAAGAAACATTGATTTGAATTTTATTTTAGTGAATAATTTCATTTATGGTTTGACCAACTCCCAAACTTCGCCCACCACGCCTAATGGCATGTGGACGGTTACGGCTCAATGGGGGAATATTGATAACCAATTTGACCCATGCGCTTTAACCACCGCTGCAGGGGCGAGCTTTGTGGCTAGAGAGAGCGTTTTAGACCCTCAAAAATTAGAAAAAGTGCTTAAAGAAGGCTTCTTGCACAAGGGCTTTAGCTTCTTTGATGTCCATAGTAATTGCCATATCAATTTAGGGCGTAAGAATAAAATGGGCGAAGCGTCTCAAATGCTAAAATGGATGGAAAGCCGATTGGTGAGCAAACGCCAATTTGAAGCCATGAGCCCTGAAGAAAGGGTGGATAAATTCCCTACCGGCGTTTTGAAGCATGACACGGACAGGAAAGAATATTGCGAAGCGTATCAAGAAATCATTGAAAAAGCACAAGGAAAACAATAATGGAAGCGCAATTACGATTTACGGGCGTTGGAGGGCAAGGCGTGCTGTTAGCGGGAGAGATTTTAGCTGAAGCGAAAATTGTGAGTGGGGGCTATGGCACTAAGACTTCCACTTACACTTCGCAAGTGCGTGGAGGACCCACTAAAGTGGATATTTTGCTAGACAAAGATGAAATCATTTTCCCTTATGCTAAAGAGGGCGAGATTGATTTCATGCTTTCAGTCGCTCAAATCAGCTACAACCAGTTTAAAAGCGATATTAAACAAGGCGGTATCGTTGTCATTGATCCCAATCTGGTAACCCCCACTAAAGAAGACGAAGAAAAGTATCAAATTTATAAAATCCCCATTATCAGTATCGCTAAAGATGAAGTGGGTAACATTATCACGCAATCTGTGGTAGCGTTGGCCATTACCGTGGAGCTTACTAAATGCGTAGAAGAAAATATCGTGCTAGACACCATGCTTAAAAAAGTCCCTGCAAAAGTTGCTGACACCAACAAAAAAGCCTTTGAAATTGGCAAAAAACATGCTTTAGAAGCTTTGAAAGTTAGGGCTTAATGGCTCTAAACTCTTGTTTTGAATTGATTTTCTTAATAAATTTTTGAGAACTTGATTGTAATGGGTTCAAGATAACTCAAGCTCTAAAAAGGGGCTTTGCTTTTTTACCCATTTCAGATTAAGACGCTCGTAAACACCAAAGGCAAAAACACCAATGATTTTTGAAAAGCAAGACTACCAGCAAGAGTGTATTAATAACATTATCACGCTTTTAGATGGCTTTGATTTTAAGCGCCACGATGCCTTAAATCTAAAAGATTGTTTAAATCAATTTCATGCTGCATGCGAAATTCCTGTCAAAAATTTAAGCGGCAAGCTCAATGTTGATGTCTTGATGGAAACAGGCACGGGCAAAACTTTCACTTATTTGAATTTGATTTTTGTGCTCCACAAGGCTTACAAGCAAAATAAATTCATCATCTTTGTCCCACGAAAAGCCATTTTGGAGTCGGTTAAGCAAAATATCCGCCTTACGAAAGATTATTTTTATTTAGAATTCAAACGCCACCTGAAAACCTACACTTATGAAGGGGTTAGATCGCCAAGCAATATTATCAATCATTACATTAAAAACCAAGATGAACTGAGCGTCTTGCTCCTCACTAACAGCGCGATTGACAAGGAGGGAAACATACTCAATAAAAACAGCGAAAACCTTTTTAACACCAAAAGCATTTTTGAAAATATCGCTGATTTAAAGCCTATTTCCATCATAGACGAGCCGCATTTGCTTAAGGGTGAAGCGTTTGGTAAGTATTTTAGTAAAATAGGCGCGCTTTATTTTCGCTTTGGGGCGACTTTTGCCAAAGAAAAAGAGCATGCTTTAAGCAATGTAGCCTTTTGTTTGGATTCAATCAGCGCGTTTAGAAATTACCTTGTCAAACAAATCCGCATCCATTCTGTCATGCAAGATGTGCAAAGCCCGTTTTTGCTCAATGCGGATTCAAAAAGCGCAAAAATTGCCTTTTACAAAGCGGGCATTCTTAAACAAATCACGCTTTCAAAGGGAGAGGATTTAGGCAAAATTAACGCTTCTTTTAACGGCGTTAGCTTGGTCAAAACCACCAAAGACAAGGTTTATTTGAGCGATGGCGCTACGCTTGAAAAGGCTTCTTATAAACTCGCGCAAGATGAAATCAGCACTCTTTTAGAAAAAGCCATTGACTTGCATTTTGAAAAAGAGGCGTTTTTATTTGATCAAAACATTAAAGCGTTAAGCCTGTTTTTTATCCCAAAAATTGAGGATTTTAGGCAAATTGATAACAAAGGCACGCCCTTTATTAAAACCGAATTTGAAAGGCTTTACAAACTCAAACGCGCTTCAATTCTAGCAAAGGAAAATTTATCGCCAAGCTATAGAGAATATTTGAAAAGAGATTTTGATGATAGCGGTAATTTACGCGTCCATCAAGGCTATTTTAGCGGCGATAGCATAGTACTCAATAAAGGCAAAAAAGAAAGCAGCAAAGAAAATATTGAAGCCAACGACATTAAAATGATTTTAAGCGAAAAAGAAAAACTGCTTTCATTCCAAACGCCTTTGCGTTTTATTTTTAGCGTGTGGGCTTTGCAAGAGGGTTGGGATAATCCAAACATTTTTACCCTTATTAAACTGGCAAATTCCACCAGCGAAACAAGCCGCCATCAGCAAGTGGGGCGCGGGTTAAGAATCGCGCTTAATCAAGAGGGCAAGCGCATTACGCATGGATTTTTAAAAGGCAATGACAACGCCTTTTATAAAATAAATTACCTTGACATGCTAGTGAGTGGCGAAGAAGTGGGCTTTATAGAGGATTTGCAAAAAGAGATTGAAGCGAGTAACTTTATTGGTGGTGGCAGTGCACTAGACAGAGAGATTTTAGCCAGGTTAGGGCTTAATGAAAGAAAGATCAATAAATTTTGCGATGCATTAGAAACATTAAACGCCGTAGAATTTGACGAAACAAACAACGCTTACAAAATCATTGCCCCTATTTGCGAGATAATGCAAAACAACGAAGAAAGGATAAAAAGCTTTTTAAGCGATGAAGAATATCACGCCGTTTTAAGTGCCTTTAAAATGGCTGAAGATCCAACCAACAAGCGCGATCAAATTATAAACGCTAACCAGCCTCCAGAAAAAATCAAAATCCGCCAAAATTTAGCTAAGGAATTTAAAGAGTTATGGCAAACCATCAACGCGCAAAGCCAATTAAGCTATCAAAATATCCAAAAAAACAAGCTGATAGAATCTATCGCCAAAGCGTTTAATGAAAGCCATGTGATGTGTGAGGCAATCATCTTTGAAAGCAAAAGGTATGATGCAAAAACAAATCAAATCATCACAGAGCAATCAAACACCCTAAAAATCAAAAACTACGCTAACGCTTTACAAAAAGAAATAAACGCGCTTCTGCTTGACTTTGCCAAAGATGAGCGCTTACCCTTAAAATTCACGCTTGAACTCTACAACGCTTTAAACAAAGAGCATTTCACAAACTCACCCAAAAAAGCCTTTAAATTGCTTAAAGGCATCATTAAAGATAAGTTGCATGAAAACTTGCTTTCTTGCGTGAGTTATGGATTTTGCCAAAACGCCTTTTCTAATACGGCTTTTGATAAAACCGATCCGCTTTATTGTGAAGATGGCTCGCCCAAAAATGAGATTGAAAAACACAAATTAGGCAAATACAAAAGCGTGCAAACTCCAAGCCCAAACTATCTTTATGAGACGATCATTTATGATTCTAAAATTGAAGAAGAAGTGAGTGAAGAGGGGGTGCAAACACTGGAAGGTAAAAGCATAGAAGTTTTTGCCAAGCTCCCTAAATTTAAAATCCCAACGCCTTATAAAAACTATGAGCCCGATTTTGCTTATTTGCTTAAAGATGAAAAGGGTGCAAAAATCTTTTTTGTTTGCGAAACCAAAGGTTATGACAAAGAAAGCGATATCCCACCAGATGAAAAGCGTAAAATGGACTACGCTAAGATCTTTTTTGAAACGCTATCTCAAAATTTAAAGAACGCGAAAAAAGAAATACGAGTCGTTTTTGCCACACGCATTAACAAACAAGATTTATTGAGCGCGCTTAAAAGTGCATTAAAGGAAACGCCATGACAGACAAAAATCAAGCCAAAAAAATGGGTATCAACATTATCCAAAGCCAGCAAGAAAATAACCCCCTTTTTGACATGCTTTTAAAGAATTTCCCGCAAACGATAAAAGACGGACAAGTGAGCTTAAGCGCTATCAAAATGCTTTTAGGCTTTAATGAAAGCATGAATGATAAAGCCGGCTATGAGCTCACTTGGACGGGAAAAGGGCTTGCCAACGCCCTTTATTCTGAACCTTGCCAAAAACAACTCAAATTACAAGAAATTTTTACGCCCCAAACTTCAGCAAGCAAACACCCCAACAACGCTATTATCATAGGCGACAATCTTGATGCGCTCAAACTTTTAAAATCCGCTTACAGTGAAAAAATCAAAATGATTTACATTGATCCGCCTTACAATACGACAAACGAAAATTTTATTTATCCGGATAATTTCAGGCAAGATTATCAAAAGATTTTAAGGGAAGTGGGCTTAATGGAAATAGATGAAAACGGAAAGGAGATAGAAAGCGAGAGCTTGAAATTTTTTAAAAACACTCAAGGGAGCGGAACGCATAGCGGTTGGCTTTCTTTCATGCTGCCTCGCCTAAAATTAGCGTGCGATTTGCTTAAAGAAGACGGCGTGATTTTTATTAGCATTGACGATAACGAGTGCGCGAATTTAAAAATCTTGTGCGATGAAATTTTTGGGGAGAATAATTTTGTAGCTGAAATTGTTAGGAATACTAATAGTTCTAAAAATCAAAGTTTGTTCATTTCTGTTTCGCATGAGTATTGTTTAATTTATGCAAAAAATATTTCATTTTTAAGTAAAAAACATGAAAATAATAAATGGCAAGTTTCAAAAAATAATGTTAAAGAATATTATTCAAGGGTTAAGACTTTACAAAATAAAGATTTAAGTAGTGATGAAATTACAGAAGAATTAAAAGAACTAACAAAATATCCAAGATTTATGGATTTTACAAATTATTGGTATTTTGATGAAAAAGGGCTTTATCGTAAGGATAATTTGGGAGGTGTAAAGAATGGTAATAAGTTTAAGATTATAAACCCCTTGACTAATCAAGAAGACCCTATTCCGCCCGGTGGATTTAGATATTCCAAAGAAAAATTACAAGAGTTAATTAAAGACAATCGCATTCATTTCCATACAGATGGGAGTTTGCCTACTCTTAAAAGATATCTAGATGAAAATCATACACAGCGTCCTAAATCTATAATGAGTGATGATCAACGCCCTGACTATGCCCTATTACAAGAATTGTTTAATGGGATTATGGTTTTTGATAATCCTAAGCAAATGGCATTTATGCAGAGAATTATTGAGATTGCTACCGAAAAAGGCGACATCATCTTAGATTTTTTTGCCGGGAGCGGGACAACCGCTCATGCGGTGATGGAATTAAACGCAGAAGATAAAGGCAATAGGGAATTTATTTTAGTTCAAATTGATGAAGAGATAAAAGAAGATAAAAGCGCTTATGATTTTTGTAAGAATGTTTTAAAAAGCGCAAAGCCTATCATTAGCGATATTACCATAGAAAGGGTTAAAAGAGCCGCTCAAAAAATCATCGAATCTTCAAAAGATAGCGGTTTGGATTTGGGTTTTAAGGTTTATACTTTACAAGACAAAGCGCAACTTACAAACGACAAAGAAGAAATAACGCTTTTCAACCATTCCCATTTAACGCCCTTTGACAAAGCCCTAAATTTAGCCTTACAATGCGGCAAAACGCTCAATTGTGCGCTAGAAACTATCATCAAAGACAAACTCTACAAGTGTGAAGACGCTTACTTTTGTATCGTGTGCGATAAAGAAGTGCAAGAGTGTTTAGCCAAAAGCAAAAACGAAAGGATATTTTTAGACGGCTATGAAGAGATTGATTTAGAAGCCTTTCTCAATCTCAACGCCAGCTTTAAAGAGCGTTTAAGCGTGGTGTATTGACTGAAAAGAAAAGGGGTTAAAAACCGCTTGAGTGGTCTTGCCTCTCATTTTTTATTTATTTTGTTTTTGAGTATAATCCTACGAAAATTTTAAGGAATGGCATGGAGTTTTTGGGACTGCTTTTGAGTCTAGCCGCTATTTTGATAGCGTTTAAAAAGCCTGAAAAAGAAAATTGGGCGTTTGGGATTTTGATTGTGGTGTGGTTGGTGGAGCTGATTATTTTTATAGCCCACAGCTCTAGCGTTTTGCCTAATATGAATTTATAGGGGGATGCATGGATAAAGAAACCCGATTTTATAATCTTTTTTCTTTGGCGATCTTAGGGATTTTAATCTTTCCTGTGGGTTTGGCGAATTTTTATTTTGGCTATGTTTTGAAAGATTCGCCTTGTATTTTTTGCTGGGCGCAACGCATCAACATGATTTTAATAGGGGCTGTGGCGCTTTTGGTGGTGCGTTTTGGGTTTAAGCCTAAATACATCGCCTTACTATTACTCATGGCTAGTAGCGGGTTATATGAGAGCTTTTATCATACCAGTAGCCATGCTTTAGAAGATGTGGGGCAGGGCTTTGCGATCGCTATTTTGGGCTTGCACACGCAGTTTTGGGCGCTTTTTGTCTTTTTTAGCGTGGTGGTGCTTTTAGCGGTTTTGCTCTTCTTTGCCCCTAATGCCCAACTTTTTAAAGATGATTCATTAAACGCGCTCCAAAAAAGCGCTTTTTATATTTTCTTTATTGTGGTGGGTTCTAACGCCGTGCAAGCGTTTTTCTCTACCGGGCCTTTCCCTTACATAGGGCAAAGCGATCCAGTGCGTTTTTCTTGGAATTTGAAAGAATCTGTTTGGTCTATGGAAAATTGGAATCATTTGAAATTCCCAAGAAGCGTTTTGGGCAGAAGAGATGTGGGCGAGCCTTTGAAATTGAGCACTTTGCCTAAAGATAATGATTATGAGCGTTCGCCTCTAGAAATTACAAAAACTCTAAAGATTGGAAAAAAAGAAGAGCTTTTTTTAAAACTGAATGGAGCGATCACGGATTTGAGTTTCAATGAAGACAGGGCGATCCTTACTACAGAAAACCAAGGCCTTTATCTTGTGGGTAACGATTTGAAAACCATTCATAGCCATATGGTGCTAGATAGCTATTATAGCGTGACGGTGGGGTCGTTCGTGGGGGCGGATTTTAACGAAGATGAAAACATTGTGATCATGGGCAATAATAAAACGAGCGTAGAAATCACTCCTAACAAAAACGCTAACGCGCTTAAAAATTTCCCTTATTTTTTAGAGGGGGCTGACTCTTTTGATGAAGTGGAACGTAGCCGCTTAAAAACTTCTAGGGCGAAAAACTATTATGTGAGCGCTGCAAGAAGAGGGGCTAAATCCACTTATTTGATCACCGCTCCTAACAAGCGTTATAAGGATTTGATTATCATCTCCATGCTTAATAGCGATAAGCAAGTGCATGGGGAGTTTTTACTTGAATTGGGCAATGCCAAACTTAAAGCAAAAAGGGAACTGGGCGAGTTAGTTATCAGTGCGTTAGCGTTAAAGGATAATAAGCTTTATGCGTTCAGTAAGGAATTTAACACGCTTTTAGTCATAGACCCTACAAAAGAAGAGATTCTTGAAGTTTATGGCTTGCCTAAAGAGATTAAAAATATCAGTGCTGGAGGGTTTAGGGATAATGAGCTTATCCTTGTGAGCTATGAGAATGATAAAAATATTCTCTACACCCTTAATTTTTAAACTCTTTTAAAGCTACTTTTTTCTAATATATTAACGCATTAGAAGATGGTCGCTATTTTAGAATAGAGGAAAGTCCGGGCTACATTAGACAAAATTCCATCTAACGGATGGCTAGCGCAAGCTAAGGGAAAGTGCCACAGAAAGCAAACCGCCTTTTTAAGGTAAGGGTGAAAGGGTGGGGTAAGAGCCCACCAGAGCTAAAGCGATTTAGCTTGTTTGGGCAAACCCAATTTGTAGCAAGAAGTGCATGGTAAGTCTAAATTGATACACGCTTCGCTTGAGGAATATTGCAAAATATTTCCCAGATAAATGGCCATCCATTGACAGAACCCGGCTTATTCTAATGCTCAACTGCGTGTTGATTTTTTAAATAAAGTTTCAATCATTTTATTTTTTTTATTTTTTACCTAATTATTGCTTAAAACCTTAAAGATTTGTGTTACACTCTGTAGAATTAAAATCAAAGGAGATAGCGTGTTAGAAAAATCTTTTTTAAAAAGCAAGCAATTGGTTTTATGCGGATTGGGTGTTTTGATGTTGCAAGCTTGCACTTGCCCAAACACTTCACAAAGGAATTCTTTCTTGCAAGATGTGCCTTATTGGATGTTGCAAAATCGCAGTGAGTATATCACGCAAGGGGTGGATAGCTCGCACATTGTGGATGGTAAGAAAACTGAAGAGATAGAAAAAATCGCTACCAAAAGAGCGACAATAAGAGTGGCGCAAAATATTGTGCATAAACTCAAAGAGGCTTACCTTTCCAAATCCAATCGCATCAAGCAAAAGATCACTAATGAAATGTTTATCCAAATGACACAGCCCATTTATGATAGCTTGATGAATGTGGATCGTTTAGGGATTTATATCAATCCTAACAATGAGGAAGTGTTTGCGTTGGTGCGTGCGCGTGGTTTTGATAAGGACGCTTTGAGCGAAGGGTTGCATAAAATGGGATTAGACAATCAAGCGGTGAGTATCCTTGTGGCTAAAGTGGAAGAAATCTTTAAAGATTCTATCAATTACGGAGATGTTAAAGTCCCTATAGCCATGTAGGATTAGAACAATAAGGGTTCTTCGCTATCGTCTGTTTTTTGGGGGGTGGGGGTGATGGAATTGGGAGTTGAGTAATAGGGGATTTTATCCACGATTTCTTTACGCAAGCCTTTGGGGACATCAAACTTTCTTTTTAAAGAAGGTTCAATCGCTAAAATGTTACGCATGAAATACGAATACACAGGCGCGCTCACAACGCCTCCTGTCGCTCCTTTGCTAATAGGCGTGTTATCGTCCCTCCCAAACCAGATCACGCTTTGTAAGGTGGGGGTAAAACCAATGAACCAAGCGTCAATATTGTTGTTAGAAGTCCCGGTTTTACCGGCAATTTCTAAACCTTTAATGCGAGCCAAACTCCCTGTGCCGTTTTCTACCGCATTCATCAGCACTGAAAGGGTTAAAAAAGCCTGTTCTTTGGAAGTGATTTTCCTGGTTTCCATAGGCGTGAAAGTTTTGACATCGTTTTGTTGGTTGGTGATGCTTTCAATGAGCATGGGTTTGAGCATGGTGCCGTAATTAGAAAATAAAGAATACTTTTCAGCCGCTTCAATCGGTGAGATAGCAAAGCTCCCTAACACAATAGACAAGTCTTTAGGGAGGTTTTTAAACCCCATATCGCTTAAAGATTGATAAATTTTTTCAAAGCCAAGCTGATCGCTTAAATTGATCGTGGCTAGATTTAACGAATGGCTCAAGGCTTCTTGCAAGGTTACAAGCCCTAAAAACTTGCGAGAATAATTGCTGGGGTGCCATGCATGGTTTTGTTTGCTGTTTTTACTATAATTGCCATTTTCAAAGTTTCGCGCGGTATCAGGGATTTTAGAAGTCGTGGAATAGCCATTATCAAAAGCGATTTGATACACAAAAGGCTTGATCGCGCTCCCAAACTGCCGTTTGGCTTGCGTGGCGCGATTGAAAGCGCTTTTTTTATAATCAATCCCCCCCACTAAAGCTAAAATCTTACCGGTGCTCGTGTCTGTAACGATCATGCTAGCGTTCAAGTTGTCTTCATCTTCATTAGATGCGTTAGTTTTTGGCTCTTCTTTAGCGATTTTTTCTAAGATTTTTTGATGCCCAAAACGCAAGGACTCTAACGCTAAGCGTTGGTAATCCAAATCTATCGTGAGCTTTATGGTATAGCCTTGAGTTTTTAACCCGTCTAATTGATCCAATTGCTTCAACACTTCATCTACAACATAGGGAGCGGTATTTTGCGTGGAAGTTTGGTTATAGACGATTGGCACTTCATTGAGAGCGGATTTGAGCTCGTTAGAAGAGATCCAACCCAAAGAATACAACCGCCTTAAAATATCATTAGCCCTAGAAAGTGAAAATTCTAAATTTTTGGTAGGGTCATAAAAACTCGGAGCTCTGGGCAAGGCGACTAACATGGTGATTTCTTTAAGCGTGAGTTTGTCAAGGGGTTTTTTAAAATACCCTAAACTTGCGGTTTTCACGCCATAATACCCATGCCCAAAAAAAGTTTGGTTCAAATAACGCTCTAAAATTTCTTCTTTGCTTAAGACTTTTTCAATGCGTAAAGAAATGATAGCTTCTTTGAGTTTTCTGGTTAATGTTTTTTCTCGTGTGAGCACCATGTTTTTAACGAGTTGTTGGGTTAGGGTGCTACCCCCTTCAGTGTAACGACCGCTTTTAGCGTTTTTAATCATAGCACGCATGATAGCGTCTAAATTGATCCCCCCATGTTCAAAAAAGAGGGTGTCTTCTACCGCTAAAAGGCTTTCAATAAATCGTGGGGGGATTTCTTCAAAACGCGCATAAAAACGAAATTCCTTATCATAGATATTAGCGATCAATCGCCCTTTTCGGTCTAAAATCTGTGAAGCGACGCCCGGGCGATAATCTTTAATTTTAGCAATATCCTTATCCGTAGTTACCCAAACTTGAGCGATAAGAATGGCTAACAACCCTATGATAATTAAAAATAAAACGATAAAACCATAAAAAATCTTTTTTAGCATTTAACCACTCTTAAAAGAAGATTGTATTTTAGAATAATCTAAAAGGGTGTTCGCAAGCTCTTTAGTGTCTTCTAGGCTGTTTTTGAGGGACAAAGAGACGCGTAAAAGGGGTTTAGAAACCGTGGGGGGGCGGATAGCCCCCACTAAAAACCCCTTTTCTTTCAAAAAATGATGGGCGTTTAAAAGAGCAAGATTGTTTTCAAATTCTAAAGTAAAAAATCCTGTGGGCGTTCTAATACCTAAGGTTTCAAAAATAATTTGTTGGTGTCTGCTAAGCTCATTTTTTAATTCTTGTTTTTGCACGATAAAGTATTCTAAATGGGCTAAAGTTAAAGCGGTGTCTAACAGGCTTAAAGCGGTGGTGTAAATCACGCTTTTAGCGCGATTAGTTAAAAACTCTATGATTTGTAAAGGGGCTAAAATACACGCCCCATAGCTCGCAAGCGCTTTAGAAAAAGTGCTGAGCTTAATGATTTTGTCTTTTTCCTTGATGCGATAATATTCTAAAAAACCCAATAAATTCTCGCCGATAGTCCCAAAACTATGGGCTTCATCAACGATTAAAAAAGCGTTAGGAGTCTCTTGAGTGATTGCATAAAAATCATAAGGAGCGATGCTCGCATCCATAGAATAAACCCCCTCAATGGCTATGAATTTGAGTTTATTTTTAGGAGCGTTAAAGAGTTTTTGTTGTAAATCTTTAGCGTCATTGTGCGAGAAAAAAACCACTTGATCAGGCTTTGCTTTCGTGCTAAAAATCCCGCTTGCATGGTAGTGATCGTCTATGAATAAGAGAGCGTTTTTGACTAAAAGGGTGTCTATTAAAGCCAGATTACCCAAAAAACCACTCCCCACTAAAAGAGTGCTTTCAAACCCCAACAAATCCGCTAATCGTTCTTCTAATTCTGCATGCAAAGGGTGGTAGCCATTCACTAGCATGGAAGCCTTGGGGGAATGAGCGTCAAAGGATTGGAGCTTATCAAAAGCGTTTTGAAACAAGTCTTTTTTAACGCTCAAACCCAGATAATCATTAGAAGCGTAATCCTTTAATGAAGGGTCAAACAACTCTCTTTTGCGGTATCGTTTGGCATGGTGTAGGGCTTCTAAGGATTTAGAAAACATCAAAACACTTCATTGAATGGAATCATTCGCCTTTTTGAATTTTTTCAATGATTTTATTGAGCTCGTCTTGTTTTTCGTAAAACATCTTATCAATATTTTCTTTAACATGTTTAGCGCTATCTTCCATTAAATGCACTTTATGCTCTAAGTATTTTGAATCGGTAATGTGGTCTTCTTGAACGGCTTTAACCAAATCATTAGCTTCAGCATGCACGCTCGCATGGTGGCTTTCTAAAGCTCTATAGCCTGAAGTGTTGGAAAAATTCTCTTTGCCCGCGCCCTCATAATACCATTTGCCTAAGCGGCAATTCTTATGGCTGGTGATGTCAAAGGAGTTGAGGCCAAAAACCATGCCATAAAGATTGTTTTTAAAGACCACATGATCAAGTTTAGCTAGACCGCAAAACACCCGGTTATTGATATTGTAGATGGTGTATTTTGCCGCTTGCGCGACAATCATGTTATTTTTCACGGTGGATTTAAGCTCTTCTACATCGCCCTTAATAGAGCCTACAATAGAATTAATATCGTGGGTGTTGGTTTGAATATCGTTCGCTTCTTGTTGCATGCTTTTAACCACGACAGCGATTTCTTTAGTGGCTTTTTGGGTTTTTTCAGCGAGTTTTCTCACCTCATCAGCCACTACCGCAAACCCTCTCCCATGCTCGCCCGCTCGCGCGGCCTCAATAGCGGCATTTAGGGCTAATAGATTGGTTTGTTCTGCAATATCATCAATCAAAGAAATGACTTGAGTGATTTCATTGCTCCGTTGGTTTAGGGAGTCCGCTAATGAAGTGGCGTTTTGCATCTTTTCATAAAGCGATTCAATGTCTTGACCCGTTTTATTAACCGTCCCTAATCCTTCAGCAGAATGCTCTTCACCATTTTTAGCCGCATTTAAGAGTAAGCCAGTTTCTTGATGGAAATACTGCATGCTTTCTTGCGCGTTCTCTAAGCCTTCTTTTAAGCTCGCGCAAAAAGTCTTAAACAAATCATTTTTATGGTATTCCCCCACACCCCCTGTTTTTTTGGCTAGTGAAAAATACTGCACGCCGTCAATATTTTGGCTTTTTAAAGAATAAGAAACCCCTTGTAAATTAATGCTCTCTGCATTTTCTTTGAAATGAACGCTTTGTTCTTCTAAATTGTTCAAGCTTGCAAGATTCCCACTCTTAAAAACGACTTTATTGTTTTTAATACCTACAAAACCTTCATGCAAGCACAAATTTAAAAGGCTTTGATAGAGGTTGATTTCTTTTTTTAACTCCGTAATTTCAGAATCTTTTTGATGGATTTGAAGTTGCAACTGCTTATTCCCAAACATGGTGGCATTCCTTATTTAAATTTGAATCTTTTGAGATTATACCCAAAATTACCAAACATTTTAACCGCTCGTTAGTATTGTTGCTTCAAATACAATTCAGAAAATAAACCCTGTTTATCCATAAGGGTTTCAAAGTTGCCTTGTTCCACAAGTTTTCCTTTGTCTAACACAATAATTTCATTAGCCTGTCTGACACTACCCATGCGGTGCGTAATGATTAAAGCCATCTTAGATTGCGATTTTTTAAAAATAAAATCCAAAAACTCTTTTTCTATAATAGGGTCAATAGCGCTGCTTGGCTCATCTAAAACAACACAATGACTTGGTTTTAAAAAGGCTCTTATAGCGGCTATGCGTTGCTTTTGGCCCAAAGAAAAATCTATTCCATTATATTGTGTTCCAAATAATGCGTTGCTGTAATCATTAAGACAATTTTGAAAATTTTCATCAAAAGATTTTAAGATTTCTCTCTTTTGCTTTAATTGCTCTCTTGTGGGGTTGTTTTGCATGAAAAGATTATCATCAATGCTATACCCAGCATAAAGAGAAAAATCTTGGAATAGAGCGCTCATTTGTCGGTGGTAGCTGTTTAGCTCTAAATCTTGTAACGAGTATTTGTTATTGATAATAATTTGACCTGAATTTGGGATATAAAACCCTAGCAATAATTTAATCAGCGTAGTTTTTCCGCTAGCATTCTTGCCGACTAATGCATAAATTTTATCAGAGTGTAAAGAGAGATTAAAGTTTTCAAAAATAAGCTTTGAATTAGGATAAGAGAAACTAACATTTTCAAATGTAATGCTATGGATTTTTTCTTCTAATTTGATTTGCGTTTCTGGTTTTGGTGTTTTGTAATCTAAAATACAGAAATAATTTTCAAAGTATTTATTGATAGCAAAAAACCACTTTCCATAAAATGATAAATCTTGTAGTTGCTGCTGGGTAGAGCTAAATGCTTGGATATACCCAGCAATTGCTCCCACACCAATTGATTTTGAAAGGATAATAAAACCATTAAGAAGAATAATGCGACACTTAGAGTGGTGATTAAAATATCAGCATATATGGTAAGCATTAAGTTTTTTTGGGCGATTTTCACAAAATTATTAAGATACAATTCTTTGTTTTCAATGAATTTATGATGAAAATTTAGCATGAAGTTAAATAATAGGTTGTCCTTGTTCTTTTGGTTATCTAGTCCAGAATATAGATAATTTTGTATGCTCTCTTTTTTGTCTTGAAGCTTATCTATGGAAGCACTATGTTTTTTTGCTATATGATTGGAGATGAAAATACAAGGCACTGTTGCAAAAATCATTATAAAGGGTAGATAAATACTAATGGAAAATAATATCCCAAACAGACTCACAAGCCCTATAATGCGTTGCAAGTTAAAAAATAGATTACTGACATAATTTAGGGGACGGATGTATAGACCGTTATGGATAGCGTTAAGCTTAATAGTGTGATCTTTGTTTTCAAAAAAATTTAGATTTTTAACTTTTGTGAGTTTATTAGCAAGCTGAGTGATGATGTTTATAGAAAATTGTTCAGCAATAATGGTTTGCAAGCTTGATGAAATTCCTGAGAACACATGCGTTAAAAACAGCAAGGCTCCCCATAGTAGCAAAGTTGGTAACAGCAAGCTGTATTCAAAATGCGTATGCTTTTGTAATAGATTTACCACAATATCAATCAATCTTATCATAACAAGAATATTTAGAGATGGAAGAATGCCGACAAATAGCACTATAATTGATGCCAACACGACATATTTTGGTGAGCTTTTATAGAGTAAAATAAAAGTCCTTAGGGGAATGTTTTTTATGGTATCCATTGGTGTTTGCATTCAATAAGATTTGGTATAAATTTTCTTTATTATAGCCCATTTTCATGCTCCTTTAAATTTTGCTTTTCAAATAAAGCCCTTTAAAATTTCAAACTTTAACCGATAATAGTTCCAACCAAAAGCAAGGATGCCTTTGGGTTTTTTATAACAAGGAGTTACAACAATGGCTTTTCAGGTCAATACAAATATCAATGCGATGAATGCACATGTGCAATCCGCACTCACTCAAAATGCGCTTAAAACTTCATTGGAGAGATTGAGTTCAGGTTTAAGGATTAATAAAGCGGCTGATGATGCATCAGGCATGACGGTGGCGGATTCTTTGCGTTCACAAGCGAGCAGTTTGGGTCAAGCGATTGCCAACACGAATGACGGCATGGGGATTATCCAGGTTGCGGATAAGGCTATGGATGAGCAGTTGAAAATCTTAGACACCGTTAAGGTTAAAGCGACTCAAGCGGCTCAAGACGGGCAAACTACAGAATCTCGTAAAGCGATTCAATCTGACATCGTTCGTTTGATTCAAGGTTTAGATAATATCGGTAACACGACTACTTATAACGGGCAAGCGTTATTGTCTGGTCAATTCACTAACAAAGAATTCCAAGTAGGGGCTTATTCTAACCAAAGCATTAAGGCTTCTATCGGCTCTACCACTTCCGATAAAATCGGTCAAGTTCGTATCGCTACAGGCGCGTTAATCACGGCTTCTGGGGATATTAGCTTGACTTTTAAACAGGTGGATGGCGTGAATGATGTAACTTTAGAGAGCGTGAAAGTCTCTAGTTCAGCAGGCACAGGGATTGGCGTGTTAGCAGAAGTGATTAACAAGAACTCTAACCGAACAGGGGTTAAAGCTTATGCGAGCGTTATCACCACAAGCGATGTGGCGGTCCAGTCAGGAAGTTTGAGTAATTTAACCTTAAATGGGATCCATTTGGGTAATATCGCAGATATTAAGAAAAACGACTCAGATGGGAGATTGGTCGCAGCGATCAATGCGGTTACTTCAGAAACCGGCGTGGAAGCTTATACGGATCAAAAAGGGCGCTTGAATTTGCGCAGTATAGATGGCCGTGGGATTGAAATCAAAACCGATAGCGTCAGTAACGGGCCTAGCGCTTTAACGATGGTTAATGGCGGTCAGGATTTAACAAAAGGCTCTACTAACTACGGAAGGCTTTCTCTCACACGATTAGACGCTAAGAGCATCAATGTGGTTTCGGCTTCTGACTCACAGCATTTAGGCTTCACAGCGATTGGTTTTGGGGAATCTCAAGTGGCAGAAACCACGGTGAATTTGCGCGATGTTACCGGGAATTTTAACGCTAATGTCAAATCAGCGAGTGGTGCGAACTATAACGCTGTCATCGCTAGCGGCAATCAAAGCTTGGGATCTGGGGTTACAACCTTAAGAGGTGCGATGGTGGTGATTGATATTGCCGAGTCTGCGATGAAAATGTTGGATAAAGTCCGCTCTGATTTAGGTTCTGTGCAAAATCAAATGATTAGCACCGTGAATAACATCAGCATCACTCAAGTGAATGTTAAAGCGGCTGAGTCTCAAATCAGGGATGTGGATTTTGCTGAAGAGAGTGCGAATTTCAATAAAAACAACATTTTGGCACAATCAGGCAGCTATGCGATGAGTCAAGCCAATACCGTTCAACAAAATATCTTAAGGCTTTTAACTTAGTTTTAAGAAAGGTGTTTGTATGGGGCTAACGCTTTAAGCGTTGGCTTTTGGCTTTAATTTTTACTTCTTTTTTAATAAAATACTCTTTTTGATTCCTTTTTATTACAGGCGGTTATTGTGTTGGATAGTTTTGAGATTTTAAAGGCTTTAAAGAGCTTGGATTTATTGAAAAACGCCCCTGCTTGGTGGTGGCCTAACGCTTTGAGATTTGAAGCTCTACTGGGGGCGGTTTTAACGCAAAACACGAAATTTGAAGCCGTTTTGAAATCTTTAGAAAATCTAAAAAACGCTTTCATTTTAGAAAATGATGATGAGATCAATCTTAAAAAAATCGCTTATATAGAGTTTTCAAAGCTTGCAGAGTGTGTCCGCCCTAGTGGGTTTTATAACCAAAAAGCCAAACGACTGATTAATTTGAGCGGAAATATTTTAAAAGACTTTCAAAGTTTTGAAAATTTTAAACAAGAAGTAACCAGAGAGTGGCTTTTAGACCAAAAGGGTATTGGCAAAGAAAGCGCGGATGCGATTTTATGCTATGTGTGCGCTAAAGAAGTGATGGTGGTGGATAAATACAGCTACCTTTTTTTAAAAAAATTAGGCATAGAGATAGAAGATTATGACGAATTGCAACATTTTTTTGAAAAAGGCGTTCAAGAGAATTTAAATGCCGCTTTAGCGCTTTATGAAAACACCATTTCTTTAGCGCAACTTTATGCGAGATTCCATGGAAAGATTGTAGAGTTTTCCAAACAAAAATGGGAATTAAAGCTTTGATTTTTAGATTTTTCTTAATCTTAAGCCTTTTAAAAGGCGTTTTACTGGCCAAAAAGGATGGGGTTTTTTTCAAACCTTTAGAGCCTACTAAAAAATATTTTGGCTCTTTTAAAATCGGCTATCTTTACCAGCATGCAGAAACGACTAAAAGATCCCCCATCCGCCCTAAAAACCGCCCTCCTATTTTAATGGATAAAATTTACCATGACGCTTCTTTAGGCTTTCAGGCAGGATATATTTTAAAAAAGAACGCTTTATTAGGGGGGTATTTGGATGCAGGAATGGGCGATTCGTATTTCATGAGCGCTGGGTTTATGGCTGGAGTTAGGCTTTTTAAGGGGTGGGTTATCCCTAAAATCGCCTTAGGCTATCAGCTTCAAATTTTAGGGGCTAAGATTGATAAGTATCAATTCAATATCCAATCAGCAGTGGGGAGTGTGGGCTTGTTTTTCAATGCGGCTAAAAATTTTGGCTTGAGTATAGAAGCAAGGGGCGGCATCCCTTTTTATTTTATCCAAAGCAAATTTTCTAAAGCCTTTGGCACGCCGCGATTGAATATCTATTCTGTTGGTATCACTTTTACTTTTTATGATTTTACCAGATTTTTAGGGTAAAATATTCGTTTTAAAAACAGACTATAGAGTATAAAAACCATGATTAGACAAACCTTTAAGGATTTATGATGATTTTCATTGATGCATGTTTTAGAAAAGAAACACCTTATACGCCTATTTGGATGATGAGGCAAGCGGGGCGTTACCTTAGCGAATACCAAGAGAGCCGTAAAAAAGCGGGGAGCTTCTTGGAATTGTGTAAAAATAGCGATTTAGCCACAGAAGTTACCCTACAGCCAGTAGAGATTTTAGGCGTGGATGCGGCTATTTTGTTTAGCGATATTTTAGTAGTGCCTTTGGAAATGGGCTTGAATTTGGAGTTTATCCCTAAAAAGGGGCCGCATTTTTTAGAGACTATTACGGATTTAAAAAGCGTGGAAAGCCTGAAAGTAGGGGCTTATAAACAACTAAACTATGTCTATGATACGATTTCTCAAACGCGCCAAAAGCTTTCTAAAGAGAAAGCGTTAATCGGTTTTTGCGGATCGCCTTGGACTTTAGCGACTTACATGATAGAGGGCGAGGGGAGCAAATCGTATGCCAAAAGCAAGAAAATGCTTTACAGCGAGCCTGAAGTTTTAAAAGCGCTTTTAGAAAAATTAAGCCTTGAATTAATAGAGTATTTGAGCTTTCAAATCCAAGCAGGGGTCAATGCGGTGATGATTTTTGACTCATGGGCTAGCGCTTTAGAAAAAGAAGCGTATTTGGAATTCAGTTGGGATTATTTGAAAAAAATCTCTAAAGAGCTTAAAAAACGCTATGCGCATATCCCAGTTATCCTTTTCCCTAAAGGGATTGGTGCTTATTTGGATAGCATAGACGGGGAATTTGATGTGTTTGGCGTGGATTGGGGCACGCCTTTAACTGCGGCAAAAAAGATTTTAGGCGGTAAGTATGTTTTGCAAGGGAATTTAGAGCCCACCCGCCTTTATGATAAAAACGCTTTAGAAGAAGGGGTTGAAAGGATTCTAAAAGTCATGGGCCATCAAGGGCATATTTTTAATTTAGGGCATGGGATGTTGCCGGATCTGCCTAGAGAAAACGCGAAATATTTAGTGCAATTAGTGCATGCTAAAACCAGACGATAGGGGGATTGATGAAAACGATTATAAGATATGCTAGTTTATGGGGCTTGTGTGCAGTTTTAACTCTAGCCCAAACCCCCTCTAAAACCCCCGATGAAATCAAGCAAATCCTTAACAATTATAGCCATAAGAATTTAAAGCTCATTGATCCGCCGACAAGTTCTTTAGAAGCAACACCGGGTTTTTTGCATTCGCCTAAAGAAACAGCGACCACTATCAATCAAGAGATCGCTAAATACCATGAAAAAAGCGATAAAGCCGCTTTGGGGCTTTATGAATTGCTAAAAGGGGCTACCACTAATCTTAGTTTGCAAGCGCAAGAACTCAGTGTCAAGCAAGCGATGAAGAACCATACCATCGCCAAAGCGATGTTTTTACCCACCTTAAATACGAGTTATAATTTTAAGAATGAAAATAGGGATACTCCGCACTTTAAGCATTACAACACGCAACAACTCCAAGCTGAAGTCAAATTGAATGTGTTTAATGGCTTTAGCGATGTGAATAATGTCAAAGAAAAGTCTGCGACTTACCGATCCACTGTGGCTAATTTAGAGTATAGCCGCCAAAGCGTGTATTTGCAAGTGGTGCAGCAATATTATGAGTATTTTAATAATTTAGCTCGCATGATCGCTCTACAAAAGAAATTAGAGCAAATCAAAACAGACATTAAAAGGGTTACCAAACTCTATGATAAAGGGCTAACCACGATTGATGATTTGCAAAGCTTAAAAGCGCAAGGGAATTTGAGCGAATACGATATTTTGGACATGCAATTTGCTTTGGAGCAAAACCGCTTGACTTTAGAATACCTCACCAATCTCAGTGTGAAAAATTTGAAAAAGACTACGATTGATGCGCCTAATTTGCAATTAAGAGAAAGGCAGGATTTGGTTTCTTTAAGGGAGCAGATTTCCGCAATCAGATACCAAAACAAGCAACTCAATTATTACCCCAAGATAGATGTGTTTGACTCATGGCTTTTTTGGATCCAAAAACCCGCTTACGCTTTGGGGAGTTTTGGGAACTTCTTCCCCGGTCAGCAAAACACGGCTGGGGTTACTGCGACTTTGAATATTTTTGATGATATAGGGTTGAGCTTGCAAAAACAATCCATCATGCTAGGCCAATTAGCGAATGAAAAGAATTTAGCGTATAAAAAACTAGAACAAGAAAAAGACGAACAGCTTTACAGAAAGTCGCTTGATATTGCCAGAGCCAAGATTGAATCTTCAAAGGCTAGTTTGGATGCGGCTAATCTTTCTTTTGCCAATATTAAAAGGAAATATGACGCTAATTTAGTGGATTTCACCACCTATTTAAGGGGCTTAACCACGCGCTTTGATGCGGAAGTGGCTTACAATTTAGCGCTCAATAATTATGAAGTGCAAAAAGCCAATTACATTTTCAACAGCGGGCATAAAATAGATGACTATGTGCATTAAGGGAATAAAAATGATGCGAAAAATTTTAATAGGACTTTTTTTGAGTTTTTTGAATTTGGAAGCTGGCGAAAAAGTGTATGCGATTTTCAATGTGAAAGCGACACAAGATTCCAAGCTCACCCTAGACAGCACAGGGATTGTGGATAGCATTAAGGTTACTGAGGGGAGCGTGGTCAAAAAGGGCGATGTTTTGTTGCTTTTGTATAATCAAGACAAACAGGCTCAAAGCGATTCTACCGAGCAACAACTCATTTTCGCTAAAAAGCAATACCAACGATACAGCAAAATTGGGGGTGCTGTGGATAAAAACACTCTAGAGGGTTATGAGTTCACTTACAGGCGCTTGGAGTCTGATTACGCTTATTCTATTGCGCTATTGAATAAAACCATTTTAAGAGCCCCTTTTGATGGCGTAATAGCGAGTAAAAACATTCAAGTGGGCGAAGGGGTGAGCGCAAATAACACGGTGTTATTGAGACTAGTCAGCCATGCCAGGAAATTGGTTATTGAATTTGATTCTAAATATATTAATGCAGTCAAAGTGGGGGATACTTACACTTACTCCATAGATGGGGACTCCAATCAGCATGAAGCTAAAATCACCAAGATTTACCCCACGGTTGATGAAAACACCAGAAAAGTGAGCGCTGAAGCCCTTTTGTCTAAGCCTATGGCAGTGGGGCTTTTTGGCGATGGGTTTATCCAAACGAAATAATAGGATATTTTGATGTATAAAACAGCGATTAATCGTCCTATTACGACCTTGATGTTTGCTTTGGCGATTGTCTTTTTTGGGACTATGGGTTTTAAAAAATTGAGCGTGGCGCTTTTCCCTAAAATTGATCTGCCTACGGTGGTGGTTACTACGACTTATCCTGGGGCTAGCGCTGAAATCATAGAGAGTAAGGTAACCGATAAGATTGAAGAAGCGGTGATGGGGATTGATGGGATCAAAAAGGTTACTTCCACGAGCTCTAAAAATGTGAGTATTGTTGTCATTGAATTTGAGTTAGAAAAGCCTAATGAAGAAGCCTTAAACGATGTGGTTAATAAAATTTCTTCGGTGCGTTTTGATGATTCCAATATTAAAAAACCCTCTATCAATAAATTTGATACCGACAGCCAAGCCATTATTTCATTGTTTGTGAGCAGTTCAAGCGTGCCGGCTACAACCCTTAATGACTACGCCAAAAACACCATTAAACCCATGCTCCAAAAAATCAATGGGGTAGGGGGCGTGCAGCTCAACGGCTTTAGGGAGCGCCAGATTAGGATTTATGCCGATCCCACTTTGATGAATAAATACAACCTGACTTATGCGGATCTTTTCAGCACGCTTAAAGCGGAGAATGTGGAAATTGATGGGGGGCGCATTGTCAATAGCCAAAGGGAATTGTCTATTTTGGTGAATGCGAATAGTTACAGCGTGGCGGATGTGGAAAAGATTCAAGTGGGTAATCATGTGCGTCTTGGCGATATTGCAAAAATTGAAATCGGGTTAGAAGAAGACAACACTTTTGCGAGTTTTAAAGACAAACCCGGTGTGATTTTAGAAATCCAAAAGATTGCCGGAGCGAATGAAATTGAAATCGTAGATAGGGTGTATGAAGCCTTAAAACACATTCAAGCCATTAGCCCTAGCTATGAAATCAGACCCTTTTTAGACACCACGAGCTATATCCGCACCTCTATTGAAGACGTGAAATTTGACCTAGTCTTGGGGGCGATTTTGGCGGTTTTAGTGGTGTTTGCGTTCTTGCGTAACGGCACGATCACTCTCGTTTCAGCGATCTCTATCCCAATTTCTATCATGGGAACTTTTGCGCTCATCCAATGGATGGGCTTTTCATTAAACATGCTCACCATGGTGGCTTTAACGCTAGCGATAGGGATTATCATTGATGATGCGATCGTGGTGATTGAAAACATCCATAAAAAGCTAGAAATGGGCATGAACAAACGAAAAGCAAGCTATGAGGGAGTGAGGGAGATTGGCTTTGCTCTAGTGGCGATTTCAGCGATGCTGCTCTCTGTTTTTGTGCCTATAGGGAACATGAAAGGCATTATTGGGCGCTTTTTCCAAAGCTTTGGGATCACGGTGGCTTTAGCGATCGCTCTCTCGTATGTGGTGGTCGTTACGATTATCCCCATGGTAAGCTCAGTCGTGGTCAATCCCAGGCATTCTCGTTTTTATGTGTGGAGTGAGCCTTTTTTTAAGACTTTAGAGTCTCGTTATACCAGATTGCTCCAATGGGTATTAAACCACAAGCTCATTATCTTTATAGCGGTGGTTTTGGTGTTTGTGGGTTCGCTTTTTGTGGCTTCTAAATTGGGTATGGAGTTCATGCTGAAAGAAGATAGGGGGAGGTTTTTAGTGTGGCTTAAGGCTAAACCGGGCGTGAGCATAGATTACATGACGCAAAAGAGTAAGATCTTTCAAAAAGCGATTGAAAAACATGCTGAAGTGGAATTCACCACCTTGCAAGTGGGTTATGGCACCACACAAAACCCTTTTAAGGCTAAGATTTTTGTGCAGCTCAAGCCTTTAAAAGAGCGTAAAAAAGAGCATGAATTGGGGCAATTTGAGTTGATGAGCGTTTTAAGGAAAGAGTTGAGAAGCTTGCCTGAAGCTAAAGGTTTAGATACTATTAATCTTTCTGAAGTTGCTCTTATAGGGGGCGGTGGGGATAGTTCGCCCTTTCAAACCTTTGTGTTCTCCCATTCTCAAGAAGCGGTGGATAAAAGCGTAGCGAATTTGAAAAAATTCTTATTGGAAAGCCCTGAATTAAAAGGCAAGGTTGAAAGCTATCATACAAGCACGAGCGAATCGCAACCGCAATTGCAACTCAAAATCTTAAGACAAAACGCTAACAAATACGGCGTGAGCGCTCAAACCATTGGATCAGTGGTGAGTTCTGCTTTCTCTGGGACTTCTCAAGCGAGCGTGTTCAAAGAAGATGGTAAAGAATACGACATGATCATTAGAGTGCCTGATGACAAGCGCGTTTCTGTAGAAGACATCAAACGCTTGCAAGTGCGTAACAAATACGATAAATTGATGTTTTTAGACGCTTTAGTGGAAATCACAGAAACTAAAAGCCCGTCTAGTATTTCTCGCTATAACCGCCAACGCAGCGTTACGGTGCTTGCTGAGCCTAATAGGAATGCGGGCGTTTCTTTGGGCGAGATTTTAACGCAAGTGAGCAAAAACACTAAAGAATGGCTGGTTGAAGGAGCGAATTACAGATTTACCGGAGAAGCGGATAACGCTAAAGAGAGTAATGGGGAGTTTTTGATCGCTCTAGCGACAGCGTTTGTGTTGATTTATATGATTTTAGCGGCGTTGTATGAGTCCATTTTAGAGCCTTTTATCATCATGGTTACCATGCCTTTAAGCTTTTCAGGGGCGTTTTTTGCTCTAGGTTTAGTCCATCAGCCTTTGAGCATGTTCTCTATGATAGGCTTGATCTTGCTCATTGGTATGGTGGGTAAAAACGCCACGCTTTTAATTGATGTAGCGAATGAAGAGCGTAAAAAAGGTTTGAATATCCAAGAAGCCATTTTATTTGCCGGCAAAACCCGTCTAAGACCGATTTTAATGACGACCATTGCGATGGTTTGCGGCATGCTGCCTTTAGCGTTGGCGAGTGGGGATGGAGCGGCGATGAAATCCCCTATAGGGATTGCGATGAGTGGGGGCTTAATGATTTCTATGGTGTTAAGCTTACTGATTGTGCCGGTGTTTTATCGTTTGCTCGCTCCCATAGACGATAAAATCAAGCGGTTTTATCAAAACCAAAAAGCTTTAGAATGAAAAAGATTGTTTTCATTTTGGCTCTATGGGTGGGCTTGTTGGGGGCGTTTGAGCCTAAAAAAAGTCATATTTATTTTGGGGCTATGGTGGGTTTAGCCCCCATTAAAATAACCCCAAAACCGGCTAGTGATTCTTCTTATACGGCTTTTTTATGGGGGGCTAAAGGGGGGTATCAATTCGCTTTTTTTAAAGCTTTAGCGTTAAGGGGTGAATTTTCCTACCTTATGGCAATCAAACCCACCGCATTGCACACGATTAACACTTCTTTATTGAGCATGAATGTAGATGTGTTGAGCGATTTTTACACTTACAAAAAATACAGCTTTGGGGTGTATGGGGGGCTTGGGATAGGGTATTTTTATCAAAGTAACCATTTAGGCATGAAAAATAGTTCGTTTATGGGTTATAACGGCTTGTTTAATGTGGGGCTTGGCAGCACGATTGATTACCACCACCGCATAGAGCTTGGGGCTAAAATCCCTTTTTCAAACACCAGAAATTCTTTTAAAAATCCTTATTTTTTAGAGAGCGTTTTTATCCATGCGGCTTATAGTTATGCGTTTTAAAAAAGGTTCCAAATAGCCCAATGATGGCTTCCATTTGCAAGATACGATCCCTATAACCACACAAAGAGATCGCACATTCTTTTTTAATTGTTATAATGGATAAAAAGTATTAGCAAGTATTAGCATGACCGCATGAAAGGGTTTAAAATGATTGATAAAAATGATAAAATAAATTTAAAAAACAAACGCTTTAGTAAAAACCGCTCTTTTAAGGGCATTAAAAAGAAAATCGCTAAAAAATATAAAATCAAAAACTCGCCTTTGACGATTTATTCCTTAAAAATGCATTCAAATTCTTCCGTATCCTTTAACAAAAAAATCTTCTTAGGGCTAGGGTTTGTTTCAGCTTTGAGCGCTCAAAGTGAAGATTATAAGAGTTCGGTGTATTGGCTCAATAGCGTGAATGAAAATAACAGCAACAAATCCTACTATGTCAGCCCTTTACGCACTTGGGCTGGGGGGAGTAGGAGTTTTACGCAAAACTATAATAATAGCAAGTTATACATAGGGACAAAAAACGCTTCCGCAACGCCCAATCATTCTTCTATATGGTTTGGGGAAAAGGGCTATGTAGGTTTTATTACAGGGGTTTTTAAGGCTAGAGACATCTTTATCACAGGGGCTGTTGGATCGGGTAATGAGTTAAAAACCGGCGGAGGGGCGATACTTGTTTTTGAAAGCTCAAACGAATTAAGCACTAATGGGGCTTATTTTCAAAATAACAGAGCCGGGATGCAAACTTCTTGGATCAATTTGATTTCCCATCATAGCGTGAATTTGACAAACACGAATTTTGGCAACCAAACCCCTAATGGGGGCTTTAATGTGATGGGGCGAAAGATCACTTATAATGGCGGGATCGTCAATGGCGGGAATTTTGGCTTTGATAATGTGGATAATAATGGCGCAACCACCATCAGCGGAGTAACTTTCAACAATAACGGCACGCTCACTTATAAGGGGGGGAATGGTATCGGGGGGAGCATCACCTTCACTAACTCTAATATCAATCATTATAAACTCAATCTTAACGCCAATAGCGTTACCTTTAATAACAGCACTCTAGGGAGCATGCCTAATGGCAATATTAATACTATAGGGAATGCCTACATTCTTAATGCAAGCAATATTACTTTTAATAATTTGACCTTTAATGGAGGTTGGTTTGTTTTTAATAGACCTGATGCTCATGTTAATTTTCAAGGCACAACCACGATCAACAACCCCACTTCACCCTTTGTCAATATGAGCGCTAAAGTTACCATTAATCCTAATGCGATTTTTAACATTCAAAATTACACGCCTAGCATAGGGAGCGCTTACACGCTTTTTAACATGAAAAATGGCTCTATCACTTACAATGATGTCAGCGACTTATGGAATACCATCAGGCTTAAAAACACACAAGCCACAAAAGACAACAGCAAAAGCGCCACTTCCAACAACAACACCCACACTTACTATGTAACCTACAATTTAGGCGGCACGCTCTATCATTTTAGACAAATTTTTAGCCCTGATTCTATTGTTTTACAATCTATTTATTATGGCGCGAACAATATTTACTACACCAATAGCGTGAATATCCATGACAATGTCTTTAATTTAAAAAATATTAATGATGATAGAGCTGACACGATTTTCTACCTCAACGGCTTAAACACTTGGAATTACACTAATGCGAGATTTGCTCAAACCTATGGCGGAAAAAACAGCGCTTTAGTCTTTAACGTTACGACCCCTTGGGCTAATGGCAGTATCCCTAAATCTAACAGCACGGTGCGTTTTGGGGGGTATGAGGGAGTCAATTGGGGGAAAACGGGCTATATCACCGGCACTTTCACAGCCGATAGGGTTTATATCACCGGTAACATGATGACTGGTAACGGCGCTCAAACCGGTGGGGGGGCGACTTTGAATTTTGTGGGCACGGCTGAAGTCAATATTGCCGGGGCTACTTTTAAAAACCTAAAAACCACTTCACAAAACTCTTACATGACTTTTATGGCGTTAGGGGATAGCTCTGGGAGCGGCAAGATCAATGTCTCTCAGTCTGATTTTTACGATTGGACGGGTGGAGGATATGATTTTACCGGTAATGGTGCTTTTGATAGCGTGAATTTCAACAAGGCTTATTACAAATTTCAAGGCGCTAAAAATTCTTACACCTTTAAAAACACGAACTTTTTAGCAGGGAATTTTAAATTTCAAGGCACAACCACCGTTGAAAAATCCGTTTTAGATGACGCTTCTTACACTTTTGATGGCGTAAATAACACCTTTAATGAAGATAAGTTTAATGGCGGTTCGTTTAACTTCAACCACGCAGAGCAGACAGACGCTTTTAACAACAACTCGTTTAATGGCGGATCGTTTAATTTCAACGCCAAGCAAGTGGATTTTAATCATAACTCGTTCAATGGGGGGGTGTTTGATTTCAATAACACCCCTAAAGCCAGTTTTACTGATGACACTTTCAATGCGAATAACCAATTTAAAATAAATGGCGCTCAAACAACTTTTACTTTCAATAAGGGCGTTGTTTTCAACATGCAAGGGCTCTTGAGTAGCTTAAGCGTAGGCACGACTTATCAATTGCTTAACGCTAAAAGCGTGGATTATAAAAATAATAACGCTTTGTATCAAATGTTGCGTTGGACGAGCGGGGAAAACCCTAGCGGCACGCTAGTTGATAAGGATCAATCCGTGCCAAGTAGCGCTAAAATTTATAATGTCCAATTCATTGATAACGGCTTGACTTACTACATCAAAGAAAATTTTAATAATGGGATCACGCTCACTCGTTTATGCACTCTAGGCTATACGCATTGCGTGAGTATCAATAATGATGTATTCCATCTTAAAAATATCAATAATAACGCCAGTAACACCGTGTTTTATCTCAACGGCATGACGACTTGGAAGAACGCTGGCACAGGCGTTTTCACGCAAGATTATAGCGGCGCTAACAGCGTTTTAGTGTTCAATCAGACCACCCCTTTTCTTGATGGGGCGAATCCCGCTTCCAATAGCGTGGTGAGTTTTGGGAAAACTTCAGGGGCTGAATGGGGGCTAGTGGGCTATATTCAAGGCGTTTTTAAAGCCAATCAAATTGATATTACTGGCACGATTCGCTCTGGTAACGGCGCTCAAACCGGTGGGGGCGCGACTTTAGTGTTTAACGCTCAAAAGCGTTTGAATATCGCTAACGCTAATTTGAATAACGATAAAGCCGGTTTGCAAGATTCATGGATGAATTTCATTGTCAATAACGGCAACTTGAATGCAACAAACGCAAATTTTAGCAACCAAACTCCGCATGGAGGCTTTAACCTTAAGGCCGATAACATTACTTGGGATAAAGGCTCTGTGAATGGAGGGGGGAATTTTGGCGTGGATAACGCTAGCGCTAACGGAAATGCCGTGATTAAGAATGTTAATTTTAGCGATAACGGCACTTTGATTTATAAAGGGGGTGAAAACAACGCCGGGAATTCCCTGACCCTAGAAAACAACACTTTCAATTCCTATAATATCAACGCCAAAGCGCAAAACCTTATTTTTAATAATAACTCGTTTAATGGCGGGAGCTATTCGTTTAACGACACTAAAAACACCACCTTTAAAGGCACAAATACGCTTATTAATAGCGATCCTTTCAGCCGCCTTCAAGGATCAATCGCTATTGACAATAATAGTGTTTTTAACATTGAAAGGGATTTGACCAACAACACCACCTACACGCTTTTAAGTGGGAATAACATTAAATACAATAATGAAATTTTGGCGGATAACGCTTTTTCAAAAAATTTATGGAATCTGATCCATTATGGTGGCGAACGAGGGACTTTATTAAGAACGGATAATAACACTTTTTTTGTGCAATTCACGCAGAGCAACGGTCAAAAATTTGTTTTTGAAGAAACTTTTAACCCGGGCTCTATCACTTATAGATACCTTACGCTCAACTCTTCGCCTTTCCACACAGAAACTGATTCTAAGGATATTTGGAGTCAAGTGAGGAAGCAATTTGATTTCATTCCAGGGAAAACCCCTGTGTGTGTTGGCGTGTGCTATATCGCACCCTATAAAAATCAAGACCTTATTGGATCTAGCGCTTTTGCGTGGTCGCTGAATTTTGGGGCTACGGTGGTAGGGACTTTGCTTTTAGGGAGCGCTCAAGAAAAGGCTAATGACAATGGCGGATCGATCTGGTTTGGTAAGAATAATTTGCTGTATTTGCATGGCAATTTCAACGCGACTAATATCTTTTTAACGAATAATTTTAATGTCGGCAACCCTAATGCTGGCGGTGGGGCGACGATTAGTTTTAACGCTGATGAAACCTTGAACGCTGACGGGTTGAATTACACGAATTTCCAAACCGTGGCTATGGGCTTACAAACCAGCGCGAGCCAGCATTCTTGGGCGAATTTTAATTCCAGGCTTTCTATGGAGATTAAAAACTCTAACTTTAGGGATTTCACATGGGGAGGCTTTAATTTTAATTCAGGGCGTATCACTTTTGAAAACACCACTTTTAGCGGCTGGACCAATATTAACGGAGCGACTGAGAGCGGCTCATCGTATGTGAATATGGTTGCGAATACGGATTTGGTATTTTCTAATTCCATTTTAGGAGGGGGTATCCGCTATGATTTGAAAGCTAATAACATTATTTTCAATAACTCTCAAATAGTCATTGATGTGTCTAAGAATGTGAATCAGTCTTCATTGAATGGGAATGTTACTTTCAATAATTCCAGGCTTTCAGTCAAGCCCAACGCTGCTATTAATGTTGGGGATAGCCAAACCCAAACGGCTTTAGAAAACGCTTCAAGCCTTTCTTTTTACAACAACAGCGTAGCGAATTTTAACGGCGCAACCGCTTTTAACGGGGTGTCTTATTTGAATTTGAACCCTAACGCTCAAGTCAGCTTCAATCAAGCAAATTTCAATAACGCTAATGTAACCTTTTATGGCATCCCATTATTTGGTAAAACGCCTGATTTTGGCAATTCTGCGCGCCTTATCAATTTCAAAGGGAATACGAATTTTAATCAAGCCACACTCAATTTAAGGGCTAAAAATATCCATATCAATTTCCAAGGGGCTTCCACTTTTGAAAATAACTCTACGATGAATTTGGCTGAAAGTTCTCAAGCGAGCTTCAATACGCTTAGCGTAGAAGGGGAAACAAATTTCAACCTCAACGGCTCAAGCTTGTTGAACTTCAATGGCAACAGCGTTTTTAACGCTCCTGTGAATTTTTACGCTAATAATTCTCAAATTTCTTTCACTAATGTGGCGACTTTTAATTCTGACGCTTCTTTTGATTTAAGCAGCAACAGCACCCTGAATTTTCAAAGCGTTCTTTTAAATGGTGCTTTAAACCTTTTAGGCAATGGCGCTAACGCTCTATCCATTAATGCAAGCGGGAATTTCAGCTTTGGAACTCAAGGGATTTTGAATCTGTCTAATGTGAATTTATTTGATGCAAAAAACAAACCATTAGTTTATAATATTTTACAAGCTCAAAACATTCAGGGTTTAATGGGGAATAACGGCTATGAGAAGATCCGTTTTTATGGCATACAGATTGACAAGGCTGATTACTCGTTTAATAACGGCGTTCATTCTTGGAGTTTCACTAACCCGCTCAATACGACTGAAACGATTACAGAAACCTTGTATAACAACCGCTTGAAAGTGCAGATTTCTCAAAACGGTGCTTCTAATAATACGGTATTTAATCTCACTCCTAGTTTGTATGATTACCAACAAAACCCTTATGATGAAAGCGCGAATTCCTATAATTACACAAGCGATAAGGCTGGCACTTATTATTTGAATAGCAATATCAAAGGTTTTAATCAAAACCATGAAATACCAGGGACTTATAACGCGCAAAACCAACCCTTACAAGCCTTACGCATTTATAATCAGGCTATCACTAAACAAGATTTAAGCGTGATTGCCAGTTTGGGCAAGGAATTTTTGCCTAAAATGGCTAATCTTTTATCTTCAGGGGCTTTAGATCATCTCAATCTCAATAACCCGAATAGTTTTGAAACTCTTTTTGGTATCTTTGAAAAATATGGTATCACTTTAACTCAAGCAAATTGGAAGAGCTTATTGGGTATTATCAATAATTTTTCCAACACGGCTAATTATCATTTATCTCAAGGCAATCTCGTTGTAGGAGCGATCAAAGAGGGGCAAACGAACACTAAAAGCGTAGTATGGTTTGGAGGCGATGGGTATAAAGAGCCATGTGCGGTTGGGGATAACACTTGCCAGATGTTTAGACAGACTAATTTAGGGCAATTGATCCATTCTACCTCGCCTTATTTGGGCTATATTAACGCTAATTTTAGGGCTAAAAACATTTACATTACTGGGACAATTGGCAGCGGGAACGCTTGGGGGAGCGGAGGGAGTGCGAATGTGTCTTTTGAAAGCGGCACTAATTTAGTGCTTAATCAAGCCAATATTGACGCTCAAGGGACCGATAAAATCTTTTCTTATCTGGGGCAAGGTGGCATTGAAAAGCTTTTTGGGGAAAAGGGCTTGGGGAATGTCCTTTCTAATATCATTTATGAAGAGAGTTTGAACAATAACGCTATCCCTAAAGATCTAGCTAACATGATCCCTAAAGATTTTGGATCTAAGACTTTAAGCTCATTGCTTAGCCCTACTGAAGTGAATAATCTCTTAGGCGTGAGCGCTTTTAAAAACGCAATCATGGAAATTTTAAATTCTAAAACGGTGGGCGATGTTTTTGGTGAAAACGGGCTTTTAAACGCTCTAGATCCTATAAAAAGAAAAGAGATCGATCAAATGCTTTTAGAGCAAATCCAAGCCCATTCTTCAGGGTTTGAAAAATTTATTGTTAAAACTTTAGGGATTGAAAATGTAGAGAATTTTATCAATACTTGGTATGGAAAACAAAGCTTGAGTTCTTTTGCCAATAATTTTGTGCCTGGAGGCTTAAATCAAGCCCTTGATAAAATAGGCTCTAACTCTGATGCCAAAGACTTACAGAATTTCTTGGATAAAACGACTTTTGGGGATATTCTCAATCAGATGATCAATCAAGCCCCCTTAATCAATAAGCTCATTTCTTGGCTAGGCCCACAGGATTTGAGCGTGTTGGTGAATATCGCTTTAAATAGCATCACTAACCCTAGCGAAGAGCTGACTAATGTCATTTCTAGCATAGGTGAAAAAGCGTTAAATGACTTGTTAGGCGAAGGTGTAGTGGATAAAATCATGAGCAATCAAGTCTTAGGGCAAATGATCAATAAAATCATCGCTGATAAGGGCTTTGGAGGCGTTTATCATCAAGGTTTGGGATCCATACTGCCTCAATCCTTACAAGATGAATTGAAACAATTGGGCATGGGCTCTTTGCTCAAACCTAAAGGCTTGCACAATCTTTGGCAAAAAGGGAATTTTAATTTCGTGGCTAAAAACCATGTGTTTATAAACAACAGCTCGTTCAATAACGCCACAGGGGGGGAATTGAATTTTGTAGCGGGCAAGTCCATTATCTTTAACGGGAAAAATACGATCAATTTCACGCAATATCAGGGCAGGCTTTCTTTTGTTTCTAAAGATTTTTCTAACATTTCACTAGATACCTTAAACGCTACCAACGGCTTAACGCTGAATGCTCCTAAAAATGACATTAGCGTTCAAAAAGGTCAGATTTGCGTGAATGTTTTAAATTGCATGAGCGAGAAAAAAGCTAATCCTTCAACTTCAAGCGCTCCAACCGATGAAACTTTAGAAGTGAATGCGAATAATTTTGCTTTCTTAGGAACAATTAAAGCGAACGGCTTAGTGGATTTTTCAAAAGTCTTACAAAATACTACGATCGGAACTTTGGATTTAGGGGCGAACGCCACTTTTAAAGCCAACAACTTGATCGTGAATAACGCTTTTAACAACAACTCTAATCATAGGGCTGATATCAGCGGTAATCTCAATGTGGTAAAAGGAGCGGCTCTCAGCACGAATGAAAATGGTTTGAATGTGGGGGGCGATTTCAAGAGCGAAGGGCCATTGACTTTCAATCTCAAGCACCCAACTGATAAAACGATACTGAGCGTAACTAACACTTCTACGATCATGTCTTACAACAATCAGGCTTTAATCAATTTTAATACTCAACTCAAGCAAGGCGCTTACACGCTTATGGATGCTAAACGCATGCTTTATGGCTATGACAATCAAATCATTCGTGGAGGGAGCTTGAGCGATTACCTCAAACTCTACACTTTGATTGACTTTAATGGCAAACGCATGCAATTAAATGGCGATTCGTTAAGCTATGACAACCAACCGGTCAATATTAAAGATGGGGGTCTTGTGGTAAGCTTTAAAGATAATCAAGGGCAAATGGTGTATTCATCTATCCTTTATGATAAGGTTCAGGTCACTGTTTCAGAGAAACCCATGGATATTCATGCACCTAGTTTGGAATACTATATCCAACACATTCAAGGCAGTGCCGGTTTGAATGCGATCAAATCTGCAGGCATTAATTCCCTTATATGGCTGAATGCGCTTTTTGTGGCTAAAGGAGGTAATCCCTTGTTCGCACCTTACTATTTGCAAGACACGCCCACCAAACACATTGTGACTTTAATGGAAGATGTGAGCAGCGCTTTAGGCATGCTCACTAAACCCAGTCTCAAAAACAACTCCACCGATGTTTTGCAACTCAACACTTACACGCAACAAATGGGCCGTTTAGCCAAGCTTTCTAATTTCGCTTCCTTTGATTCAACGGATTTTAGCGAACGCTTGAGCAGCCTTAAAAACCAAAGATTTGCCGATGCAATCCCTAACGCGATGGATGTGATTTTAAAATATTCTCAAAGGAATAAATTAAAAAACAACCTTTGGGCAACCGGCGTTGGGGGTGTGAGCTTTGTGGGAAATGGCACAGGAACGCTCTATGGTGTCAATGTGGGCTATGACAGATTCATTAAGGGTGTGATTGTTGGAGGGTATGCGGCTTATGGGTATAGCGGGTTTTATGAACGCATCACTAGTTCTAAATCGGATAATGTGAATGTGGGCTTGTATGCGAGGGCTTTCATTAAAAAGAGCGAGCTGACCTTTAGCGTCAATGAAACTTGGGGGGCTAATAAAACCCAAATCAGTTCCGCCGACACTTTGCTTTCTATGATCAATCAGTCTTATAAATACAGCACATGGACGACGAACGCGAGAGTCAATTACGGGTATGATTTCATGTTTAAAAACAAGAGCGTGATTATCAAGCCTCAAATTAGCCTAGGGTATTACTATATCGGCATGACCGGTTTAGATGGGGTGATGGATAACGCACTCTATAACCAGTTTAAAGCGAACGCGGATCCATCTAAAAAATCCGTTTTAACGATTGATTTTGCTTTTGAGAACCGCCATTATTTTAACACAAACTCTTATTTTTATGCGATTGGCGGCATTGGTAGGGATCTATTGGTGCGATCAATGGGAGATAAATTGGTGCGTTTCATTGGCGATAACACTTTGAGTTACAGAAAGGGCGAGCTTTATAACACCTTTGCGAGCATCACTACAGGCGGGGAAGTGAGGTTGTTTAAAAGCTTTTATATGAACGCTGGGGTGGGGGCTAGGTTTGGATTGGATTACAAAATGATCAATATCACCGGAAACATTGGAATGCGTCTAGCGTTTTAAAAGTGGGGGGCTTACTCCTTTCTGAGCCATTAAATAAATCAATGGTGGGATTAAGTATTTAACGCATGCGTTCTTTTGGTGTTAGTAACATGCGATTAGCGCTTAGTAAAAATAAAATAATGCCACCAATAATGAAAAATGTTGAAGTTGCTAAAACCAGTATAGTATCAATCCCTTGAAAAGCTTTGATTAGAAGTTGATTAAGGTAGTAAAAAATAGATGTTTTGATAAATAATTGACCAATATTAGGTAGGTATTCTAAAGGAACAAAAACATTACAAGACATTAGTGCATAGAGATTGATGATATTACAAAATCCTAAGATGCTTTGTTCGTTTTGAAAAATTCTAGCTACAAAAATTGCCAAGCAAAAACAAAACAATGCGCTTGAAAAAACACTAACAAACCCCAAAATAAGCGCTTTAAAATTAAGAATAGTGATGATATTGAGCGCATAAAAAGAGAGAACAATAAAGATAAAAGCATATAGGATTACAACGATTAGTCTTGAAGCGATTAATGCTAGAGTTATTTGTTTGAAAGTTGCTGGTGATAGCATGTAGAACAAGAATATATTATGCGATCTAGAGCTTGTTATAGCTTGAGCGAGACCAAAGATCGCGCTAGAAATAATAAGGAGTCCCATTAGACCTATAATATTATTAAAGTAAAAAATTTCAGTGGTATTTTTTGAAAAAACAAAAATCAGTAATAGGAGCATTAAAATAGGATAAATAAAAGTTCAAAATAGCGCGCTTGTATTGGTGAGATAAAATTTGATTTCAAGTTTTAGGATAGATAGAATTGCTCCCACTAAATATCCTTTAGTAATGCTAATAAGTCTTTTGTGGTTGGTTTTTCTTTAAAGTTAAAAGTTTTAGCTACAGATTTTAATATAGAATTTAAAGGTTTGTATTGAGCAATGTTGCCATTCTTAAGGAGCAATACCCATTCGCAACTATCTAAGACAATAGGATCATGAGTGGCGATGATACTTGTAAGTTGTTGGGTGTTGCGCAAGCTTATGAGATTTGATAGTCTTATAAGAGTGTTTTGCTCTAAACTAGTTTCTGGTTCATCCATAATAATTAATTGGGGGTGGTGGATAAGAGCTAAGTCAATCTTTAAGCGCTGTTTTTGTCCATCGCTTAGGTGTTCGTAGGTTTTATTCAAAAGATTTTTTTCAAATAGATTTGGAGTGCAGTTTTTGTGAAAAAATTGATAGAATTTAAAAAGGTCGTTTGCGTTTAATCCAGGTGGATAGTTGAATAGGTTAGAGACAACTCCCAATTGTTTGCGTTGTGGTATAACATTGTCGTGGTATGGAATATTATTGTTTTGTGCTTTAAAATTATAGTCTGATCTAATGCCTAGAATAGTGTTGATAAGCGTTGATTTTCCAGCGCCATTTGTGCCAATAATGGCTGTGCTAGTATGATTTTTAAATGAAAAATCTTGTATATTTAAAGCGTTTTTAAACATGGTTTTTGGGTGTATGCTGATGTTAGAAATCATAAAATCCCCTTTGCATAAAATCCCTTTTGATAGAAACGATTTAAAATCCCATCTAAGGTCATTGTATTCAAATGATGGTTTGATTTAGCGTAGCGTTGCTGAAAAATTAACCAATCTTTGTTAAAACGAGCCAAAAGCGTTACTAATAGATACGCTTAACCGCATGAAACGATTTTAAAAAGCGTTCCAACTCCAAAAAACAGACAAAGCCAAAGCTTTAAATAAGAAAGACCCTAAAAAACCAACGGAGTTTTTGATTTTTCATTATCAAAACCCCAAATACCCTCTTATTTTTTGTCCGTTATTGGTTTTATGGGTGTTTTAACATGTAAAATTCCAACGCTTTTTCAAAGAGGAGCGAGCGGTTAGAAAAACCTTTCTCTTTCATGTATTCATCCACTTTAGCCATAAAACTGGGCGAGAGTAAAACGCTATGATTAATCCTTCGCTCTTTACTTGTTTTTTCTTCGTATTCTATCTCTTCTATTTCAGCTAACAAACTGGGCGAGAGCGAAATGTTAAAACTGCTCCTTCGTTCGCTACTCACTTTTATTTCTGCTTCTAATTCGGCTAATTCGGTTAGCAACTTTTTGCGTTTGGCTTGTAAAGCCTGAATGGTTGTGTGTGCTTTATGGTGTTCCATTATTGTTCCTTAAAATATCTTTATTTTTCGCATTCTACTATAAAATAGGATTTTGTGAGTAAATTCATTAAGAATGAAAATTGGAATTTTTCTTTAGAATTTAACTAGATATTTGATTTTAATTTTAATCCAATTCTTTAAGGCGCTTTAATAATTCTTCTTCATTCAAAACGCTCACGCCATGTTTTTTTGCTAGAGCGAGTTTTGAGCCGGCGTTTTCTCCAACGATTAAAAAATCGGTTTTAGTGCTCACGCTTGAAGAAATTTTTGCCCCTAAATTTTCTAACATTTGAGCGTATTCTTGCCGTGGTTTAGAAAGCGTGCCGGTTAAAACAATCGTTTTATCACTGAAAACAGAAGAGCTTTTTTGCTTTTCTTCAGCCATATCGCTACTTTTAGGGTTTAATAAATCAAATAACGATCGGATAAATCCCTGATTGCTCGCATAAAAATTGACTAAAGAACGCGCCATTTCCACCCCAAAGCCTTCCATTTCTAAAAACTCAGCTTCGCTTTTTTCTAACACATGTAAGCCGTATTTGGCTAGCGTTTTACTCGCTCCCTTACCGATATGCTCAATCCCTAAAGCGTTGATCAAACGCCATAAAGGAGGGTTTTTGCTCTTTTGAATAGCGTCTAATAGATTTTGAGCTTTTTTGATTTTGAATTTGTCTAGCCGCATTAAATCTTCCAATTTTAAAGCATACAAATCTAGGGCGTTAACAATGAGTTTTTCTTCAAAAAGTTGCTCTATGACTTTATCGCCCAAGCCTTGAATATTTAAAGCGTCTTTAGAAGCAAAATGAATCAAGCTTTCTTTCAACCTTGCCGGACAATTAAGGTTTTGACAATAAGTAAAAATCTCTTCGCATAAAAGCTCATGCGAACATATGGGGCAAACTTTGGGGCACATGATTTTTTGTTGCGAGCCGTCTCTATAAGTTTCTAAAGGCTTGATGATTTTAGGGATCACATCGCCGCTTCTAATGACGACCACCCTATCATTGAGCATGATATTCTTTTTTTCAATTTCAGAGTAATTGTGCAAGGTCGCTCTATTAACCATAGCCCCAGCAATTTCTACAGGCTCTAAAAGAGCGACCGGGGTTATCGCCCCACTGCGCCCCACTTGGTTAATGACTCCTACAATTTTGGTGTGTTTTTCTAGAGCCGGGAATTTATAAGCGCAGGCGAATTTAGGGGATTTTTGCGTGTAGCCTAGCTCCTTTTGAATATCCAATTCATTCACAACGATCACCATGCCGTCTAAAAGGGCAAAAAAGCCCTCCCTTTCTTTAATCAGGGTGTGGTAATTGTCTTCTATTTCTTGGTGGTTTTTGTTTAGGTTTAAGTATTGAATGGCGCTAAAACCTAACGAGACGATAAAATCCAAACACTCCTTAAAGCTTAAAAAATTTAAAGAATGCTTGCCCACGCCCCAAGGGATGAATTGCAATTTACGCTTTTTAGTGATTTCGCTATCAAGCTGCCTCAAACTCCCTGATGCGGCATTTCTGGGGTTAGCGAATAGGGGCTCGTTAGCGTTTAAGCGCTCTTTATTCAAAGCGTCAAAATCCTTTTTAGAAATGATCACTTCGCCCCTGATTTCTATTTCTCCATCATAAGCGATAGAATGGGGGATATTAGCGATGTGTTTGGCGTTGTGGGTAACAAGCTCTCCTTCTAAGCCATTACCCCTAGTGGTCGCACTCACTAGCTTGCCATGGTGATACAAAAGATTGAGCGAAACCCCATCAAGTTTGGGCGAGCACACGAACGAAGTGCTAGGATAGGCTTTTAAAATGCGTTGCAACCACGCTTGCAATTCGTTTTGATTGAACACATCATCTAAGCTCCACATCCGCATTAAATGGGGGTTTTTATTGAACGAATTGGGGGTAGTAGCCCCCACTTTTTGGGTAGGAGAATTGGCTTGAATGCTATTAGGGTTTTTTTCTTCATAAGCTTTTAATTCTTGATAAAGTTCATCATAGACCGCATCGCTTACGATTGACTCATCAAGGTTGTAATAATGGTGCGATAGCGTGTTTAAGTATTCAATTCTTTCTAAATATTCTTTTTGGCTTTTTATCATTTTTGTAAAAACCTTTTAAACTAAATTAGGGTAGTATTATAACATTTAATCTTTGATAGGGCTTTAGGGGAAAATAGGTGGTAAGAGATATTGACAAAACGACTTCGTTGCACTTAAATAATGAAGCGCAATTTCTGTGCTTTAGATTAGATGCAGAAAAAGACGCCCAACTTTATGGCATGAATATTTTTAAGATCCGAGAAATCATCCATTATGACGGAGAGGTTACAGAGATTCTTGGGGGGAGCGATGGTATGATGCTCGGGTTTCTTAGCGTTAGGGGCGAATCCATTCCTTTAGTGGATGTGAAAAGGTGGTTGCATTATAACGCTAGTGATAAAAGTCGTGATTTAACAGAATGCAGCGTTAAAGATGACCATAATTTGGTGGTTGTGTGCCATTTTTCTAACCATTCCATCGCTCTAAAGGTTTTAAAAATTGAAAAAATCATTCATAAAAATTGGACTGAGATTAGTGCCGGGGACAAACAAGGCATTAATGAAGAGGGTAAGCTTAGCGCTATCACCCGTTTTGATGAAGAACGAGTGGTGCAGATCTTAGACGTGGAAAAGATGGTTAGCGATGTTTTCCCTAGCTTGAAAGATTTAGACGATTTGACTTTGCGTTGCATAGAAGCCATTCAAAGCCAAAAACTCATTTTAATCGCTGAAGACTCCTTGAGCGCTCTTAAAACCCTAGAAAAAATCGTTCAAACTTTAGAATTGCGTTATTTAGCCTTTCCAAACGGGAGAGAATTGTTGGATTATTTGTATGAAAAAGAACATTACCAACAAGTCGGCGTGGTCATTACGGATTTAGAAATGCCTATTATTTCAGGGTTTGAAGTGTTAAAAACCATTAAAGCTGATAGCAGAACCGAACACATTCCTGTGATTATCAATTCGTCCATGAGCAGCGATTCTAACCGCCAATTAGCCCAATCTTTAGAAGCGGATGGTTTTGTGGTAAAATCTAACATTCTTGAAATCCATGAAATGCTTAAAAAAACGCTTTCATAAATTTAATTTTTGTTTTAATTTAAAGGGATAAAACATGCGAAGTCATTTCTGTGCAGAAATTAGTGAAAAAGATGTGGGTAAAACCATCAAAGTGGCCGGGTGGTGTAACACTTATAGAGACCATGGAGGCGTGGTTTTTATTGATTTAAGGGATAAAAGCGGTTTAGTGCAACTAGTCTGTGATCCTAGCTCTAAGGCTTATGAAAAGGCTTTAGAAGTTAGGAGTGAATTTGTGCTAGTGGCTAAAGGAAAAGCGCGTTTAAGAGGGCCTGGTTTAGAAAACCCTAAACTAAAAACCGGTAAAATTGAAATTGTTTTAGAAGAGTTAGTCATTGAAAATAAAAGCGCTACCCCGCCGATTGAAATTGGCAATAAAAATGTGAATGAAGATTTGCGCTTGAAATACCGCTATTTGGATTTGCGCTCTTTGAATGCTTATGAAATCTTTAAATTGCGCAGCGAAGTGGCTTTAACCGCTCGTAACGCTTTAGCTCAAAAGGGCTTTTTAGAGATTGAAACCCCCATTTTGTCCAAAACCACGCCTGAGGGGGCTAGGGATTATTTAGTGCCAAGCAGGGTGCATGAGGGCGAATTTTTCGCGCTCCCTCAAAGCCCGCAATTGTTCAAACAGCTCTTAATGGTGGGGGGAATGGACAGGTATTTTCAAATCGCTCGTTGCTTTAGAGATGAAGATCTAAGAGCGGACAGGCAGCCAGAATTCACCCAGATTGATGCGGAAATGAGTTTTTGTGATGAAAATGATGTGATGGGCGTGGTGGAAGATTTGTTGCAAGAGATTTTTAAAGCGATTGGGCATGATATTTCTAAACCTTTTAAACGCATGCCTTATAAGGAAGCGATGGAAAATTACGGGAGCGATAAGCCGGATTTACGCTTTGAATTGCCTTTAATAGAAGTGGGGGATTGTTTTATAGACAGCTCAAACGCTATTTTTTCTAATATCGCGCAAGATTTTAAAAACAAACGCATTAAAGCTTTGAACGTTAAGGGGGCTGATGCGGTTTTTAGCCGCAGCGTTTTAAAAGAATTAGAAGAATTTGTACGCCAATTTGGGGCTCAAGGCTTAGCGTATTTGCAAATTAAAGAAGATGGGATTAAAGGGCCTTTAGTTAAATTTTTGAGCGAAAAGGGGCTTAAGAATATTTTAAAAAAAACTGGTGCAAAAACTGGGGATATTGTCTTTTTTGGGGCCGGGGATAAAAAAATCGTGTTAGATTACATGGGGCGTTTGCGCTTGAAGGTGGCTGAAACGCTTGATTTGATTGATAAAGACGCTTTGAATTTCTTATGGGTAGTCAATTTCCCCATGTTTGAAAAAACCGAAAACGGCTATCATGCCGCGCACCACCCTTTTACGATGCCTAAAAATATAGAATGCGAAGATATAGAAGAGATTGAAGCGCATGCGTATGATGTGGTGCTTAATGGCGTGGAGCTTGGTGGGGGGAGCATTAGGATTCATAAAGAAGAAATGCAAAAAAAAGTCTTTGAAAAAATCAATATCCATGAAGAGGAAGCGCAAAAGAAATTTGGCTTTTTACTGGAAGCGCTAAAGTTTGGCGCTCCTCCTCATGGGGGCTTTGCGATAGGCTTTGATCGCTTGATCATGCTAATGACTAAATCCAATAGTATTAGAGATGTGATCGCTTTCCCTAAAACGCAAAAAGCTTCATGTTTATTGACTGACGCTCCTAGCCCCATTAATGAAGAGCAACTGAGAGAATTACACATTCGCTTGAGAAAATAATTTGAAAGGATAAGATATGAAACAACTATTTTTGATTATTGGAGCCCCAGGGAGTGGTAAAACCACTGATGCAGAGCTTATCGCTAAGAATAACAGCGGAAAAATCGCTCATTTTTCTACCGGGGATTTACTAAGGGCTGAGAGCGCTAAAAAGACTGAGCGAGGCTTATTGATTGAGAAATTCACTTCTCAAGGCGAATTAGTGCCTTTAGAAATTGTGGTAGAAACGATCCTTTCAGCGATTAAAAGCTCTAGTAAAGGGATCATTTTAATTGATGGCTATCCTAGGAGCGTGGAACAAATGCAGGCTTTGGATAAGGAATTGAACGCGCAAAGCGAAGTGGTTTTAAAAAGCGTGATTGAAGTAAAAGTGAGTGAAAACACCGCTAAAGAAAGGGTTTTAGGGCGCTCTAGGGGGGCTGATGACAATGAAAGGGTGTTTCATAACCGCATGCGGGTGTTTTTGGATCCGTTGGGTGAGATCCAAAATTTTTACAAAAATAAAAAGGTGTATAAAGCGATCAACGGCGAAAGAAGCATTGAAGAAATCGTGCATGAAATGCAAGAATACATCTTGTCTTTTGGGAATTAAAATGTGCTCCAAAGAGAATGAGCTGTGATTGGTGTCTATATCATTTCTTTAAAAGAAAGTCAAAGGCGTTTGGATACTGAAAAACTCGTTTTAGAATCCAATGAAAAGTTTAAAGGCCGTTGTGTTTTTCAAATCTTTGACGCTATTAGCCCTAAACACGAAGATTTTGAAAAATTCGTTCAAGAGCTTTATGATTCTTCAAGTATGTTAAAATCCGATTGGTTCCATTCTGATTATTGTTATCAAGAATTATTGCCCCAAGAATTTGGGTGCTATTTAAGCCATTATCTTTTGTGGAAAGAATGCGTCAAAACAAACCAACCGGTCGTCATTTTAGAAGATGATGTAGCGCTAGAGCCTAATTTCATGCAAGCTTTAGAAGATTGCTTGAAAAGCCCTTTTGATTTTGTGAGACTCTATGGGCATTATTGGGGAGGCCATAAAACCAATTTGTGCGCTCTCCCTATTTATACAGAGAATGAAAATGAAGAGGTTGAAGCGCCTATGGAAAATCATGCAGAGACCGAAGCGTCTATTGAAAAAACACCTACTGAAAACCATGAAGTTACCCCCCCCCCCCCCCACCCCCAAAAAATGCACAACAAGATTTTTTTATTGAACACAAAAAAAACCCCAACAAAACAATGGAGCTATGCAACAAAAACACACAAAAACAACCTTCTATACCAGTAACTTTTATAAAAATAAAAAAAAAACAAAAACACATAACAGTAAAAATTATAACTCAGAAAAAAATGTAAAAAAAAAATCACGCAAAAAAAAAAACACACAACCCCGCCGCCATAACCCACGACGACCCCGCCCCACCCCACCCGTGAGAGCGCTCGG
>NZ_VEZH01000013.1:0-52531 GCF_006440215.1 Helicobacter pylori | reverse complement strand
GAAAACGATACGATTTACCACAATAACCTTTCCACTCTTTATCGTGATCTGCATGATCCACTAGTATCCATTGATAATTTGAGGGTTAATTATGATAATTTGAGGGTTAATTATGATAATTTGAGGGTTAATTATGATAATTTGAGGGTTAATTATGATAATTTGAGGGTTAATTATGATAATTTGAGGGTTAATTATGAGTGGCTTTTTCAAAACGCTTCACCTTTATTGGAACTCTCTCAAAACACCACTTTTAAAATCTATCGCAAAACTTATCAAAAATCCTTACCCTTATTGCGTGTAATAAGGAGATGGGTTAAAAAATAAGTTTGTAAAACAAACCCATCAAACCCCTTGCGCTATCATCGCAGACGCCACCTTTCTAAAACCAGCGATATTAGCCCCTAAAACAAAATTAGTAGGGTCTTTAAACTCTTTAGCGGTTTGAGAGACATTCTTATAAATCTCTTTCATAATATGGTGTAATTTCGCATCCACCACTTCAAAACTCCAAGGGTGCATGCTCGCGTTTTGCGCCATTTCCAAGCCGCTCACGCTCACCCCCCCAGCATTAGCCGCCTTGCCTATACCATAAGAAATCTTAGCCTGCAAAAACAATTCAATCGCCTCATTGCTTGAGGGCATGTTCGCCCCTTCAGCCACGCATTTGCATCCGTTAGAAAGGAGAGTTTTAGCGTCTAAAACGCTCAATTCATTCTCGGTCGCACTAGGAAAAGCCGCAAAACAAGGCACATGCCATATAGCATTCCCCCCTTTGGGGTAATTTTCTGTAGGGGTGTATTTCGCACTTGGTTTTTGCAGGGCGTATTCTTTGATCCTCCCACGGCGGATTTCTTTAATCTCTTTCAAAAGCTCTAAATCAATGCCGTCTTTATCATAAATCATGCCATTAGAATCGCTCGCAGTTACCGGTTTGGCTCCTATTTGAAGCAATTTTTCAATGGTATAAATAGCGACATTACCGCTCCCAGAAACGCTGCAAACCTTACCTTCTAAAGAGCTGTTCCTTTCTTGCAACATTTCTTCAGCAAAATACACGCACCCATAACCGGTAGCTTCTTTTCTGCACAAGCTCCCCCCATAAGTTAGCCCTTTACCGGTCAATACGCCCTCAAAACGATTGACTAATTTTTTGTATTGCCCAAACAGATAGCCAATCTCTCTTTCGCCCACTCCAATATCCCCGGCTGGCACATCAGTCGTAGCCCCAATATGGCGGTATAATTCATTCATGAACGCCTGGCAAAAACGCATGATCTCATGCTCGCTCTTTTCTTTAGGGTCAAAATCGCTCCCCCCCTTAGCACCCCCCATAGCCAAAGTGGTGAGCGAATTTTTCAACACTTGCTCAAAGCCTAAAAACTTGATCACGCTTTCATTCACGCTAGGGTGGAATCTCAAACCTCCCTTATAAGGGCCAATCGCTGAATTGAATTCAACCCTACACCCCCGATTGACTTGAATCTGGTTGTTATCATCTAGCCAACACACCCTAAAAAAAATCTCCCTTTCAGGCTCAATCAAACGCTCTAAAATGGCATGCTTTTCATAACTTTTATCGCTGTCTAAAAGGGGTTTTAAAGAAGTGATAGCTTCATAGACGGCTTGATGGAACTCTTTTTGATAGGGGTATTTTTTCTGTAAAGATTGGAGAATTTTTTCAATATACATAGCGGCATCCTTTATTGTTTTAAGTGTTTTTATTGTAACACTAAAAGGGTAATTAAGTTTTAACTTTATCTTAAAAAACTTTTTAAAATGCCTATGAACCCTCTATCAAAGCCGCTCCAATCCTTGTAAAACTCCGCATCATAACCGCAAAATTCCAAGCATTCTTTCAGGCTTTTTAACTGGTCATACCCCATTTCACAAGCCAAAAAAGGGATTTTTAATTCAGTGGCTAAAAAGATGATTTCTTTTAAGATTTCATCGCCTTTAACCCCCCCAAAAAGGGCTTCATGCGGTTCTTTGAGAACGGATTTTTCCAAAGGATAACCTCTAGCGATATAAGGCGGGTTAGAGACAAGCATTTCTATTATTGGCATGCGATCCCAAAGATGCGTTTTTTTTAAGAAAACACGCTTTTTTAAATTAAAGCGTTCAATATTTTTGGACGCCACTTCTAAAGCTTTTGGTGAAATATCGCTCGCATGAATGGAAATTTTGGGGTTTTCTAAAGCCAAACTAACGGACACGCAAGCGCTCCCTATGCCTATTTCGCCTATCTCTTTTAAATGGTATTGAGAAATAATATCAAGGGCTTTTTTGACCAAAATCTCCGTTTCAGGCCGTGGGATTAAAACATGCTCATTCACAAAAAAAGAGCGCCCGTAAAAATCACAGCTTCCTAATAAATACTCTATGGGGCAATCATTCAAGCGCTTTTCTACCAATTCAAAAAAGCGTGCCTCTTCTTCGTGGTTTAACTCTAAATAAGCATGCGTGTGCAAAAAAACCCTTTCTTTTTGCAAGACAAAGCCTAATAAAATTTCAGACTCTAACCCCCCCCTAAAACCTTTTTGCGATAATTCTTTTTTGGCTTTGTTTAGGGCTTGTGAAAGGGTCATTCAATTTCATAATCCAAAGCTTTCAAGCGCTCTAATAGGGGTGGGTGTGTGAAATGCAAGAAAACATAAAAAGGGTGCGAATAGGGGAACGCTTTATTCTCGCTCACAATAGACACTAACGCTTTGGCTAAAATCTCTTTAGAGCTTAAACTCGCTCCAAATTTGTCCGCATTGTATTCATTCTTTCGGCTAAAAAACCCGATCAAAGGCATGGCGTAAAAAGAAAACACCGGCAAAAACAAGAGTAAAATCGCAATCAAACTCGCTGGCGTTTGCGAGACATTAAAGCCTTCAAAAACCAACGGCGGCAAATGAGCGATCAAAGCAAAAACAAGAGCGAGCAAACCTCCCATAATCCCTAAACTTTTCAACAAATCCTTATTTTTAAAATGCCCTAATTCATGCCCTAAAATGGCTAAAAGCCCTTCTGTCCCAACTTTAGAGATCAAAGTGTCAAACAACACCACCCGCTTGTTTTTGCCCAAGCCCCCAAAATACGCATTCAAACGCCCATCCCTCTTGCTAGCGTCCATCACAAAAATGCCTTCGGATTTAAAACCCACCTTATCCATCATGCCCTCAATTTGACTCTCCAAATCCCTATTATTCAAGGGGGTGAATTGGTTGAAAAGCTGGGCGATTTTAGGGTAAAAAAGATTAGCCAAGATCATAAAAACAAACACGACAAAAAACGAGCTAATCTCCCAATGTTCCACATGTTCAATGATCATAATGAGAATGTAAATCAACAACAACCCCACGCTTAAAGTGAGCAATAACCCTTTGAAAAAATCCTTAAAAAACAACGACAAGCTCACCTTAGAAAAGCCAAATTCCTTATCCAAATGCATGGTGGTGTAGTAGCTAATGGGTAAGGATAAAACGCTTTGAATCGCTAAAAACAACAAGGCAAACACCAAGTAACCTAGCGTTTCAGAAAGGTTTAAATAATGCGTCAAATCTTCTAAATGCGTCAAACCAAAAAAGACCCAACCAGCAAAGATTATCCCATCTAAAATTTGAGAAATAATGGATAATTGCATTTTCCTAATGGCGTAATTCCCCGCTTCTTCATAATCCTTTTGTGGGAGTAAAACAGGCTTTTCGCAGAGCTTTTGACGGATAAATTTCAATTGCAAAACATCGCCCACAATGTAAGGAGTCGTAAAAAAGAGCAAATAAAAAATACAAATTATCATATCTATCCATATGTCAAGCATGTTCTAAACTCCTTTCTCAATCAATTTGCCAATAAAAGTGTAGGAATTATAACAATTTTTCAAAAATTTGCCATAAGATTAAATAAATATGGTAGAAAAAAGAGGCTGTTTTTGAGCGTTTTTAATCCAATAATAAAAAGCTGTGTTATGCAACCCGCTATAAACAAAAAGGTTCGTCATGCCCTATTCTTTTAAAAAGCGTTTTTTAATCATTTACGCCCTTTCTACCTTGCTTTTAGTGGGGGTTTTGTTAGCGTTATTTTTCTTTTATGCGAAAAATAACCTCTTAGAAAACACCCAAATACGCATGCAATACACCGCTGATGCGATCGCTAAAAGCCTTTTAGAATTGGATAATGCCTCTTCTTTAGAGCCTTTAAAAATCTTAGAAGAACGATTCAAAAACACCCCCTTTGTCTTATTAGATGGGGACAACAAAGTCAAGTTTTCTAATATCGGGGCGTTTGTGGCCTCTTTTAAAAATGACGCAATCAAAACCCCTTATTTTGCGTTTAAAAAACAAGGTTTTTACCTCACAGACAGCACCCCAACTAACCGCTTGGGGGTTTCTAAAATCATTATTGCAGAAGAAGAGATTCAAAAAAATTTTATCCCCCTTTATCAAATGATAGGTTATGTGTTTTTGGGCGCGAGTTTGTTTGTTGCGTTAATAGCCATGTGGCTTTATAAGATCCAATCAAACTAAGTAAAAATTACTTTTCCACCAACACAGGCTTATTTTTAAAGCTTTTAAGCGCATTTTCAAGCTGTTTTAGGGCTTCTTCTTTCGTTCTATAAGGGCCAATCAAATAATGCGTGAGAGAGTCTTTTTTCTCCATTTGGTAAGGGAAAGTTTTGAGCGTTTGCAAAAAATCCTTACTGGGCGCGTTCGAAAAAACCCCAATTTGCAAGTAATACCCTTTAGGGATACTCGCATCTTTTAAGCTGGGTTTTACTAAGCTTTTTTTATTTTCATTTTTAGATGGCTCTTTTGTTAAAGGTTGGGATTGCTTAGTGGCAACCTCTTGCTTATGGGCTTTCTTGATTTTTCTTTTCACTTTTTTGCCCTCTATATAAAAATCATATAAATCATGGATTCTTTGCTTCACATAAGCTTCATAGCAATTCTTATAAATCGGGCTACTTTCAATAGAAGCCTTGGGGCTTATTAGCATGACCAACGCCACGCATTCTTCATGGGCGACTTTGAGCCATTCTTCTTCGCTTTGCTCTAGGATTTCTTTGATTTTAGGGAACTCATACTGCGTGCCTTTCCCCATATTTTCTAACATTTCTATAAGTTCTTCATGGACTTGATTGAGCCTTAATTGGATAGGGGGTAAATTTTTGGGCGTATTTTGAACGCTTTTAGGATCGGCTTTTTTATCCTCTAAACCAACAGCGTTTCTTAAAAAGAGAAAAACCAACAACAGAGTCATTTTTAATATACTTTTTTGCATTTACCACTCCCATGTCAAGCTTTCTGTCTTGTTGCTTTATGGTAATCAAAAATACCAAATACCGCCATAAGAATGGTTTAAAACATGGGGTTTTAGTTACTTTATTTTATGCTAAAGGTCATTACCTTAAGGGGATAGGGGTGTTTTGCGATAATTAAATAGCTTTGATATAATAACTTTTAAAAACCATGAAAGGTTTACTATGCAATCTTTAAGTTTGTTAAACCAATTGGGCGCTAAAATTGATGAATTGATTGAAAAAATCAAAAAACAAGAAGAAGAGTTGAACGCTTTACGCCAAGCAAACACCACACTGAATGCACAAAATGAAGAAAAAGACATTCAAATCGCTATTTTATACGATGAATTGAGCGCTAAAGATAAGGGCATTCAAGGTCTTTATGACAAAATCTCTGATTTATTGTCATAAACCATTAAAAACATGCATTCACAAAACGATAGCTTAGAAATCACTTATTTAGGCAAACGCTATAAAATCTCTCTCAATAACACCTTTAGCGATGAGATGAAACGCACCCTAAAGGAGCGTTTCCATAACCAAGAATTAAACGCCTTAGAGCTTTTAAAGGATTATTTGCATGAAAGTTGTCAAAACGAGTATTTGCACAATGAACTCAAAAAGCTTTTAGAAAGAATCTCATCATGTTCTATCACTTAATCGCTCCTTTAAAAAATAAAACCCCCCCTTTAACTTACTTTTCTCAAGAGCAACACCAAAAAGGAGCGATAGTTAATATCCATTTAAGGAATAAAACGCTTTTGGGAGTCGTTCTTGAAGAAGTTTCAAAACCCTCTTTTGAATGCCTAGAACTAGAAAAAACCCCTTATTTTTTACTCCCCTTTCAAATAGATCTCGCTCTATTTATCGCTCAATATTACTCGGCTAATCTTTCTTCAGTCTTAAATCTTTTTACCCCTTTTAAAGAATGTGATTTGGTGGGGTTAGAAACAATTGAGCCTGTTCTTAATGCGTTAAGCCAAACGCAAACAAACGCTTTAAAAGAATTGCAAAAACATTCAGCAAGCTTGCTCTTTGGCGATACGGGTAGTGGGAAAACCGAGATTTATATGCATTCAATCGCTCAAACTTTAGAGCAAAAAAAAAGCGCTTTATTGTTAGTGCCAGAAATCGCCCTCACCCCTCAAATGCAACAACGCCTTAAAAGGGTTTTTAAAGAAAATTTAGGCTTGTGGCATAGCAAACTCTCTCAAACCCAAAAAAAACAATTTTTAGAAAAGCTTTATTCGCAAGAAATCAAATTAGTGGTAGGCACACGAAGCGCGTTGTTTTTACCCCTTAAGGAGTTGGGTTTAATCATTGTAGATGAAGAGCATGACTTTTCTTATAAATCCCATCAAAGCCCTATGTATAACGCTAGGGATTTATGCTTGTATTTATCCCATAAATTCCCTATTCAAGTGATTTTAGGATCTGCTACGCCAAGTTTAAATAGTTACAAACGCTTTAAAGATAAGGCTTTAGTGCGCTTAAAGGGGCGCTACACGCCTACGCAAAAAAACATTATTTTTGAAAAAACCGAGCGTTTTATCACGCCCAAACTCCTAGAAGCGCTAAAACAAGTTATAGACAAAAACGAGCAAGTTATTATTTTTGTGCCTACAAGGGCTAATTTCAAAACCTTGCTGTGTCAAAATTGCTATAAAAGCGTTCAATGCCCCTTTTGCAGCGTGAATATGAGTTTGCATTTAAAAACCAACAAACTCATGTGCCACTATTGCCATTTTTCAAGCCCTATCCCTAAAATTTGCAGCGCGTGTCAAAGCGAGGTTTTAGTGGGTAAAAGGATAGGCACCATGCAAGTGTTGAACGAGTTGGAAGGCCTTTTGAAAGGCGCTAAAATAGCCATTTTAGATAAAGATCATACCAGCACGCCAAAAAAACTCCACAATATTTTAAACGATTTCAACGCTCAAAAAACCAATATCTTAATCGGCACTCAAATGATAAGCAAAGGGCATGATTACGCTAAAGTGAGTTTAGCGGTTGTTTTAGGCATAGACAATATCATTAAATCCAATAGTTACAGGGCTTTAGAAGAAGGCGTGTCGTTACTTTATCAAATCGCTGGGAGGAGTGCTAGGCAAATTTCTGGCCAAGTGTTCATTCAAAGCACCGAAACCGATCTATTAAAAAATTTCTTAGAAGATTATGAAGATTTTTTACAATACGAATTGCAAGAAAGGTGCGAACTCTACCCGCCTTTTTCAAGGCTGTGTTTGTTAGAGTTTAAGCATAAAAACGAAGAAAAAGCCCAACAATTGAGCCTAAAAGCCTCTCAAACCCTTTCTTTGTGTTTAGAAAAGGGCGTAACGCTCTCCAATTTCAAAGCCCCTATTGAAAAAATCGCTTCTTCTTACCGCTACCTTATTTTGTTGCGTTCCAAAAACCCTTTAAGCCTAATCAAAAGCGTGCATGCGTTTTTAAAAACCGCCCCTAATATCCCTTGCAGCGTGAACATGGACCCTATAGATATTTTTTAAAACACTTAAGTTTTCTATATTGTTTTAAAAAACTTAAGTCTTCTATATTATTTTAAAAAACTTAAGTCTTCTATATTATTTTAAAAAACTTAAGTTTTTCTGGCGACCAACAGCGTGAAATTCACCCATTTAAACACTGCTTCCACATGCTTAAACCCCACGCTTTCTAAAAGAGCGACATTTTCTTTTAAACTATAAGGCACAAGCACATTTTCTAACGCTTCCCTTTTGAAAGCGATTTCATTGTGGCTATAGCCTTGATTTTGTTTATAAAGGTAGTATAGCTCTATCATTTGCTTGTCTAATATCCGATCTTCGCTCATGATCTTTTCGCCCACCAATAAAACCCCATTCAACGCAAGGCTGTTATAAATCTTTTTGAGCAGCACCTCTCTTTGCATGGGGCGGACAAATTGCAGCACAAAAAGCAATGAAAACGCGCTCGCTTCTTTAAACTCAACCTCTAAAAAATCCATGCATTCAAAACGGGCATTTTTAAAATCTTTTAATTTTTCTTGTGCTTTTTTGAGCATGGGCATGGAATTGTCAATCCCTACAAGCTCAATATCTTGTTGGATTTGCCGGTTAAGCGCGATAAAAAAGTTCCCGGTAGAACAACCCAAATCATAAATCAAGGGCTTAGGATTGAGATTTTCTTTTAAGTTTTGAGCGATAAAATACGCCCCCAAATCCAACATTTCATGGTAATAAGGAATAGAACGCTCCAGCATGTCATCAAAAACATGGGCGACTTTCTCATCAAAACAAAAACGCTTGTTTAGAGATTGATTAAACAGAGTGTCTTTCATTCAAAAAAGAAGCGTGGTTTAAAAATCTTTAAACCACAACAGCAGTAACGCTTAAGCTTTTTTGTGCACCAACTCATTGATGTAGTAATCCACTGAGCCTAAGCCTTCTTTTTTCGCCCACTCATAGCATTGAGAGACAAAATGCCAATTGATATGCCCATAGAATTTTTCCAAATACACAGGGCGCGCGTTTTTATGGTCAATGTAATAAGCATGCTCCCACACATCCACCACCAAAAGCGGCACTTTTTTATCCGTAACCGGGGTTTGTGCGTTGCTGGTTTGAATGATTTCAATTTTTTGAGTGTCTAAATTATACGCTGCCCAATTCCAACCAGAGCCAAACAAAGTAGTCGCACTCTTAATGAAGTCTTCTTTAAATTTTTCTAGTGAGCCAAAATCTTTTTCTAAAGCCCCTTTTAACTCATCGCTTAAAGCAGTCGCTTTTGGGCTTAGGCAATCCCAATAAAAATCGTGGTTGTAAATTTGAGCGGCGTTATTAAACACGCCTCCGCTAGACTTCGTCAAAATATCAAACAAAGAACTCTTCTCAAACTCCGTGCCTTTGATTAAGTTATTCAAATTATTCACATAAGTTTGATGGTGTTTCCCATGGTGGAAATCAAACGCCACAGGGCTTAAAAAATCTCCCATGCTGTCTTTAGCAAAAGGCAACTCTCGTAATGTAAACATGTTTTCTCCTTGTGATCAGATAGCCGTATTGTAATCATTTTTTAATACTTTTTGGTAAATCTTTTCTTAAAAATGGATCGTTATGCAAATTTTGTAGATTTTAAGGGGTTTTTTAAAATGAAAACGACTTTTTAAACAAATTCTCTTTAAATTTGTTAAAAGTTAATCTTAATGGGCTACTATTCTAACGCAATATAGCAATTCAATTAGAAAGGATTTAACCATGCAAAAAGTTACTTTTAAAGAAGAAACATACCAATTAGAAGGGAAAACCTTAAAAGTGGGCGATAAAGCCCTTGATGTGAAATTGGTCAATGGCGATTTGCAAGAAGTCAATTTGTTGAAGCAGGGCGTGCGTTTTCAAGTCGTTAGCGCGCTTCCTAGTTTAACCGGATCGGTTTGCTTGCTCCAAGCCAAACACTTCAATGAGCAAGCCGGCAAACTGCCTTCTGTGAGTTTTAGCGTTATTTCTATGGACTTGCCTTTTTCTCAAGGGCAAATTTGCGGCGCTGAAGGCATTAAGGACTTAAGAATTTTAAGCGATTTTAGGTATAAGGCTTTTGGGGAAAATTACGGCGTGCTGTTGGGCAAAGGCTCTTTGCAAGGCTTACTCGCTCGATCGGTGTTTGTTCTTGATGATAAGGGAGTGGTTATCTATAAAGAAATCGTTCAAAACATTTTAGAAGAGCCCAATTATGAAGCGCTTTTAAAAGTGTTGAAATAGGAAATCCTTAAAAGGAGGGGGCTACAATTTAGTGAATCTCAACGCAAAAAGCCCCACTTATTAAAAAGCGTTGGCAACAAAGACTAAAAAATAAGAAGTTCTTTTTAATCCGTTTAAAAAAGTTTCACGCTGTTTTTAAAAGAAAAGATTAAAAAAACTCTGTTGTCAATCAAACATTACCGCTTGATTAAAATCAAGCTTTTAATGGAATAAATCTTTCACAAAACCCATAAGGGTTTGATAGAAAAAGGTTTTTAGAAGTCTTTTTTTAAGATTTCTTCCACTCTTAAAATGGTTACGAGTCTGTCGTTTTGCTTCCCAATACCATAAGTTAAATTATTGTTATCGCTCAAAGTTTCTGGCACTGGGTCAATATCCGTTTGCTTGATGCGAATGGCTTCAGTTAAGCGATCGATGAAAAACCCAGCGATCTGATCGTTATGGCGCACTACTAAATAGCGAGTGTCTTTGTTTTGCTTTTCGGCTTTCAAGCCAAACTTTAGGCGCAAACTGATCAAAGGGAAGACATTACCCCTTAAATTGAACACGCCAAGCACATAATTTGGGGTTTCAGGGACTCGTGTGTAACCAATGGGTTTGACGATTTCTAAAATATTCAAAATAGGAATGGCGTATTCTTCATCGCCAATAATAAAGCCAATGAATTGCAAAATTTCTTCATTGTCTTCTTGTTTAGAACCCGCACTAGCTTCTTTTTGTTTTTCAAATAAATCTTTTAATTGATTGCTCATGATTCGCCTCCTTCTAATTTAATGCTGCGTTTCACCACGGTGGTTAAATACTCACCGCTATAAGGTTTGGTGATGTATTCAGTCATGCCAGATTCAACGCCGCGCATCCTATCGGTTTTAGTCACCCGACTGGTTACTGCAATCAAAGGCAGGTTTTTGAATTTATTGTATTTGCGCACTTCAGAAGCGAAAGTATAGCCATCCATTTTAGGCATTTCAATATCCACTAAAATAGCGTCCGGAATCTTATCGCCATTTTTAAGCATTTCTAAGCCCTCTAACCCATTAGAGGCCTCTAAAAGCGTGATGCCTAATGGTTTTAAACATTTGCGGATAATCGCTCTGTCCGTGCTGCTGTCATCAATCGCTAAGACAATGTAATCGCTAGGAGAATTTTTGCTCTTCGTGTTTTCGGATTCATTCATTAAGGTAGTGATATTGACCTTGATGCTTTTTGCCATATCCATCATCGCCCCCACATCTACAATGAGGGTGATTTTCCCATCGCCTCTCACCGTAGCGCCAGCAATGCCTCTAGTGTTTTTAAGGTAGTAGCCTAAAGATTTGATGACCACTTCTTCTTGACCGATCAAATAATCCACGATCACGCCAATTTTTTGATCAGCCAAGCCAATGATGACCACATACACATCTGAGTTGGATTCCAAAATAGCATCCACTTTAAAAATATCAGAAAGGCGCACCAAAGAAAGCACCTCATCTCTCAAACGCAACACGCTCTTGCCATCAACGGTGTAGATTTCATCTTGGCTGATGCGCACGGTTTCTAAAACTGAAGAAAGCGGGATAGCGTAATATTCTTCTTGAACGCCCACGAGTAAAGCTTGAATGATAGCCAGAGTGAGAGGGATTTTAAGCTTTTGAGTCGTGCCTACCCCCACTTCTGAATCAATTTCAATGATCCCATTGAGCTTTTCAATATTGGTTTTCACCACATCCATGCCAACACCCCTGCCTGAAACATTGGAAACGACTTTTGCGGTAGAAAAGCCTGGCTTGAAAATGAGGTTAAACGCTTCCCTATCGCTCATGCCTTCAGCGTCTCTTTCGCTAATCACCCCTTTTTCAATCGCTTTTTCTTTAAGCATCACAGGGTCTAACCCCTTGCCATCATCAGAGATTTTAATCACAATGTGGTTACCCTCATTATACGCGCTCAATTGCACTTTACCGGTTTCAGGCTTGTTAAGCCTTCTTCTTTCTTCTAAAGGCTCAATCCCATGATCGCATGAGTTACGGATGATGTGAATGAGCGGATCGCCAATCTCTTCTACAATGGATTTGTCTAGTTCGGTTTCTTCGCCCTCAATGATTAATTCAATGCTCTTGCCTAATTCCCGACTCAAATCCCTTACCATGCGAGGGAATTTATTGAACACTTTGCCCACTGGTTGCATCCTAGTTTTCATCACCGCAAGCTGCAAGTCTGTCGTTACCGCTGAAATAGAAGAAACCACCTGGTTTAATTCCTCTAAAAACTTTTCCCCATCATAGCGTTCTTCCACATCGCTATAAATCCTGATCAAGCGATTTTTTCCTAAAACAAGCTCACCGATTAAATTCATTAAGTGATCCAAGCGGCGCACATCCACCCTAACGGTTTGCTCCACGCCAATAGAGGGGGCTTTATTTTCTTCAGTATCTGCTTTAGCCTTAGCTTTAGTTTCGGTTTTAGGGGCTTTGGGGGTTTCTGTTTTAGGAGTTTCTTTTGCTGGGGCGACTTCTTGTTTAGGCTTGGCTTGATCTTCTTGCTTTTTTTGAGCTCTTCGTTCTTTATCGGCTTCTTGGCGTTTGTTAAGCAGTCGTTCAATTTCCGCTTCCACTTCTTCAGCGCTCATGTTAGCGTAATCCAAATCCGGCTCATCGGCTAGCGGGTTATCGCTTGCGGAATTTTCTGCAGTAGGGGCTTTTGCCTTGTTCTCTTTATTTTCTTCTGTATTTTCTTCTTTCACTTCTTTTTTCGCTTCTTCTTTGGGGGCTTCTTTAGCCCCTGAAGTTTCTTTAGCGCCCTCTAAATTTTGGCTCGTAATGGCTTGAAGCTTTTTGACTACTTCTTCAATCTCGTTTTCCTTGCCGTTATTAGTATCCGATCCGGTATCTCTAATCGTTACGAGTAAGGTTTTCATCAAATCAATGGAGCGCAACACGACATCCATAATATCAGGCGTGATCTTAATTTCGCCCTTTCTAGCGCGATTCAAGACATCTTCCATGTTGTGCGTGAGGTGCGTGAGAATGTTAAGATTCAAAAACGAGCTAGAGCCTTTAATGGTGTGGGCGACTCTAAAAATGCGATTGAGCAAGTCCAAATCTTCAGGGTTATGCTCTAATTCCACCAGATCCTGATCCAACTGCTCATTCATTTCAAAGGCTTCAATCAAGAAGTCTTCCATTATTTCTTGCAAATCATCCATTTAAAACCCTTTTTAGCGTTTGAGATAAGAGTATTTTACAATTTTATAAAAAGAATTATGCATTCTTGTCTAAAATCTTAGAAATTTCTTCGGTGAATTTTTCTGCGTCAAACTTGACTAAATACGCTACAGCCCCCATTTCTTTAGCCTTTTCAGCGCTGTAATTATCGCAAATAGAAGAATTAAAAATCACAGGAATATAGGCAAACCTGGGGTCTTCTTGGAGCTTGAATAAGAAATGATAGCCATCCATTTTAGGCATTTCAACATCTGAAATAATGAATTTCAAATGTTTCCTCAAATTATCCCCATATTTTTTGAATAACATTTCTAATTTGTTCAACCCATCTTCCCCATCCACAGCTTCAGTGATGCTAAAACCCAATTTGCTCAAATGGTTTTTTAAGGTTTTTCTTGCGGTCTTGCTATCGTCTAAAAACAACACTTCGCCTTCAAAACGCTCTTTAGGGGTATCTTTAGCGTTTTTAGCGTCTTCATTAAGCTTTAAATCGTCTAAAATGCTTTCTAAATCCAAAATGAGTAGGGTTTTGTCGTTTTCAATGCGTGTCGTGCCGGTGATATTTTCTTTATTGATGCTATTAGATGCACTAAAGGATGCAGGCTCCACATCTTTCCAGCTAATGCGCCTGATACGCCTAGCAGAATGGACTAAAAAGCCCATTTTAACATTGTTAAATTCAGTGATAATGACGATTTTTTCGTTTTCCTTGCTTTTATCCGGGATAATCCCTATCCATTTAGCCAAGTCTATAAGCGGAATGATCGTGGAGCGCAAATCAAACACGCCGATAATGTAATCCAAATTCGTAGGGTATTCAAAAAGGGTAGGCATGGGGATGATTTCTTGGACTTTAGCCACATTGATGCCATAAATCCCCTCATAAGGGACGCCCTCTTGCATGCCATAAATACGAAAATCCACGAGTTCTATCTCACTCAATTTTAAATCGTTAGCTGTTTTTTCTGCCATGATTTAGGCGTCCTTATTTTGAGATGGTTCTAAAATGCTTGATGATACCTTAAAAAGGCTTTGTTCGTAATAAAAGGAAGGCAGTGGGCAATAAATAGGCGCATTCAAGGGGATTTTTGTATTGCTTTTGAGATGGAAATGCCCCTCTATAATGCCGTCAATGCTACCAATGTTAAGATCTTTAATATAGTTTTGATAGGCTTTTAGGCGCTTTTCAATAAAAGATTGCAATTCTTTTGACTCTAATTCCCAAAGGCGGATAGGTTTTTGATAAATGAGTTTTTTAAAAAGGGGGTATAAGGTTTTAAAACTTAATAAATTTAAAAAAGTTAAAAAAAATCTAGCCCAAGTGGAAGTGAGTTGCGTGATGTAAAATTCATACGCTTTAGTGGTGAATAAATCCCCATGGGCTAGTAAAAAGCGTTTGTTGTCATGTTGGAATAATACGGGCTGGTTTTGGCGCTCAAAAACCACCACCTTGGAATTGAATACAAAACGCATGGAAAAATCATGGTTGCCTTCAAAATAAAAGACTTGTGAAATTTCGCTTAAAGCATGGATTAAACCAATGATTTTTTGCTGCTCTTTATCTAGGGGTAAATAACCCACAAGAACATGGAAAATATCGCCCATGAAAAAGACTTGTGGGGGTTTGGCGCGTAAAAGTTCTTTAAGCGTATGGATTAAATGAGGGCTTTTAGGCAAAAAATGCACATCAGAGATAAAAACAGCCCCACTTTTAAGTGCATAAGATTCTAGCATCTTACTCTTTGAACAAAAAAGAGCCAATCCTCAAAAGATTCGCCCCGCAAGCAATCGCTAATTCAAAATCATCACTCATGCCCATTGAAAGGACGCTCGCATTCTTTAATCGGTCAAAAAGCTTTTTGGTGGTAATAAAGGATTTTTCAATTTCCTTTTCATCATCGGCATGAGCCCCTATACACATAAGCCCCTTAAGTTTGAGGCGCTTGCAAGTTTCACTGATTTGAGAATAAATTTCTAGCGTTTCTTCAGGCATCACCCCGCTTTTACTTTCCTCATATGCGCTATTAACCTGTAAAAGAGCGTTTAAATTGACGCCCAATATTTCGCAACGCTTTTCTATCTTCAAAGCGAGTTTTAAGGAGTCTAAAGAATGCAAAAGAGCGGGTTTTAAACTCAAAAGCGCATTGATTTTATTCTCTTGTAAAGAGCCTATCATGTGCCATTCAAGGGGTAAATGCTCTAAAGAATGCATTTTAATTTTTAGATCTTGAACTTTATTTTCTCCAAAAGCCCTTTGAGAGCAGTTATAGTAATTTTGAATGGCTTCTAAGGAAGCGTTTTTTGAAACAGCCACGATTTTTACAATGTGGTGCCTTGAATAGGCGATGCGAGCCTTTTCTATTTTTGCGATGAGGGTATCAATCCTTTGGCTATAATCTGTCATAGCTTTTCTTTATAGATCTTCTTTATGCGTGCTAAAAGAATGCGTGAGATGGAATTTTTGATTTAAAGTTTCAAAATCTTTTAAAAGCCCTTTCTTTTTCAAATCCTCTATGACCTCCATGGAGCAATTGGTTTCTGTAGGCCATTCTCTAAAATGTTTATCCATAACGCCCTTATTGGTAGCGTCTATAAAAAAACAATGTTTAGAGATGAGAATATCGCGTTGCGCATCAATGTTATTAACGATGCGCCATAACAGCATGTAAGGATTGTTTAAATCGTTGCTGATATGCTCTACAAAGATGACAATGCGTAAATACTCTTCAAAACCGAGCAAGTTTTTAGCCAATTCAATGACGCTTTTGTCTTTCTTTTCCACGCTAATGATGCAAATGGGGTTACGGGTGTGCGGGTAATATTGCTTCAAAAGAACGATATTTGGCATTTTATCTTGTAAAAGCGCTAATAAGGCGTTATCGTTTAAAAGCGTGGGGTGGGGGGTATTGCTTTTAGAGGTCGCATCAATACCGAGTTTCCCCCCCATAGCGCATTCAGGGCTTGCATGATCTAAAGCGTCGCATATGCCTTGAGAGATGAGAATTTTTTCTTTAGAAAAATTTTCTAGTATATACTCAATGATAGCGTTGGTGTCTCTTAGATTGGGAGCGTCTTCATTGACAAAAATCGCATGTTTGACAAAACTCATCTGCCCCACACCCCAAAAAGCATGCATGACTTGTTTGGCATGAGCGTTATAGCGCGTGTGTATTTTGGCTAAAATCAAATTATGAAACACCCCATTTTCTGGCATATAATAATCTATCAGATTGGGGGCGTTCATTTGAAGCAAGGGCAAAAACAAGCGTTCAGTCAAATACCCCATGTATTTGTCTTCTAAAGGGGGCTTACCCACCACAGTGGCCAAGTAAATGGAATCTTTTTTATAGCTAATGGTTTTGACTTCTAAAACAGGGTAAGACTCAATGGGGGTATAATAGCCCGTGTGATCCCCAAAAGGCCCTTCAAGCTCTAGCTTTTCGCAATCTACAAATCCTTCTATCACAATATCGCAATCCCTTGGCACGCTCAAAGAATTACTCAAGCAAGGCATTACTTGTGCTTTTTTTCCTCTCATAAACCCATAAAGCATGAGTTCATAAACCCCATAAGGTAAGGGGGCTGTCGCGCACCATGTGTAGAGCAAATCCCCACCAATAGCGATACTGACAGGCATTTTGACTTTAGCCTTAGCGTATTCGTGGAAAAAGAGTTGGGAGTCTTTATGGATTTGCCAGTGCAAGCCTAAATGGTTTTTATCATAAACTTGCAAACGATACATGCCTAAATTCTTTTTTTGATGATCCAGGCTTTGGGTATAGACTTGCCCCATAGTGATAAAGGCCCCGCCATCTTTTTCCCAAGTTTTTAAAACGGGCAGATCCAACAAATTGACTTCTTTATCTTGCTTGATAATGAGATCTTTAGGGCGAGTGGTTTTTTTAGGGAAAATGTGTCTTAAATCCCATAAATCTTTTAAGACTTTCAAACCCTCAGTGAAATTTTTAGGAGCATTAAAGTGCAAGAAAGTTTGCATGCGTTGTTGCAGGCTTTCTATAGGGGTTTTTAATAAAAGCTCCAAGCGTTTGAAAGAGCCAAAAGCGTTCATTAAAACAGGCATATCAAAGGTTTTGATTTGGTTATGTTCTTTTCTTATGGGCTGCGTGAATAAAAGGGCTTTGCCCCCATTAGGCTTTTTCGCTTCTATATAGGTCAGATGAGCGATTTCTAAATCCACTTCAAGGGGGGTGTTAATGACTTCTAATTCATCATGCTCTTTTAAAAGCTTTAAAAAATCTCGCATCCAACTACCTTAAATAACCACATAATGAACGCTCAAGCATGCAGGAATGTTTTTAAGCTCTTCTAAAACTTCCAAAGAAACTTCTTCATCTACAATAATGAGCGCTAAGGCTTCTTTTTGCGTGTTACGCCCCAAACGAAAATCAGCGATGTTAATGCCATGCCTAGCGAACGCATTCCCCACACTCCCAATAACGCCTGGAATATCCGTATTCCTGAATAAAAGCATTTTGCCCTTTGGCTCTATATCAATATGAAACCCATCAATCTCAGTGAGTTTTAAAATATCTTCTTCAAACACCGTGCCGCTCACGCTGATTGAACCATTAGCCGCATTTAGAGTTAAAGAGAGCATGCTTTTATAGGGTGAAGCGCTTTCTTTAAGGCTAACCTTAATCTCAATGCCTCTTTCTTTGGCCACAAAGGGGGCGTTAATGTAATTGATTTTATCCCCTACAACAGGTTTTAACACCCCCACTAGTGCAAAGGCTACAAGGGCGTCTTTAAATTGGTTGATCTCCCCACAAAGACTGAGCTCAATTTTTTGACACACGCCCTTATGGATTTGACTGGAAAAATAACCCAGTTTTTGCGCTAAATTCAAGTAGGCTTTTGCGCTCGCATCAAAAGCTTGCATGGGTAAATTCAAAGCATGCGGGTGGCTTGAACCCCTTAAAGATTCCATAACCCCTTGAGCGGCTTGTTTGGAAATTTCTTCTTGGGATTCTAAAGTATTCGCGCCAATATGGGGGGTCGCATAAACATTAGGCAAGTCTAAAAGCTTGTTGTGAATGCCAGGCTCTTTAGAAAAGACATCAATGCCAAGCCAACGCACTTTTTTAGTTTCTAAAGCTTCATAAAGAGCGTCTTCATTATAAAGCCCACCCCTAGCGCAATTGATCAAAATAACCCCTTTTTTCATGCGTTCGATCTCTTTAGCGCCTATCATGTTAATGGTTTCTTTATTTTTAGGGGTGTGGATAGTGATCATATCACATTGCAAAATGTCTTCAAAATTTTTTGTGTAAATGACCCCTAAATCAGTGGCTTTTGAAGAAGGGATATAAGGATCATAGGCTAGGACTTCCATTTCAAAGGCTTTAGCCCTAATGCCCACCCTAGAGCCAATATTCCCAAAACCAATGATGCCCAGCTTTTTATTTTTCAATTCCGTGCCATACCAATCTTCTCTTTTCCATAACCTTTGGTGTTTGATTTGATCGTTCGCGCAAGGGAACGAGCGCACTGCATTGATCAAATGCGCCATGGTCAATTCCACGGCGGCAATCGTGTTAGCGGTAGGGATATTCATCACTACAATGCCTTTTTGAGAGCAGCTTTCTAAATCAATATTATCCACTCCCACGCCCGCTCTCACAATGGACTTTAAGTGGGTTAAGGGCTTTAAAAAATCGCTTGTGATAGGGGTCATGCTACGCGTGATGAGTGCATCCATGGGAGTGAGTTTTTCTAAAAGCTCATTTTTGGGGCATTTGGAATAATCATGCAAGACAATGTCTTTTTGAGCTTCTAAAATTTGAATGCCTTTAGCATGGATGGGGTCGCAAATGGCTACTTGATACATTTTTATCCTTTGAATTTAAAAAACAGCATGATAGCGTATTTTATAATAGTCTAAATCAGCTAAAAAGCGTTCTTTTTTGTTTTTATCTAAATAGATGATGAGGTTAGGTTGGTTTTTGGTGCTATCGTAAGCGTAATCAATTTGTTCTTTCTTAAGGATTTCTTTTAAGCACCACCATTGATAGTCCTTTAAATCCTTAATGATAAGCTTTGAATATTCCCTTTTTTTTTCTTCAAAAGGGATTTCAAAATGATGCTCTATAACAGGGTAATTGATAACTTCTTGCGCATCAAGGTTTTGAGAAAGGGCGTTATTGCGATCTTCTTCGTTATGAGAGGCTTTTTCATCGTTAGGGGTATTAGGATTATTGGGGCTTTCTTCTAGGTTGATTTCATGGCTTTTTGCATCTGTTTGAGAGAGGCCTTCATTGGTTTGAGAGATCGCATGAGAAGTAGCGGGCATTTCTTTTTTAACGCTTAAAAACAAATAGGCTAAAACGCCAAGAGCGACAGCTAGGGAAATAAAAGCAACAACACCCTTAAATCTCATGCCATTCTCATGCTTTTAAAATCACTCTTTAGAGTTTTTCTTTAAGAATATCCCCTAAAGTCATTTTATCATCGCTCGTGTTAAAAGCTTGCAATTCTTCTTTTTCTTTTTTGCGCTCTAACCTATGTACAGAAGCGCGCACCTTGTTGTTAGACTTTTCAATCGCAACCACCACGCATGTGATTTCTTGGCCTATTTTGATTTCATCTTTTTTTAAGGGGTTCAAATCTTCATTTTTGATCAGCACATCAATGCCATCAGCATTAATGAAAACGCCAAAATCCTTAATACTCACCACTTTGCCTTGAATCACGCTATCTGTTTTATGCTTTTGAGCGAATTCTTCTGTAGGGGAAGTGACCAAGTGATTCGCACTCAAAGAAATCTTTTTATCTTTTTTGTTGATTTTAAGGATTTTCACTTTGATCACATCGCCAATTTTATAGTGGTCTTTGCACTTTTTATCTTTATCCCAAAAAGCGTCGTGATTGTGGAGCAAGCCATCCACCCCACCCAGATTTAAAAACGCCCCAAAATCCGTTAAAGTCGCCACTTTGCCTTCTAAAACATCCCCCACTTGGTGTTTGGATTCAAAAACATCAAAAGGCCTGTTAGTGAGTTGCTTTAAAGAAACCCTTAAGCGGCGGTTTTTAGGATCAATGTCAATAATTTTCACATCAATCTCCTGCCCCACGCTCAAGTAATGGCTAGGGTGGCTGACATTCTTATCCCAAGAGATTTCAGAAACATGCAAAAAGCCTTCAATATCATTACCAATATCTACAAATACCCCGTAATGTTCAATATTGCTCACCACCACCTTAATGGCGTATCCGGGTTTTAGCTTGTCTTGGATCTCTTCCCATGGGTCTTCTATGGTCGCTTTTATGGAGAGTGAAAGGCGTCTTTTTTCTGCATCATAAGCGATGGCTTTGACATAGACTTCATCGCCCTCTTTGTAGTATTTCTCAGGGTTGACTGGTCCTTTATGGCTGATTTCAGAATAATGAACCAAGCCCTCAATCCCCTTAGCTTCTACAAAAATGCCAAATGGGGTGATCTGCCTCACAACCCCTAACACCGGCTCTGTAGCTTCTAACAATTCTTTAGAAATCTCAAGCTGCCGTTTGTCATTGACTTCAAAGAATCGTTTGCGAGAAATATTGATAGAGTGGTTTTCCTTATCCACACGAATGATGCACGCTTTAATGCGTTTGCCGATATGGTTTGCGTCATTCTTTAAAGAAGAGTGCGAGCGGGAGAGGAAATACTCCACGCCTTGAGACTCCACGATATAGCCCCCTTTATTCTTGCCTACGATCTTGCCTTCAATAATGGCGTTTTCATAGTTTTCGCCTAATTCTTCAATTTTAGCTTGAATCTTTTGTTGGGAAATGGCCTTTTTGTAGGAAACGCTAGGGTGTTCACCCTTTTCGGACACATGCACGACAATGGGGTCATTTTTTTGATACAGCAACTGCCCCTTTTCATCGGTGATCTCACTCAAAGCCAAACGGCCTTCTGTCTTACCGCCCACGCTCACCATGGCATAACCATCATTCTCATTGATGGAAACGATTAGCCCTTCTTTGATAGTGCCTTTTTCTAGGGTTTCTTCTTTTTCTAATTCTTTTTTAAAGAGTTTTGCGAAGTTTTCCTCCTCGTCATTAAAGTTCTGATCATCTGCTATCTTGCTCATTGACTGCCTTACTATAAAATAAATATAAAATCCTTAAGGGTATTGTATCCTTTTTTGGCTTACAAAATCGTTTAAAAACTAACAATTAGCGGTTTTTTTAAAGAAAATTTTCAAAATATGTTAAATCGTGCTGATTTTTTGCTTGACATTTTCTATAATCCAATCCGGCGTGGAAGCCCCAGCGGTAATCCCGCACAATTTTTTATCCTTAAACCACGCCAACTCTAATTCGTTTTCATCTTCTACCAAGTAGCTGTCTTTGCAATGCTGTTTGGCGATGCTTAGGAGCTGTTTGGTGTTTGAAGAAGTTTTACCGCCCACGACTATCATAATATCCACTTCCTTACTCAAATCCAAAGCGGCCTTTTGGTTGTAGGAAGTAGCGTTACAAATCGTGTTAAAAATACGCACTTCAGCACATCTTTCCACCAAATAAGAAGCGATTTGCAAGAGTTTTGGGGTTTGTTTGGTGGTTTGAGAAACTAAAGCCACTTTTCGTTGGAGCTTTTTTTCTTGCAATTCTTCTAACGAATTGATGACTAAAGCTTGGTTAGTGGCATAGCTTATCACGCCCTTGACTTCAGGGTGGTTAATATCCCCAAAAAGCACGATTTGATACCCTTCTTTGCTCATGGATTCCACAATTTGCTGAGGTTTGATCACATACGGGCAAGTCGCATCGGTGATTTTGACCCCCTTATTTTTCAAGTATTCTAAATCCTGCTTAGGAATGCCATGGGTTCTTATGATCACGCTCTTATTTTTAGGGATTTTTTTAGGGTCTTCTTCAATTTTCACGTTGAAGTTTTTTTCCAAACGATTGATTTCTTTAGCATTATGAATGAGCGAGCCAAAAATCAAGCTGTTTTGATTTTTTTCAGCGATTTGTATCGCTCTTTTGACGCCAAAGCAAAAACCATAATCCTTAGCCATTTTAATTTCCATTAAAACTCCCTTTTTTGAATAGATTGAGTAAGCGTTTGAATTGCGGGAAAGAAATGTTTGCGCATTCTAAATTATCAATTTCTAAAGGCAATGCTAAAGTTAAAACAGCAAAACTCATCGCAATCCTGTGATCATTGAAGCTTTGGATAAGGGGGGGTTTAATCCTAGAAAAGCACTGTTTTAATGGGCTTATATCTTCTAATCCCTCTATGTAAAACCCATCTTCAAACTCTTCGCACTCAATCCCTAAAGCCTTGAGATTAGAAATAACCGCTTTAATCCTATCGCTTTCTTTGGCTCGTAAATCTTTAGCGTTTTTAACCATGCTTTTGCCTTTTGCAAAAAGCATAGCGATACTCAAAGCAGGGATTTCATCAATAAGACTGGCGATATTTTGCTCAATGCTGATCGCTTTTAAAGGGGCATGCTCTATATAAATATCGCCAATCATTTCTAAATCTTTGGATTGAATCGCATACTCTATGGAAGCGCCCATTTTTTTCAATACTTCAAAAGCTTCTATGCGAGTGGGGTTGAGCAAGACATTTTTTAAAAGAAGGCGGCTTTTTGGCGTAATCGCGCAAGCGAGAGCGAAAAAAAACGCGCTAGACGGATCATTGGCTATAGTAAAATCAAAGGCTTCTAGGGGTTTTTCTAAGGGTGAAATTTTTAAAACGCCGTCTTGATTGTGAATGTTAGCCCCCAAACTTTTAAGCATGATTTCTGTGTGGTTACGGCTAAGCTCGCTTTCTTTATAAGTGCTTGCGCCTTGAGCTTGTAGGGCACTTAAAATAAAAGCGCTTTTGACTTGAGCTGAAGCGATAGGGCTTTCATAATGACAAGCTTTTAAAGGGCTCCCTAAGATCACTAAGGGGGCGAAATGGTTATCCTCTCTCCCTAAAATCTTTGCCCCAAAAGCCTTCAAAGGCTCAATGATTCTTTTCATGGGGCGTGCGTTTAAGGAATTGTCCCCGCTTAAAACAAAAAGGCCTTTTTGAGCACTTAAAAGCCCGCTGTATAAACGCATACTGGTGCCAGAATTGTTGCAATTTAAAATCTTGTTAGGCTCTTTTAAAGTCGTTGGGGGCGTGATTTTAAAAGAATTTTTGGCGGTATTTTCCACTTTAGCCCCTAAATTTTGAGCGATTTCTAAAGAGCTTAAACAATCTTCTCCCATTAAAAAATTCCGCACGACACAAGGCTTTTGAGCGAGCAGGCTAAAAATAACGGCTCTGTGTGAGAGCGATTTATCGCTAGCGTTAATGTCAAGCTCTATCACATATTATCCTTTATATTATCCCTTAAGGCGGGCGTTAAATTCTTTTTCTAAAATTTCAAGCGCTTTTTGCACGGCTGAATTGACTTCTTCGTCATTTAGGGTTTTTTCTAAAGAATAAATCATGCAACGCACGCTTAAGGCTATGGTATTATTACTTTCTTTAAAAATATCAAGGGGTAGAATCTCGCTTAAATTAGGGATTTGAGCGTCCTTTAGGGCTTTTTTAATCTTGCTAAAAGCGGTATTCTCATCAATGATTAGAGTCAAATCCCTCACACTGCTAGGATAAATGCTAAAGGGTTTTAATAGCATGGCAGGGCGTTTGAGTTTAGAAGCGTCTATCTCAGCGTAATAGCTTTCAAACAAATCCAATTCCTGGATCACTTTAGGGTGGATTTTAGCGATTACGCCTATGATTTCATGATTTTGAATGATTTTAGCGCTCTGGTAGGGGTGGTTAATGGGGGTTTGAGTGGTCAGTTTTTCCAAGCTAAAATCCCCTATAACTTTTGAAACGCATTCGGCAAAAGAATAAAAATCCCAAGCCTTGCCTTTAGCATCAGGGTAGCTTTCTTTTTTTTGTAAGCCGCTCGCTAAAAAGCCTAGTTTTTGGATTTCTTCTCTTTTAGAGTTATACACGCTCCCCTTTTCATAAAGAGCTATGCTTTTAAACCCTAAATTTTTATTCCTTAAACTGGCGTCTAAAAGCCCGCAAACAAGGCTCGTTCTTAGGGTGTTTAACTCCGTTGTGATAGGGTTTTGCAATTCTAGGGGATCTTCTAAAACTTCAAAGCCTAGTTTTTGCTGCTTTTCTTTAGAGTAAAACACATAATGAATGACTTCTTTAAAACCGCAAGCGAGAGCCTTGTGTTTAAGGTTTTCAAAAAAGCGGTGCGTGTCGTAATGGGGGTTTGATTTCTTGTTACTGACGCTATCAAGGGGCTTTGAAATCAAATGATCAATCCCTACAAAGCGTAAGATTTCTTCAGCAATATCTTGGATCGTTTTAATGTCATGCCTGAAATTTGGCGCAACAACCTCTAAAATTTGGGGTTTTGAGTTTGACACTTTTGCGCTAACTTTAAAGCCTAAATTTTTTAAAATGCCTTGAATGGTTTCTTCTTCTATGGCAAGCCCCAAAATCTCGGTAATGTCTTCAAGTTTGAATTTAAGGGTGCGATCTTTTAAGGCATGCTTAGTTTGTTTGCTTTCTAGAATCGCCGCTTTCAAATGAGCACTTAAAAAATTCAAACCATCCAATAAATTAGGGTTGCTCCCCCTAGCACTCCTATAAATAAGGGCGTTGTCTTTTTGAAGCGTTTTATCTTTTAGGGCGTGTAATTTTAAAGACAGGCTTATCGGATCAATATAGCTCGCCTCTAAAAGCAAATGCTCGCTCAAATCTTTTTGATCTTGATGTTTTATAGCGATAGTGGAGCGTTTTTGATGGTTGATATAAACGCTTTCAAGGTTGTTTTCATCGTTTTTCACGCTCAAATCAATAGGGGTTATATTCAGGCTATAAGCATTCATTATTACCCCACTAAAATGTGTGCTAAATTCTATGAAATTGTTTAGATCGTTCTCGCTTAAGGCATTGTTATGAGCGAGCGAAAGTTTGATATTTAAAGGGGTTTTTAAAGAATGATTATAAATCAAATAATAAGCCAGATGCGACTCAATATTTTCACCCGCACTAAGCGTGATCAAACCGCTTTTGGGTGTAAAATTTAAAGCCTTGATAGGTTTTAGGGGCGTGTGATAAAAGGCACTAATCTCTCTGGCAATACCTAAAACGCTCAAGCAATCCCCACGATTGGGGGTCAATGAAATTTCTAAAACATGCGTGTTGAAAGGGGCGTATTCGTTTAATTCTTTCCCTAAAACCAACTCCCCAACACTCTCATCTAATTCCAAGATGCCATCATTGATTTTAGGGAAGCCCAATTCAGCGCTAGAGCAAATCATGCCACAGCTTTCAACCCCCCTAAGCTCAGTTTTAGCGATGGTGGTTGAGCCGATTAGCGCCCCATTTAAAGCGACTGGCACGAATTGGTTTGGCGCGACATTTTTAGCCCCACACACGATTTGTAACACTTCTTTACCCACACCCACTTGACACACGCTGAGTTTTTCAGCGTTTTTGTGGGGGGCTTTTTCTAAAATTTTACCAACAACCACATTTTTAGGAGCAACGCAAGGGATACAACTCTCAACTTCTAAGCCTAAGCGGCTCAAATCCTCACAGAGTTTGGCTATATCTTTAGGCGCATCTACAAAAACGCTCAAATCATTGACACTCAGTTTCATTAAAAGCTCTCCAACACCCTCAAATCAGTTTCAAAGAAACTGCGCAAATCATTGATTTGGCAAGTCAGCATGGCTAATCTTTCAATCCCCATGCCAAAAGCAAACCCGCTCACATTCTCATACCCTATGGCTTCAAACACCGTATTATTGACCATGCCGCAGCCCAACACTTCCAGCCAGCCTGTGTGCGAGCAAACCCTACAGCCTTCTTGCTTGCAAAACACGCAGCTAATATCCACTTCAGCGCTTGGCTCTGTGAAAGGGAAAAAGCTAGAGCGCCATCTTAATTTCACGCCACCAAAGAAATAATGCAAAAAGTCTTCGATCACGCCCTTTAAGTGCGTGAAACGGATATTCCCTTTTTGATCCACGACAAGCCCTTCAATTTGGTGGAACATGGGCGTGTGGGTCAAATCATAATCGCGCCTAAAGGTTTCGCCTAGACAAACCATCTTAATGGGTGGGGTTTGTTCTTGCATGGTGTGGATTTGAACGGGCGAAGTGTGGGTCCTTAAAAGCTTGCGATCTTTAAAATAGAAAGTGTCTTGCATGTCTCTTGCAGGATGGTAAGGGGGCAAGTTTAAAGCGCTGAAATTATGGAAATCATCTTCCACCAAAGAGCCGATTTCAAGCTTGTATCCTAATGGGGTAAAAAATTCAATGATTTTATTTTTAGTATAATTCAAAGGGTGAGAAGAGCTTGTTTTGATAGCGTTAAACAAGCTCACATCAATTTTTTCTTTTTTCAAGCGTTCTTCTAATTCAAACTCTAAAATAGCCTTTTTTTTCAATTCAAAGGCTTTTTCAAACGCTTGTTTATAGTGGTGGATTTCTTTAGCAAAGGCGTTTTTTTCTTCGCCGTTCAGATTTTTGAGCTGGTTGAATTTATCTGCAAAAACCCCTTTTTTACCCAAAGCATTCAAGCGCGCTTCTTCTAACTCTTTGCTATTAGTAACCTTTTCTAATCGCTCTATTAAGGTGTGCAATAACGATCCTTATATTTTATTTTTAAAAAGCTATAATACAACTTTAATAAAAGAAAAACCTTAAAAGGGAGCAAAAAAGCATGAATGTGTTTGAAAAAATAATCCAAGGCGAAATCCCTTGTTCTAAGATTTTAGAAAACGAGCGTTTTTTATCCTTTTATGACATTAACCCTAAAGCGAAAGTGCATGCGTTGGTGATCCCCAAACAAAGCATTCAGGATTTTAATGGCATCACCCCAGAGCTTATGGCTCAAATGACAAGTTTTATTTTTGAAGTGGTGGAAAAATTAGGCGTCAAAGAAAAGGGCTACAAGCTTTTAACCAATGTGGGTAAAAACGCCGGGCAAGAGGTGATGCATTTGCATTTTCATATTTTAAGTGGGGATAAACATTAAAAGCGTTGGTGGTAGTTCGTGCAAGCGTTTTTAAACAGGAGTTTTGCCCCCTTACTCAACCCTAACGAGAGCGTTTTAGAGCAGGTTAAATCCAGCATTATTTTAAAAAAAGGGGTGTCTTATTTTGACTGGGGGGCTTCAGGTTTAGCGAGCGTTTTAGTGGAAAAGCGCGTGAAATCCTTACTGCCTTATTACGCGAACGCTCATTCTGTCGCTTCTAAACATGCGATTTTAATGGGCATGCTTTTAAAAGAGTGCCAAGAAAAGTTGAAGCGTTCTTTAAATTTGAGCGATAATCATTGCGTCTTGAGCGCGGGGTATGGAGCGAGCTCAGCGATTAAGAAATTTCAAGAAATTTTAGGGGTGTGCATCCCTTCAAAAACGAAGAAAAATTTAGAGCCGTATTTGAAAGATATGGCTTTAAAGCGTGTGATTGTAGGGCCTTATGAGCATCATTCTAATGAAATTAGCTGGCGTGAAGGCTTGTGTGAAGTGGTGCGTATCCCTTTGAATGAACATGGTTTATTGGATTTAGAAATTTTAGAGCAAACTTTAAAAAAATCCCCTAACAGCCTGGTTTCTATGAGCGCGGCTTCTAATGTAACCGGACTGCTTACGCCCTTAAAAGAAGTTTCATTATTGTGTAAGAAATATAAGGCCGATTTGGCTTTGGATTTAGCGAATTTTAGCGCGCATGCTAACCCTAAAGATTGCGAATACCAAACCGGTTTTTATGCGCCTCATAAGCTTTTAGGGGGCATTGGAGGGTGCGGTCTTTTAGGCATTTCTAAAGATTTGATTGACACGCAGATCGCCCCGAGTTTTAGCGCAGGGGGCGTGATTAAATACGCTAATTGCACACGGCATGAATTTATTGATGAATTGCCTTTGAGGGAAGAGTTTGGCACGCCAGGATTGTTGCAATTTTACAGGAGCGCTCTAGCGTATCAATTAAGAGATGAATGCGGTTTGGATTTTATCCATAAAAAAGAAAACAACCTTTTAAGAGTGCTCATGCATGGCTTAAAAGACTTGCCCGCTATTAATATCTATGGGAATTTAACAGCGAGTCGTGTGGGGGTAGTGGCTTTTAATATTGGAGGGATTTCGCCCTATGATTTAGCGAGAGTTTTAAGCTATGAATACGCTATTGAGACCCGGGCAGGTTGCTCTTGCGCGGGGCCTTATGGGCATGATTTATTGAATCTTAACGCTCAAAAGTCAAGCGATTTTAACGCTAAACCCGGATGGCTTAGAGTGAGCTTGCACTTCACGCATTCCATAAACGATATTGATTATTTGCTAGACAGCTTGAAAAAAGCGGTTAAAAAATTGCGTTAAGCTAAAACTATTTTTAAGGAAAAATTTGGATATTTTAGATTTGAACAAAGTGCAAGCGGTGCAACAAAATGAGCAAGAAGTAGAGAATAAAGAAAAAGAGTCTAAAGAGCCGGTGGTTTTAGAAGATTTGAGCGCTTTAGCATGGCTTGAATTAGAAGAGTTTAGCCGCCTTTCAGGGATTCCTAAAGAAAGGATTTTGGAATTAGTGAATATCGGTAAAATCAAAAGCAAAATAAGCCACAACAAGCTTTTAATTGATGCGAGCAGCGGGACAAACGCTTTAATCAAAAAGGTAGAAAACAATTTGATTTCTATGGATATGAACGGGCGTTCTTTAGAGCCTGTGTTTGTGGAGAAAACTATTAACACGATTTTAAACTTGCATGATAAGGTCATTGGCGCTAAAGATGAAACGATTTCAGCCTTTAAAAATGAAAACATGTTTTTAAAAGACGCTTTAATCTCTATGCAAGAAGTCTATGAAGAAGATAAAAAAACCATTGATCTTTTGCGAGATGAACTCAATCAAGCGAGAGAAGAAATTGAATTTATGAAGAGGAAATACCGCTTGATGTGGGGGAAAGTCGCTGACATGAGCAGCGTGAATAAAAAATAGTTTTCAATTAACACCCATGCTTTGAGGGCTTATTAGCGGTAATTTTAGGTGAATCTATGTTAGAATTTGGGGTATTTTAACAGAATGCAAGCTTGAAGGAGAACCATGTCCATTTCACGCAGAAGTATCCTAACAAAAGTCCCAATCGTGCTCGCTAGTGCTAATGTTTTGAAAGCTGTTGGTGTTTTTGAAAAAGTAGAATCCATTCCGCATGCAACGCATTTTGGCCCCTTTATCGCAAAGGTTCAAAATGGAGTGATTAAAGATATTGTCCCCCAAAAGAGCGATTATAACCCTACTATGATGTTAAAAGCGATGGCAGATAGGGTGTATTCAGATAGTAGGGTGAAGTATCCTTGCGTGCGTAAGAGCTTTTTAGAAAACAAAAAAAACCACAAAGAATTACGCGGGAGAGAAGAGTTTGTGCGCGTGAGTTGGGATGTGGCGTTGGATTTAGCGGCTAAAAAGCTTAAAGAAATCCCTAAAGAAAACATTTATAATGCCAGTTATGGTGGTTGGGGGCATGCGGGCAGCTTGCATCGTTGTCATCATTTAACATGGCGTTTTTTTAATACGACTTTAGGGGGGGCTGTTGGCACTGATGGGGAATATAGTAATGGCGCGGCTGCAAGAATAAACCCTATGATTGTAGGGGATATGGAAGTTTATTCGCAACAGACCACGCATGAAGAGATGATTAAAAATTGTAAGGTGTATGTCATGTGGGGGGCGGATTTATTCAAGTGCAACCGCATTGATTATTTTGTGCCAAACCATGTCAATGACAGCTACTACCCTAAGTATAAAAGAGCTGGTATTAAATTCATTAGTATCGATCCCATTTATACCGAAACCGCTCAAGCCTTCAGTGCTGAATGGATACCCATTCGCCCTAACACTGATGTAGCGTTAATGCTAGGCATGATGCATTATCTTTATACAAGCAATCAATATGATAAAGCGTTTATCGCTAAATACACTGATGGTTTTGATAAATTTTTACCCTATTTGCTAGGAGAGAGCGATAATGCACCTAAGACTTTAGAATGGGCGTCTCAAATCACTGGAGTGAGTGCAGAAAAAATCAAAGAATTAGCGGATTTGTTTGTCTCTAAGCGCACTTTTTAGCGGGTAATTGGGCCATGCAAAGAGCTCAGTATGGCGAGCAACCGGATTGGGCGTTAATTGTTTTAGCTAGTATGATTGGTCAAGTGGGCTTATCGGGTGGGGGCTTTGGCTTTTCTATGCATTATGGAGGGAACGCTCAAGCGAGCTCAGGGGCAAGAATTGTTCCTATGATTTCACAAGGGCATAATTCTGTAAAAAGCGCTATTCCAGCATCTAGAATTTCTGAAGCGATTTTAAATCCGGATAAAGAAATTGATTTTATGGGTAAAAAACTCAAATTACCTAAAATCAAAATGATCTACAATTGCGGGACGGATTTGTTAGGGCATGAAGCTGATACAAACGAGCTGATTCGCGCTTTAAGGACCTTAGATTGCGTGATCGTGCATGAGCCTTGGTGGACGCCTACGGCAAAATTTGCTGATATTGTCTTTGCTTCCACTAGCACTATGGAAAGAGATGATATTACTTTTGGAGGGAGTTATTCTAAGAATGTGGTTTATGCCATGCGTAAGGTGGTAGAGCCTGTTTATGAATCTAAAGACGATTATGAGATTTTCAGACAGCTTGCTTTACGCATTGGGGGCAATGAAACAGAGCAGAAATTCACTGAATCTAAGAGTTACATGGAATGGATTAAGGGCCTTTATGAAAAAAGCGATGGCCCCACTTTGAAATCGTTTGATCAGTTTTGGAGGGATGGCTTTGTGGAGTTTGAAATCCCTGAAAATGCGAGAAAGTTTGTGCGTCATGCGAAATTCAGGCAAGACCCTATTAATAATAAGCTGGATACAGAGAGCGGGAAAATTCAAATTTTTTCTCAAAAATGCGCGGATTTTAAACGGGCCGATTTTAAAGGGCATCCTACTTGGTTTGAGCCAGCTTGAGTGGCTAGGCTCTAAAATGGCTGAGATTTACCCGTTCCATTTAATCTCTCCGCACCCAAAATACCGTGTCAATTCACAGCTTGATAACACTTGGGTTAGGAACGTGTATAAAATTCAAGGCAGAGAGCCTGTAATGATCAACGAACTAGACGCTAATAAATTAGGCATTAGGCATGGTGAAATTGTAGGAGTGTTTAACGCTAGGGGGAGATTGTTAGCAGGGGCGTTTGTAACTAAGAATATCCGTCAAGGGGTTTTGAGTATCCAAAAAGGGGCGTGGTATGACCCAGAAGATGTCAGGGTTAGAAACCCACGATGCAATGGAGGGCATGTGAATACGCTCACTTCTTTACGCCCCACAAGTAGCATGACACAAGCCATTTCAGCCAATACCGCCTTAGTTAATATCAGAAGACTTAGAAGGTATGAACTGGTCAAGCCCTATCATTCCATTTCAACACCAAGCATTATTGGGGCTTAAAAGGAGTGAAAATACTAGCATGAGAGTGTTTTAGAAAAACTTAAGCGCTAAAGACTTGAGCGCTAGCCAAGCTAAAGCGTAATTCTCAATTTTTATATTATAATACCCAATCAGTGCGTTTAATTTCTGTTTTCAATATTGATGCTTATAAGGATAAAAGATGAATATTTTTCAAACGGGTTTGAAATGTTGCGTGGGGTTGGTTTTGTTTATGGGGGTCTTATTAGGGGATTCTAAAGCCTTTAAGGTTAGGGTGGATAAAAGTTTAACCCCACCCTTTTTGAATGTGCTTTCATTAGCTTTTAAACAAGACATGAAAAAAGAGATCATTTTTGTTTTCACCAAAAGCAACAAGTTGAGTAAAAAAGTTCTTTGTGATTTTGACGCTTTTTTATTGCCTGAGGCTCTGATGAGCGGCATGCCTAAAAAAGCGCTATTCCATAAGGAGTTTTTATTCCAATCTAAAGAAAATAAAACGCTCTATGCGTTTTCGCTGATTGATACTCAATATTGCTCAAAAGGTGGAAATTACAGATACGAATTAGAAAAATTAGAACGCTGGTTTGTGCAAAAAGCGCCTGAGTTAGCTGAGAGCCACAGAGTGGATTATAAGAGCCAATATGATAAAACACAAACAAAAATAAAGAATGAGCGATGATTTTAGTATTAGATTTTGGGAGCCAATACACACAGCTGATTGCTAGAAGATTGAGAGAGAGCGGGATTTATACAGAAATAGTCCCTTTTTTTGAAAGCATAGAAAACGTTCAAAAAAAAGCCCCTAAAGGTTTGATTTTGAGTGGGGGGCCAGCGAGCGTGTATGCTAAAGACGCTTACAAGCCTAATGGGAAAATCTTTGATTTAAATGTGCCGATTTTAGGGATTTGCTACGGCATGCAGTATTTGGTGGATTTTTTTGGGGGGGTAGTGGTTGGTGCGAACGAGCAAGAATTTGGTAAGGCTGTTTTAGAAATCACCCAAGATTCTGTGATTTTTGAAGGCGTGAAAACCAAAAGCCTTGTGTGGATGAGCCATATGGATAAAGTCATAGAATTGCCTAAAGGCTTCACTACCCTTGCAAAAAGCCCTAATTCGCCCCATTGTGCGATTGAAAACGGCAAGATTTTTGGCTTGCAATTCCACCCAGAAGTCATTCAAAGCGAAGAAGGGGGTAAGATTTTAGAAAATTTTGCCCTTTTAGTTTGCGGCTGTGAAAAAACTTGGGGGATGCAGCATTTCGCTCAAAGAGAAATCGCGCGATTGAAAGAAAAAATTGCTGATGCTAAGGTTTTGTGTGCGGTGAGTGGGGGCGTGGATTCTACGGTGGTCGCTACGCTATTATACAGAGCCATTAAGGATAATTTGATCGCTGTTTTTGTGGATCATGGCTTGTTGCGTAAAAATGAAAAAGAAAGGGTGCAAGCGATGTTTAAAGACTTGCAAATCCCTTTAAACACGATAGACGCTAAAGAAATCTTTTTGTCTAAATTAAAGGGCGTGAGCGAGCCTGAATTGAAGCGAAAAATCATCGGCGAAACCTTTATTGAAGTGTTTGAAAAAGAAGCCAAGAAGCACCATTTAAAAGGCAAAATTGAGTTTTTAGCCCAAGGCACTTTATACCCTGATGTGATTGAATCCGTGAGCGTTAAAGGGCCTTCAAAAGTGATCAAAACCCACCATAATGTGGGCGGACTGCCTGAATGGATGGACTTTAAACTCATAGAGCCTTTAAGGGAATTGTTTAAAGATGAGGCGCGTTTGTTGGGTAAGGAATTGGGCGTTAGCCAGGATTTTTTAATGCACCACCCCTTTCCAGGGCCTGGGCTTGCTGTAAGGATTTTGGGCGAAATCAGTGAGAGTAAGATCAAATGTTTGCAAGAAGCGGATTTTATTTTTATAGAAGAGCTTAAAAAAGCCAATTTGTATGACAAGGTTTGGCAAGCTTTTTGCGTGCTATTGAATGTCAATTCTGTGGGGGTTATGGGGGATAACCGCACTTATGAAAACGCTATTTGTTTAAGGGCGGTCAATGCGAGCGATGGCATGACAGCGAGCTTTTCATTTTTAGAGCATTCTTTTTTAGAAAAGGTTTCTAATCGTATCACTAATGAAGTGAGCGGTATCAATAGGGTGGTGTATGATATTACTTCTAAGCCACCAGGAACGATTGAATGGGAATGATTATCCGTAAAAATAGAGATAAAAAGTGGGATTTTTTGGGTAAGATTAGGAATTGATTTTAAAGAAAAAGAAAGAAAGGAAGTTAATGAAAAAAGGTAGTTTAGCGGTAGTTTTAGGATCGTTATTAGTGAGTGGGGCGTTTTATACGGCTCTAGCTGATGGAATGCCTGCAAAGCAACAGCACAATAATACGGGCGAGTCAGTGGATTTGCATTTCCACTACCCTATTAAAGGCAAGCAAGAGCCTAAAAATGGTCATTTAGTTGTCTTAATCGATCCTAAGATAGAGGCTAATAAAGTTATCCCTGAAAATTATCAAAAAGAGTTTGAGAAGTCTTTATTCCTCCAATTGAGTAGTTTTTTAGAGAGGAAAGGCTATAGCGTTTCGCAATTTAAAGATGTTAGCGAAATCCCTCAAGACATCAAAGAAAAAGCGTTGCTTGTTTTACGCATGGATGGGAATGTGGCTATCTTAGAAGATATTGTAGAAGGGAGCGATGCGCTCAGTGAAGAAAGAGTGATAGACATGTCTTCAGGGTATTTGAACTTGAATTTTGTTGAGCCAAAAAGTGAAGATATTATCCATAGTTTTGGTATTGATGTTTCAAAGATTAAGGCTGTGATTGAAAGAGTGGAATTGAGCCGCGCCAATTCTGGAGGTTTTGTCCCCAAAACTTTTGTGCATAAGATTAAAGAAACCGACCATGACCAAGCCATTAGAAAAATCATGAATCAAGCCTATCACAAAGTGATGGTGAATATTACCAAAGAGTTAAGCAAAAAACACATGGAACATTATGAAAAAGTTTCTAGTGAAATGAAAAAACGAAAGTAGTTTTTAAGAAACGAAAAGCTTAAAAATCGTTTAGAGCTGTTTTTAAAAAAGCAGCTTTTTAAAAGGGTGGGGGAGTTGGATTGGTATCATTTTTGAGTGCCACTTTTGATTTTAGCGGTATTTTTGAAAAATTACGCTCAAAAATCAAAAAATTCAGCTATAATAACGCTTCATGTGAAAATTTCGGGGCGTAGCGCAGTCTGGTTAGCGCACTTGGTTTGGGACCAAGGGGTCGAAGGTTCGAATCCTTTCGCCCCGACCACTTTTTTGCATCATTTATTGTTCTGTTTAAAATTCTTTGGTAGAATATCGCTTCCTTTCATTGAATGGTGGGAGTAGCTCAGTCGGTTAGAGCATCAGATTGTGGTCCTGAGGGTCGTGGGTTCAATTCCCATCTTCCACCCCATCTCATAAATAAGCGTTTTACCAAATTTATATTAGTCGTTTCTTTATTTGAATTGTAAGCGTTCGTAGCTCAATTGGATAGAGCACCAGACTTCGGATCTGGGGGTTAGGGGTTCGACTCCCTTCGGGCGCACCACCTAACGCCAGTATCATGCGCTTGTAGCTCAGCTGGATAGAGCAACAGCCTTCTAAGCCGTAGGTCGCAGGTTCGAGTCCTGCCAAGCGCACCACTTTTGACATTCTTTAAAGAGGAGTTATGGATTCTTTAGAGTGGGGATTGCTCATTTTCTTAATTCTTGTTTTTCTTATAGGCATAGGATACTACGTTTTTATGGTTTTTTCTTCTAAAGATTGATCATCAAAATAGCCCAATGACAAGAGGTAGGGTTGGAAATCTCTAAAACACAGATCTTATACATGAAAACATTAAATAAAAGCGGTTATAAAAACATAAAAAGTGAAACATGTAAGAATGAAAGATACGCACATTATCCGTGACTTTATCGCACCGAACAGGGAAAGCTTTTTGACTACGACCTATGCGAAATCCTACTATAAAAATATTAAATAAAGCAAGATTTGTTAAAAATTAAGGCTTTGTTTTAATTGTAAAATGTAAAAATACTCAAAGCATCGTATCAAGCAATATAGCGATCTAAAAAGAGGCTCACAATTGAGCTAAAGCCCGCTTTTTAGGGATAAATAAAAAGCGTTTTCAAATCGCATGGGCAACTTTATGGGGCGAAGCGTTTCTAATTTTTGGTATAATCGCTGGAAATTGTGAGAAAGATTTTATCTTGTTTTAATGGGGTTTTGCATGCGTTTATTATTGTGGTGGGCATTGGTATTATTATTGTTTTTAAATCCTTTGAGGGCGGTTGAAGAGCATGAAACAGATGCGGTGGATTTGTTTTTAATTTTCAATCAAATCAACCAACTCAATCAAGTCATTGAAACTTACAAAAAAAACCCTGAAAGAAGCGCTGAAATCTCTCTGTATAACACCCAAAAGAATGACTTGATTAAAAGTTTGACTTCTAAAGTGTTGAATGAAAGGGATAAAATTGGCATTGACATCAATCAAAATTTAAAAGAGCAAGAGAAAATCAAAAAGCGTTTGTCAAGAAGCATTAAGGGCGATGATTTCTACACTTTCATGAAAGACAGATTGTCTTTAGATATTTTGTTGATAGATGAAATTTTGTATCGTTTTATAGATAAAATCAGGAGCAGTATTGATATTTTTAGCGAACAAAAAGATGTGGAAAGTATCAGCGATGCTTTCCTTTTGCGTTTAGGGCAATTCAAACTCTACACTTTCCCTAAAAATTTAAACAATGTCAAAATGCATGAATTAGAGCAGATGTTTAGCGATTATGAATTGCGTTTGAACACTTATACCGAAGTCTTGCGTTACATTAAAAACCACCCTAAAGAAGTGCTTCCTAAAAACTTGATCATGGAAGTGAATATGGATTTTGTGTTAAACAAAATCAGCAAGGTTTTGCCTTTCACAACCCATAGCTTGCAAGTGAGTAAAATCGTGCTGGCTTTGACGATTTTAGCCTTATTGCTGGGTTTAAGGAAGTTGATCACTTGGCTTTTAGCCTTATTGTTAGATCGTATTTTTGAAATCATGCAGCGCAATAAAAAAATGCATGTCAATGTGCAAAGCAGCATTGTTTCGCCGGTTTCTGTCTTTTTAGCGTTATTTAGTTGCGATGTGGCTTTAGATATTTTCTACTACCCTAACGCATCGCCCCCTAAAGTTTCTATGTGGGTGGGTGCGGTGTATATCATGCTTTTAGCATGGTTAGTGATAGCGCTTTTTAAAGGCTATGGGGAAGCGCTAGTTACGAATATGGCTACCAAAAGCACGCACAATTTTAGAAAAGAAGTGATCAACTTGATTTTAAAAGTCGTGTATTTTTTGATTTTTATTGTCACGCTTTTAGGGGTTTTGAAACAACTAGGGTTTAACGTTTCAGCCATCATCGCTTCTTTAGGGATTGGGGGGTTAGCTGTGGCTTTGGCGGTTAAAGATGTGTTGGCGAATTTTTTTGCTTCTGTCATTTTATTGTTAGACAATTCGTTTTCTCAAGGGGATTGGATCGTGTGCGGTGAAGTGGAGGGTACGGTGGTGGAAATGGGGTTAAGGCGCACCACGATCAGAGCTTTTGATAACGCTCTTTTGTCCGTGCCTAATTCAGAGTTAGCTGGAAAACCCATCAGGAATTGGAGCCGGCGTAAAGTGGGAAGGCGTATTAAAATGGAAATAGGCTTAACCTATAGCTCTAGTCAAAGCGCCTTACAGCTTTGCGTGAAAGACATTAAAGAAATGCTAGAAAACCACCCTAAAATCGCCAATGGAGCCGATAGCGCTTTGCAAAATGCGAGCGATTACCGCTACATGTTTAAAAAAGATATTGTTTCTATTGACGATTTTTTAGGGTATAAAAACAATCTGTTTGTCTTTTTAGATCAGTTTGCGGACAGCTCTATTAATATTTTAGTGTATTGCTTTTCTAAAACAGTGGTTTGGGAAGAATGGCTAGAAGTCAAAGAAGATGTGATGTTAAAAATCATGGGGATTGTAGAAAAGCACCATTTGAGTTTTGCTTTCCCATCACAGAGTTTGTATGTGGAGAGTTTGCCAGAAGTTAGCCTAAAAGAAGGGGCTAAAATCTGAAATTATTGGTAGATGTATTCTTTGGTTAAGGGGAAAGTGTTATCCACGCTGTTGGTTAAAAGCAATTGGAATAAATCCGCGCTCCCCACCCTAAAGGCGGATGCGCAAGTCCTTAAATACAGATCCCACATGCGGATGAAGCGTTCGTCATAGCCGAGTCTTTTCACTTGGTCTAGATTGTGGTTGAAGTTGTCCCGCCAAATGTCTAAAGTCTTAGCGTAATGGATGCGTAAACTTTCAGCCATGAGCAAGTGGAAGTCGCATTCGCTCATCACGCTCATCACTTCTCTTAAAGAGGGCAAGTAGCCGCCTGGAAAGATGTATTTATCCACCCATGCGTTAGTCTTGCCTTCAAAACAGCATAAAATGGAGTGGAGCAAAAACATCCCGCCTCTCTTTAACACTTCTTTAACTTTTTTGAAATAAAAGGGCAAATTATCCTTACCCACATGCTCAAACATGCCCACGCTCACCACCTTATCAAAGCGGTATAAGCGCCCGTCTAAATCCTGGTAATTCAATAATTTGATCGTTACTTTATCCTCTAAGCCTAGCTCTTGGACTCGTTTGTTAGCCTGTTTGTATTGCTCGCTAGAAATGGTGATTCCCATCACTTCCGCCCCATATTCTTGCGCGGCTTTTACAGAGAGATAGCCCCAGCCACAGCCTATATCCAGCAGTTTTTCGCCAGGCTTTAGGTGGAGCTTTTTTAAAGTGTGATCTAATTTTTGGAGCTGGGCGGCATGGAGGGTGTCATCGTCTTTTTTGAAATAAGCGCATGAATAGCTTAAGGTCTCATCCAGCCAGATAGAATAAAAGTCATTCCCTAGATCGTAATGTTTAGAAATGTTGGAGCTTTCTTTAAGGGGTTTTTGAACGGCTTTAGCGCTATCATGTTTGTGCAAATGCTCATAATTGGTTTGCAAATACAAAGAGTGCATCACCTCATCCATAGAGCCTTCAATATCAATCACGCCGTCCATATAAGCTTCAGCGATCGTCAAAGACATGTCTTTTTTAATATCGCTAAATTTCAGGGGGCGATGGATTTTAAGGGTGAATTTAGGCGAATGTTCGCCATTCCTATAAACGCTATTATCCCAAAAAACGACCTGATAATCGCCGTTTTTCCACTGCTTGAACATGCTTTTGAGCAAAAATTTTGAAATCATCTGTCTATTCCTTGAACTCTTTTTCAATTTTTTGAGCGTTAATTATAATGAATTTTAAGCTAAAAACACCCCACAAATAAGCATAAATCCAACCTCTATTCTCTAAATTTTTAAAAGCATGTTAAAATTAAGAGATTTGAACAAATTTAAGGTAACACGATTATAAAGATGCAAAAATCACTGATCACAACCCCCATTTATTATGTGAATGACATCCCTCACATTGGCCATGCTTATACGACTTTGATTGCGGATACTTTAAAGAAGTATTACACGCTTCAAGGCGAAGAAGTCTTTTTTTTAACCGGCACCGATGAGCATGGGCAAAAGATCGAACAAAGTGCAAGACTGAGGAATCAAAGCCCTAAAGCTTACGCTGATAGCATTAGTGCGATTTTTAAAGACCAGTGGGATTTTTTCAATTTAGATTATGATAGTTTTATCCGCACCACAGACAGCGAGCATCAAAAATGCGTGCAAAACGCCTTTGAAATCATGTTTGAAAAAGGGGATATTTATAAAGGCGCTTATAGCGGGTATTATTGCGTGAGCTGTGAGAGCTATTGCGCGATCTCTAAAACGGACAACACGAACGATAAAGTCCTATGCCCTGATTGCTTGAGGGAGACCACGCTTTTAGAAGAAGAGAGTTATTTTTTCAGATTGAGCGCGTATGAGAAGCCTTTATTGGATTTTTACGCTAAAAATCCTGAAGCGATTTTGCCTATTTATCGTAAAAATGAGGTAACTTCTTTTATTGAGCAGGGTTTATTGGATCTGTCTATCACGCGCACGAGCTTTGAATGGGGCATTCCTTTGCCTAAAAAAATGAACGATCCTAAACATGTGGTGTATGTTTGGCTGGACGCTTTATTGAATTATGCGAGCGCGTTAGGGTATTTGAATGGTTTAGACAATAAAATGGCGCATTTTGAACGCGCTAGGCATATTGTTGGTAAGGATATTTTGCGCTTCCATGCTATTTATTGGCCAGCTTTTTTGATGAGCTTGAATTTGCCCTTATTCAAACAGCTTTGCGTGCATGGGTGGTGGACGATAGAGGGCGTGAAAATGAGTAAGAGCTTGGGTAATGTTTTAGACGCTCAAAAGCTCGCTATGGAGTATGGGATTGAAGAATTACGCTATTTTTTATTGCGTGAGGTGCCTTTTGGGCAAGATGGGGATTTTTCTAAAAAAGCGTTAACAGAAAGGATCAACGCAAATTTGAATAACGATTTGGGGAATTTGCTGAATCGCTTGCTAGGCATGGCTAAAAAATATTTCAATTATTCTCTAAAAAGTGCCAAAATCACCGCGTATTATCCTAAAGAGCTAGAAAAAGCGCATCAAATTTTAGATAACGCTCATTCTTTTGTGCCTAAAATGCAATTGCATAAAGCTTTAGAGGAATTGTTTAACATTTATGATTTTTTAAACAAACTCATCGCTAAAGAAGAGCCGTGGGTTTTGCACAAAAACAACGAATCAGAAAAACTAGAAGCCTTATTGAGTTTGATCGCAAATGTGCTTTTACAATCAAGCTTTTTGCTTTATGCGTTCATGCCAAAGAGCGCGGCTAAATTAGCGAACGCTTTTCATGCAGAAATCACGCCCCATAATTACGAACGCTTTTTTAAAGCCAAAGAATTACAAGATATGATTTTACAAGACACCGAGCCTTTATTTTGCAAAATTGAGAAAATTGAAAAGACTGAAAAAGCGGGAGAAGTCCCACCAGAAAAAAACGAAAAAGAAAAAAAAGACACAAAAGAAAAAGCCCCACTAAAACAAGAAAACTATATCAGCATTGAGGATTTTAAAAAAGTAGAGATTAAAGTGGGGCTTATCAAAGAAGCTCAAAGGATTGAAAAGTCCAATAAATTATTGCGCTTAAAAGTGGATTTAGGCGAAAATCGTTTGAGGCAGATTATCTCAGGGATCGCTTTGGATTATGAGCCTGAAAGCTTGGTGGGTCAAATGGTGTGCGTGGTGGCTAATTTAAAACCCGCCAAGCTTATGGGCGAAATGAGTGAGGGCATGATTTTAGCGGTGCGAGATAGCGATAATCTGGCTTTAATCAGCCCTACCAAAGAAAAAATTGCAGGAAGTTTGATCAGTTAAATGCGATTAGGGGTGAATGAAGCCGTAGAATTGAGTTTGGGTGAATTGCAAAACACACCCTCAATCAGCTATTTTAATTCTATTGTTTTGTCTTTAAATAAAGTGCAAAAAGGCTCTTTATTTGCCGCTAAAGATCATGCTCTCATTCCTAAAGCTTTAGAGTTAGGGGCTTATGGGATTTTATACACAGGAGAATATCCTTTAAGCGATAGGGATGTGGCATGGATCAAGCTTAAAGATATAGAGCATTCTTTGAACCATTTGTTTAAATTTTGCTTGTTGAATGAGCGCGTGGTTGGAGCGTTGTTGAGCCCCATAGAATTAGAGATCGCTTCTAAAATCATAATGAGCGATTTTGTGTGGTGCTTGAAAGAGAGCCTTGAAGATTTATTCATTATAGAGGGGTGTAAAATAGCCTTTTTTGATAAATTGGAGTGGCTCCATTTGTTTTATAAGCAAGAGCACTTGAAAGAAGATTTGAAAGAAAGCCGTTTAATGATTCTCAACCAATCCTTTTTTTGCAGCGCTTTAGTCTATGAAAAACAAGAATACGAATTAAAAATGCCATGCATCTTTTTAGAGCCTTTAAAAAGGGTGATTCAATTGTGCGAGAAATTACAAATTGCGTTTGATTTGAATCTTTTGGGCAAAAAAGAATACCCTTTAGATCATTGCAAACCCTTTTTTGTGAATAAGAATCTAGAAATAGCCCCTTATGGCGCAACGGCAAGGGTGGTTGTCGCTGAGACTTCAAAAGAATTGTTTGAAATGATGCTTCAAAAAGCCTTTGAGATTTTATCGTGGGGGAAAATTGTCGTGTTTTGCCGTAAAAACAGCGCGGTTTTCTTTAAAAAAACCAACCCTTATTGTTACACCACCCAAAACAACTTAAAAGAGCAATTAAAAAATTTAGCGTTTAATTTCGCTTTTATTTATGGGATTAGCTCCCATCATTTAGAATCCCTTCTAAACCCCCCCTTTTTTAAAAAAACCCCCACGCTATGGTAAGTCATGCTCATTTGTAACGATAAATCCGATCCAAAAACCCTTTTAGAAGAAATCATGGCCCTAAGGCCATGGCGTAAAGGCCCTTTTGAAATTTCTCAAATCAAGATTGATAGCGAATGGGATAGCTCCATTAAATGGGATCTAGTCAAAAACGCCACTCCTTTAAAAGATAAGGTTGTGGCTGATGTGGGTTGCAATAACGGCTATTACTTGTTTAAAATGCTAGAACATGGGCCTAAAAGTTTGGTGGGGTTTGATCCGGGCGTTTTAGTCAAAAAACAATTTGAATTTTTAGCCCCCTTTTTTGATAAAGAAAAAAAAATCATTTATGAGTCTTTAGGGGTAGAGGATTTGCATGAAAAATACCCTAACGCTTTTGATGTCATTTTTTGCTTAGGGGTGCTATACCACAGAAAAAGCCCACTAGAGACCTTAAAAGCCTTGTATCATGCTTTAAAGATAAAAGGGGAGTTGGTGTTGGATACCTTAATCATTGATTCGCCCTTAGACATCGCCCTTTGCCCTAAAAAAACTTATGCTAAAATGAAAAACGTTTATTTTATCCCCAGTGTTAGCACGCTAAAAGGGTGGTGCGAAAGGGTAGGGTTTGAAAATTTTGAGGTTCTTAGCGTTTCAAAGACCACGCCTAAAGAACAGCGTAAAACGGATTTTATTTTGGGGCAGAGTTTAGAAGATTTTTTGGATAAAACAGATCCCTCTAAAACTTTAGAGGGGTATGACGCTCCTTTAAGGGGGTATTTTAAAATGCTTAAACCAAGCAAGCGTTAGTTTTAATAAAGGATTAAGATAGTGCAAGAATCAGTCGTTCGTGTGGATTATGACTCTTTAGAGACTTGTAAGAATTTCAAACCAAGCGTTGGCACTGAATTGGTCGTTTTAGAAAAAGATATAGCCCATGCGCGTTTCAAGGGCAATGAAAGCATGGTGTATGAAGAAAATTTTGTGCATGCCGGGTTTGTGCTGATTGCGTGCAATTATGCGGCCTTGTGCGCGTTGAATAAAAGACACAGCGTAGTAGTTTCTAATAACATCAATTTTTACGCCCCCCTAGAATTGAATCAAGAAGCACTCATTAAAGCGCAAGTGGTTCAAGATGGCGTGAAAAAAGCTGAAATAAAAATAGAGGCGTTTGTGTTAGACATTCAGGTTTTAGAGGGAATGATAGAAATCGTGGTGTTTGATAAAAAGCCTTTTAAATTCAATTTTAAAGAAGAGTAGTTAAATGGTTATTGTTTTAGTCGTGGATAGCTTTAAAGACACCAGTAATGGCACTTCTATGACAGCGTTTCGTTTTTTTGAAGCGCTGAAAAAAAGAGGGCATGTGATGAGAGTGGTCGCCCCTTATGTGGATAATTTAGGGAGTGAAGAAGAAGGGTATTACAACCTTAAAGAGCACTACATCCCCCTAGTTACAGAAATTTCACACAAACAACACATCCTTTTTGCTAAACCCGATGAAAAAATCTTAAGAAAGGCTTTTAAGGGAGCGGATATGATCCATACTTATTTGCCTTTTTTGCTAGAAAAAACAGCCGTAAAAATCGCGCGAGAAATGCAAGTGCCTTACATTGGCTCTTTCCATTTACAGCCAGAGCATATTTCCTATAACATGAAATTGGGGTGGTTTTCTTGGTTCAACATGATGCTTTTTTCGTGGTTTAAATCTTCGCATTACCGCTATATCCACCATATCCATTGCCCATCAAAATTCATTGTAGAAGAATTAGAAAAATACAACTATGGAGGGAAAAAATACGCTATTTCTAACGGCTTTGATCCCATGTTTAGATTTGAACACCCGCAAAAAAGCCTTTTTGACACCACACCCTTTAAAATCGCTATGGTAGGGCGCTATTCTAATGAAAAAAATCAAAGCGTTTTAATCCAAGCGGTTGCTTTAAGCAAATACAAACAAGATATTGTATTGTTGCTCAAAGGCAAAGGGCCTGATGAGAAAAAAATCAAACTTTTAGCCCAAAAACTAGGCGTAAAAACGGAGTTTGGGTTTGTCAATTCCAACGAATTGTTAGAGATTTTAAAAACTTGCACCCTTTATGCGCACACGGCCAATGTGGAAAGCGAAGCGATTGCGTGTTTAGAAGCTATTAGCGTAGGGATTGTGCCTATTATCGCCAATAGCCCTTTAAGCGCGACCAGGCAATTCGCGCTAGATGAACGATCACTATTTGAGCCTAATAACGCTAAAGATTTGAGCGCTAAAATAGACTGGTGGTTAGAAAACAAGCTTGAAAGAGAAAGAATGCAAAACGAATACGCTAAAAGCGCTTTAAATTACACTTTAGAAAATTCAGTCATTCAAATTGAAAAAGTTTATGAAGAAGCGATTAAAGATTTTAAAAATAACCCCCATCTCTTTAAAACCTTATCGTAACAAAAGGATAAAAAATGCAAGAAGTCCATGATTATGGGATTAAATTTTGGAGCAATAACGAATTTAAGATAGAAAAAGGCTTGGTTAAAGTTTGCCATGGCAAAAACCCCTCGCTTTTAGAAATCGTTCAAAGCGTGCGCGATAAGGGTTATAGAGGGCCTTTGTTGGTGCGATTCCCCCATTTGGTGCAAAAACAAATCAAAAGCCTGTTTGATGCGTTTTCTTCAGCGATTAAAGAGTATCAATACAGCGGAGCTTTTAAGGCGGTTTTCCCTTTAAAAGTCAATCAAATGCCCTCGTTTGTTTTCCCTTTAGTGCAAGGGGCTAAGGGTTTGGATTACGGCTTAGAAGCCGGGAGCAAGTCTGAACTCATCATCGCAATGAGCTACACTAACCCTAAAGCCCCTATCACCGTGAATGGCTTTAAAGACAAAGAAATGATTGAGCTTGGCTTTATCGCTAAAAGCATGCAGCATGAAATCACTTTAACGATTGAGGGTTTGAACGAGTTAAAAACCATTATCGCTGTGGCTAAACAAAACGAGTTTTTAGCCTGCCCTAAAATTGGCATTCGCATCCGTTTGCACAGCACTGGCACTGGCGTTTGGGCAAAGAGTGGGGGGATCAATTCTAAATTTGGTCTTAGCAGCACTGAAGTTTTAGAAGCGATGCGCCTTTTAGAAGAAAACGACTTACTAGAGCATTTCCACATGATACATTTCCACATAGGCTCTCAAATCAGCGATATTTCGCCCTTAAAAAAGGCTTTAAGAGAAGCGGGAAACTTGTATGCAGAATTGCGTAAAATGGGCGCTAAAAATCTTAATAGCGTGAATATTGGAGGGGGGTTAGCCGTAGAATACACCCAACACAAGCACCACCAAGACAAGAACTACACTTTAGAGGAATTCAGCGCTGATGTGGTGTTTTTATTGAGGGAAATTGTGAAAAATAAGCAGGAAATAGAGCCGGATATTTTCATTGAATCAGGCCGTTATATTTCCGCTAACCATGCCGTTTTAGTGGCCCCAGTGTTAGAATTGTTTTCGCATGAATACAATGAAAAATCCCTAAAAATCAAAGAAAGTAATAACCCTCCCTTGATTGATGAAATGCTAGACTTGCTCGCTAATATCAATGAAAAAAACGCCATTGAATACTTGCATGATAGTTTTGATCACACCGAGTCGCTATTCACGCTTTTTGATCTGGGCTATATTGATTTGATTGACAGGAGCAACACTGAAGTTTTAGCCCATTTGATCGTCAAAAAAGCGGTGCAGTTGCTTTATGTTAAGGATCATAACGATATTTTACGCATTCAAGAGCAGGTCCAAGAGCGCTATTTATTGAATTGCTCGTTTTTCCAAAGCTTGCCTGATTATTGGGGCTTAAGACAGAATTTCCCGGTCATGCCCTTGAACAAATTAGATGAAAAGCCCACCAGGAGCGCGAGTTTGTGGGATATTACTTGCGATAGCGATGGGGAAATCGCTTTTGATTCCACAAAGCCCTTGTTTTTGCACGATATAGATATAGATGAAGAAGAATACTTTTTAGCGTTCTTTTTAGTGGGAGCGTATCAAGAAGTTTTAGGCATGAAACACAATTTATTCACGCACCCTACGGAATTTAGCGTGGTTTTTGATGGAAAAGGCGATTATGAAGTGGAAGATATTTGCGAAGCCCAAACGATTTTAGATGTGCTAGATGATTTAGACTATGACACTAAAGAGATCGAGCGCCTTTTAAAACAAAAAATTGAAGACAACAACCAACTAGACATGGAAGAAAAGAAAGAAATCATGGGGCGCTTGTATGTCATGCTGAGCGAAAACGGGTATTTGCGCACGATTTCTTAAAGAGTGCTATCAATGGATTCAAACGACTTTAATCGCTATCAATCAATAAAAGAAAAATAAGAAATAAAAAAGAGCCAAGCCCCTTTACAAAGTAAAAAAGGGGGGGAGGAGGTTATTCTTTTAACTCCGCCTCCTCTTTATCTAAATTAGCGAGATATTCATCAATCTCACCCATAGTCGCTAAACCGAGATTAGGTTCAATGTCTTTTAACAAATTTTCAGTAAGACCCGCACAACTTAATCCATATTTATTGATACCGCCATCGCAAATCAATTGAGCCACAAACAACGCCTCATTTTTGTTTTTAGGTAAATATTTCGCCCAAAAACCATCAGGGGAAAAATTGTTAAAATCGTTTTGAAACTCCTCTCTACCCTCCGCATAATACTTAATTACATTACAATACAAGGTAAGAGCGACCCTATCCAGATTATCAAAACTATCCACATCGCACAATTCCTCATTACGACTCTCAATCATTTTAAACCACTCCGCATCGGTATGCTTATTATACCCTTTCGCATTCGCAAGGGCGGTAATAATAAGCGCCGAAATTTGATTACCACTACCACCAAATAACATCGGCGATAATAACACCCCGAGCCTGCCTTTTCTCTCGGTTAAAGTATAATCTCTAATCATAAACTCCGACACACTAACACCCTCCTCGTTAGCTTCTCTAAATCCAAAAGCGAGTTTAAACCTATCCTCTTTTTCTTTAGGAGTAGTAGTCCTTTCCTTGACACTCGGACCGCTAGTTACGATTTTAAGACCTTCTAAAATGTCTTTCTTACCGCTTTCAGCGTGATTTTTCGCAACTTCGTTTAAATCCACTTTATGAAACCATTTTAAGAATTTTTCGCTATTGAAAGCGTAAGAAGCTTCGTTGCCTTTTTGGCTCCTTAAGGTTACACGATTAAACCCAATATTAATGACTTTAGCCTCCACCACTTTGTCGTTGATTGTGGCTTTGACTGACGCACCTACTTCTAACTTATTTTCGTTTTGAAAACCCATAAAATACTCCTTGATAAAAATTTTTAAAATCCGCTACAATCGCTTGTTTAATGTTCTTTATCTTTTCAACATGGCGTTGTTCCTCCTTGTTGTGGTGTGAATTTTATTTAAAATTTCCATGTCTATTGCCCTTAAGATTGTTTTGAAAGCGGTAAGTGCCATTAAAAATACAGCCAGTCAATATTTCTTCAATTTGCGATAATTCCGCATTTTTTAGCGCTTCTCTGGGCGTTTCAATGATCAGTTTAGATTCTGCTAATCGCACCCACTCTAACGCTCGCTCTCTAGATTCAAAACTCTCCAATTCCCCAATATGGTTGAGGAACTGCTCGCTCATAGGCCTATCCATGTCAATCACAAGATTAAAGGTAACATAAAGCGACTGAACGCTCAAAGAATCCCCAATAATAAAGGTAAAATCAAGCGTGTCATCAAGCGTGTTGTGTTGGATATTGTCTATCAGTGCGTAGTTAAGCTCTAATTTTTCTACTTGCTTTATCGCTATTACAATGTCTTTAGAAAGAGAAGCGCTGATTTTTTCTAATTGCTTTAACAAATCTTTAGGCGGGATAAAACCACGATCCATATCAGCGTCTATCACGCTTAAAATCGTTTTTTTATCCACTACCTTATCACGCTTTAAATCGTTAGCGATTTTGTGGATTTGAAGGTTTTGTTTATAGCTTTGTTTTGACGCTTTCTCTTTTTCTCGCCATTTAATGACTTCCCTCTCTTCTTGTTCTATGTCCGCAACATCAAAAATTTTGGGAAAACCACGATTTTGTTTCGCTCTGATAAAACTTTTAATACTATCTTCAAGATGTTCGCGAAAATCATCAAAACCACCGCCAAATTGTGGCATATAAAGCACTTCTATTTGAGTTTTAGCTATTTCATTAAACTCCATGCCGTTATGTTTATCATGGTGTTTTGAAAAGAATGCACTTATCTTGTTTTTAAGAGCGTTAAGAGATTGTTCTAAGTTATTGGGTGTTGAGAATTTGATGTCTGAGAAGCTATCTTGCGTCTTGTTAAAGTCCTTACCCAGTGAAGAATTGATCAATTCTATAGGGCATTTGCTTTCACAATAACAGATCGCTTGTTGGTTGAATATTTGTGCTAACACCAATAAATAATCTCTTAGATTAAATATGATAGTAGGTTCATTAGCGAACACTAAAAAACTCGTTTCTTCATTGGGTAAAAAAGGATCTTGCGGGCTGTCTTTTAAAGAGTTAAGCGTTTGAACAAACCCTATAAAATCGCGCTTACTCTCTAAATACGATTGCAGCTTTTTCGCTCTTTCTGTATTTTGCTTGGGGGTGTATCGGTATTTAGCGACAAACTCCTTACTAGACATGAAGTCTTTCACGCTCGCCTTAGCGTTGTTCTTTAAAAATCTGTCCATAAAATGCTCCCCAATAAAAAACAAAACCTCCTATAAAGGTAATTATTGCCTTTAAAGAAGTCTTTAATCCCAATGGGTTTATCCCAATCCACTTTAACGGATTTGTCCTGCCAGTAGAGTAAGCGCGTTTTTAACTGAGCCAGTTTATCAGCGCTAGATTGAATGCAACCGCTTTTAGCTGCCCCTATCAGTAATTTTTGCTCATTATGATTGAAATCTCTGTAAAAAGCGTCTTTAAAGGGTTTAAAGGCTGAGATGATCCCAAAGGGTAGCCCGCTTTTGATTTTCTCACACACTTTTTTAAGATCGCCGCTTTTAGTCGTTTCGTTCTCAATAGCAGAAGCTTTCGTGCTAGAAACTTCAAGGGCGCTGTTTTTAGTTTTAGAGGCTTTCTCTCTCCCAATGATCTCCTTAACGAATCGCTTTGCTCCATTTTGAGCCACTTTACTAGCCACAAAATCCTTTTCAAAATCTTGTAACAAATAGTAGTATCTGGTTGGATTCCCGTTCTCATCATGCAATAACAATAAAAAATCATAATCCAATAACATGTCAAGTCCTTTTTTTAAAATTCATCATTAGCGTTATTTGACTCTATAAGGCTTGTAAGCTTTTGATCACTTTTTTAAAATCCTCTTTTGCAAAGCTCAACCCAAAAGCTTCCTCATGCCCACCAGCTTGTATTAAAGGAATGGTTTTAATCTGGCTTAAAAAATTCCCACCGCCTCTAGCGCTACCGCTATACCCATCTTTATTATCTCTATAGATACAAAGGGAGCGATTGGAAGGGTATTTTTTTAAAAAGTTATTAGCCACTAAACCGCTAACACCTACTTTAATAGAGCAGCTTTCATCTAAAAGAGCCACTAATATTTTGTTATAAGAAAAAACTTGAGCACTTTCTTCGCTTTCTTTAACCATTTTCTTTTTAATGTCGTTGTATCTTTTGAATTCCTTAATATTAAAGACGCTTAAACGCGGATCGCTTATGGGATTGAAATGTTTTAAAACCAGATAATGCAAATAGCTATCATAACAACCCTTAAACTCTCTAGCCCCACTCAAACGGCTTAAAGCGTTGATATAATTGATGCAATTAAAGCCGTATAATTTAGAAATCCCATCCAAATCGTCTTGGGCTAAAGAAAGATCTTTATCTTTGAAAAAGCATTTAATGCGGTCATGTTTGGCTTGCGCTAAATTTAAAACCATATCCAAATTATCCCCATGATCCAAATCAATGCGATCGCTTAAAAGCGTGATAGCAATCAATTCGTTTTCTAAAGGAGTGGTTTGTGTTTGAAAGATTTGACTAAACACTAAAGCGCTTGTGAAAGCCCCGCTATAATAGTTAGCGTCTTTTTCATCATTCAGGTTAATGTAGGCGGTTTTATTTTCATCAATCAAATCAACTTCAAAACTCTTATGGTGGTCTGTGATGATGCATTGTTCAAAACGCTCTAATAAGATTTCTTGCAATTGTGTATCAGCGGCCAAATCCGCCCCCAAATCAGCGCTAAACAATAAGGGATCTTTTTGAAATTGGTTTTTAATGCAATCCAAGCGGACTAATTGGTTGGTTTTAGGGTTAAAGATGCAAGGTTTAGACAATAAATCATTTATGGCTAAATCAGTGAAACCATAGCCATGCGCATTCCTTAAGGGGCTAAAGAAAAAGAAATCTTTAATACCCAATCTGTAACACATAGACATTAAAACGCTGCCAGCTAACATGCCATCACAATCATTGTCTGTATAGAAAACAATGGGGCGGTGTTGTTGGACTTCTTTTAAGAAGTCTTTAAAAATCCTTTTCTTTGACATCTTTAATAGCTCTTTTTTAGGCATTGATCACCTCTTTGTTGCTTTTATGCTTGATGATCTTTAATCATTCTAGATCAAAATCATCTCCAAATTTCTCTTTTTGCCCTTCTATGTGTAAAACAGGCGTGATAATTCCATACAAAAAGTCGTATCGCTTTTGGAGAGACTTCTCGTCCCACTTCCTATAGTCGCTATACAATTCTTTAGTGATGTCATAACAGCTAATCACTTTGCTTGGGTCTTTGCCACCATAAATTTTTCTTTTTTCATCAAAATCCCCGTTTAAAGCTTTCGCGTTCTTTTTACGCTTTAAAAGGGTTAAATTTGCGATATTATTCACCCATTTTTCTCTTTTTTCTTTGTTAAAATCCGCATTCCACTGACTGCCCTTTTTGGGATTTTGGGGTAAAATATGCTCCACTTGGGTTTCGGCATCCATAACGATAAAATGGGGTCTCTCTTCATCTGTCATAAAGTAATTAGCTAGGGCTAAGACAGGGCGTAACCATTTGCTAGGATAAACAGAATAACTCTCCCATAAGTTATAGTGGTATTGGTTAAAGGTGTTATAAGATTCTATGTTATCCAGTATAAGCTCTTGAATGGTTTCAATGTCTTTATTGCTTTTAACATTTTTGATAATGTTGATGCTCGTTTGCTTGATGCGCGTGATCGTGCCTCCTGCAATCCAAGTTTGATAGTAATAAGACACCAAAAGCTTTTTCAAAGCGTCAAAATCAGGATATTTGACATAAAGGGCTGTCGTTAAAATACTAGCCCAAAATCTGGAGGGAAGGTATCTTAATAAATAAATATATCGGTCTGGTTTTTTTAACAAATCGGTATAAGATTTCATAAAAGCGCTCACATCATAAATGAACTCGCAAGCGTCTTTTTTGCTGTCTTTGAACACCTTTTTTAATCCCTTATCGGCTCTCTTTTTAGAAGCACTAGGATCAGCGTATTCTAAATACATGTTAAAAAAGTCTTCCAAATCAATATCTATGCCTTCAACGCTCTTGCAAGCTTCAACCAATTTGTCCCAAGTGGTTATAAAATCCTTACGCTTTTCACTATCTTGTTTGATTTCTTGCATTAAACTGGATTTTAAAATATCAATAGGGCTTAAGGGTTGGCCTCTGTCGTTTAACACTTGAAAGATTTGCATCGCGCTGTCTTGCTCAAAACAAATGATCCTAGTCACAACAATGTGTTCATAAAACCACTTGACAAAATCATCAATATCGCCTATGGAACCATTTTCTATGCTCTCATTCAATAGTTCCTTGAAATAATAAGCGTTACGCAAATAAGTGTTTTCTTCAAATTTCTTATTCAACTCGCTCTTTTTAATGTTGTCTTCAAACTCCAAATGGTTTAACACCGTGTTTTCAAAAATACTATTGTAATTTTGAGCGGTTAAGAACTTCAGACGCTCTTTTTCTTTATCGTATCTGTCATAAATACTCTCTTCAATAAAAGCTTTAGATTTTTGCTTAAGACTATCTTTATAAAGCTTTAAAATCGTGCAAGCCAGAATGATAAAACTCGTTAACCGCTGTTGGCCATCCACAACATCCCATCTTTTATCTTTTGGATTTTCAGCGATCACGATAGAGCCGCAAAAATATTCATCTTCTCTGTTGTTCGTATAGCTGCCCACCAGATCATCAATCAAAGCCCCTAAATGATCCTTATCCCACACGTAAGGGCGTTGGTAATCGGGAACTTGATAAAAATATTCAGCATCCACTAAAATTTGATGGAGTTTTTTTAACTCCACTTCTACTTTTGCCATTATCTTCTCCTTGTATTAAATTTAACTCTGTAAGCCCCACTGATGTAAAAATGGGGCTTATCGAATCAAATGGTTCAAAAATGTTGCGCGGGTTAATGAAAGGGGGAATA
>NZ_VEZH01000012.1:0-53366 GCF_006440215.1 Helicobacter pylori | reverse complement strand
GGAAAAATATTTCAAAAGTTGCTAATGGTGTAACACGCTTCAATGTTTCAAAGCAATTACTTTCAAAAATAACAATCCCCATCCCACCCCTAGAAATCCAACAAGAGATCGTTAAGATTTTGGATCAATTTTTGGCTCTAACCACCGATTTATTAGCCGGTATCCCGGCTGAAATAGAAGCCAGGAAAAAGCAATACGAATATTACAGAGAAAAACTATTGGCATTCAAACCACTCAAGGCATAAACCATGAATTATGAGATTATCGCAGAAAGCAATGAAAGCACCGTGATAGCGGAGTATCATAGCGATAATGAAAGAAAAAGCGCTTATGAGAGTGAAGCAGAGTTAGAAAGGGCGTTTATCGCGCTTTTACAAAAACAAGGCTATGAATTCAAAAAAATCCACAAAGAACAAGAATTAAAAGACAATTTAAAAGAGCAGTTAGAAAAGCTTAATAATCATCGTTTCACGCCTAAGGAATGGGAGACTCTCTATTCCCAATTCATCGCTAATAAAAACGATGACTATAAGGCTAAAACGAGAAAAATCCAAGAAGATCCGATTTTTAATCTCACGCTAGAGAACGGGAAAACCAAAAACATTAAAATCATTGATAAGAAAAATATCTATAAAAACACCTTGCAAGTGATCCACCAATACAGCGTTAAAGGGAAGTATGAAAACCGCTATGATGTGAGCGTCCTTGTGAATGGCTTGCCTTTAGTGCATGTGGAATTGAAAAGAAGAGGCATAGCGATTAGAGAGGCGTTCAATCAAATCAAGCGCTATCAAAGGGATAATTTTAGCGCTGAAGACGGACTTTTTGATTTCGTGCAGATTTTTGTTATCAGTAACGGCACGAGTAGTAAATATTATTCAAACACCACAAGAATAGCCCAGCTGGAAAGAAACCATAAAGCCGATACTTTTGAATTCACGAATTATTGGGCGGATAGCAAGAATAACAATATTGAAGATTTAATGGATTTTGCCCGATCGTTTTTTGCAAAGCGCAGCCTTTTGAATGTTTTAACGCGTTATTGCGTTTTCACGAGCGATGAGGTTTTATTGGTGATGCGGCCTTATCAAATCGTAGCAGCCGAAAGGATTTTAGAAAAAATCAAATTCACGCAAAATAGTAAAACTTATGGGAAAAATCAAAGCAAAGGCTTTATCTGGCACACGACAGGGAGCGGTAAAACCTTAACGAGCTTTAAAAGCGCGACTCTGGCTAAAGAATTAGAGAGCATCTCAAAAGTTTTGTTTGTGGTGGATAGAAAGGATTTGGACTATCAAACCATGAAAGAATACGATAAATTCCAAAAAGATTGCGCCAATTCCAACACAAGCACCAAGATTTTAAAAGAACAGCTTGAAAACCCTAACGCTAAAATCATTATCACCACAATCCAAAAATTAGACAAATTCGTTAAATCCCACCTTAAAGGGCATGCGGTTTTTAATGAAGAAGTGGTGATGATTTTTGATGAATGCCACAGGAGTCAGTTAGGCTCCATGCACCAAGCTATCACTAAAGCGTTTAAAAAATACCACCTTTTTGGGTTCACAGGCACGCCCATTTTTGTAGAAAATTGCGATAAAAACAACCCGTTAGGCACGACAGAGCAGAAATTCGGGACATGCCTCCACCAATACACCATTATTGATGCGATCAGGGATAAAAATGTTTTGCCCTTTAGAGTGGAATACCACAACACCATTAAAGCTAAAGAGGATATTAAAGACAATAAGGTCAGAGCGGTTGATGAAAAAAACGCCCTTTTAGATACTAGGAGGATCAAAGAAATTACTAAATGCATTTTAGAGCGTTTCAATCAAGCCACTAAAAATAAAAAATTCAATTCCATTCTGGCATGCTCTAGTATAGAAGCGCTGAAAAAATACTACCTAGCTTTTAAAGAAGAAAAACACGACCTTAAAATCGCTACCATTTTTAGCTATAGCACTAATGAAGAACTTGATGCGCTAGAAGATGAAAACAATGAAAGCGCTAACGGGCTAGACAAAAGCTCAAGGGATTTTTTAGAGGGCGCGATTGCGGATTATAATGGAATGTTTAAAACTTCTTTTGACACTTCGGATCAAAAATTCCAAAGCTATTATAAGGATCTTTCTCAAAAAATGAAGGATCGTGAAATCGATCTTTTAATGGTGGTGAATATGTTTTTGACCGGATTTGACGCTACAAGGCTCAACACCCTTTGGGTGGATAAAAACTTGAAATACCATGGGCTAATTCAGGCTTTTTCACGCGCAAATCGCATTTTAGACAGCGTTAAAACGCATGGGAATATCGTGTGTTTTAGGGATTTAGAGCAGGATTTAAATGACGCTCTCATGCTTTTTGGCAATAAGGACGCTCAAACCATTGCGCTATTAAGAAAATATGAAGATTATTTGAAAGGCTATATTGATAATAACAAAGAATACGAGGGCTATGAGGGTTTGATTGGAAGGCTTTTAAGAGAATTTCCTTTAAAAGAGCCAATCATTTCAGAAAGCCAGAAAAAGGATTTCATCAAGCTTTTTGGCAAGATTTTGAAATTGGAAAATATTTTAAACAGCTTTGAAAATTTCAACAAAGACGATCACATCAATCCAAGGGATTTTCAAGACTATCAAAGCAAATACCTTGATTTTTACGATGCAATGAGGCCAGAAAAAGGGAGGGATAAAGAAGAGATCAACGACGATTTGATTTTTGAAATTGAACTCATCAAGCAAGTGGAAGTCAATATTGACTATATTTTAAACTTGATTGAAAAATATGCTAAAGAGGATGATCTAGAAATTCAAGGCGTTAAAACCAAAATAGAGCCGATCCTTAACTCCAGCATAGAGCTAAGGAATAAAAAAGATTTGATCATGGATTTCATTGACAAATACAACAAAGACCAAGAAGTCCATGCGTATTTTCAAGATTATATCCACCAAAAAAGAGAAGAGGAATTCCAAAAACTCATAGAAGAAAACCGCTTGGATGAAGAAAAAGCCTATTCGTTCATGCAGCATGCCTTTAGGGGGGGCGAAATTAGCTTTGGCGGGACAGAATTCCCTAAAATCATTAAAGAAAAACCCTCCAGGTTTGACAAATTGCGCTATCAAGAGGTGAAAGAAAAAGTCGCTGCAAGCCTTTCTCGTTTTTTCCACCGCTTTTGTGATCTCACTAGTTCTATATTTAAGAAAAATGAGGTTAAAAAAGATGAGATTGATGAAAAATAGTTCATTTTTGAACGCTTTTATATTAAAACTCAAAGACAGCGCCGCTTAATGGATTTTTTTGTATAATAAAAGAAAATTTAAGGAGGTTTATAATGTTAAAAGAATTACGTCAAAAACGCCCTTTAGTGCATAACATCACCAATTATGTGGTGGCGCAATTCGTGGCTAATGGTTTGCTAGCCTTAGGGGCATCGCCTTTAATGAGTGATGCCATTGCTGAAATGCAAGATTTGGCAAACATTTCTGACGCGCTCGCTATCAATATTGGCACTCTCAATGAACGCACGATTTTATGCGCTAAAGAGGCTATCAAACATTATAAGGCTTTGAATAAACCCATTGTGTTAGATCCTGTGGGGTGTTGCGCGAGCGCTTTGCGCCATGACACAAGTTTAGAGCTTTTGAAAAGTGGTGGGATTAGCGTGCTTAGGGGTAACGCTGCAGAATTAGGCTCTTTAGTGGGTATTTCTTGCCAAAGTAAAGGGCTAGACTCCCATGATGCCAGCACGCCTGTAGAAATTGTCAAATTAGCGGCTCAAAAATATTCTGTGGTAGCGGTAATGACAGGTAAAACAGATTACGTGAGCGATGGGAAAAAAGTTTTTAGCGTTACTGGGGGGAGCGAGTATTTAGCTGTCATTACTGGGGCTGGGTGTTTGCACACAGCAGCGTGCGCGAGCTTTTTAAGTTTGAAAAAAGACCCTTTAGATTCTATGGCGCAACTTTGCGCTTTCTATAAACAAGCCGCTCTTAATGCGCAAAAAAAAGTGTCAGAAAATAACGGCTCCAATGGTTCGTTCTTGTTTTATTTTTTAGACGCTCTAAGCTTGCCCATAGAGTTAGAAAATAGCCTTATTAAGGAAGTATTGTGAAAGTTTATCCGCAAGTTTTAAGCATTGCTGGTAGCGATAGCGGTGGGGGCGCTGGGATACAGGCCGATTTGAAAGCGTTTCAAACTTTGGGCGTGTTTGGGACAAGCGTGATCACTTGCATCACCGCTCAAAACACACAGGGCGTGCATGGGGTTTATCCATTGAGTGTAGAGAGCGTGAAAGCGCAAATCTTAGCCATTAGAGATGATTTTTCCATCAAAGCGTTCAAAATAGGAGCGTTATGCAACAATCAAATCATTGAATGCGTAGCAGACACTTTAGAAACTTGCGATTTTGGGTTGTGCGTTTTAGATCCGGTGATGGTAGCAAAAAATGGGGCTTTGCTTTTAGAAGAAGAGGCGATTTTAAGCTTAAAAAAACGCCTTTTACCCAAAACCAATTTACTAACCCCTAACCTCCCTGAAGTTTATGCGCTCACAGGCGTTCAAGTGCGAGATAATAAAAGCGCTTCAAAAGCGATGGGTGTTTTAAGGGATTTAGGCGTTAAAAACGCTGTGATTAAAGGGGGGCATACAGAGCATTTTCAAGGGGAATTTAGCAACGATTGGGTGTTTTTAGAAGACGCTGAATTTATCCTAAACGCCAAGCGCTTTAACACCAAAAACACGCATGGCACGGGTTGTACTTTGTCTAGCTTGATTGTGGGCTTACTCGCTCAAGGGCTGGATTTAAAAAACGCTATCACAAAGGCTAAAGAGCTTTTAACTATCATCATTCAAAACCCCTTAAACATTGGGCATGGGCATGGGCCTTTGAATTTGTGGAGCATCAAAAAGCATGTTTGATGCGAATTGTTTGAAACTCATGTTTGTGGCTGGTTCGCAAGATTTCTACCATATAAAAGGCGATAGGACAAACGCGCTTTTAGACACTTTAGAATTAGCTTTACAATCTAAAATCACAGCGTTTCAATTCCGCCAAAAAGGCGATTTAGCCTTACAAGATCCTGTTGAAATCAAACGATTAGCCCTAGAGTGTCAAAAATTATGCAAAAAATACGGTGCGCCTTTTATTATTAATGATGAGGTGCGACTCGCGCTAGAATTAAAGGCTGATGGCGTGCATGTGGGGCAAGAGGACATGGCTATAGAAGAGGTAGTAACTTTATGCCAAAAGCGCCAATTTATAGGTTTGAGCGTCAATACTTTAGAGCAAGCCCTAAAAGCGCACCATTTAGACAGCGTATCCTATTTAGGGGTAGGCCCTATTTTCCCCACACCATCTAAAAAAGACGCTAAAGAAGTTGTAGGCATCAATCTTTTAAAAAAAATACAAGATAGCGGGGTAAAAAAACCCCTCATAGCGATTGGGGGCATCAATACAGATAACGCTTCAAAATTGCGCGAGTGCGGGATTAGCGGTATCGCCGTCATTAGCGCGATCACGCAAGCCAAAGATAAAGCCTTAGCGGTTGGAAAACTTTTAAAGAATGCGTGAAGGATTCTAAAATTCCAAATTTTTTACCCTATCGTATCCAACAAACGCTCTTCAAAGGCAAAAAGCATGGGGGTTTTTTCGCACACAATTTCCACAGAAGAGAAGCCTAAAAGGGTGTTTTGAGCCTCTTTTAAAACCTCTTTAGTCCTTTGGAGGGTGGTTTTTAAAAAAAGTTGTTTTTCTTTTTCTTTCAAGTAAATAACGCCGCCAATTTCGCCCAAGTTAGGATACAGAGCGTAAAAATCAACGCTTTGTTTTTTGGCTTTCATCTGTAAAAAGGCTTTTTTGCGTTCGTTTTCAATCACGAAGCTTAAAACCTGCGATTGCAGGCTTAAAAGCATGTTGGCCGTATTCAAAAACTCTTGCGGATTTTTAGCATGGACTAATTTTTCGCTCAAAAGTTCTTTGTATTCTTTTAAAGGGGTATTGTCTTTGGCGCTCAATATTTCTTTGATTTTCTTCATTTCAAGGGTGGGCAAATCGTCCAATCCGTCTAAGATTTTTGGGGCAGGCACTAAATTTTTAAGCACAATATCGCCTAGCTGATTTCTTTGCATAGTCGCAAAATAGGGCTGATTGATTTTCAATTCCTGTTCGCTTTTGGTGGGGATAATCCTATTACCCACTTGCAAAAGAAAAAGATCTTTATCTTGTTTTTCTAGCACTTTTAAAAGAATGGGTAAAGTGGCGTTAAAATGGTGCGCGGCGTTTTTGGAATGAAGGGCGTTAAGCTGGTTTAGGGCGTTTAGGGCTTCTAGCATTAAAGGGCGTTGTCTTTGATAAAATCAAGGATTTTAAAACTCGCTTCTAATTTGTTCATAGAAGGGATTTTTTGGGTTTTTTTATGGCTAAAAAGCCACAATTCATTTTCTAATGATCCAAAAGGGCGTGAATCTTTAATGAGATTCAAAGCGGCCATGGAGCAATCCTTGCCGTTATCTTGAGAAGGTTTTAAAAGATTTTGAGCGTTTTTGATGGCGTTTTGTTGATCGTCTTCGGCTTTAAAACCGATTTTAACGAATTGGTTAGGATTGATAGAAGCCAGTAAATCCTTATTTTGAACGCATTCAATGTTTAGGGTTTCGCCCAGTTCGCTTTTTTTAAGCTTATGTTTAAAAGAAGTCTTAGGCAAATAATCGCTAATGGCGGCTAAATTGAAGAGTAGGGGTTTTAAGGCATGTTTTTGCAGGTTGTTAGCGGCGTTATTTAAGGCATTTTCATAAGAAGCGGTGTCGCTAACGGAAACGCTTGCGATTCCTTTAGGCAAAGGGGTAGGGAAGTTTGATGTGATCAAAGTTACTTTCGCTCCCTTAAAATATAACGCTAGGGCTAAAGCACTCGCTTGAATCCCGCTAGAAAGATTGCTGATCGTTCTAACGCTGTCAATCTTTTCCACGCTCGCACCACCTACCACTATGGCTTCTCTGTTTTCAAAATAAGCATCTTTTAGGAGCGTTTGAGTAGCTTTAAAAAGGATTTCTAAAGGCTCAGCCATCGCTCCATCGCCTTTAGTATCGCATGCTAAAAGGGCGTTTTTGGTGTCTAAAATAATGTGGTTGGAATCTTTCAAGCGTTTTAAATGGCTTTGAATGATAGGGGAATTGAGCATGTTAGTGTTCATGCTAGGGGCTAGGATTTTAGGGGAAGCGCAAGCTAAAAAAGTCGCGCTGATGATATTATCCGCTAAAGCGTGAGCAATTTTAGACAGGCTGTTAGCACTTAAGGGGGCAAAGATGAGTAAATCAGCATTAGTAGCGCATGCGATGTGGTTATGGTGCAATGCGTTTTGGTGGTTGTAATACCATTTTTCATTATGATCATGCAAGACTTTGTGATGGCTCAAGGCTTCAAAGCTTAAGGGCGTAACAAATTTTTTTGCGCCCTCACTCATCACCACTTGAACACTGGCCCCGCTTTTAAACAACAAACGCACTAATTCTAGGGATTTATACGCTGCAATAGAGCCGCTCACGAGCAATAAAACGCGCTTGTTTTCTAATAATCTTAAGGGGTAAAACAAATCTTCTAAAAAATTCATAATAATTTCAATAAATCATCAGGCTCTAGCCATTGGTTATTATTATGGCTGCTGTATTCAAAATCGGGGGCGACTTTGTGGCCTTTTTCGTGGAGTTTGGTGAGCGTGTAATCTTTAGGCGTTTGGAAACTTATAGTGGGCTGAATGATGAAAAAGTCTTCAAATTCTAGGGCTAAATGGCTTTCATCTTTAGGGATCATCACTTCATGGAGTTTTTCGCCCGGGCGAATCCCTATGATTTTAGTAGGGATATTGGGGGCTAGGGCTTTAGCGAGATCGATCATTTTCATGCTAGGGATTTTAGGCACAAAAATTTCACCCCCATGCATTCTTTTCAAGCTTTTAAGCACAAAGGAAACCCCCTCATCTAAGGTGATCCAAAATCGTGTCATGCGGATATCGGTAATGGGGATTTCACTCGCTTTGTTTTGGACTAATTTTTTAAAAAACGGCACCACGCTCCCACGACTCCCCACCACATTACCATAACGCACCACGCTAAATTGCGTTTGAGAAGAGCCTTTAAAGTTATTCGCGCTCACAAAGAGCTTATCGCTGCACAATTTCGTCGCGCCGTAGAGGTTAATGGGGTTAGCGGCTTTATCAGTGCTTAAAGCGATGACCTGGCTCACTTCGTTTTTTAAGCATGCGTTAATCACGTTGCTCGCTCCCATAATGTTAGTTTTAATGCATTCTAGGGGGTTGTATTCAGCGATAGGCACATGCTTGAGCGCGGCCGCATGGATACAAATATCCACGCCCTCTAAAGCGTAATTCAAGCGCTCTAAATCCCTGACATCGCCGATAAAAAAACGCATCCTGGGATCGTTAAATTCCATGGCCATTTCGCTTTGTTTCAATTCGTCTCGGCTATAAACGATGATTTTTTTAGCGTTGGTGGTGTCTAAAACCTTACGAACAAAGCGTTTGCCAAAACTCCCAGTGCCACCGGTGATTAAAATCGTTTGGTTGTCTAGCATGTTTTGATGATTTGGCATGTTTTACCAGCGATAGCCTAAAGAGGCGCTAAAGATTCTCAATTGTCCAATGTTTGGGGATTGATACAAACTAGAGCGGTTGCTTTTAAAAGTGAAACTCCCCGCTACGCCTAAATCAAAGCCCCTAAAATTGTATTTAGTCCCAAAAGCCACGGTATATCCATTAGAATCTGGGATACCTATCGCATCTTGAGGGCTTGGGGCTTGATCATAATCAATAGCACCCATCAAACGCAAGCTTTTACCCATGTAAGTTACCCCTAATCTAAAGGTGTTGGTGTCCCTCCAGCCAGCCCCCATGTTCATCACGCTTTTAAAATTCGCTAGACCTACCATTTTTTTAAGCGTCTCAGAGTCTAGTGAAGCCACTGTTCCGCTCAAGCCCTTGTAAGTAGCGTTCGCAAAATCAGGGGTTACTAAAAATTTATTCCCTTGACTCCAAAAGGTGCGCTCAAACACCCCCTCTATTCTTAAATGGTCTTTAAAAAATTGGTGGGCGTAGGCTAGGCTTAGGGTTTGGGGGAGTGAAACATTGATATTCAAGCTGCCTTTAGTCAAAACGCTCCCTAAAGAAGGGCCAAGCTCTGTGATGGCCACCAAAGCGCCTTTCATATTGAATGTAACTGAAGAATTATACACCACAGAAAACATGCCATGATCAAAGATACGCAAACTCGAACCCACTCTATACCCCCCTGATACGCCTTGCCCGTTGGATTTTTGCACGACTTGAGTGGTGCCATAAAGATTCGCGCTCGCTTTGATTAAGCCGCTATAACCCATGATTTTTTTCAAGCCGTTATAAAACTCTTGACAGCTCTGATCGCTCATATCCCCACCGGCTTTTTGGCAATTAAGCGCTGGTTGGTAGCCAATATTGCCTAATAAAGTCATCATGTTACTTGGCACTTGATCGGCAAAAACATTGTTGGGTAAATTTAAAATTTGCTCCGCGCTCAAAACCGAAGCACCCTCTAAAGGCACATAAACGGTGTTATTAAAGCTCCCGGTCGCATAAAGCCCTCTTAAACCCACACCCACTGAAAAGTGCTTATTAACAGTATAGCTCATGCTAGGGGCAAGCTCTACCATCATGATAAACACGTCATGCAAAAATTCCCCCCCCTTACCATTCCATTTCATGCCCAACCCACTAGGAGCGGTGAAACTCCCCCCAAAAGTGAAGCCGTTATGCGTGCGCGTTTTATAAAAGAATTTAGGTAAAACAAAATTAGTCGTGCCCGTCCAGCCATTCACGATTTGAGAATCAGGATTTGAAGCGAGGGTTACGACTTTTTGATTGGTTAGATTCATAAGCCCTTGAACACGATTGATTGCTTGTGATAAGCCATTGGTAGCAGCCGTATTGCCAAGCGCTTTAAGGATATTGCCAAGCCCTATAGTGTTGATGATGCCTAAAATATTTTGTTGGCTTTTATCAATTTCTAAACTCGTAACCGAATACAAGCCTTGGTTAGTCGTAGGGACTTTAAAGCTAAAGGCCGGGATATTGATCACGGTGGTGGTCATTTCAAATTCGCTTCTGTTTTCACCCCAATCGTTAGTAAAGCCCATATTCGCCGGGTTGTAAAAGGAAGCGTCAGCGCCCCTAGCCCCAGCGACATACGCCGAGCCTAAAGCCGTGCCATTTAGGCTTTGCTCTTGGATCTTAAAGCCATTGGCATAAGAAAGCAAGGGCAAGCTCAGAGCGATTAAATGGCGTTTTTTGAGCTTTTTAAAATAATAAAGTGGGGAAAAGTTTTTCATTGGAGCTCGCTATCAGCGTTTTCATTGTCTTCTAAATCTTGTAAAGAAGGCTCATAGGGTTCAATCCTAATAGCAATTTTTTGCGTCAAATTCTGGAAAGAAATCAGGCCATTTTTTCTTTCATAAAGGATAATTTCCCCGCTTTTTTGAAACCTTTGGATCACGTATTCAGGGGTTAGGTGGCGTTTCCCTAAGCCCTTAAAAATATCCCTCCCTAAAACAATGTCATCAAACAAATCCCCATAGCTCACCTTGCCAAACAAATCCCTTGCAGCAATCCATTTAGCCGAACATTTTTGGCTAAAACAAATGCTTCGTTTAGTCATATAAATATCGCCCACTCTTTGGCTGAGCTTATAAAGGGTTACTTCAGTATTGTGGTCTTTATCGGTTTTGATCGTGCCGTAATCATAAAAGCGAAAAACCGGCGTGTTAATGTAAATGAGTCTGAATTGGCGCAAGGCATTCAAAGTCTCTTCTCTTTTTTTACGAGCTTCTTCTTGTTTGATCTGCTCCCTAGTTTTGGGGGTTTGCTTAGAAAAAGGGTGCTTGGAGCAAGAGACAAAAAAAAGCGTCATGAAAAATAATAAAAAAGCGCTTCTAAAATACCGCATGATTATAGAGTAAGAGAGTTTATCCTCTCGCTCCGCTCAAAATACGATACCAAATCCTGCCGTCTAATTTAAGCTCCATGCTCACTTGACACAAGCCGTCTTTATAGATGGTCTCAGTGATTTCAGCGTTACGAATGAGAGCATTGACTCTGGTTTTAATCACGGAATTTTGTAAAACCATGTCTTTGACGGTGTCTTGAGCGTTCACTCTAATACCATACATTTTTTCACCCAACTGGCGGTAGCCATCAACAATAGCGGCTCGCTTGGCCAAAGCCAGGGCTTGAGAGGGCGAAATGGTGGATTCTGGAGCCACACCCATGCCCACTGCATTCAATTCAATGACATTATTAGGCGTGAGAATGGGGGTGTTAGGGATAGCGTTAGTGGGATTAGAGCTAATGATGGGCTGATCATTATTCTCAAGGCGAGGGCTTGGGAGAGGCTGAATGCTCTTTCTGGGGGTGAAATTGGTTGGAGGATAAATGGGGGCTTGCAAGCCATTAGCTGAAGGGGGGATTAACTGCGCGTTAGTGTTACGCTTTTTAAAGAGACTGCAACCACTTATCAAAAGAGCGGCAACAAGCAATGAATTAATACCAAAAAAGGCAGTGTGCAAACGCATGGGCATTTTCCTTAAAATGAGTTTATCAAGTCTATTATATCATTTTTGAAGGGATTTGTCATGCGGATATTCCCACTAATCTTATTAAGGCTAGTGCGTTTTAATTTAAGATCTAAGGGATTATGATCTGTTTTTAGCTTTCCTAAATTTTTAATAGAGATCACTCAATTTTTTAAAAAGGGGGATTTTAATGGCTTGATTTTATCGTTTTAAGATTTTATTTGATGATAAAACTCATTTTTTTAAGTTTGATTTTTAAATTCATTTCTTAAGGGGGTAGGAGGCATTTTGAAAAATTCCTCCCTACAACCCACAACTAAAACCCCCTAAAGAGCGCTTTTTTAAGAGATTATGGCTTGATTTTTGCAAGATCTTTTTAATTGTAAAAAATGCTTTGAATATTTTTTAAATAAGATAAGAAATAAAATAATATTTTTTTTAAATTCCTATAATAGTAAAAATAATGCGAGTGGTGTCCTTGGCGGGATTCGAACCCACGACCTTACGATTAGGAATCATACGCTCTATCCAGCTGAGCTACAAGGACATTTTATAAGAAAGCAAGAAACTTACAACCTGTTGGTAAGCCCCTTGCTGAGTGGATCAAATTCACTTGCCTTCTTCAACTTTTTGTTTAAGGATTTTACCGGGTTTGAATTTAGGCACTCGTTTGTCTTCAGTTTTATAAGTTTTATCGCTTCCTGGCACTTTGCCTTCTTTGCCTTTTTGCTCTGCGGTTTCAAATTTGCCAAAACCGATCAACTCCACGCTTTCACCCTTGCTTAAAGCTGTCTCTACCGCTAGAGTAAAGGCGCTGATCGCTTCTTCGGCTTCTCTTTTGCTGTTGTATTTACCCGTTTCTTTAACCAAATCAACAAATTCCGCTTTGTTCATGTGGATAACCCCTTTCTAATAGATGCTAAAACCAAGCGATTTAATCGCCTAGCTTGACTGATTGATCGGTAATTATAATCAAATCCTAAAGATAAATCAAGCAAAAACGCTTTTTTAAGGGGGTTTAATGCATAAAAAAATTAATTTTGTTGGGCGCTTTTTTTATCTTTAGCGTTAAGGATTAAAGGCGTGCCTAAAAAATTAAATTCTTTCCTTAAGGTGTTGATCAAATAGCGTTTGTAGCTGAAATGCAAGGCTTTAGGGCGATTCATTATAAGAGAGATTTGAGGGGGTTTGGTGGCAAATTGCGTGGCGTAATACACTTTCACTAATTTCCCTCCATCGCTTGGTAAGGGGTGTTTTTGGGTGGCTTGATTGATCACGCTATTGAGCAAGCTTGTGGGAATGCGTTTGGAAAAACACTCATAGACTTCTATGATTTTATGCTTGATTTCATCTATATGGCGCGCTTTTAAGCAGCTGGTTGTGATCACGGGGGCGTATTCTAAAAAGCGGAATTTCCTTTTTAAAGTTGCCATGATCTCTTCATAAGGGGCGTAGCGGATGTCCCATTTGTTTAAAATAAGAATGATGCCTAAAGAGTGTTTATCCGCTAAGGAGCTGATCTTTTCGTCTAATTCCACAAAGGGAGCGCTCACATCTAAAACTAAAAGCACGATGTGGGATTTTTCTAAGGCTTTTTGCGTGCGTTCTAGCGCGTATTTTTCAATGCCTAAGATTTTACCCCTATGCCTGATTCCAGCGGTATCCACAAAGCAAATTTTTTGATCGCCTATTAGAATGGTTTCATCTATGGGGTCAATGGTAGTGCCAGCCACGCTAGAAACAAGACTCCTTTCTTTTTTTGTGAGCGCGTTTAAGAGCGAGCTTTTGCCAACATTCACTCTCCCAATGATGCCTACTTGAATGATCTCTTCTTCTTTAGTTTCTTCTTCTGATACGTTATTTTCTAGGCTTTCTAAAATATCCGCATCCAAATCCTGCTCTATGATTGGATTTAAATTTAGCACGCTCAATATCGCATCAATTAACGCACTAATGCCTCTATTGTGCGAAACGGAAATATTAAAACTCTTTGGCATGCCAAAAGAAGAAAACGCATAAGCCCGCTCTTTTTCCTTGTCGTTATCAATTTTATTAATCACTAAAAAGCAGTTAGGGTTGATCTTAAAAACCTCTCTAAAAAGCTTGAGATCTTCATCGCTAGGGATAGACTTGCCATCCACAACATACAAAATCAAATCGCTCATTTGAGCGGCTTTTAAATTAAGGGCTTTGATTTCTTTAGACAAAAGAGCGTCTTTAGCCATGCCCCCTGTATCTAGTAATTCTACTTCATGGCCATTCAGTGCGATTTTTCGTTTGTTGATGTCTCGTGTAGTGCCTGCAAAATCTGAAGTGATAGCGATCCTTTCTCTAGCCAAGCGGTTAAATAGTGAGCTTTTCCCCACATTAGGTTGGCCTAAAATCGCAATGGTTTTTAAAGTTTTATGGCTTGTATTCATCTTTTTTATCGCTTCAATTTAATCAAAATTAGATTACAATATTATAGTTATTTAAAGCTTAAATAAGGGTCTGACATTGTTTTTAGTCAAAAAAATAGGCGTGGTAGTAGTGGTTTTAATATGCTTTCTAGCTTGCTCGCAAGAGAGGTTTATTAAGTTGCAAAAAAAAGCCCAAGAGCAAGAAAATGACGGCTCTAGACGCCCTAGCTATGTGGATTCGGATTATGAAGTCTTTAGCGAAACGATTTTTTTACAAAACATGGTGTATCAGCCTATAGAGGAAAGAAACGCTTTTTTCCAACTGACTAAAGATGAAGATGATTCTTTTAACCCTGAAACTTCTGTGATTTTGTTGAATGAGCCAAGCGATAATAATGAAAAAAACCCGCCCTTATACCAAAATGAGTCTCATAACAACGCTGCCAATAACGATACAAAAAACCCGTTCCTTTACAAACCGAAAACAAAAACAAAAGATCCAAAGCTCATTGAATATTCCCAACAAAATTTCTACCCCCTAAAGGACGGGGATATTATGATGAGTAAAGAAGGGGATCAATGGCTGATAGAAATCAAATCCAAAGCCTTGAAGCGTTTTTTAAAAGATCAAAACGACAAAGATCGCCAGATTCAAACTTTCACTTTTAATGACACTAAAACGCAAATCGCGCAATTTAAGGGCAAGATTTCTTCGTATGTTTATACCACCAATGACAGCGATTTGAGTTTAAGGCCTTTTTATGAATCCTTTCTCTTAGAAAAAAAGAGCGATGATTTTTATACGATAGGGGCGATAGGGGATAAGGCTTTAGATTCCATTGAGATTTCAAAGTGTCAAATGGTGTTAAAAAAGCATTCAACCGATAAATTAGACAGCCAACATAAAGCCATCAGTATTGATTTGGATTTTAAAAAAGAGCGCTTTAAGAGCGATACAGAACTTTTTTTAGAATGCCAAAGCTAGGCTTTTGTTACAATAATTTAGATTTTTTAGCTAGCATGTTAGCCTTCCAAAGGCATGGATATTATTAAAAAGTAAGCTAAGGAGTGTTTATGTGGATCACCCAAGAAATCACGCCGTATTTGCGTAAAGAATACACCATAGAAGCGAAATTATTAGATGTCAGAAGCGAGCATAATATCTTAGAGATTTTTAAATCTAAGGATTTTGGCGAAATTGCGATGCTTAATTGCCAATTGCTGTTTAAAAACTTTCTTCATATTGAAAGCGAGTTGCTCGCTCATATGGGGGGTTGCACCAAGAAAGAGTTTGAAGAGGTTTTGATTGTGGATGGGTTTGATTTGGAATTAGCCCATCAGCTTTTTAAATACGACACGCATATAGATTTTGTGCAAGCGGATGAAAAGATTTTAGACAGCTTCATTAGTTTTTTCCCCCATTTCCATGAAGTGAAAAACAACAAGAATTTCACGCACGCTAAACAACTCTTAGATTTAGACATTAAAAAATACGATTTGATTCTTTGCTTGCAAGAGCCAGATATTCATAAAGTTGATGGTTTAAAAAGAATGCTTAAAGAAGATGGGGTGTTTATTTCTGTAGCCAAACACCCATTATTAGAGCATGTGAGCATGCAAAACGCCCTTAAAAACATGGGCGAGTTTTTTTCTGTTGCCATGCCTTTTGTAGCGCCTTTAAGGATTTTAAGCAACAAGGGTTATATTTACGCCTCTTTTAAAACCCACCCTTTAAAAGATTTAATGGCACCAAAAATAGAAGCGCTAACAAGCGTGAGATACTATAACGAAGACATTCATAGGGCCGCATTCGCTTTGCCTAAAAATTTACAAGAAGTCTTTAAAGACAATATCAAATCTTAAAATGATCTTAAAAAACGCTATCGCTCTCACAGGGGGGATAGGCACCGGTAAAAGCACCACCATTAAAATATTAGAATCGCAAGGTTATCAAATTTTAGATGCGGATAAGATCGCTCACCAATTATTGCAAGAGCATCGGCTAGAAATCGCCCAACATTTTGGATCAGATATTCTAGAAAAGGGTATTTTAAACAGAAAAAAACTTGGCGCGATCGTGTTTCAAAACGCTAATGAGTTAAAATGGTTAGAGGATTTTTTACACCCCTTGATCCGTGAATGCATGCTTAAAAAAGCCTATGAATTAGAAAAAAATCATCAAGCGTATTTTTTAGACATCCCTTTGTTTTTTGAAGTGGGGGGTAAAAAATGCTATCCTGTGAGTAAGGTGGTTTTAATCTATGCGCCTAAGGCCTTACAAATTGAGCGCCTTTTAGAGCGAGACAAACTCAAAGAAGCTGAAATCTTGCAACGCTTAGCTTGTCAAATGGATATAGAGCAAAAACGTGCCATGAGCGATTATGTTATAGACAACAGCTCCAGTTTAAAAGATTTAAATAAGCAAGTTGAACGCTTTTTAAAAACGCTCTTATAAGCTCGTTTTGTCTCTAAGCATGTTAAACTACCATTAAATTTTTTAATAAGGCTAAAAACATGATCACTTTAAAACAAGCCCTTTCTTTATCCCAAGATGAATTAGAAACCCTTAAAAACGAAATTGACGCTAAGGTTAGAGCTTCAGATTTGAACGCTTATATTAAAGCCCCTAGCCTTAATGGCGCTAGCGCTAAAGGGGTGCCAATCCTTATTAAAGATAATATCAGCGTTAAGGGGTGGGAAATCACTTGCTCCAGTAAGATTTTAGAAGGCTATGTCGCTCCTTATCATGCGAGCGTGATGGAAAACTTGCACCAAAACAGCATGGCAGGGTTTGGGCTTTCTAACATGGACGAGTTTGCGATGGGGAGCACCACGGAGTCTAGTTGCTATGGGATCACTAAAAACCCACGAGACAAAAACAGAGTGCCTGGAGGGAGTAGCGGAGGGAGTGCAGCAGCGGTAGCGGGTGGCTTAGCGGTGGCGGCTTTAGGGAGCGATACGGGCGGATCTATCAGGCAGCCGGCGAGCTATTGCGGGTGCGTGGGGTTAAAGCCCACTTACGGGAGGGTGAGCCGTTATGGTTTGATCGCGTATTGTTCTAGTTTTGATCAAATCGGGCCTATCACGCAAAATGTAGAAGACGCTTCTATTTTATTTGACGCTATTAGCGGGCATGATAGCAAGGACTCCACGAGTGCTAATCTCAAACCCACGCAAACCTTTAAAAATCTTAACAGAGACAAACGCTTTAAAATCGCTATCTTAAGAGATCACATTAAAGATGCGAGCCATGAAGTGCAACTCGCTTATGAAAACACCCTTAAAGCCTTGAAAGAAATGGGGCATGAGATTGTGGAAAAAAAGATGTTGGATTCGCATTATCAAATCTCTATCTATTATATTATCAGCATGGCCGAAGCGAGTTCGAATCTGGCCAGATTTGATGGGGTTCGTTATGGGAGGAGGGCTCAAAATATTAAAGATTTGAAAGAATTGTATCTCAAAAGCCGCACTGAAGGTTTTGGCGATGAGGTGAAGCGGCGCATCATGTTAGGGAATTTTGTCTTAAGCAGTGGGTATTATGACGCTTATTATTTGAAAGCCCAGCAAATGCGTTTGATGATTAAAGAGCAATACAACAAGATTTTTGAAGAAGTGGATTTGATTTTCACCCCTGTTGCTCCTACGAGCGCCCACTTATTCAATTACCATGCAAGCCCTTTAGAAATGTATTTGAGCGATATTTACACGATTGGGGCGAATTTGAGCGGTTTGCCAGCCCTTTCTTTGCCGGTCGCTAAAGATCCTTTAGGCTTGCCCATAGGGATGCAATTCATTGCTAAGGCTTTTGATGAGCAAAGCCTTTTAGATGTTTCTTACGCTTTAGAGCAAGAATTAGATTTAAAACTAGATTAAGGATAGAAAATGAGAATTTTACAAAGGGCTTTGACTTTTGAAGACGTGTTGATGGTGCCTAGAAAATCCAGCGTTTTGCCTAAAGATGTGAGCTTAAAGTCTCGCCTAACTAAAAACATTCGTTTGAATATCCCCTTTATTAGCGCGGCTATGGATACGGTTACAGAGCATAAAACCGCTATCGCTATGGCACGCCTTGGGGGTATTGGCATCGTGCATAAAAACATGGATATTGAAACGCAAGTCAAAGAAATCACTAAGGTTAAAAAAAGTGAGAGCGGGGTGATTAATGATCCTATTTTTATCCATGCGCACAGGACGCTAGCGGACGCTAAAGTCATAACGGATAATTACAAGATTTCAGGCGTGCCTGTGGTAGATGATAAGGGGTTGTTGATCGGAATTTTAACTAACAGAGATGTGCGCTTTGAAACCGATTTGAGTAAAAAAGTGGGCGATGTGATGACTAAAATGCCTTTAGTTACCGCTCATGTGGGCATCAGTTTAGATGAAGCGAGCGATTTGATGCACAAGCATAAGATTGAAAAATTGCCCATTGTGGATAAAGATAATGTCTTAAAAGGCTTGATCACGATCAAAGATATTCAAAAACGCATTGAATACCCTGAGGCTAATAAAGATGATTTTGGGCGCTTGAGAGTGGGGGCGGCTATTGGAGTGGGGCAGTTGGATAGGGCTGAAATGTTAGTTAAAGCGGGGGTGGATGCGTTGGTGCTAGACAGCGCGCATGGGCATTCAGCCAATATCTTACACACATTAGAAGAGATTAAAAAAAGCTTGGTAGTGGATGTGATTGTGGGGAATGTGGTTACTAAAGAGGCCACAAGCGATTTGATTAGCGCAGGAGCGGACGCTGTTAAGGTGGGTATTGGGCCAGGAAGCATTTGCACCACTAGGATTGTGGCTGGGGTGGGAATGCCTCAAGTGAGCGCGATTGATAATTGCGTAGGAGTGGCGTCTAAATTTGATATTCCTGTGATTGCAGATGGAGGGATCCGCTATTCAGGCGATGTGGCTAAGGCTTTAGCTTTGGGGGCATCAAGCGTGATGATAGGCTCTTTACTCGCTGGCACAGAAGAATCGCCGGGGGATTTTATGATCTATCAAGGGAGGCAATATAAAAGCTATAGGGGCATGGGGAGCATTGGGGCTATGACTAAAGGGAGTTCTGATCGGTATTTTCAAGAGGGCGTGGCGAGTGAAAAATTAGTCCCAGAAGGCATTGAGGGGCGTGTGCCTTATCGTGGTAAGGTTTCGGATATGATTTTCCAATTAGTAGGGGGCGTGTGCTCTTCTATGGGGTATCAGGGGGCGAAAAATATTTTGGAATTGTATCAAAACGCTGAATTTGTAGAAATCACTAGTGCGGGGTTAAAAGAAAGCCATGTGCATGGCGTGGATATTACTAAAGAAGCCCCTAATTATTATGGGTGAATTTTAAAAGAAAACAGGACAAATCGTTAAAAAACTCGTTAAAAAGCTTGGTTTAATGAGTTTTTAAAACTTAATTGCTACAATTAAGGAAATTTTCAATAAGGCTTAGAGAAACTTTTTCATGGAACACAGAGTATTTACTATTGCTAATTTTTTTAGCTCCAATCATGATTTTATCACCGGGTTTTTTGTTGTTTTGACAGCGGTTTTGATGTTTTTAATCTCGCTTGGTGCATCGCGCAAAATGCAAATGGTGCCTATGGGCTTGCAGAATGTGTATGAGAGCGTTATTAGCGCGATTTTGAGCGTGGCTAAGGATATTATAGGCGAAGAATTAGCCCGCAAATACTTCCCACTAGCAGGCACGATCGCTTTGTATGTCTTTTTTTCTAACATGATAGGCATCATTCCTGGTTTTGAATCCCCTACGGCTAGTTGGAGTTTTACGCTGGTTTTAGCGCTGATTGTGTTTTTTTACTACCATTTTGAAGGCATTAGAGCACAGGGCTTTTTTAAGTATTTCGCTCATTTTGCAGGCCCTGTGAAATGGCTTGCCCCTTTCATGTTCCCTATTGAGATCATCTCGCATTTTTCTAGGATCGTGTCTTTATCGTTTCGCTTGTTTGGGAATATCAAGGGCGATGACATGTTCTTGCTCATCATGCTTTTATTAGTGCCTTGGGCTGTTCCTGTAGCGCCCTTTATGGTCTTGTTTTTTATGGGGATTTTACAAGCTTTTGTTTTTATGATTCTCACTTATGTGTATTTGGCAGGGGCTGTTTTAACCGATGAAGGGCATTAAGCAAAACATTCTTGTTTGGCTTTAATATTGTTTTTTAAAACTTTGTTTTATGGTAAAGTTTTTAAAAGGCTAGGGGGTGGTTTTGAAACCATGCTCCCCTTATCCTTTGTGCTTTTTAAAATTACCGCTTGCTCGTGTAAGTTCTATTTTATTATCAATACCCAATTTTAATAGCTTTTATAATTTTTTAAGCAATCATTAGATAAAATCTACCATACTTCTGTTTTGGATGTGTTTGGGTTTTAGAAGTGTTACTTTTTTATAACTTTTTCATATTCTTATGGGTATGTTGTCATTTTTTTACCGGAGAATTTTATCTTGAAAAACATTTATGTGGGGAATTTGGTTTATAGTGCTACCAGCGAGCAAGTCAAGGAGCTTTTCAGTCAATTTGGCAAAGTTTTTAATGTCAAGCTGATTTATGACAGAGAAACGAAGAAACCTAAAGGTTTTGGCTTTGTGGAAATGCAAGAAGAGGGCGTTAGCGAAGCGATTGCTAAATTGGATAATACGGATTTTATGGGCAGAACGATTAGGGTAACCGAAGCCAATCCTAAAAAATCTTAATCTTAAAGCATTAGAAAATTAGAAAATAATTTTCTAATGCACTTCCTATTCTCTTGATGTGTCTTTATTTGGATTGCGCATAGGAGCTAAAAGGGGTTAAAACCCTTTTAAAATCCATTTGAAATTTTAATCCATTCTTAAAAAGGCGATTAAGTTTTGTTCTAATCAAATAGGGACAATTAACGCTTTGAAAACGCTCTTTAGTATTTTTTAGCTATACAAACTGCCAATATTTTAAATATTTAAAATGGAGTTTTCTCATTAAGGCGATTTTAGGGCTATAAGGTTCTTCTTTTCGCGCTATCGTAGAGATTTGCTCATCATCAGCGATCACAAAAGGTTGTAACACCAGATTTTTCACGCCATGGATAAAAGTAGCGTCCATTATCGTATCCACAGGAACAACCCATTTTTGGCTGCATTTTTTAAAAACTTTGGCAATCTTGGGCGTGATCACATAGCCTTGCGTCCCCACCCCATGACTATAAGCTTTAATGATTCCTACACGCTCTTGTATCTCGTGGTTTTTGTGGCTCAATGACTCACTTCTTACACTGGCATCATACAACAAATGCATCAAACGCACATAGCCTAGTTCTTGGATGTGTTTTTCTAAAAAATCCAATCCCTCTTTAAAATCCTCTTTCAAGGTTATATCGTCTTCTAAAATACAAATGGGCTCATTTAACTCTATGCATTTTTCCCACAAGGAATAATGGCTCGCATAACACCCAAGCTCCCCCAAGCTCATAAACTTCGCATAGTATTTTAAAGCGTAATAAAACTTAGAAACCCTACTGATTAGGTTGGTTGTAATCCCCATGTCTTTGATGTTTTGCGTGATGAAATAAGGGTGTAAATGCTTTTTAACTAAGGGATGCAACTCGCCTTCAAAAGTTTTAGAATAAATCGCATCAAAAATTTGTGCCTTGTGGTGGGTGGCATTGATATTACGGAGTAAAGTTGTGGTATCTCTAAAAACTAAACCAAATTGATCGCACACTTTTTGATTCAAAGAAATGATAAAAACACGCAAAGCTTAAACTCTCATAATTTTTAATAGAGTATATCGTTTTTAGGCTCTGTTTTACAATAAAACTTTGCGAATAAAATCGCATCACGGCTACAAAAAAGCTTTAAAAGATCCAATGAATGTTTGAAGTAAGAACTCATAACCCTAAAATCTAGGGCTATAAGCTTGATTTAATGGTGTTCTAAATAAGAAATCACGCTTAAGGCTGCCGTAGCACCATCGCTTGCAGCGCAAACCACTTGCTTAGGGGCAAAAATGCGAATATCTCCTGCGGCAAACAAGCCTTGAACATCCGTTTTCATGGAAAAATCCACGACAATAGAGCCGTATTCATCGCATTTGCATAGCATGGAGTTATCTTCTTGTTTCAACACAGCGTTATTCACATCATAACCCACAAAAATAAAAAACCCCGGCACAACCAATTCTCTTGTTTCATTAGTGGCTGTGTTTTTAATGCTTAAAGAAGACACGCCAGAAGCATCGCCCTTGATTTCTTCCACCACATAAGGGGTTAAAAACTCAATCTTATCATTGTTTTTAGCATGTTCTAAAGTGATAGGCGCGCACCTAAAACCATCTCTTCTGTGGATGAGATAGACTTTTTTGCAGATGTTGGCCAGATAAATCGCCTCTTCTACGGCGGTATCGCCTCCACCAAGCACCGCTACTTCTTTATTTTTGTAAAAGAAGCCATCGCATGTCGCGCAAGTGCTAACGCCTTTACCCCAATATTCTGACTCGCCCTTGATGCCTGTGCGTTTAGGGCTACCACCGGTAGCGATAATCACGCTTTTAGCTTCAAAAGTCTTGCCATCTTCTGCCAAAATAACAAAATGAGAGTCTTTTTTAGAAACCCTTTGAACAGCGGTCATCTCATGCTTTAAGCCAAAGCGAAAGCATTGCTCCTGCCATGGTTGCATGAAATCCAACCCGCTCACCACTTCCTTAACGCCCGGATAGTTTTCAATCTCACTACTGCCAGTGATTTGCCCCCCAGGCATTCCTTTTTCAAATAAAACGGCGTTTTTAACACCGCCTCTAGTGGCATAAAGCCCCGCACTCAAACCTGCAGGACCACCTCCAATAATCGCACAATCTATCATGGCTACTAGCCTAGAAGTTTGTTTAATTGCTCTTTTAAAGCAACTTTAGTTTGCACGCCCACCAACTGATGGACGACTTCGCCATCTTTCACAAATAAAAGCGTAGGAATGCTTCTAATACCAAATTTCGCACTCAATTCTTCTTGCTCATCGGTATTGACTTTACAAATCTTAGCCTTACCTTCATATTCGCTGGCTAATTCATCAATCACAGGGGATAGCATCTTACAAGGCCCACACCATGGTGCCCAAAAATCCACTAACGCAACCCCTTTTTTAATGGTGCTTTCAAAATTTTCTTCAGTTAATTCAATATAGTGACTCATTGGTTACTCCTAAATATATGATTTTGATTAACGAGAATTATGTTAGCTTAAGAATGTTAATGAAAACGCATTGGTTTTGGATAAAAATCTAAAAAGTGATATTTTCTAAAAGCTCAAATTTACCATTTTTCACAATAAGAGCGTCAATGCAAAAATCGCTATTGGGATTTTTTTGGGACAAATAACAGCGGATCGTTTTAATCATCTTTTTTAATTTGCTCGGCGTGATCGCATAAATGGGATCAAAATTTTCCCCGCTTTTGACTTCAATGAAATGCAAAACCCCTTTTTTAAAAGCGATAATATCAATTTCGCCAAATTTTGAAAAAAAGTTCCTCTCCACCATTTCAAAACCCAGCGTTTTTAAAAATTCGCAGGCCTCTTCTTCAGCCTTCAAGCCCTTTGCCCTGTGCTTGTTATTCAAAAAGCGCATTCAATGTTCCAAACGGATCATTTTAGGGGTGTCTAGCACGCTTTTTAGATTTTCAAGCTCTTTAAGGGCGTTTAGCATAGACTTTTCGTTGGTGGTGTGCGTGGAAAATAAGATTTTAGCCTTGTTGGAATGCGGGATTTCTTTTTGTAAAACATTGTTGAGCGAAATATCATTTTGGGCTAAAATCGCGCTAATTTGAGAAAAAACCCCTTTTTCATCGCTCACCAACAAACGCGCATAATAGGCGCATTGGATTTCTTCTTTGGGTTTTAGGGGGAGTTTTTGAGGGGTTTCAAAGCCTAGCATTAGAGAGCTTTTTTTCCTTGCGATTTCTATAATATCGCTAATGACCGCGCTTGCGGTAGGCTCTCCCCCAGCCCCAGCCCCATAATACAAAGTCTCGCCCACCTTATCCCCTATAACGCTTATAGCGTTCATCACCCCATCCACTTTAGAGAGCATGCATTCATTTTTAATCATGCTTGGATGCACTCTTAATTCAATGCAATCTTGGTGTTTTTTAGCGATGCCTAAAAGTTTAATGCTATAACCAAATTCTTTAGCAAACTCCATGTCGTCTGGCTCTATTTTTTCAATGCCTTCAATTAAAATTTCTTCTAATTTCGCATCAATGCCATAGGCTAAAGACGCTAAAATCAATAATTTGTGCGCCGCATCAATGCCTTTAATGTCAAATTCAGGATTCAATTCCGCGTAGCCTAAATGTTGGGCGTCTTTCAAAGCGTCCTTAAAGCTCGCTTGATTTTTAAACATCTGGCTTAAAATGTAATTGCTGGTGCCGTTTAAAATCCCTTTAAAAGAAAGGATGTGATTAGCGCTCAAGCCGTCTTTTAAAGCCTTGATAATAGGGATACCCCCGCACACGCTCGCTTCAAAGCCTATGGGGGTGTTTTTAGCGATTTGTTCTAATTCATAGCGGTGATACGCTAACATGGCTTTATTGGCTGTAACGAAGGCTTTTTGTTTGGCTAAAGTTTTTTTAGCTAAAAGATAAGGCGCTTCCACCCCACCCATAAGCTCCACGACAATATCAATTTCTTCATCTTCTATCAGGCTTTCTAAATCATTACTGATTTCAAAAGGATAGCCTTTGCGCTTTTTCACATCTCGCACCACCGCTTTTTTAATCATGATTTCCACACCGGCTCTGTCTTTAATGATTTCTTGATTTTCTTGTAAGATTTTAGCGACCGCACTCCCCACACACCCTAAACCCACAAGCCCTATATTCAATCTTTTTTTCATGTTTTTTCCTTTAGATTCGTTTTTTTAAAACGGCGTTTTTTTCCTGCTCGTTCGCTTTTTCTATCGCTTCAAAGCTCCCAAAATAATCCAATAATTTTTTCACGCTGGCTTCTCCTATGCCCTTTTCTTTTAAAAGAGCGATTTGTTTCATGTTTTTAAGTTTAGTGGATCTATGGAAGTTTATCGCATACCGGTGGCTTTCATCGCGCAATTTTTGCACCCACTGCAAGCGCTTGTCGCTAGGGAGTAATTTAAAAGTATCGTTAGCGGTGTGGATAATGTCTTTAGCGCCCCCTTTAGAGCGATAAGCTTTAGAATCCCTTTTTTCTTTAGAAATAGCGATCACTTCTACAAAACTCCCGCTGCTTTTTAAGATTTCTAAAGCGATGTTTAATTGCGCCCTCCCTCCATCGATCACCCACAAATTAGGCGGCGGCTCTTTAGCAAAATCTAAAGCCCTTCTGGTGAGCAATTCGCTCATTTGAGTGTATTCATTAGAGCCTTTCAAATGATAACGCCGATAAGCGTCTTTTTGGAATGCATGATTTTCATACACGACCATTCCCCCCACGCATTGGCTGTTGGCATGGTGGCTTGTATCAAAGATTTCCACCCTATAAGGCATGCACTCTAATTTAAAGAGCGATCGCGCTTCTTCTAAAATCAGATCTTCATTAGAGGTTTTTTCTTGGTTAAAAATCTCTTGAGCGTTTTTCATAGCGATTTCTATTAAAGCGAGCTTATCGCCTTTTTTAGGAATGCTAAGAGCGATTTTTTTAGAGTATTGGTGAGAGATAAAATCTTGCAATTCTTTAAGCGTTTCATTAGAGCAAGCGTTCAATAAAATCTGTTCTGGCATTAAAGGCAAATGCGATTGGTAATGATTGATAATGGCTTGTTTCATCGCTTCATCAGTGTCAAACCCATTGAGAGAGTGGATTTTTTCAAACGCTGAAGAAATGATTTTACCCCCACGCATAAACATTTTCACTAATACCGCCTTATTGCTCCCACTATAAAAAGCAAAAATATCCAAATCATAGAGTTTGGCTAAATCCATGCAAGTGAAAGGGGCGATTTTTTGGATTTTTGCAATCCTGTCCCTATAAATGAGAGCTTCTTCAAAACGCAAGTTATTAGAAAGGCGCTCCATTTTTAATTCAAGCTCTTTGACGAGTTTGTCTTTATTTTCAATCATTTCTAAACATTCTTTAGCGATTTTTGAATACTCTTCTTTGGTGATTTTATTCTCGCATGGGGCTTTACAACGCTCTATTTGATAAAACATGCATGCCTTTTTATCTTTGATGCAATTTTTCTTTTGAACTAACGGGAGCAATTCATACAAGCTGTCTAAAATATCCTTAGCCCCGCTCGTAAAAGGGCCAAAATATTTAACGCCAGGCTGTTTTAAAATTTTTCGTGTGATTAAAGGGATAGGGAAATCAGTGGAAAAATCCATGTAAATATAAGGGTAAGTTTTATCATCTCTTAAAAGAATGTTGTATTTGGGTTTGAGCTGCTTGATTAAAGAATTTTCTAAAATCAAAGCGTCTTGCTCGTTTTCCACTAAAATGGTTTCTAAAAAAGCGATCTGTTTGACCATCATTTGGATTCGTAAGCTGGTGCGATGATTGGGCGTGATTTCATTATTGTGGATAGAAAAATAGCTTTTGATGCGCTTTTTTAAATTTTTCGCCTTACCGATATAGAGTAATTGGCGGTTTTTATCAAAATATTGATACACGCCACTGCTATGAGAAAGGTTTTTCAAACTGGACAATAAATCAGCCATTCATTCCTCAAAAAAACTTCGTTGGTAGCGGATCAAAGCGCGCACTTTTTCAAAACATTCATGCAAACGAGCGTCTTTAATGGGATTATGGAACAACCCTAAAGCGCTAGGGCGAAAAAAACGGGCTTGTTTTTTAATGGGGGCATAAAAATTGGCTTTTTCTAAGGAATCTTTAGGCACATAACCTAAAATTTCTAACCCATTCAACCCATCAAACCCATAAGCATGCCCTTGCGTGTTTAAAAAATGGCTGATTTCTTTAGCGAATCGCTGGTTAAATTCTTTAGAAGCCCAGAGATCTTTAAACGCAAAAAGCAATTTAGAGTCTTTTATGAAGATAAAAAGCAAATTTTCTTGTAAACTTAAAGGCATAAAAACCTTAAGCTTTTTGAGTTTCAAAAGAGTTTCAAGCTTTTTATAAGACTTTTTTTGAATGAGTAAGGAGAAAATATTTTGTTCCATAAACTGATCTTAACATGCTTTTTAACGCTTGTAGCCATAACGATTCAAGCTTGCGGCTATAAAGCCCCCCCATTCAATGGAAAACCCGTTAAAAAAACTTCAAACAGCTCTAATTCTTCTATGCAAACGCCCACCAACAACACCACGCCAGAATTTTTAAATCAGCCTTAAAATCACGGCTCTTATTTAAGGGCTTTGATTTCTAGGGTTTTTGTGGCTAACCTTTGAGCCTCGCTTTCATCATGCGTTACCATAATGAAAGTAGCGTGAGAATTTTGGTGTATCTCTTTGATGAGATCTTGCAAATTCTTGCGATTAAAACTATCTAAAGCGCTAAAAGGCTCGTCTAATAAAATGAGTTCTGGCCTGTGGATAATCCCCCTAATAATGCCCACTCTTTGGGCTTGCCCCCCACTCAATTCGTTAGGGAATTTATCCATAAGGCTCTCCTCTAACCCCATTTTTAACGCTAAGGCTTTGGCTTCTTTTTGAGCGGCTTGTTTGTCCATGCCTTGTAAAATAAGGCAAAAAGTCATGTTTTGCATGGCGTTTAAATGAGGGAATAAGGAATTGCCTTGAGCGATATAGCCTATTTTTTGGCGTAAAAAAGCGTTGTTTGAAAGGGTTTCATTAAAGATTTTAATACTCCCCAGACTGGGTTTTAAAAGCCCTAAAATCAAGCCTAAAAGCGTGCTTTTACCGCTCCCGCTCTCCCCTAAAACGCATAAAAAATCCCCTTCTTGAATGCTTAAATTAAAATCCTTAAAAACAGCGCGATTGCGGTAGTTAAAAGACACATTCTCTATTGTAACGATTTCTTTCATGCTATAACCCCAAGCTTTCTAAAAACTCTTTAGCGACTATTTGGGGGCTTTTTTTCAACACTTCCACTTGATAGTTTAAATCTTGCATCACCTCATCGCTAAATTTTGAATCCAATTTTTCTAAGATTTTTAACGCTTCCGGATACTTTTTTACCATTTCTTTTCTCATAACAATACCGGCCTGATAATTGGGGAAAAACCCTTTATCATCCTTAAGCACCTTTAAATCCAGCTCTTTGATTTGAGCGTCTGTAGTGAAGACATCTAAAGCGTTGATTTTATGGGATTCAAAACTTTTATAGCGCAAATTAATATCCATTTCATGCAAACTTCTAAAATGGAAGCGATAGGCTTTCACTAAGCCTTTAAAAGCGTCCTCTCTTTCAAAAAAGTCAAACTCCGCTCCAAAATCAAAATTTGGGCTATGAAAGGCTAAATCGCTGAAAGTTTCAATAGCGTATTTTTGAGCGTCTTCTTTAGAAATCGCTAAGGAATAGGTGTTATTAAAGCCCAAAAGCCCCACCCATAAAAGATTAAATTCCTTCTCATAACGCTTTTTAATCGTTTCAAAATCCACTTTTTGAGTCAAAGGGTTTTTGAGCGTATTCACCCAAGCGGTGCCGGTATATTCCACATACAAATCAAAATCACCCCTAATTAATGCCGGATGGATATTCATCGTCCCCCCACCAATGCCAAACGCTCGCTTGATAGGAATATGGTGTTTTTCTAACAAAAGGCTTAAAATTTCGCCCAAAATATACTGCTCGCTGTTAGGTTTTGTGGCCACGACTAAGGGCTTTTCTTCTATGGCGTTTCTAGGAATGAGCCATAAAGCGCTCGCTAGCAATAAAAAAAGAAACACCGCCAAATTAGTATAAACTCTTCTTTTTTGTTTTTGGGTGGCGTTTTGAGAAAATAGGCGTTGCAAGGCGTTTTCATGCTGAAAGACGCTCACAAATTGATCCGCTAAAACACTAAAAAGAGCGATGATCAAACTACCCGCTACTAAAAGCGGGGTATTTTGCGTGTTTAGCCCTCTAAAAATCGCCTGCCCTAAGCCCCCAGCCCCAATGAGCGCCCCAATCCCAGCCATCGCTACTAGCATCACCACCGCAATCCTTAAGCCCACTAAAATTTGGGGGATAGCGAGCAAGAATCGCACCCTAAAAAACAACTCTTTTGGGTTGCACCCTAGCCCGATAGCGGCCTTAATCACCTCTTCTCTTACTTCTTTTAAAGCGTTATAAGTGCTATGGACAATGGGTAATAAGCCGTATAAGACCAACACTAAAAGCGCGTTTTTTAACCCCACCCCAATTAAAGGAATGAATAAGGCGAACAACGCAAGCGATGGGATGGTGTAGAGGAAATTCACTATAGGGAGCAAGAACGCCCTAGCCTTTGAGTTGTAAAACACAAAAACCCCAATCAAAACCCCAAACACCAGCACAAGAAAGCTAGAGAGTGCAACGATGATAAAATGCTGTGCGAGTAAGTCTATAAAATAAATGAAGCGATCATGAAATTCTTTGATCAAATATTTTACCACGCTTATTTTTAGCACTATGGCAACTAAATGCTGTGTGATTACATCTACAGAATGGAGAAACCATTCATACAATTCTTTGATCAAATGTTTAAAAACGCCCATAATCGGTATTATAACTAAACTTATTCTAATAAAGGGGTTTTATTTAGTTTTTGCATGGGGTATTGTAGCGCTTAATGAGTGGGCTTATAATACTTTTTCATGTTACCTGTTTTTATCATTCTATACCAAAAATTTTTATTCATGCCAACAACTATAGCACCAAATGTTTATAAAACGGGTGAAAAAATCAAAACTGGAAGGTGCGTTTGCCTAAATTGGTGCTCACTTCTATCCATAGCGGTTGGTTTTCGCATAAAATTTCATAGGCTACGCTTTGATTCCTCACTAAAGAAACGCTTTTAGGCGTGGGGTAGAGCGAGCAAGAACGCCCTTGATTGATGTCAATTTTTAAGATAACCACGCTCTCTACTACAGCGCTCACCTTTAAATAATACGACTCCCTAGCCCCTTGCCATTCTAAATAGGGCGTTTCTTGGGGGACAATCTCTAAAGCCACTAAAGGGCTTTGAGCCAGTTTTAAGCGTGTTTTTTGCTCCTGCTCTTTTAGTTCTCGTTCTCTGTTGATCCCCTTATCAATCAAATCAAAAAGGTTTGAAGAAGCGTCCTTTTCTCTGGCAATAAGGCTCGCTAAAAAGAGAAAGATGAAGAGAAAAAATTTATTCATGGCTCATTCTTGGTGGGGATTGAACTCATTGTCTAAAATAGAATGAATCTTACTCAAATCGTTCGCATCGGTTGAAAAAAAGATTTCCACACGATTGTTTTTCATTCTGTTTTCTAAGGAGTCATTAGGCGCGATAGGGTTTGTGGAGCCGTAAGAAGAAAAAGACAATTGGTTAGGATCCACGCCGTATTGTATAAGGACTTTCATCACCCTATAAGCGCGATTGGCGGCTAATTCATAATGGCTTTTAAAACGGGTTTTAGTTAAAGGCGTGTTGTCTGTAAAACCTCTCACATTAATATGCACCCTTTTAGGGAGTTTTTGAATGATTTTAGCGATCCGTTCAATATAAAGCATCATGTCTTGATTGATAGTATCTGAAGTAGTGTTTTCAAACAACAAATTAGAGGGGAGTTTCAAAATAGAGCCTTGATCAATTTGCTCTAAAACACTGCCCTCGCCTTTGCGAGCGATAGTGGCTTTTGTTTCGGTATTTTGCGAAGCCGGTTTGGAGCTTTCGCTCGCCATTTGCTCTTCTTCTTTCCCTGAATCAGGCGGGATCACTACAACCGGCTGCATCGCCTCTGGCTTGGGAGCGTAATTAAAAATCTTAATAAATTCGGTTTTTAAGGCTTCCACTTTGGATTTATTGACCGCTGAAATGGCATAAAGAGCGATAAAAAGCGCGAGCAACAACGACAAAAAGTCCGCATAAGGAACCGCCCATTTTTCGCCGGCGGGGCATTCGGTGGGTTTGTTTTTCTTAGCCATCTTTAGCCCTCAAATTGGGATTTTTTAGGCTCACCGGGAGCGATGTAGTTTAAGAGTTTGTTTTCTAAATCCCTTGGGTTTTCCCCATTAGCGATGCCTAAAATCCCCTCTAAAAGAACGGTTTTTTCTTTGATAATGTCTTTAGACTTAGCCTTGAGCTTATGCCCAAAAGGGCCAAAAATCGCATAAGCACACATAATCCCTGTAACAGTAGCCGTAAAAGCCCCAGCGATCCCTGCTGCCATTTCAGCCGGGTTGTCTAATTTTTGCAAGGCTAGCATAAGCCCCATAACCGCCCCCACTAACCCCATAGTCGGAGCGGTCTCGCCGGCTGTTTCCCAATAATGAGCGGCGCCGTGGTAATACTCTTCCATTTCTTCAATGCTAATTTCTAAGCTTTCCTTAACGGATTTGAGATCCTTGCCGTCTATGATCATAGACAAGCCATTACGGGTGAAGTCGTCTTCAATTTGCGCCACTCGTCCCTCCAAACTCAATACCCCATCTTTTCTGGCTAAAGTGGCTAATTCCACTAAATTTTTAATGGTTTCGTTCAAATTGATTTTAGGGTTTAAAAAAACAATTTTTATCTCTTTGTAAGCGGCTTTCACATAACGAGCATGCGTGCCTGTCATAGCGGCAAAAAGCGAAGTGGGCACGATGATGATGACTGAACTCAAATGGATAATGTGCAACGGGTTACCATCTTCTAAAATATCGCCCAGCGAAATAGAAGCGACCGCCAATACCAAGCCTAGTATGGTTGATAAATCCAAAACTTACCCCTTAATCTAAAATTTCATAATCTTGTAAATGCGTGATTTTATGCGTGCCACAAACCCTACATTCAGGGTTTTTGGGTGCTTGAATTTTTTAAAATCCATCGTTTTAATATCGGCTATAAGTAAAGTATTTATAAGTAAAGTTTCAAACCCTAAAAAATATTTAAGGCATTCGCTCGCTTGGATACACCCTAAAACTCCGGGTAAGACCCCAAAAAGCCCTGAAATAGGATTTAATCCCTTTTTAGGAGGCTTATCAAAAACACACGCTAAGCATGTGCTATGGGGTAAAACGCTCATGCTTTGCCCCCTGTATTTTAAAACCCCGGCATGCGAATAGGGTTTTTGGGCTAACACGCAAGCATCATTAATCAAAAACTTAGCGTTGAAATTGTCTGTAGCGTCTATGATAAAATCGTAAGGTTCTATGAGAGAAAGAGCGTTATGAGCCTTAAAGCGTTCTTCAAAAATCTCTATTTCAATACCAGCATTGAGTTGTTTTAAGCACGCTTTCGCGCTAGAGGCTTTAGATTGGTTTAAAAAATCCTGTGAATGGATGATTTGGCGTTGCAAATTACTCATATCTACCACATCAAAATCTACAATACCGATTTTTCCTATCCCAGCAGTGCACAAATACATCAAAACCGCTGATCTAAGACCCCCAGCTCCAACGACTAAAACGCTAGATTTTAAAAGCTTCAACTGACCTTCTTCGCCCACATCTTCTAGCATGATATGGCGCAAATAACGCTCTTTTTCTAGCCGGCTTAACAATTAAGCCATCCTTGAAACCCAAATTTTAGAATGCTCTCTTTCAGCAAAAAAACTTGTCTTATCCCCATGCCCTGGATAAATCTCTATGTCTTTAGGGAAGTCTAAATTTTGAAACCTTAACAGGGACTCTTTCATGTCTTTTTCATTAGAATAAGGGAAATCATAACGGCCAATGCTGCGATAAAAAATAAAATCCCCGCTAAAAATCACCCCTTCTATTTCTATGATAGAGCAACCGGGCGTATGCCCAGGAAAATGCCAATATTTAATGGTGGTGTTTTCTATCTCTAAAGTGGTGCAACCCTTATTGCAAGGCACGCTGAAATTGGGGCTAAAAACCGGCATGCCTAAATGGAAAATATCATTTTCTAGCATGAACACATCGTCTTTGGGGGCGTAAATGGGGGTGTCTTTAAGGAGTTTTGACAATTGAGCGCTATCCCATACATGATCATAATGCCCATGCGTGATTAAAATCGCCTTAGGGTTTTTGGCGTTTTCTAACACCCATTCGCTGCTAGAAAATCCGGGATCGATGATAAAATCTATCCCACTAGAAAGCTTCACAATATAAGCGTTTTCTTCCACCGCCCCGCATTCTCGCCTTAAAATTTCCACACTACTAACTCCCTACTAAACTAGCTTAAAAAGTCTTTATTATTGAATATCATAGCGCAAAAATAAGGCGATTTTGACTAGAATAGCGCTTCTCTTATTGTTGGTTGAGATGAGTTTGAATGAAAGGAAAATCGTGCGTTCGTTTGGGAATTACATGCAAGAGTGGCTTTATGGAGAAAAGGGGTATTACAGAAAGGCGCTAATCGGTCCAAAAGGGGATTTTTACACTTCGGTGTCTTTGAGTAAGTTTTTTGGAGGTGCTATGGCGTTTTATATCATTAAGCTTTTAGAAGAAGAAAAATTATTTTTGCCTTTAAAAATTGTAGAAATTGGCTCTCATCATGGGCATTTTTTGAGCGATATAGCCAGTTTTTTAAACGCTTTGAGCGTGGGCGTAATGGAACAATGCGAGTTTGTCAGCTGCGAGCCTTTAAAGGAATTGCAAAAACTCCAACGAACTATTTTCAAACAAGCCACGCAATTGGAACTGATGATCTGCGATCTGAAAGATCTAGATTTCAAGGGGCATGAAAGCGCGTTTGTTGTCTCTAATGAATTGTTTGACGCGTTCGCTTGCGAGATCATTAAAGATAACAAAATGCTTTTTATCACCCATGATCATCAGGGCGTTTGGGGTGGTATTGATGAACCCACTAAAGAACTTCTTAAAAATTTGAATTTAAAACAAGGGTGTGCGCCGTTATTTTTAGAGGCTTTTATTAAGGATTTGTTAGAGAAATTAAATGAGGCTCCTTCTTGGGTGTTTTTGAGCTTTGATTATGGCGATAAAATAGAGAGAAAAGACATGCATTTAAGGGCTTTTAAAAACCACCAAGTATTAGATTTTAAGGATATTTTAAACCATCTGGCTTCTTTGTATCAGCAAAGCGATTTGACTTATGATGTCAATTTTTCTTTGGTGCGCTTTTTGTTTGAGAAACACCACGCGCAATTTTCATTCTTTAAATCGCAGGCTAACGCTTTATTGGATATGGGGCTTATGGGATTGTTAGAAACATTTTCAAAGAGCGTGGGTTATGAAAGGTATTTAAAAGAAGCGGCTAAAATCAAGCCCCTAATTAGCCCTGGGGGTTTGGGGGAGCGTTTCAAAGCGTTAGAGTTGGTGAAAAAAATGTAAATTAAAAGCATTTTTACAACCTAAATAATAAAGAGTTTGCGTCTTTTTAAAGGGGGGATTGGTATCGTGGATTTTTAGGATATTAAATATTAAGTATTATACTATTAAACACTACGCTTTCAAGATCAGTTTGTGTGAAAAGTTGAGAGAGGCTAACTTGCTTTCTCAAATCAAGGTAAGAGCGTCAGGACATTTTAATGAAAAAGTTGATTAAAATGCTAAGTTATAGTAAAGAAGGAAGGAATATAATACGCCTTTCGCTCTTACCTTCGCCGAGCATTATACAAAAAAAAAAAAAAACGATGTTATTTGAGCTTTATTTTTAACATTCTTTTTTTCTTTTTTACAAAATGAAACACTTTTTGAATTTATTTAGTATTGGCGCTTAAAAGAAAGAATTGCTATAATTTGAAACAATTTAACTCTATTGATGGGATAAAAGGGGTTTTTTGAAAATTTTTCTTTCTTGCAAGTCTTTGTTGATCCAAAGGAGTTTGGAATTTTATTTGAGCGGTTGCCTTTCTCCTATGGAAGTTTGCGATTTTGTTTTAAGCGATGATGAAACGCTAGAGATTAATAAGCCCCTATGCTTTATAGAAGAGCGTTTAAGAAAGCCTTTCACTAAACAGAGCGTGAAAGAAGATGTAAAAAATTTTTATCGCGCTTTAAAGACGAGCGAAAAACCTTGCGAAGAAATGAAAATTTCTAAAGAGCAAAAGATTCAGCAATTATTAGAAGAATACACCCAAAAATTATGCCAAATCATCAGCCAGTAAAAAAATTTAAGGTTATTGGGGGGGCTTGTAAGGGATTGGGCTTGAATTTGCCTAACATTTCTAGCACGCGCCCCACTAAAGCGATCGTAAGAGAGTCGTTTTTTAACACCTTGCAAGCAGAAATCAGTGGAGCGCATTTTATAGAAGTGTTTTCAGGCAGCGCTTCTATGGGTTTGGAGGCTTTGAGTAGGGGGGCTAAAAGCGCGGTGTTTTTTGAGCAAAATAAAAACGCTTATGCCACGCTTTTAGAAAACATTTCCCTTTTTAAAAACCGCCTGAAAAAGGAAATTGAAATTCAAACCTTTTTAGATGACGCTTTCAAGCTTTTACCCACGCTGTGTTTAAAAAATGGCGTTTTGAATATTATTTATTTGGATCCTCCTTTTGAAACGAGCGGGTTTTTAGGGATTTATGAAAAATGTTTTCACGCTTTAGAAAGGTTATTAAACCGCTCTCATTCAAAAAATCTTTTGGTGGTTTTTGAGCATGAAAGCCTGCATGAAATGCCTAAAAGTCTTACAACTTTAGCTATAATCAAACAGAAAAAATTTGGGAAAACCACTTTAACTTATTTTCAATAGGAATAGGCATGGCAGAAGAACAAGAAAATACCGCGCAACAACCTCAAAAAAAAAGCAAAGCCCTTTTATTTGTCATTATTGGAAGCGTGTTAGTGATGCTTTTATTGGTGGGGGTGATTATCATGCTGCTTATGGGGAATAAGGAAGAATCTAAAGAAAACGCTTCTAAAAACACCCAAGAAGTTCAAGCTAATCCTATGGCGAACAAAAATCAAGAGGCTAAAGAAGGTTCTAATATCCAGCAATATTTGGTGCTTGGGCCTTTGTATGCGATTGATGCGCCTTTTGCGGTGAATTTGGTCTCTCAAAATGGCAGACGCTACCTTAAGGCTTCTATTTCGTTAGAATTGAGTAATGAAAAGCTTTTGAATGAAGTCAAGGTTAAGGACACAGCGATTAAAGACACGATTATAGAGATTCTGTCGTCTAAAAGCGTGGAAGAAGTGGTTACTAACAAAGGTAAAAACAAGCTTAAAGATGAAATTAAGAGCCATTTGAATTCGTTTTTGATTGATGGCTTTATTAAAAATGTCTTTTTCACTGACTTTATCATCCAATAATTTTAAATGATTGGCATAGATATTGTCTCTGTTGCTAGGGTAGAAAAGTGCGTGAAACGCTTTAAAATGAGGTTTTTAGAGCGTTTTTTATCGCCAAGTGAGATCGTTTTATGCAAGGATAAATCTAGCAGTATCGCCGGGTTTTTCGCGCTTAAAGAAGCTTGCTCTAAAGCCCTTCAAGTGGGCATTGGCAAGGAATTGAGCTTTTTGGATATACGAATCTCTAAAAGCCCTAAAAACGCCCCTTTAATCACCCTTTCCAAAGAAAAAATGGATTATTTTAATATCCAAAGCTTGAGCGCGAGCATCAGTCATGACGCTGGTTTTGCGGTAGCGGTTGTAATGGTTTCTTCGTCAAATAGATAAATAACGCATTCTAAAACCCCATAACATTCTGTTTTAAAAAACGCTTAGCAGCTATTAAAAAAACACTAAAAACCTTTTTCAAATCGTTTTGATAACAAATTGCAAATAAAAAAATCAAACTTCAAAATTTAAGTTAATTATAATAATTATTTTTATAATATGCATCGGTTTGAATTAAATGAGAAAGGTTATCATAATGAATGGTTATTTGAGGGTAAAAACCCCGTATTTTTTAGCGTTGGTCGTTTTGACTTTTTGGACTTTTAGTTCTTGTATGATTGCAAAAGATAAGCACCATTTTTTAAAAAAAGTTACAACCACCGAGCAAAAATTCAATTCCAGCGCGCCGCTTTCATATCAAAGCGAAGAGGTGCGTAATTCCACAAGCTCTCGCACCGTGATTTCCAACAAAGAACTCAAAAAAACGGGTAATTTGAATATTGAAAACGCTTTGCAAAATGTGCCAGGGATCCAAATCAGAGACGCTACAGGCACAGGCGTGTTGCCTAAAATTTCGGTGCGCGGTTTTGGTGGGGGCGGTAACGGGCATAGCAATACGGGCATGATTTTAGTCAATGGTATCCCCATTTATGGTGCGCCGTATTCTAATATTGAACTAGCGATTTTCCCTGTTACTTTCCAATCAGTAGATAGGATTGATGTGATTAAGGGGGGAACGAGCGTGCGATATGGCCCTAACACTTTTGGAGGCGTGGTGAATATCATCACTAAAGAAATCCCTAAAGAGTGGGAAAATCAAGCGGCTGAAAGGATCACTTTTTGGGGGCGATCCTCTAATGGGAATTTTGTAGATCCTAAAGAAAAAGGCAAGCCTTTAGCCCAAACTTTAGGCAATCAGATGCTGTTTAACACTTACGGGCGGACGGCTGGAATGTTTGGTAAGCATGTAGGAATTAGCATGCAGGGCAATTGGATTAATGGGCAAGGTTTCAGGCAAAACAGCCCTACAAAGGTGCAAAACTACTTGCTTGATGCGATCTATAAGATTAATGCGACCAATACTTTTAAAGCTTATTACCAGTATTACCAATACAACTCTTACCACCCAGGCACTTTGAGTGCACAAGATTATGCCTATAACCGCTTCATTAATGAGCGCCCTGACAATCAAGATGGAGGGCGAGCCAAGCGCTTTGGGATCGTGTATTTAAATTATTTTGGCGATCCGGATAGGAAAGTGGGGGGAGATTTTAAATTCACTTATTTCACGCATGACATGAGCAGGGATTTTGGGTTTTCCAACCAATACCAAAGCGTGTATATGAGCAGTCAAAACAAGATTTTACCCTTTAAAGGCAAGGGAGAAATTAGCGCAAAAAACCCTAATTGCGGTTTGTATTCTTATAGCGACACGAATAGCCCTTGTTGGCAATTTTTTGACAATATCCGCCGATTCGTAGTGAATGCCTTTGAGCCAAAACTCAATCTAGTCGTTAATACCGGTAAAGTCAAACAAACTTTTAATATGGGAATGCGCTTTTTAACTGAAGATTTATACCGCCGATCCACCACCAGGAAAAACCCTAGCACGCCTAATAATGGGAGTGGTTTTGATGCAGGAACTTCAATTAATAATTTCAATAATTATACCGCTGTGTATGTCAGCGATGAAATCAATTTCAATAACGGCATGCTAACGATCACGCCGGGCTTGAGATACACTTTTTTAAATTACGAAAAAAAAGACGCTCCCCCTTTTAAAGCAGGTCAAACAGGAAAAACCACGAAAGAGCGTTATAACCAATATAATCCGGCAGTGAATATCGGCTATAAACCCCTTAAGGATTGGTTGTTTTATTTCAATTATCAAAGGAGCTACATTCCGCCCCAATTCAGCAATATCGGTAATTTTGTAGGCACAAGCACGGATTATTTTCAGATCTTTAATGTCATGGAGGGCGGTTCAAGATATTATTTTAACAATCAAGTGAGTTTTAACGCGAATTATTTTGTGATTTTTGCGAATAACTATTTTACCGGGCGCTATGGGGATAATAGAGAGCCGGTCAATGCGAGATCGCAAGGCGTGGAGCTGGAACTCTACTACACGCCTATTAGGGGGCTTAATTTCCATGCGGCCTACACTTTCATAGACGCTGTTATCACAAGCCACACGATGGTTACTAACCCTGCCAACCCTAAAGGGCCTAAAAAAGATATTTTTGGCAAAAAACTCCCTTTTGTCAGCCCGCACCAGTTTATTCTAGACGCGAGTTACACTTACGCTAAAACCACGATTGGGTTGAGCTCTTTCTTTTATAGCACGGCTTATAGCGATGTGTTAAACACCGTGCCTTTTACAGAATACGCGCCCACGATCAAAAACGGCGCTATCACTACCAAAACAGCGGGCATGACGCCGTGGTATTGGGTGTGGAATTTGCAAATTTCTAGCGTTTTGTGGGAACGCAAAAATCAAAGCGTTAATGCGAGCTTGCAAATCAATAACATTTTTAACATGAAATATTGGTTTAGCGGGATAGGCACTAGCCCTAATGGGAAAGAAGCCGCGCCTCCTAGAAGCATCACAGCGTATGTGAGCTATCATTTTTAAGGTTTAATCTTTATGGCCGTAGCTGTTTGAGCAGTTGGGTGTAAAAAACAACCCTTTGTTTTAAATGCTCTCTTAGAGCGCGGTAGTTAGGGCAAAAGATTTCCACGCAACGCCAGAAATTTTTAGAATGGTTTTTGTGGATCGTGTGGGCGAGTTCATGGATGATGATATAATCAATCGCTTCTTTTTGGGCGCAAACCAATAATAATGCAAAACTCAAGCGGTTATGATAAGAGCAACTCCCCAAAACTTTAGCGTTGTTTCTGACGCTAAAATGGGTGTATGAAGTTTGCATTTTTTGAGCGATCAAAGGGAGTTTCTGCTCCAAATAAGTTTTTAAGATTTTTTTAAGCTCTGTTAGGGTGTAATCGTTGGCGTTTTTCACCTCATCAAACACAAGGATTTTGTTTTGATAGGTTTCTAGGCGCGAGTGTAAAAGGGAGTATTTTTCTTGCATGGCTGAAAGGGTTTTTTTGAGCCAAGCTTCTTGTTCTTTTAAAAAAGCATGCGCTCTATTTTGAGAGCAAGAATCAGGCATTTTTAGAATCACTTCTAAAGAGGGCGTGATATTCAAGCTCAGGGTTTTGATTTTTTTACTTTTTTGAATGGTAATAGGAATATCATCTAACATGATGCGTATTTTACTAAAATTTGCGCTAGAATGTGAGTCTATTTAATATTGATTTTATTTGTATTAAGAATTAAGGCTAACATGCGTGTTTTTATTATTCATTTAAGCCCAAAAACCTGTCACAATTTTTCTTTAAAAGAAACTCATATAACCCCCCTTTTAGAGAGCCTTAAACTTCAAGGGATCTCTTATGAAATTTTTGATGCGATCTATTCTAAAATCTCTCCCACTCAATTACACCCCTCGATTTTAGAGCATTTGCACCCTTCTTTTATAATTGAAGATTTATGGGCTTTTTGTAAAAATGAAAAACACCCCCCTTGCATGTTAAAAAATTTCTTTTACGCGCTCAAGCATTGCGGGAAGAGGATGGGGTTTGGGGAGCTTGGGTGCTATGCGAGCCATTATTCGTTGTGGCAAAAATGCATAGAGCTCAATGAAGCGATCTGTATTTTAGAAGACGATATTGTTTTAAAAGAGCGTTTTAAAGAGAGCCTGGAGTTTTGTGATAAACACATCAACGAATTAGGCTATATCCGTTTGATGCATTTAGAAGAAAATGTGGCTAAACAAAAAACTCCCATTAGAGGGGTTTCTCAAATCTTAAATTTTAAAGATGGCATTGGCACTCAAGGGTATGTTTTAGCCCCAAAAGCTGCGCAAAAATTGTTGAAATACAGTGCGAAAGAATGGGTGATGCCTATAGATTGCGTGATGGATAGGCATTATTGGCATGGGGTCAAAAACTATGTGTTAGAAGAATTTGCGATTGCTTGCGATGGAATGAATACTCAAAATTCCAACACAGAAAAACAAAGGTCTAAAAAATTACCTTTAAGCATCAGGATTGGCCGTTTTTTGCATAAAAGCGCAATTAAACAATGGAATATTTTGAAATCATTTTTTCCCCATCAATAATCAAATAATAATCGTTATTAAACATGCTATATTTCTTTTTTCTATAAAACTAAATATTATTGAATAAAACTAGGGAGTTAGAATGATCTTAAAACGAGTTGCTGAAGCTTTAGAAGCGTATAAAAATGGCGAAATGCTTATTGTCATGGACGATGAAGACAGAGAAAATGAGGGGGATTTGGTTTTGGCTGGGATTTTTTCTACCCCTGAGAAAATCAATTTCATGGCCACGCATGCTAGGGGGTTGATTTGCGTGTCTTTAACCAAAGATTTAGCGAAAAAATTTGAATTACCTCCTATGGTTAGCGTGAATGATTCTAATCATGAGACCGCTTTCACGGTTTCCATTGACGCTAAAGAAGCCAAAACCGGGATTTCTGCTTTTGAAAGGCATTTGACGATTGAATTGTTGTGTAAAGACACCACCAAACCGAGCGATTTTGTGCGCCCGGGGCATATTTTCCCTTTGATCGCAAAAGATGGAGGCGTGTTAGCGCGCACGGGCCATACTGAAGCGAGCGTGGATTTATGCAAATTAGCTGGATTAAAGCCCGTGAGCGTGATTTGTGAAATCATGAAAGAAGACGGCTCTATGGCGAGGAGAGGGGATAAATTTTTGAGCGACTTTGCCCTTAAGCATAATCTTAAAACCCTCTATGTCTCTGATTTGATTAGCTATCGTTTGGAAAATGAAAGTTTGCTGAAAATGTTTTGCCAAGAAGAAAGGGAATTTTTAAAACACCAAACGCAATGCTACACTTTTTTAGACCACCAGCAAAAAAACCATTACGCTTTTAAATTTAAAGGCACAAAAAACCATGATTTGGCCCCTTTAGTGCGTTTCCACCCTATCAAAGAGGATTTTGATTTTTTAACGACCGGTGCGTTTGAAGTGTTTTTTAAAGCGTTAGAATATTTGAAGTGCGAAGGGGGTTATTTGATCTTTATGAACACCCATTCCAAAGAAAACAATATCGTTAAAGATTTTGGGATAGGGGCGTTAGTGTTAAAAAATTTGGGGATAAAGGATTTCAGGCTTTTAAGCTCTTCTGAAGACAGGCAGTATAAGGCTTTGAGCGGGTTTGGGCTTAAGCTTGTAGAAACGATTAGCCTTTGAGGCTTGTTCAGTTTCATTGAATGTGTTGTGATGTTTTTAAGGTATAATAAACTCTTTTAAGTCAAGCAATAAAGTTTGCAACCTGATGAGAGTAATAATAGAATTTATGCTGATTTCATTAAAAACATTCCTAAAAATATTATTGAAAATATTCCTAAAAACCTTCCAAAAGATTTGGGTAGTTTGCGTTGTTATTTGGGGGTTGGGCTGTAGTTTTTTAAACGCTAACAGCATTCAATTAGAAGAAACGCTCAGACGAAATCCTAAAAATCTTATTTGGCAACACTTTAAAAAGAAGTTTAAAAAGAGCAACACGATCCCTTATGCCCCAAACAGCCGTTGGAAATATTTAGGCACGAGCATAGGGATTTTAGGCGTGTCTTTGGTGATAGGGATTGTGGGGCTGTATCTCATGCCAGAGAGCGTAACGAATTGGGATAGAGAAAAGTTTGGGATCAAAAGCTGGTTTGAAAATGTCCGCATGGGGCCAAAACTGGACAATGATAGTTTTATTTTCAATGAAATTTTGCACCCTTATTTTGGGGCTATGTATTATATGCAACCGCGCATGGCTGGGTTTAGTTGGATGGCATCAGCGTTTTTTTCTTTTATCACTTCTACGCTTTTTTGGGAATATGGCTTGGAAGCGTTTGTGGAAGTGCCTAGCTGGCAGGATTTAGTGATTACGCCCTTATTAGGCTCCATTTTAGGGGAAGGGTTTTATCAGCTCACGCGCTATATCCAACGCAACGAAGGCAAGCTTTTTGGCTCTTTATTTTTAGGGCGTTTAGCCATCGCTCTTATGGATCCTATCGGTTTTGTGATTAGGGATTTAGGGCTTGGGGAAGCTTTAGGGATTTACAATAAACATGAATTCCGTTCTAGCTTAAACCCTAATGGTTTGAATTTGACTTACAAATTTTAAAGGAGTAATCCATATCAAGCGGTTTTAAAAACATTTTTATCGGCGCACAAATGATAAAGAGTTTTGATAGAATACCTTTTTTTAAAAGATGCGTTTTTAAAACCAATTTTAGGAGTATCCTTGAAACGATTAGAAGTTTCTAACCAAGCCAAATTACCCACTCAATTTGGGGAGTTTTGTATCCAGTGTTTTAGAGAAAAAGGTTCTAATGGCTCTAAAGATCATTTAGTGGTTTTCACCCCTAATTTTTCTCAAAACCCCTTAGTGCGTTTGCATTCAGAATGCTTGACCGGCGACGCTCTAGGCTCTCAAAAATGCGATTGCGGGGGGGCGTTGCAAATGGCGTTAGAAAGGATTTCTAAAGAAGGGGGGCTAGTGATTTATTTGCGCCAAGAAGGGCGTGGGATAGGGCTATTTAATAAAGTCAATGCCTACGCTTTGCAAGATAAGGGCTATGATACCATTCAAGCCAATGAAATGATAGGGTTTAAAGACGATGAAAGGGATTATAGTGTTGCGGGTGAAATTTTAGAATATTACGGCATTAAAAAAATGCGCTTACTCACAAACAACCCTCTAAAAATCGCCGCTTTAGAAAAATACGCTGAAATAACAAGAGAGAGCTTGATCGTGTGCGCTAATGAGCACAATCAAGGGTATTTGGAAGTCAAAAAGCTCAAAATGGGGCATTTGTTGTGAAAATTATGAGCGCTTTAAAGAGATTTTAAAAATATTAAAATCATGCTTTTAAAAGATTTAATATAAGGGTAAATGATGGTAGAAGTGCGATTTTTTGGACCCATAAAAGAAGAAAATTTTTTCATCAAAGCGAGTGATTTAAAGGAATTGAGAGCGATTTTACAGGAAAAAGAGGGTTTAAAAGAGTGGTTGGCGTTTGCGCGATAGCCCTTAATGATCATTTGATAGACAATTTAAACACGCCTTTAAAAGATGGCGATGTGATCAGTTTGTTGCCACCGGTTTATGGGGGCTAGGTGTTAGAAATCATTCAAGGGGTATTAGACACTGACAAGCTTTTAAAAGCCTACCAAGAGGAAGCTTGCACGAAAAACTTTGGAGCGTTTTGTGTGTTTGTTGGGATTGTGAGAAAAGAGGATAACATTCAAGGCTTGAGTTTTGATATTTATGAAGCGCTCTTAAAGACTTGGTTTGAAAAATGGCACCATAAAGCCAAAGATTTGGGCGTGGTGTTGAAAATGGCGCACAGCTTGGGCGATGTTTTGATAGGACAAAGCTCATTTTTATGCGTTTTAATGGGAAAGAATAGAAAAAATGCCTTAGAACTATACGAGGATTTTATTGAAGATTTTAAACATAACGCCCCTATTTGGAAATACGATTTAATCCATAATCAACGCATCTACGCTAAAGAAAGAAACCACCTCTTAAAAGGGAGTGGGCTTTTAGCTTAAAAAGGAGTTCAAATGCAAACGATTCATATAGGCGTTTTGAGCGCGAGCGACAGAGCGTCAAAAGGGATTTATGAAGATTTAAGCGGTAAGGCAATACGAGAAGTGTTGAGCGAATACCTGCTCAATCCTTTAAAATTTCATTATGAAATTGTCGCTGATGAAAGGGATTTGATTGAAAAATCACTGATTAAAATGTGCGATGAATACCAATGCGATCTAGTCGTTACTACAGGAGGCACAGGCCCTGCTTTAAGAGACATAACCCCAGAAGCCACAGAAAAAGTGTGCCAAAAAATGCTTCCTGGTTTTGGAGAGCTTATGCGAATGACTAGCTTAAAATATGTGCCTACAGCGATTCTATCGCGCCAGAGCGCTGGCATTAGGAATAAGAGTTTGATCATTAATCTTCCTGGTAAGCCAAAAAGCATTAGAGAATGCTTAGAAGCGGTTTTTCCAGCGATTCCTTATTGTGTGGATTTGATTTTAGGGAATTATATGCAAGTGAATGAAAAAAACATTCAAGCGTTTCGCCCCAAACAATAAGGTAAAAAATGCCGCTCACTCATTTGAATGAAGAAAATCAGCCTAAAATGGTGGATATAGGGGATAAGCAAACCACTGAAAGAATCGCTTTGGCAAGCGGTCGTATCAGCATGAATAAAGAGGCTTATGACGCTATTGTTAATCATTGCGTCAAAAAGGGTCCGGTGTTACAAACTGCTATTATTGCTGGGATTATGGGGGCTAAAAAGACAAGCGAGCTCATTCCCATGTGCCATTCAATCATGCTCAATGGGGTGGATATTGATATTTTAGAAGAAAAAGAGACTTGCAGCTTTAAACTCTATGCGAGAGTCAAAACTCAAGCTAAAACGGGCGTAGAAATGGAAGCGCTAATGAGTGTGAGCATAGGGATTTTAACCATTTATGACATGGTGAAAGCCATTGATAAGAGCATGACAATTAGCGGTGTGATGTTGGAGCATAAAAGTGGAGGCAAAAGCGGGGATTATAACGCTAAAAAATAGAAAAAGACTGATAATCTAAAGATGTTAGGGTAAAATAACATTTTGACAACAAAAGCGTGTTGGTTGCTTCGGGTTTGTTGTTATAGAAGTCTAAAATATTACAATCAAGGATAGAACGATGAAAGCAAATAATCATTTTAAAGATTTTGCATGGAAAAAATGCCTTTTAGGTGCGAGCGTGGTGGTTTTGTTAGTGGGATGCAGCCCGCATATTATTGAAACCAATGAAGTCACTTTGAAGTTGAATTACCATCCAGCTAGCGAGAAAGTTCAAGCGTTAGATGAAAAGATTCTGCTTTTAAGGCCGGCTTTTCAATATAGCGATAATATTGCTAAAGAGTATGAAAACAAATTCAAGAATCAAACCGCGCTCAAGGTTGAACAGATTTTGCAAAATCAGGGCTATAAGGTTATTAATGTAGATAGCAGCGATAAAGACGATCTTTCTTTTTCGCAAAAAAAAGAAGGGTATTTGGTCGTCGCTATGAATGGCGAAATTGTTTTACGCCCCGATCCTAAAAGGACCATACAGAAAAAATCAGAACCTGGGTTATTATTCTCCACTGGTTTGGATAAAATGGAAGGGGTTTTAATCCCGGCCGGGTTTATCAAGGTTACTATATTAGAGCCTATGAGTGGGGAATCTTTAGATTCTTTTACGATGGATTTGAGCGAGTTGGACATCCAAGAAAAATTCTTAAAAACCACCCATTCAACCCATAGCGGGGGGTTAGTTAGCACTATGGTTAAGGGAACGGATAATTCTAATGATGCGATCAAGAGCGCTTTGAATAAGATTTTTGCAAATATCATGCAAGAAATAGACAAAAAACTCACTCAAAAGAATTTAGAATCTTATCAAAAAGACGCCAAGGAATTGAAAAACAAGAGAAACCGATAAAAACAAAATACACACAAGAGAACGCTTGAACAAACTGCTTAAAGAGGGGTTTTTAGCGTTCTTTTTGAGCGTGTATTTAAGATCTGATGATCTGGTTACTTACACCATCATCAAAGAAAAAGATCTAGGATACCAGCGGTTTTTAGCAAAGAAGTGTTTAAGGGGCAAGGTCCATTCTCCATGTTTTGCTGAGCCTAAAAAGCCCAAGAAAAAACTTTTTAACACAGACAAAAGTTCCCATTATTACGGCACAAGCGTGGTGCAAATGTCATGGCTACAGAGTAGGGAAAAATTTGAAAACCATTCAAAATACCGAGACATTCCTTTTGCTGAAGTCAGTTTGATTTATGGCTATAAACAATTTTTTCCTAAAAAAGAGCGTTATGGTTTGTGCTTTTACATTTCTTTGGATTATGCCTATGGTTTTTTTCTTAAAAATAAAGGCGTATTGGGCGATAGTTTGAGGGAGAGTTCGCAGATCCCTAAAAGCTATAGAGAAAAATTGCAAAGGAAAGAGACTTTTATTAACGCTATTTTTTATGGCGTGGGAGCTGACTTTTTATACAAACGCGCTTTTGGAACGCTGATTTTAGGGATGAATCTCGTGGGAGAAACCTGGTTTTATGAAACAAGGATTTTTAAAAAGTGGGCTAAAGATCCTTCAAGCATCTATCACCCTTACATGTTTCAAGTGATGTTGAATGTGGGGTATCGTTACCGCTTTTCAAGGTATAAGAATTGGGCGATAGAATTTGGCGTGCGCATCCCCTTTTTAACCAATGATTATTTTAAAACCCCTTTATACACCCTTCACTTTAAGCGCAATATTTCTGTCTATCTCACTTCAACCTATGATTTTTAGTTTTTTAAATTTTTGAAAACTAGAATTAAAACCGCTTTTTATAAACCGGAATTAAAACAAATTAAGCTATAATGATACAAAAATTTAATTTTTTAACCATTTAAGGAAAAAAATGAATCTTGAAGTGAAAAAGATTGACACCGCTAACGCCCGTTTGAGCGCTAAACCTTCCGTTGAAAATTTAGAAAAGCGTTATGATAAAATCGCTCAAAAAATCGCCCAAAAAGTTAAAATTGATGGCTTTAGAAGAGGTAAAGTCCCCCTTAGTTTAGTGAAAACCCGTTATCAAGCCCAAATTGAACAAGACGCTCAAGAAGAAATGATTCAAGAGGTTTTAAAAAACGCTCTTAAAGAATTAGGGATTGAAAATAAGGATCTAATCGGTAGCCCCAATCTCACTAAATTTGAAAAAAAAGACACGCATTTTGAAATAGAAGCCAACATCGGCTTAAAACCCACGATTGTTTTAGACAAGATCAGAGAGTGCGTGCCTAGCGTGGGAGTGGAAATTCCAAATGAAGAAAAAATTGAAGAGCGTTTGAAACAGCTCGCTAAGGATTATGCGAAATTTGTGGATACTGACGCTCAAAGAAAAGCTCAAAACGACGATAAATTAACGATTGATTTTGAAGGCTTTATAGATAATGCGCCTTTTGAAGGGGGCAAGGCTGAGAATTTCAGTTTGATTTTAGGCAGTAAGCAAATGCTAGAAGATTTTGAAAAGGCTCTTTTAGGCATGCAAGCGGGCGAAGAAAAAGAATTCCCTTTGACTTTCCCTAGCGAATACCACGTAGAGCATTTAGCCGGCAAAGAAGCCCTTTTTAAAGTAAAATTACGCCAGATTCAAGCGCGTGAAGTGTTAGAAATCAATGACGAACTCGCTAAAATCGTGCTGGCTAATGAAGAGAATGCGACTTTAAAGCTTTTAAAAGAAAGGGTTGAAGGGCAGTTGTTTTTAGAAAATAAAGCCAGGCTCTATAATGAAGAGTTGAAAGAAAAATTGATTGAAAATTTAGATGAAAAGATTGTTTTTGATTTGCCTAAAACGATCATAGAGCAAGAAATGGATTTGTTATTCAGGAACGCTCTTTATTCCATGCAAGCTGAGGAAGTCAAATCCTTACAAGAAAGTCAAGAAAAAGCCAAAGAAAAGCGTGAGAGCTTTAGGAACGATGCGACAAAAAGCGTGAAAATCACTTTTATCATTGACGCTTTAGCGAAGGAAGAAAAAATTGGCGTGCATGACAATGAAGTCTTTCAAACTTTGTATTATGAAGCGATGATGACAGGGCAAAACCCAGAAAATCTCATTGAGCAATACCGCAAAAACAACATGTTAGCGGCGGTGAAAATGGCGATGATTGAAGATAGGGTGTTAGCTTATTTGTTGGATAAAAACCTGCCTAAAGAACAGCAAGAAATTTTAGAGAAAATGAGGCCTAACGCTCAAAAAACTCAAGTGGGTTGAACAGCTAAAAAGGAGAGATGATGGGATACATTCCTTATGTAATAGAGAATACCGATCGTGGGGAGCGTAGCTATGATATTTACTCGCGCCTTTTAAAGGATCGCATTGTTTTATTGAGCGGTGAGATCAATGATAGCGTGGCGTCTTCTATTGTGGCCCAACTCTTGTTTTTGGAAGCTGAAGACCCTGAAAAAGACATTGGCTTGTATATCAATTCTCCCGGTGGGGTGATAACAAGCGGTCTTAGCATTTATGACACCATGAATTTTATCCGCCCTGATGTTTCCACGATTTGCATTGGTCAAGCGGCTTCTATGGGGGCGTTTTTACTGAGCTGTGGGGCTAAGGGTAAGCGCTTTTCACTACCCCATTCAAGGATTATGATCCACCAGCCTTTAGGGGGGGCTCAAGGGCAAGCGAGCGATATTGAAATCATTTCTAATGAAATTCTCAGACTTAAAGGTTTGATGAATTCTATTTTGGCTCAAAACTCAGGGCAGAGCTTGGAGCAAATCGCTAAAGACACGGACAGGGATTTTTATATGAGCGCTAAAGAAGCTAAAGAATATGGCTTGATTGATAAAGTGTTAGAGAAAAATGTGAAGTGATTGCATGGCGTTATTAGAGATTATCCATTACCCTTCTAAAATTTTGAGAACGATTTCTAAAGAGGTCGTTTCTTTTGATTCAAAACTCCACCAACAGCTAGACGACATGCATGAAACCATGATCGCTAGTGAAGGGATAGGGTTAGCCGCTATTCAAGTGGGCTTGCCTTTAAGAATGCTCATTATCAATCTCCCGCAAGAAGACGGCGTGCAACACAAAGAAGACTGCTTGGAAATCATTAACCCTAAGTTTATAGAAACTGGGGGGTCAATGATGTATAGAGAGGGGTGCTTGTCTGTGCCGGGATTTTATGAAGAGGTGGAGCGTTTTGAAAAGGTTAAGATAGAGTATCAAAACCGCTTCGCTGAAGTGAAAGTTTTAGAAGCGAGCGAGCTGTTAGCGGTAGCCATTCAGCATGAGATCGATCATCTCAATGGCGTGTTATTCGTGGATAAATTATCCATTTTGAAGCGTAAGAAATTTGAAAAAGAATTAAAAGAATTAAGTAAAAATCCCAAAAACAAGTCCTAATCATGATTAACACGATATTTTGCGCGACTATGCAAAGGGGAGTGGCAGAAATCGTGGCTGTGGAAGCGACTTTCACAAGGGCTTTGCCGGCGTTTGTGATTTCAGGCTTGGCTAATAGCTCTATCCAAGAAGCCAAACAGCGCGTCCAATCGGCTTTACAAAATAACGATTTCACTTTCCCGCCTTTAAAAATCACCATCAACCTTTCCCCTTCAGATCTGCCTAAATCCGGGAGCCATTTTGATTTGCCTATCGCTCTTTTAATCGCTTTGCAAAAACAAGAGTTGGCTTTTAAAGAGTGGTTTGCTTTTGGGGAGTTAGGGCTTGATGGCAAGATCAAACCCAATTCTAACATTTTCCCCATGCTTTTAGACATTGCCATTAAGCACCCCCATGCTAAAGTCATTGCACCTAAAGCTAATGAGGAGCTTTTTTCGCTCATCCCTAATTTGCAATGCTTTTTTGTGGAGCATTTTAAAGAAGCTTTAGAAATCTTGCAAAACCCTGAAATCAAAGTAGACACCCACATGAAAAAATTACCCTTTAAAACGATAGAATTGAACGATAAAGAGTATTATTTTTCAGACACCTATGCCTTAGATTTTAAAGAAGTTAAGGGGCAAGCTGTCGCTAAAGAAGCCGCTTTGATCGCTAGCGCTGGGTTTCATAACTTGATTTTAGAGGGAAGTCCAGGGTGTGGGAAAAGCATGATCATTAATCGCATGCGTTATATCTTGCCTCCATTAAGCCTGAATGAAATCCTAGAAGCGACAAAATTACGCATTTTAAGCGAGCAAGACAGCGCCTATTACCCTTTAAGGAGTTTTAGAAACCCTCACCAAAGCGCTTCAAAATCCAGCATTTTAGGCTCAAGCTCTCTAAAAGAGCCAAAACCTGGCGAAATCGCGCTAGCGCATAACGGCATGCTTTTTTTTGATGAATTGCCTCATTTTAAAAAGGATATTTTGGAAGCTTTAAGAGAGCCTTTAGAAAACAATAAATTGGTGATCTCACGAGTGCATAGCAAGATTGAATACGAAACCTCTTTTTTATTTGTGGGGGCTCAAAACCCTTGCTTGTGCGGGAATTTACTCAGCGCAACCAAAGCATGCCGTTGCCAAGATAGAGAAATCACGCAGTATAAAAACCGCTTGAGCGAGCCTTTTTTGGACAGGATTGATTTGTTTGTGCAAATGGAAGAGGGGAATTATAAAGACACGCCGTCGCATTCTTGGACTTCAAAAGAGATGCATCAATTGGTGTTATTGGCTTTCAAACAGCAAAAATTAAGGAAACAGAGCGCTTTTAATGGTAAGCTTAATGAAGAGCAGATAGAACGATTTTGCCCTTTAAACGCTGAAGCACAAAAGTTGTTAGAGCAGGCGGTTGAAAGGTTTAATCTGTCCATGCGCTCTGTGAATAAGGTCAAAAAAGTCGCTAGAACGATTGCGGATTTAAACGCTTGCGAGAATATAGAAAAATCTCACATGCTTAAAGCGCTGAGTTTTAGAAAGATTTCTTAAAAGGATTTTTATAAGGGAGAGAAAATGCAAGAATACTACATTCATAATTTGGATTGCCCTGATTGCGCGTCTAAATTAGAAAGGGATTTAAACAAACTGGACTATGTGAAAAAAGCTCAAATCAATTTCAGCGCCAGTAGGTTGTTTTTGGACACGAGCGATTTTGAAAAGGTTAAGGCTTTCATCAAGCAAAATGAACCGCATTTGAGCCTGTCTTTTAAAGAAGCCGCAGAAAAGCCCTTGAGTTTTACGCCGTTCATTATTACGATCATTGTCTTTTTGGGCGCGATTTTAATCTTACACTTTGAGCCTAGCCCCTTTATTGAAAAAGCTATGTTTTTCGTGTTGGCTTTAGTGTATCTAGTGAGCGGTAAAGATGTGATTTTAGGGGCGTTTCGTGGGCTTAGGAAGGGGCAATTTTTTGATGAAAACGCTTTGATGCTCATTGCGACTATTGCGGCTTTTTGCGTGGGGGCTTATGAAGAGAGCGTGTCTATTATGGTGTTTTATTCAGCGGGCGAATTTTTGCAAAAACTCGCTGTCTCTCGCTCTAAAAAATCCCTTAAGGCTTTAGTGGATGTCGCTCCTAATTTGGCTTATTTGAAAAAGGGCGATGCGCTAGTGAGTGTCGCGCCTGAAGATTTAAAGATCAATGACATCGTGGTGGTGAAAGTCGGCGAAAAAGTGCCTGTGGATGGCGTGGTAGTCAAAGGCGAAAGTTTGCTAGATGAAAGGGCGTTGAGTGGGGAGTCTATGCCTATTAATGTCAGCGAACATTCTAAAGTTTTAGGGGGGAGCTTGAATTTAAAAGCCGTCCTTGAAATTAAAGTAGAAAAAATGTATAAAGATTCTTCTATCGCTAAAGTGGTGGATTTAGTCCAACAAGCCACGAATGAAAAGAGCGAAACGGAGAAATTTATCACTAAATTTTCACGCTACTACACCCCAAGCGTTTTATTCATTGCGTTAATGATCGCTGTATTACCGCCCTTGTTTTCTATGGGGAGCTTTGATGAATGGATTTATAGGGGGCTTGTGGCTTTAATGGTGAGCTGTCCTTGTGCGTTAGTGATTTCTGTGCCTTTAGGGTATTTTGGGGGCGTGGGAGCGGCGAGCCGAAAGGGCATTTTAATGAAAGGCGTGCATGTTTTAGAGGTGCTTACCCAAGCTAAAAGCATCGCCTTTGATAAAACCGGCACTTTGACTAAAGGCGTTTTTAAAGTAACAGATATTGTGCCACAAAACGGGCATTCTAAAGAAGAAGTTTTGCATTACGCTTCTTGTTCGCAGCTTTTATCCACGCACCCTATCGCTTTATCCATTCAAAAAGCATGCGAAGAAATGTTAAAGGACGATAAGCATCAGCATGACATTAAAAATTACGAAGAAGTGAGCGGGATGGGGGTTAAAGCGCAATGCCATACGGATTTAATCATCGCAGGGAATGAAAAAATGCTGGATCAATTCCATATCGCACACAGCCCTTCCAAAGAAAACGGCACGATCGTGCATGTGGCTTTCAACCAAACTTATATAGGCTATATCGTCATTAGCGATGAGATTAAAGATGACGCTATAGAGTGCTTAAGGGATTTAAAAGCGCAAGGGATAGAAAATTTTTGCATTTTGAGCGGGGACAGAAAAAGTGCGACTGAGAGCATCGCTCAAACTCTGGGCTGTGAATATTATGCGAGTTTGTTGCCTGAAGAAAAAACGAGCGTGTTTAAAACTTTTAAAGAACGCTATAAAGCCCCGGCGATTTTTGTAGGCGATGGCATCAATGACGCTCCGACTCTAGCGAGCGCTGATGTGGGGATTGGCATGGGGAAAGGCTCAGAATTGAGCAAGCAAAGCGCGGACATTGTGATCACCAATGACTCCTTAAATTCGTTAGTGAAAGTTTTAGCGATCGCTAAAAAAACTAAAAGCATTATTTGGCAAAATATCTTGTTTGCTTTGGGGATTAAAGCCGTTTTTATCGTGCTAGGGCTTATGGGGGTAGCGAGCTTGTGGGAAGCGGTCTTTGGCGATGTGGGGGTTACGCTTTTAGCCTTAGCCAATTCCATGCGCGCGATGAGGGCTTAGAGTGCCTTGATCTCATTGTCAGCCATTTGGAATCTTAAGGAAGCAGAATGCATAAAATAGAAAACCTGCTCCAAACTCTAGCACCTAAGGGGGTGGAGTTTAGGAAGTTGGGGGATATTGGGGAATTTTATAGCGGACTTGTTGGAAAAAG
>NZ_VEZH01000011.1:0-60852 GCF_006440215.1 Helicobacter pylori | reverse complement strand
CGTCGTTTCTAGTGGTAGCGATTACACGAACTCTTTTGTTTTCAATGAAGGGGCTAGCCATTTTAAGGTGTTTTTCAATTACGGGTGGGTGTTTTAAAACGCTAGAATATTAGAGAGCTTGATTTCAATCAAGCGATAATCTCATTGTGATGCATAGGGTTAGGGGATTTTAATGGTGCTGCAGAGAGGAATCCCCCCACCCCCTTAAGAGTTTTACAACAAAATGAAATCCAAAACGATAAGTTTAAAAATCTTTGAATGTTAAGGATTTCATCATCACCAAAACCCACCAACGCTATCGGCTAAATCTTGATTGAATTACCCAAAGGTTTGTGCTTCTTTCATGTTATGGGTGGCACTTCGTGTTGGGTGTTAGATTTGTTGTAAATTGGTGCCATTAAAAGCGATACGATAAAAGCAATTAAAGCAACCACAACAATATAAAAGCTTAAACCATAACTTTGCAAACTTTCAGGTGCGGCTATAGCTTTTGCATTTAGCCAGCTTGAAAGTTGAGGGGTAAAGCCAGCGGTTATAGCATAGGCTATGTTATAAGCGAAGGAGATCCCGCTAAAACGGATTCTAGCGCTAAACACATCGCTCATAAAAATAGGGCAAAAATTCATAATACCCGCACAAAAGCAAGCTAAAAAGTATAAAACTATGGTATTTACTAAACTTGGCGCGTTAGAATAAAATTCTTTAAAGAATAAAAAGCCAAAAAAGGCAAAGGCCGCGCTAAAAGCCATGCAAACTTTGTGTGGTTTGATTTTATCGGCCAAAAACCCGGTTAAAATAATAGAACTTACAATGCCAACAAGCCCTAAAATTTGAAAATAGGTTTTTTCAAAAGGAGTGAAATTAAAATTGGGATGCATGAGGGTAAAATTGGGGACAAAAAGGATAAAAATCAAAATACAAGCGGTTAAAACCCAAGTGATAAGCATGGAGATTAATAGGCCAAAACGAGAATTTTTAAACACCTCTTTAAGCGGGAATTTAACTAAGGCATTGTCTTGTTTCATTTGCTGAAAAACAGGAGTTTCTTCTAAAAAGCGTCTCAAATAGACAGAAATGATACCAAAAATCCCTCCAAGCCCAAAAGCAACCCGCCAAGCCCAATCTTCAACAACGGGCTTGTCAAAAACCATGTAAATCCCAATATAAACCAAACTCCCAAGCAAAATCCCAGAAACTACAGAAGCGCTTAAAAAACCGATATAAGTGTTTTTTTGGCCTTGCGGAGCATGTTCATGGACAAAAACCCAAGCGCCAGGCAATTCACCACCCACAGCAACGCCTTGACAGATTCTAACAAACACCAAAAAAACAGGAGCTATGTAACCAAGATAATGAGCGTTTTTGGGGGTAAGCCCCATGCTATCAACGCCAAAACCCACAAAATGATTAAAAGTTGGCATCAAAGCGAGCACAAAGGTTGGGATCACCATCAATAAAATAGAGAGCATGAACATGTTTTTACGGCCGAATCTATCCCCAAAGTGGGCCATCACTATGCCGCCAAGCGGGCGTGCCAGATAACCTGCAGCAAAGATACCATAAGTGTTGATTTCAGACCAAATAGGGCTGAGCGTGCTCGGGAAAAAGTGTTTGGCAATGATACTCGTAAAAAATACAAAGATGATAAAATCATAAAATTCTAAAGTTCCCCCAAGCGAAGATAACCCTAAGGTTCTTATCTCTTTTTTGCCTAAATGTTTTATGGATTATCCTTTCACTAAGGCTAACGCCCTGTTTTAAATTTGTCATTTTGAAACTAAGATGGATAAGATTAATTTTATATAGCTACCTTACACCTTAAAGGCATTGTTTAGGTAACAAACATTAAATGAAATTTATTAGCGTTCAAAAAGTGAATCATTCTACCTTTTTTATCATTAAGCATCACTTAAACGAGTTTAAATTTTGTTTACCCGTTTTGTCAAAACGCTTTACTTGATTCTATCAGCAAAAAAAACACTCCTATTAAAACTTGGGTAATAACACTTCCTTTAATCTTTTAATGATAGTTTCTTCTCTTTTTTCACGAAATTCCTTGATATTTTCCCATTCTAATTTTAGTTTAGGGTCAATATAATTTTTTCTTTTATATTCTTCTATGGCTCGCTCATCTTTATATTCTTCTTTGAGCCACACCTCAGGGTCTTTATCCTTTTTGGCTTGGTTCTCTGCGCCTTCTAAAAGTTGGAGGTTGTATAAATGATTCCCACACTCATAGAAATCTTTATCCAATTTTTTATTTTCCTTTTTAAACTTGGACTTTGGATAAATATGGTCTATATGAAAAGTGGTGGTTTTATAGTTCAGGTTTGGGTATAAGATTTGTAAGATAGGAAAGACTCTAGCATGGCTACTAGAACACATCATTTCTTCTATCGCATCGTTAGTGATTTTTAAAGGCCATGTTTGGTGTTTGGCTAAATTGTGGTTGAATGATTCAAAGGTTTTCACATCCTTCATGCTATTGGCTATGTTGTTTAATTTTGTATCCGTTGAAGGAGTGAAATAACTTGTGATTTGAGCGTTACGGACAAATTTTAGGGCTTGTTCTTCATCGTTTTTATCCATTTTTTGTTTTAAAAAATAAAAATAGGCTAAACTGGATAGAATATAAGCTGAACCCAAATATTTTACATAACCAAAATTTTCTAATAGTTTTGCAGCGTTATAGATGCTTTCTGTAATTTTTTCCCAATTTTCTTCAATCTCTTTGATATTTTTTTTATTAAAATTTTTTAATTCAAAAGTAGTGTTGCTACCAATGAGAAGCAAGCAAGTTTTTAACACCTGGTCTTGCCCCATGTTTGAAAAATCTTTATCTTTTAAAGCATCCACTAACTCGTTCATTTTTTCTCTAATACCGCTTGAAAAGCTTGCTGTCAAAATAGACATCAATAAATCCGAATAGCTTAACTTAACCCCACCACTATTGACACGGATAAAAATATTTAAAACTTTATTAAGATTTTTTTCTTTTTCTTCAAAAAATGAAATGAGTTGTTTGTCGTGAAAAGCTTTGTTTAGTGTTTCTAATAATTTCAATCTATCACCTTTTAAATCATGTTCTTGTGCATAATCCCAAACACTTTCCAATTCTAAAATATCCCCCACCTTAAACCAAAAATGATTTTTATCGTTTTCAGGCTTTTTGGCATGAAATTCAAATTGGTAATTGTCTTCTGGATTATCCATGTTTGGCTGGTGCTTCAAATTCAAATACAAACGCTTCTCTTCATAAGCGTTGGGATTATCGCTTCTAGCCCCCTTTTTCTTAAGAGTTCTAGTGCCTTTAAGCCCGATATAAAGCGAGGTTAAGCGTTGTTGGCCATCTAAGACAATAGACAAATCATCACGACTGATTTGTTCAATATAGATTTTTTCATTGTGAGGCTTTCGCTCATCGTAATTTGTAATGAATTGATAGAGTTGGAAATTGAGTTTATTCTCGTCTTATTCGTCGCTCTTGGCTATATCTTCCTTTTGTAATTTCCAAAATAAAAAAGAGCCAATAGGATAGCCCCTACACACCCATGAGAATCTCCTTATTTTTATTCAGGCTGTATTATAATCAAATATTAAAGGGATTAGATTGAGCCAACTTAATTTAAGATTTTTTCCATGCGCTTTTGGATCACTTCTAAAACCAAGCAAAAAAGCCAGTAAATCAAAGCGGCTTCCAAGTAAATAGGCAAAAAGTCATAGCTGGCGTTCGCTTTTTGCTGCGCGATTCTAAAAACCTCTGCGATCGTTACCACCGAAGCTAAAGAAGTTTCTTTAAAAAGGCTGATGAAAGTGTTACTCAGGCTGGGCGTGGCGACTTTGAGCGCTTGAAAAAAGATGACATGCCAAAAGGTTTGCAAGTAATTCAAACCCAAACTCAAGCTTGAATCCCATTGATCTTTAGGGACAGAAAGAAAGCTCGCCCTTAAAGTCTCTGAAGCGTATGCCCCCACATTAAAGGAAAACGCAATAATACCTGCCGGGATTGGATCCATATAAACCCCAAGAGCGGGCAAACCATAAAACACCACCACGATTTGGACCAATAAAGGCGTGCCTCTAATGAGTGAGACATAGAAATTCACGCCCGCTAATAAAGCCTTATGAACGAAATGTTTAGGGGGCGCGATTTTAATGAGAGCCACCACAATAGCAATCAATAAGCCCAAAATAAAAGAAACAACCGCTAAAGGCAAAGAAATAGAAAAAGCGGCTTTTAGCATGGGGTAGAAAGCCTCTAATAATAATTCCAAACGCTCCTTGCTCAAATCTAAAGATTCAAAAAACAAAGACAGATTATGGCTGGCTGACATCTTTTCCAAAAAATTGTTCGCCTAAGCGTTTTAAAACCCCTTTATCTATCAATCTTTGCATCGCCTGGTTGATAAGCTCTAAGGCTTTTTCTTGGTGCTTGTTGATGACAAAGGAAGCGCCCCCATCTTTTTCTTTGGACTCCCATGCGATTTTAAAGGGGCTATTTTTATGGGTGTTTAGGTAGTTTAAGATCGCTAAAGAACTATTTAAGGTCAAATCGGCTCGTTTTTGTGCCACTAGCAACAAAGCTTGCACCATAGAATCCACCGAAACGATTTGAGCGTCGTATTTGAAAGCGATTTCCCCATAAGTGGAGCTTAAAGTGTTAGCCGCTCTCAAACCCTTAATGTCTTTAATGTCTTTAATGCGGTTTTCATCTTTTCTAACCAGCATGATCGTTCCTGAATAGCTATAGGGTAAGCTTTTATCAAAAGTCGCTTGGCGTTTTTTAGTCGTCAAACTCACCTGGTTAGCGACCATATCAAAACGCCCCGATTTCAAGCCTGTAAGCATCATATCCCATGAAGTTTCGTGGAATTTGATTTTCACGCCAAGCTCTTTAGCCAACTCCCTAGCCACTTCCACATCATAGCCGGTGAGCTTGCCTTCTTTATTGTGGTAAGTGAAAGGGGGGTAAATGCCTTCTGTGCCAACGCTGATCGTTTCTTTATTAACAAGCCTTTCATACAAGCTAGAAGCGTCCAAAAAACCCCCAAAAAAGCTTATTACCAGTAAAAAAAGAAATAAAACTTTTTTCATTTTTTAATCAATCCTACATTTTTATTTTTCGCGCATTCTAGCGCAAAATAAAAATTTTGCATGGTTTGATTTCAAATATAGACGCGCTCCAAGCGTTTGGATAGGGTGCTGATGGTTTCATAAGGAATGGTGTTTAAAAGCATAGCGATTTCGCTTGCATCATTAGCCTTAGCGCTTTTATCCCCAAATAAGATGACCTCATCGCCCTCTTTGGCTTCAATATTATTGAGCTTAACAAAGCACTGATCCATGCATACCTTGCCAATAAGGGGGGCTAATTGGTTATTGATCGCTACTTGAATGCGATTGCCTAAAGCGCGCATTAACCCATCCGCATACCCTAGAGCTAAAACACCCACTAAAGTCTCTTCATTCGTGTAAAAATGCTCGCCATAGCCAATAAATTCACCTTTTTTAACGCTTCTGATTTGAACGATTTGAGCTTTTAAACTGATAACATTTTTTAAGATTGTTGGGCATGTTTCTTTCATTCCATTAGAAGGGTAAAAACCATAGAGCATGATGCCTGGGCGATAGAGGTTTAAGAAGCGATTTTCATTCCCGTTACACAAAGAAAGGATGCCGGCGGAATTGTAGGCATGGCGGTATTGAAACTCTATTTTTTGATCCAAAAGCTGTTCTAAAAAAGCGTTAAAGGTTTTCATTTGGTTTTTAGCATGGGTTTTAATGTTGGAATCAGCGTTGCTTAAATGCGTGAATATCCCCTCTATTTCCAGGCCCTTCAAAGCGCGGATTTTTTTAATGATTTCTATGCTTTTAAAATTAGGCTCTAATCCCAAGCGGTGCATACCGGTATCAATCTTGAGATGGATTTTTAAGCGTTTTTGAGATTTTAAAGCCATTTGGGAAAAAACTTCCGCTTGTTCAAGGCTAAAAACCATAGCGCTCAAATTGTTATCAATCAGCATGGAAGCGTTAGAATTAGGGCTATAGCCTAAAATCAAAATGGGGGTTTTAGAGAAACGAGAGCGCAATTCTAAAGCTTCATCTAAGGTCGCTACCCCTAAATAATTAGCCCCTTCTTGTAAGAAAATTTCGCTCGCTTTTATGGCCCCTGCCCCATAAGCGTTCGCCTTGACAACCGCCATGATGTGAGCGTCTTTAGGGACGATGCTTTTGACTGCACTAAAATTATGCCTTAAAGAAGCGGTATTCACTTCTACAAAACTCGCCCTTTTTAACATGCCGTCTTACTTGTTAGAATGCTTGCTAAAATACCAGCGCGTTTCTGAAGAAACCACTTTATGCAACAAAATCAAAGCGATCAAATTAGGGATAGCCATAAGCCCGTTAGAAAGATCCGCTAAATTCCACACAAAATCAATTTTAGCCATGGCCCCCACCATCACACTCGCTAAAAAGATCAAGCGGTAATATTTCACTTTTTTTTCACCAAAAGCGTATTCAGTGCATTTTTCCCCATAATAAGCCCAACCAATAATCGTAGAGTAGGCAAAAAAGATCATGGTCAAAAAAATCACCACTGCCCCTAATGAACCTAGAAAATACTCCGTGCTTTTTAGAGTGAGCAAATTAGCGCTTAATTTTTCCCCATTAGGGAGCAAGGTGTTGTATTCTGGCGCCATTAAAATCACGCTCGCTGTTGCCGAACACACTATTAAAGTTACAATAAAAGTTTGGAGCATGGACACTAGGGCTTGACGCACCGGGTGGTGCGTTTGAGCGCTTGCGGCAATAATGGCTGAACTCCCTAACCCCGCTTCATTAGAATACAATCCCCTAGCCACGCCCGTTTTTATCATCGTCGCTACCAATGTGCCGCTCGCTCCGCCCACAACGGGTTTAGGGTTAAAGGCTTCTTCAAAAATGAGTTTGATCGCTTGAATGGCTAAATCAAAATGGCTAACAATAATATAAATAATAGCGATCAAATACAAAAGCACCATGATAGGAGCTAAGTAAGAAGTGAATTTACCAATGGATTTAATCCCCCCTATGACAATAACAGCGGTTAAAAGAGTGAGCAACAAGCCTGAAACCCAACTAGGCAAGTTCGCTTGTTCGCTCAAAATGGAAGAAACCGCATTAGATTGCGTCATGTTACCGGTGCCAATGCTTGCAATAATCGTAAAAATCGCAAACGCCATGGCGAGTTTGGGCATGTTAAGGCCGTTTTTGATATAATACATAGGCCCTCCGTTGTATCCAAACGCCCCTTTTTCCCTATATTTCACTGCTAAAATCCCCTCAGAATACTTAGTCGCCATGCCAACAAGCCCGGTAACCCACATCCAAAACACCGCTCCTGGTCCTGCAATGCTGATAGCAGTCGCTACGCCTACGATACTCCCAATGCCTACAGTCGCTCCTAAAGAGAGCATGAGGGCGGAAAATTGCGAAATGTCGCCCTTGGATTGGGACTCTTTGTCAAAAAGGATTTTGATCGCATAAAAAATCTTACTGAATTGCAAACCCCTAAGATAGAAGGTTAAAAACAAGCCGGTGCCTACTAATAAAATTTGCATGGGAATCCCCCACACCAAATTAGATAACAAACGCACCACCGAATCAATCGTTTCCATAAAAACTCCTTAATAAACTAGGGTTTAAAAAAGAAATTTCTTAATCCCTAAAAAATGCAGAAAAAAGCATAATATCGGCATTTTTTTCATTCGCTCCGTCTTGGCTTAAATCGGCGATGATTTTACCAATGGCCGGGCCAAAAGTGATGCCAAGCCACCCAAGCCCTGTCGCATGGATTAAGTTTTTATAGTGTTTGTCAAACCCTAAATAAGGAATATCATTAGGGGTTAAGGGTCTAAAACCGCACCACTCTATGGCGTCTTTCATTTCAAAAGGCTGCGTGAAAGCGGCTAAATTCTTTTTCATGTTGGCGATTTGCTCTTTATCAATGAGAGCGTTGTTGGTGTTTAATTCTAATTTAGAAGTGATCCTAACGGTGTCTCTTCGTGGGGTCATTGCCATGAAAATATCCGCAAATAAAGAAGAGGTTTTGGGTTTCAATTCTTCAGGCATTTTAAAGGTGATGCTATAGCCTTTAGCCCCCATCATTAAAAAATCGTTCTTGGTTTTTTTAATGAGAGCGGGGTTAGCCCCGGCGGCTAGAATGATTTTTTCTGCTTGGATTTTTTCCTTGTGCGTGATAACGCCATCAATGAGGTTATTTTTAAACTCAAAATCGATCACTTCTTCATTATAAAGAAATTCCACGCCCGCATTTTGTAAATATTCTTGCAAAGAGCGCATCACTTCGCCCGGATCCACATGCGCGTTTTCGGTTAAAAGCACGCTCCCGCAGATATTGTCATTAACAATAGGCATGTATTCTTTGGTCTCTTTCACATTCAAAATCTTATAAGCACCGCTGTTATCGCAAGTTTTAAGCTTTTTTTCAAAACTTTCTTCTAAAGTGTAGATCATTAAAAGCCCGTCTTCCTTATACCAAAAGTCCATGCCGTCTTCTAGCATTTGATGGTATATATCAACACTCAGCCACCCATAGCGTTCAAACAACGCCATGGTGCGGTGCGTGGATTTGGCGTTTGCGCTTTTCATAAACTTTAAAATCCATTGATAGAGCTTTAAATTAAGCCCAAAATGGAATTTTAAAGGGGCTTGGTTTTTGAGCATGAGCTTTAGGGTGTCTAACACCACACCAGGGCATGAGAGCGGGGCTTTTTTAAACGCAGAAATGAGCCCGGCATTCCCAAAAGAAGTGCCGTTTGCACCATCGCTTTTTTCAATCACGCAAACCTTATGCCCTAACTTGTGCATAGAATACGCACAAGAAAGCCCCACAATCCCACCACCTATGACCACGACTTCTTTTTTCATGCTGATAGTCCCTTTAATAAAATCACTTAATGGCTATCGCTTCAATTTCTACTAAAGCGTCTTTAGGCAGTTTGGCCACTTGAAAGGTCGCTCTAGCCGGATAAGGCTCTTTAAAATAACTCCCATAGATTCCATTCACCACCGCAAAATCGTCTAAACTTTTCAATAAAATAGTCGTTTTAACCACGCTATCCATCCCTAATCCTGCTTCTTTTAAAACCGCTTTGATATTTTCCATTGACTGCGTGGTTTGAGAATGAATATCCGCGCCTTTAAATTCGCCGGTACTCGCATCAATGCCTAATTGCCCAGAAACAAAAACAAGATCGTTAGTAGCGATAGCTTGAGAATAAGGGCCTATAGCTTTTGGGGCCAGCGTTGAATGAATGACTTCTTTCATGATTGAAACTCCTATGATGATGTGTTATGTCAGCTATTATTATGCAATCAAATTAAAAAGAAGTAAAAAATGAGCGCAAAACGCTTTGAATTTTCATCTTATTATAAGGTATTGTATATTTTTTACCCATATTTAGAAATTCTTAAACGGGTTTTATTTGAATTTTAGGCTTATTTCACAAAATGCCTTTGAGTATTTTTATAGACACTGCCACTAAAAGAGCAAAGCCACAATCTGTTTTTAAAAGAGAATTGAAAATTTTAACAAAACCTTGACTTTTATTATTGAGTTTAGATACAATAACAATCGTCTTTTTGAATAAAGAGTGCGGGAATAGCTCAGTGGTAGAGCACGACCTTGCCAAGGTCGGGGCCGCGGGTTCGATCCCCGTTTCCCGCTCCATATTTTGATTTAACTTCTAGAGCATGGTTTCTATTTAGTTTGCCCAGGTGGTGGAATTGGTAGACACAAGGGACTTAAAATCCCTCGGTAGCAATACCGTGCCGGTTCAAGTCCGGCTTTGGGCACCATTTTTGGGTGCGATTTGATTTTATTTTTTGAATACGCTAGTGTTAAAATTTAAGGCGACATAGCCAAGTGGTAAGGCATGAGTCTGCAAAACTTTGATTCCCCGGTTCGAATCCGGGTGTCGCCTCCATTTATTGTAGTCATTTAGGGACTTTTGTAAGGGACTTTTATGAAAATAGCGGGAGATGGCTGAGTGGTTGAAAGCGGCGGTCTTGAAAACCGTTGAGGGTCATACCTCCGGGGGTTCGAATCCCTCTCTCCCGGCCACTTGATTAAAATCTTTTAAGCGATTTGTTTTGGCAAATTCATCTCTTCTTTTAACAAAGAATTTTGTGAATATTGATTGTCTCTTTTAATTGAAATTTAAAGATTAGTTTAAAGGATTTTATTCGGTGGGATTGTCAGCGTTAAGCCTTATTGTTCCTATTAGCGTTATTTTAATGGTGGTTTTTACTAAAAGAGTCGCACTCTCGTTGTTTGTGGGCATTTTAGTGAGCGCTGTTTTAATGCATTCGTTACACCTTTCTTACATCGTAGAATATGCCTATACTAAAATCACTTCCGTTTTTTACACTTACGAGCCAGAAAAAGGGCTTCATTTCAATCTTTCCAACCTCTATGTTTTTGGTTTTTTAATCTTTTTAGGCGTCTTAAGCCAAGTGATTTTAAAATCCGGTAGCGTGCAGAACTTTGTCAAAAAAGCTAAAAAATACTCTAAAAACGCTAAAACCCCTGAATTTATCGCTTTTTTTTCAGGCATTATTATTTTTGTAGATGATTATTTTAACGCCCTGACCGTGGGGCAAATCTCAAAGTCTTTAAACGACGCCCATAATTCCACACGAGAGCGCCTAGCTTATATTATAGACTCCACTTCAGCACCGGTGTGCTTATTAGTCCCTATTTCTAGCTGGGGGGCATATATCATGGGGATCATGAATAACGACAGCTCGCCCTTATTAAAAGATAGTTTTTCGGTGCTTGTGCAAAGCTTAAGCAGTAATTATTATGCGATTTTTGCGCTCATTGCGGTCTTTCTCACCATTTTATGGCAAATCAATCTCCCTAGCATGAGGAAGTATCAAAACATAGGCGTGAAGGATTTTTATAGCGAACAAGAAGAAAGCTCTTCAAAACTAGCCCCCTTAAGACTGTTACCCCTTTCTATTTTATTATTGATCGTGTCCATTTCATCATTGATTTTTTATACAGGAGTGGTCTTAAAAAACACTGATGCGAGCTTTTCGCTCTTTTATGGGGGGCTGTTTTCGCTCATTGTTACTTATCTTTTAGCTTATAGGTTTTTAGAAAAAGGGAGTTTTTTTAAACTCATGTTGGATGGCTTTAAGAGTGTGGGGCCAGCGATACTAGTTTTAACGCTCGCTTGGGCTATTGGGCCTGTGATCAGAGATGACGCTCAAACGGGGGTTTACTTGGCCCACATCAGCAAGGGATTTTTAAATAGTGGGGGAGGCGTGTATATGCCTTTAATCTTTTTTTTAATCTCTGGGTTTATCGCCTTTTCTACCGGCACAAGCTGGGGGGCGTTTGCGATCATGCTGCCCATTGGAGCGGGCATGGCTAATGAAAGCGATATTATTTTGATTGTTTCAGCGATCCTCTCAGGCGCGGTTTATGGCGATCACACAAGCCCCATTTCTGACACGACTATACTATCGGCTGCAGGGGCAGGGTGTTCGGTGCAAAGCCATTTCATCACACAACTCCCTTATGCGACTATTGCGATGCTTTGTAGTGCGGTGAGTTTGGGGGTGGCAAGTTTTATGCATTCACGCTCGCTCGCTCTTTTAATCGGTGTGGCTTTGCTTGTGGGGGTGTTTTATCTTTTAAAAAGGTTGTATGGTGAAAATCTAAAAACTTAAATTGGGCATTGACCTAAAAATTTAAAAATCCCATTTTTTAAAATTAAAATAAGGTTTTAGCGATCCCTATTGGATTAAAAAAGAGTCTTATCTCATTATCAATCAATTTAAAAAAATTATTCAAAAATAACCATCAATTATAAAAATCTTCACAAATCTCTAAATCGTAACGCTTTTTTAAAAAATACATTTTTTTTAATTTTTTAATCAACCATTAAGGTGTTTTAGGTTAAATTTCCTTATCTGTTAAACATACGGATAATGTTATATCTTAAGGAAAGAAAATGGGGTTAGGACACTAATAAGTTTAGGGATTTTGTTAAGCGTTTTGAATGGCGATGATCTGAGATTGTATTCAAAGCCTTTAGTCTATTCGGCTGGAAGTGGGATTATTGGGATTGATATTGACAAACGGACATTTTATAAACGAGCGTTCGCTTTCACGATGAAATCATTGTTCGGTGAAAACTTGCTTCTGTTTGTCAAATTAAAGCATTCTGCGTTGACGAGCAAACACATGAAAGGGCCTTTAGAAAACCGCCATCATCATTCTTTCACTAAAAATTATGAAAAAGCGGTTAATAGTTGTCAAAAGTATTTCCATATCAAATTGCCTGAAGGTGCTCCTAGCAACTTCAAATCAGGTTCATACATGGCCACTATGGTGGTGCGTTTTTAAAGCGTTATTTGGGGTATTCTTTAATACCCTTATCGTCTTTTAAAATACCATCTTTCAAAAGCACAAATTTATTTTTTAGCCCTTTTTTTAAATCTTCTTAAGACTCTTTTATTGTAGTAATGAATGAAGTATTTTTAAAATATGGATAAAATTCATAGAAGAAAAATAAAAAGGCTCTGTTTTCATCAAATACGGGTTACTAAAACTTTTTATGGTGGGTTAAAGCGTATTTTTGGCTTTAGTTGTTTCTTTTTAGGATTAGTTTAAGGTTTAAAGCATTACTCTCTTTTCTCTTGTCATTTGGCGCTAAAAGCGACTCAATTAGCCCATTCCTTGATGATTGATTTCTTTGTAATCATCTAATCTGCCCTAAAATTAAAACAAACCCCCTACAAAAACGCTTCTAACTTATAAGCTTTTTTATGCTCTTGTTTCAAATCCATGTAAGCGTTTAAAAGCATGTATTCTTCAAAGGATAAAACCGCTAGATGCTCCTTAGCGAGATCGTTCATTTCTAATTCTAACAACACAAACAAAAAGGCTTTTTGCGCTTTATCGTCTTCTTGGCTTAAAATCTCAAAAAATTGGAACCATTGATCAGGGACAAGAAATTTTTGCGCTTTTTGCGCGAGCTTTAAATAATCATTCTTGTCATAACCCACCCTTTTGCAAAGCTCTGAAATCTTTAAAGTGTCTGCGTTTAAAGATTTTTCAAAAAAGGCTTTTAAAAAAGACTTCACGCACTCTTTATCCAAGTTATCTTGCATCGCATTCAAAGCCTTTAAAACCTCTTTTTTGCTGCCTTTTTGGGCGATTTCTATAAAAGCGTAGCGTCGTAATTCCAAAGGGATTTGCGCGTTTGTTAAAACTTCAAAAGCGTTTTTTAAGTCGTTATGAATGAAAGCTTTCAAGCGTTTAGAAAAATAAGCATGATCATAAGCCAGAGAGTGCTTATCGTGATCTTTAGGCTCAAGGGTGTTATTTTCTATATTGTGGTAGTGCTTAAAAAGGTTATCCACTTTTTCGCACCCGCTACTTGGCGTGTTTAAATCAGCCTTTAAATCATAGCGGGCTAAGATTTGAGAGAGGTTTTTAGCGAGATCGCTTTTAAATTTCGTTTTTAAAAAAGTCTTTTGGGTGTCTTGAGACAGGATTTGTTTGAGCAATTTGTCAAAATCCCTTTTTTCATGGTATAAGCGGATTTTATGGCTGAGATTGTGCTTGAATAAAAAAACCCATGAAAAAAAAGCGAACATGCCCAAAACGCCCATAAGCCATACGGCAATGGGAAAATTAAAGCTGTAACTCCCCAAATTGAAAGCATAAGCTTGCGGATCAATGCTATAAACAAACACGCCAAAACCCACAATGAACAAAAATGTAAAGATAATGTAAAAACGCATGCGCACCTCCTATTTATGGTATGGATGCTTAAAAATAATGCTTAAAGCCCTATAGATTTGCTCGCACAAGACAATTTTAGCCACTTCATGGCTAAAAGTCATCTCGCTCAAACTCCAAGCCTGACAATCCTTTAAAAACTTTTCTTCAAACCCATACGCTCCAGCGATAAAAAAATTAATATTAAGATGATTTTCTAACATTTTACTAAACGCAAAGCTATCGCCCCTTTGAGCTTTAGGGTGTAAGGCAATATTTTTCGCCTTAAGGTTTAAATACGGCTCAAAGGCTAGAGAGTAGCTTTTTTGAGCGAGTTCTTTAGAAACTTTTTGAGCGTTGGCGGTATTTTTAGGGAATAAATCCACTAATTCCAGCTCGCAATCAAATTGCCTGCATTGCTTTTGATAAATTTTCACTAACTCTAAAGGCGAACTTTTAGCGATAGAATACACCACGCAACGCATCAATGTTAAAACTTTAAAAAATCTTTGAAGTCTTATGCATCATCATAGCGATCAAATCGCTCAAAGTTTTTTTCAAATCCTTCCTGTGCACAATCATATCAATCAAGCCATGCTCTAATAAAAATTCCGCTGTTTGAAAGCCCTCAGGCAAATCCGCCCCTATAGTTTGCTTAATCACTCTAGGCCCTGCAAAACCTATCATCGCCCCAGGCTCTGCGATAATGAGATCCCCTAAAAAAGCAAAAGACGCACTAACGCCTCCATAAGTGGGATCGCTTAAGAGCGAAATGAAAGGGAGTTTGGCCTCACTCAATCGGTTCAAAGCCGCGCTCGTTTTAGCCATTTGCATGAGCGAATAAGTGGATTCTTGCATCCTAGCCCCCCCACTCGCTGAAACAATCAGTAACGCTTCTTTTTTAGCAACCGCGCGATTGATCGCTCTTACGATCTTTTCGCCTTCCACAGAGCCTAAACTCCCCCCCATAAAACTGAAATCAAACACCACGATCTGCAAAGGCATGCGATTAATTTTAGCCTCACCGCTGATCACTGAGCTTGGGCGGTTAGTCCTTTTTTCGTATTTTTTAATGCGTTGCTTGTAGCTCTCTTTATCCACGAAATTTAAAGGATCATTAGGCCGTAAGTGCTTGTCAAATTCTTCAAAACTCCCCACATCGCAGAGGAATTCAATCCTTTCAGCCGCTTTCATGCGGAAATGGTAATGGCATTTCAAACACACGCTGTATTTACCAAACACTTCTTTATGATACATTAACACATAACATTTAGGGCATTTCACCCAATGGCTTGGCTGTTCTTCCTTACTTGGTGCTGTCCGCAACTTATTGATCTTAAAATTTTTAAAGAAATCTGCAAATCCCATGTTTTTCCTTAATTTTGCAGTTTTATTAGGATTGTATCCAAGTTTTGCTTATAATAAACAAAATTAGCTTAAGAGTAGTGATGCAAGGGTTTCTTTTACAAACACAAAGCATAAGAGATGAAGATTTGATCGTGCGCGTTTTAACCAAAAACCAGCTCAAAACCCTCTATCGTTTCTATGGCAAACGCCATAGCGTGCTGAATGTGGGGCGTAAAATTGATTTTGAAGAAGAAAACGATGATAAATTTTTACCCAAGTTAAGGAATATTTTGCATTTAGGCTATCTTTGGGAAAGAGAAATGGAGCGCTTGTTTTTTTGGCAACGCTTTTGCGCTCTCTTGTTCAAGCATTTAGAAGGCGTGCATTCTTTGGATAGTATCTATTTTGACACTTTAGATGATGGGGCTAACAAGCTCTCCAAACAGCACCCCTTAAGAGTGATTTTAGAAATGTATGCCACGCTTTTGAATTTTGAAGGGCGCTTGCAAAATTACAATTCTTGTTTTTTATGCGATGCAAAATTAGAGCGTTCTGTCGCTTTAGCGCAAGGGTTCATTCTAGCGCACCCCTCTTGTTTGAAAACTAAAAGCCTGAATTTAGAAAAAATCCAAGCTTTTTTTCGCACTCAAAGCACGATTGATTTAGAAATAGAAGAAGTGGAAGAATTATGGCGCACGCTGAATTTAGGGTTTTGAAAGGTTAAAAATGAAATTTAAATTTTTGAATATGGATAATGAGAGCGGTTTTATTTTGATTGAAAAAGAATTGAAACGATTGGACATTCTCGCTCAAGTCAAAGAAGATTGCATTGAATTAAAAGGCGAGAATATCAAACAAGCAAGAATCTATCTTAAAACGCTTTTTAACTCCAATATTGTGGAATTAGACGACAATCAAAAAAGCGCAAGCGCTTTAATAGAACGCTTGAAATCTTTAGGCTTAAAAATTGCGGTGGCTGAAAGCTGCTCTGGGGGGTTGTTATCGCATGCATTCACTTCCATTAGCGGGGCTTCAGCGGTTTTTATGGGGGGTGTTGTGTGTTACAATGAAGAGGTTAAACGCGAATTATTGAAAGTCAATGCCACGACTTTAAAAGTTTTTGGGGTTTATAGCGAAGAATGCGTGAAAGAAATGCTATTAGGCGTGTTTTTAAATTTTAAAGCGGATTTAGCGCTTGCGATGAGTGGGGTGGCTGGCCCTAATGGGGGGAGCAAGGCTAATCCTGTAGGCACGATTTATATTGGTGCACAAAAGTTAGGATCTCAAGCTGTAATTGATCGCTGTTTTTTTGAAGGGAACAGAGAAAGCATTCAAAATAAAAGCGTAGAGCATGCCCTAAACATGCTCGCTAGAATGCTATAAAACTACCTTAACGCGCAAACGCTACCGAATTCTTTTTGAGCGACTTTAGCGATGTAGGCGATTTCATTATCGTTAAGATTTTCAACGCTCGCTTTTAAATACCTTTTGATTTGCTCAATCTGGCAACCCTCTAGCTTGATTTTCACCACAGCCACCTCAGATTTTAAATTCGTATAGGTGTAGGCTACCTGGATCTTAGTCGCTAGGTAATTATAGATAGCGTAGCTGATATCCGTAGTCGTTTTCTCGGACTCATGGAATTGCTCCATGAAGCGTTTTTTATACTTCAACATGATTTCATGAAAAACCACGATCAAGTTCAATTTAGCGTTTAAGGTCGCTTGCTCAATCCCTAAATATTTATTACTAACAGGGATATACGCCACGCCCATTTCTTCATAGGGGACTTTAGGGTCTTCAAAAACCCAAGCAGGAGCATCAGATAGTTCTGATTTCATGCCCTTTAAATCAGAGACTAAAATCCCATCATCTCTTAAAAGACTCTTAGCACTTAATGAAACGCTTGAAAACATCCCTAAAAGAGCGATTAAAACCATTCTTTTAAACAAAATACCACTCCTTAAACTTTAATTTAGGTTTGATTATAGTTAAAAAGTTTTTGATTTTGTTTAATCACAACCAAGTAATTGCATCAACTTTTGATTTTCTTGATTTTTGGCTCGCTTCTGCCACCCTCTTACCCAAAGCGATCAAGCATGCGATTTTAGGCTTATTGATACGCTCTTCTAAAACTTCGCCCACTTTTAAAGGATCAAAGCCTCCAATAATGCAACTATCCAATCCCATTAAGCTCACGCCCATGCAAATTTGCCCCACAGCGATATAGCATTGCTCTAAAATATAGCTTTCTAATTTTTGCATGCTGTGGTTGAATCTCACGCCAAGCATTTGAGCGAAAGAGGGGATCACTCTAACTTTATAAGACTCCGGATAAAGGTTTTGCATGTAGTGGCTGTGTGGCAACAACTCGCTGGGTCTTAAAGAGCATACCACCATTAACGCTGAAGCGCTTTTAATCATTTCTTCATTAAAATAGCTGTGTGCTGCAATTTGATTTTTTAAATCCTTATTAGTAACCATCACAAAATGCCATGGCTGCGTGTTGTAAGAGCTTGGCGATAGTCTGGCGATTTCAGCGATTTCTTCTAATTCTTCGCTAGAGAACTCATAATGGCTGTCAAACATCTTGCAAGAATGGCGCTCGTTTAGTAATTGTCTTCTTTTTTCTTGATCCAAAATCCAAAAATTTCATTGATTTTCCTTTATTTTTTTAGAATTTTTGTAGCATACAATAAAATCCCTAATGAAACAATTACCATAAATAAGCTTAAAATCTGCCCCATGCTCAAATTTAAAAAATAAACCCCCATTTGGCTATCCGGCTCTCTGTAAAATTCCGCAATAAAGCGCATCAAGGAATACCCCAAGCCATAAACCACAATAAGCAACCCATGCGTTTTGGTGTGTTTTTTAGCCCACACCACCATTAAAAACACGATAACCCCCTCTAAAAACGCTTCAATCAATTGACTGGGATAACGCAATTGATTATCCACCATAATGCCTATGATTTGCCCTAAATGGCTGTCTTTGGGGACAATTCTCCCCACAAGCTCCTGATTTAAAAAATTCCCAATCCTCCCAAAAACATACCCTAAAGGCAGGCTAATCGCAATCAAATCCAAATAAATCAAAAGCTTTTTCAAATCCTTACGGCTATAAAGATACGAAGCGATCAAAAACCCCACCAACCCCCCATGATAGCTCATTCCACGAATGCCTACAAAATCCCCATGGCTGTCAAAAGGGTTGAAGATTTGCCAAAAATGCGTCAAATAATAGCTGGAATTAGGCTCATAAATAAGAATGTATCCTATCCTTGCCCCTAGCACAATGCCAAGCTCCGCCCATAAAAAATAACTCTCAAATTCCTTCCTTTCAATGGGGAATCGTTTGGGGTCTTTTTGAATCATTCTTAACGCCATGTAAAAAGCGATAACAATCGCGCACGCATACGCCAAACCATACCAATGCACTTCAATACTGCCAAGACTAAAAGCGATAGGGTTAAATTGATCATAAATCGTATTCCAAGCGTTCATGATCAATCCTTAAATTTCAAATTCTTTAGGGGGGATCGCTTCAAATTCATACCCTAATAGCGCGATTTTATGCGCATGGAGCATCAAGCGTTTGGCTGAACCTGGCTCATTATTATAAAGCGTATCGCCTATAATGGGGTGGTTGATATGCTTTAAATGGACTCTGATTTGGTGGGTTCTTCCGGTTTTGATCCCCACTTTTAAAAGGGTTTTTTTGTTGATGATTTTTAAGGGCGTGATGATTGTAACCGCTTCTTGCCCTTTTTTAGAGATCTTGCTAAACGCTTTAGTGGTTTTAATCGTGAGAATGGGGGCGTTGATTTCTCGCTCTTCTTCTATGATGCCTTGAACGATCGCTAAATACTCCTTTTTAACCACCCTGTCTTTAAAAGCCTTTTTAGCTTTTAAATGGAATTCTGAATTTTCTTTCACCAATAAAATCACCCCGCTTGTTTCTTTATCCAAGCGGTGCAACAAAACCCAACCTTTGAAAAAAGAGGCTAGATCATAGCTCTCTATAAAAGGGGGTTTAAAAAGGGCTAGAATGTTTTCATCTTCAAAAATCACGCTGGGTTTTTCAATTTTTTGGACATTAAAGCGTGTGTTTTTAGGTAATTCCTTTCTGGCGACCATCAATTTCTTCCCCCCTATACTCACTAACCCCAAATCAATCAAAGCTTTAGCTTTTTTATGCGAAATGTTTTCTTGAACGCTCAATATTTTATAAGCTTTTTCCATGTTTATATCCTTTTTAATGTTTAATGAATGCGAGCAATTCGTTTAAATCATGCCCGTTTTCTAAAAAACGCGCCACGCCTAAATTTTTGTAATCCAAAAGAGCGTCTAACAGATCCTCTTTTTGAACGATTTTATAAGGCTTGATTAATTCAAACAACGCTACTTGGTTGAAAATATACTCCCCTGTGATCAAGCGCGCATTAAAAAACGCCGGCTCTAAAGGGTTATGCCCCCCCATTTTGACAAACGAACCCCCTAAAATGACAATATCTGCGATTGGATAGAAATTATTCAATTCCCCCAAGCGATCCACTAACAAAATATCGCATTCCACAAAACCTTTTGAAGAAAAACACTCCAAACTAAAAGGCGTCGTTTTTAAAGCATCTTGCAATAAATTTTGCACGCTTTTAAAACGCTCAGGGTGGCGCGGCACGATAAAAAGTCTTGCGTTTTTAAAAGTCTTTTTCAATTCTAAAAACGCTTTTAACCCTAATTCCTCCTCGCCCTCATGCGTGCTGGCTAAAACAATGTTTAAAGCGCTTGGGTTTTTAGGGTAAAACGAAGTGGTTATGGGCTTTGAAAAACGCTTGATATTCAAAAAATCCACCACTTTTTTTGCCCCTAGATTCAACAAGCGCTTTTTATCATCCTTGCTTTGCGCTAAAACCAAATCAATGCGTTTGAATAAAAGCGCATAAAAAAAAGAAAAACGCTGGTATTTAGGGTAAGAACGAACGCTAATCCTAGCGTTAATGAGCATGGTTTTTGCCCCTAATTTTTGGGCCGTATCAAACACATTAAACCACAATTCCGCTTCTGTAACCACCAAAGTTTTTAAGCGTTTTAAGTTTTTTTTCCATGCAAATAATAGGGTTTCAAAAGGCAAGTAACGCACTTCTATATGCTCCAAATTCTGGTAAGTTTGAGCGGCTAATTCAAAACCGGTATGAGTGGTAACGCTAATTAAAATCGGCTCTTTTAAAGCTTGAATGATTGGCTCTAAGGATTTGACCTCCCCATAAGAGCATGCATGAAACCAAAAAATCGGCTCGCTTTTTAAAAAATTGTCTTTGAGGAAAAAACGAGCTTTTAAAGAATGGCGGTATTTTTCTTTAAAACTCCAAAAAAAGATGAAAGGCGCACCAAAAAGATGCCCCAAAGTTAAAAATAAAAGGTAGAAAAACTTAAACAATCAAACTAATTCTTGGCTTTCTTCTTGGCTTTCTTTTGGAGGTTGAGCGTTGTTTTCATACGCACCCTCAGCGTATAAAATACGCCCGCAATACGGGCAAGTGATCATATCCCCACTCGTTAGCACTTCAGTATAAATCTTATCGTTCAATCTAATAAAGCAACCCCCACAAGCCTGTTTTTTGATCGTTACAATGCTCGTGTTTTTCGCCCATCTTCTGATCCTTTCATAAAAGCTATAGATTTTAGGCTCGGTTTTTTCCACGAGTTCTTCTTTCTTTTTGAAGATGATTTGTTGGGTTTCTTTGATGTTTTTGACTTCGTTTTCCACTAAACTTTCTAATTCCAACGCTAATTTTTCAAGCTCTAGCATTTCTTTTTTCAAATCCTCTTGTTTTTCGCTTTTGTGCTTGATTTCATTTTGCAGGTTTTCAATTTCTCTGTTGGCTTGGTTGGATCGTTCTTTAGCAATATCTTCTTCAATGTTTAAAGAGCACAATTCCCTTTCGGATTTGATCTCGCTCATTTTCTTTTGAATGCTAGCGATTTTAGCGTTCGTGTCTTGTAGGGTTTGCTCGTTTTTAGAAACCTGTAATTTTAGGGCTAATTTTTCTTCTTCCAAATTCAAAATCGCTTTATTTTTAACTTCTTTATCATTCAAGGCCTTATCCAAGTCTTTTCGTTTTTCTCTGATCAATGGCTCTAAGGAGTCAATTTCTTTATCCAAATGCGAAATTTCAATCAATTGTTTGAGGTGGGTGTTCATCGCTTTCCTTTAAATGATTTGCAAGGGGTTTTTAAAATTCTCTATTGTAACCAAATAATTGAAAGAATGCAAAATTTCAGCCATAATCAGTGCAAAACCCCTTTCGCTATAATAATGCGTGGCGTCAATCAAGCTTATCCCTAAAGATTGAGCGATCATAGCGTCATGGTATTTCACATCGCCTGTAATCAAACAGCTTTGCACTTTTAAAGAAGAGAACATGGACGCTCCCGATCCGCACACAAACGCTAAATCTTTAACGATTGGAGAACTTTTGACACACGCTAAGGATCCCACCCCTAAAGAAGATTTGATTTTTTTCACCAACGCATCAAATTCCATATTAGCATTTTCTTTCACTAGCATAAGGCCTTTTTCTATCAAGCCATCAAACCCTAAAAGCGCGTGCGCGAAATGCTTGTTTAAATGCGTTTTGTCAAAATTCGTGTGCATGCTGATGACTGAAATGTTTTTTTGGATTAAGATTTTTAAAATATTCCCCGGATAAGCCTCATCGTTAAGCGTTTTTAAGGGCTTGAAAATTAAAGGGTGGTGCGTGATGATTAGGGCGTTTTGCGGCGCGTTTAGAGCGATTTGAAGCGTGATTTCTAAGCATGCGATAATCTCGCCAAACTCGCTATTTTCACTCCCCACATTCAACCCGCTATTATCCCACAATTCTTGAAGTTCAAAAGGCGAAAGGCGCTCTAAAACTTCCAACACTTCCTTAACTAACGCCATTTTAAGCCTTTGTTAAAGCGTTTTTCAGGCGCTCTTCCCTCTCTTCTTCTTGCTCTTTATAAAGAAGCGCACACCCTTTGGCTAAATCCCTGATTTGTAAAATATAATTTTGCCTTTCAGCCACCGAAATCGCTTTTCTGGCGTCTAAAACATTGAAAAAATGCGAGCATAACATCACAAAATCATAAGCCGGCAGCGGGAGCTTGTTTTCCAAGCAATGCAAGGCTTCAGCTTGTGCGTTTTTAAACATTTCTAACAGCCTTTTCACGCTCGCTACTTCAAAATGATACTTGCTAAATTCGTATTCGCTTTCTAAATGCACTTGCGCGTAATTCACGCTGTCATGATCTTTTTTAGCCCATTCAATCTCTAGGATATTTTCCACTTTTTGGACATACATCGCCAATCTTTCTAAGCCGTAAGTGATTTCTACAGGGATAGGGTTGCAAGGAATGCCCCCCACTTGCTGGAAATAAGTGAATTGCGTAACCTCCATGCCATCAAGCCACACCTCCCAGCCAAGCCCCCATGCCCCTAAAGTCGGACTCTCCCAATTGTCTTCTACAAATCGTATATCATGCTCATTAAGGTTTATCCCTAACACTTCTAAGCTTTTTAAATAGAGTTCTTGGATATTAGAAGGGCTTGGCTTGATGACTACTTGGAATTGGTAATAACTCCCCAAGCGGTTAGGGTTTTCCCCATAGCGCCCATCAGTAGGCCTTCTAGAGGGTGCGACATACGCCACATTCCACGGCTTTTTATCCAAACTCCTTAAAAGCGTGGCCGGGTGGAATGTCCCAGCTCCTGCAGGAATGTCATAAGGCTGGATCACCAAACAGCCTTGATTCTTCCAATACTCTTGTAATTTTAATAATAAACTTGAAAAATCTTGCATGCTCTCTTTCCTTTTAAGCGCGTCTGATCAAATCGTTCATGCTCTCTAGCACACTCTTACCCTTTAAAAGCAAGGCTAATTCGCTCGCAATGGGCGTATAAATGCCGTATTTTCTAGCGATTTCCACAATGGCGTTGGTCGTTTTCACCCCTTCAGCCACTTCGCCCAATTCTTCTAAAACCACCTCTAAAGGCTTGTTTTGGGCTAGCCCCAAACCCACACGATAATTCCTAGATAAAATGGAATTAGCGGTTAAAAACAAATCCCCAGCCCCAGAAAGCCCTAAAAAAGTCTCTGTCTTGCCCCCAAAGAACGCCCCAAAGCGTTGCATTTCCACTAAACCTCTAGACAATAAACTCGCTTTAGCGCTATTGCCTAATTTCAAGCCATCACAAACCCCCCCAGCAATGGCTATCACATTTTTATACGCACCAGCGATTTCACCCCCTATGATGTCTTGTTGGGCGTAAGCTCTGATAAAAGAGGGGGTTTTATTGGCAAATTCTAGCGCTAAAGCCTGATTATTAGAGTGAATGACTAGCGCGCAAGGCAGGCCTTGAATGATTTCAGCCGCAAAACTCGGGCCCGCTAAAAAACACAAAGAATTAGAATCGATAAAATCCTTTGCGATCTCGCTCACAAACGCCCTGTTTAAAACCTCTATCCCTTTAGAAGCGATTAAAACCTTAGCGTTTTTGGGTAAAGAAGCGTTTTGAAACCATTCCCTTAAGTGCTGCACGCTAATAGCGATCACATAGAGCGCTGCTTTTAAGCCTCTTTCTAAATCCACTTGCTCTATGGGGGCAGAACCTTTAGAGATTAAAGCGTCATTGAGCTTTTTTAGCGGCTCGTTTAGATCGCGCCTTGAAATGATTTTCACTTCATTCTTTTCTCCAAAAGCAAAGGCTAAAGCCCTCCCCCACGCCCCGCCACCAAATACTGCAATTTCCATTAAATTCCTAATCTCATTGATTGTAAAACTCACCATTTTACAATAATTAAGTTTAAAATAGCCCTTACAATCAAAACGCTGTCTTTGATTACAAATAAGGTAGTTTAAAAATCAGAAATCCCTTTCACGCTTTAATCTAGATCACCGCCGTTTTGATCGCCTCCACTCCCGCAAATCGTTTTGAAGCTCCTCGTTGTTTAAAGACTCTTGATAATATTCTTCGTTTGTTTCCTTATATTCTTTAAGTATTGACAAATTTTTTAAAGAATAGTCTAATTGGAGCAGTTCATTGTCATTATCCATCCAATCTCTATGTTTTTGGATGTATTCTTCACTCAAATCATACCAATCCAAGCAAAACATGTAATAATCCCTAAAATACAACACCATTTTTTTGATTTCTTTAAACTCTCTGTAGTTTGCTTCGTCGTCCTCTTCGTCTTCGTTTTGTTCTTTGTATTTTTCAAAAGTGAAAGCGCTCACACGATCAAAAACCTTATCAATGCTTTCTTTAAACAAGTCAATCACTTGGTTCAATTGCGCTAAATTCTCTCTTTTGGATCGCTCTTGCTCAGAAAATTCGTTGTTGAGCGAATGAATTTTATTAAAGGTAGCATCGTTGAAATCATCAAAGCCTTTTTGCATCAAATCCAATCCAACAGAACGCAATTCGCTTTGGTAGCGTTTGAATCGGTTAGCGTCTTGCTCAACAGCCTTTTCATACATCCGATGCACCTCGTATAAAGATTCTAAAATTTCGTTTTGTTTCTCGCTCCTTTGATTTAACTTCATTAAAAATTTTTCAAGCGAGTCAAAAACGGGTCTTTTTTCGCTGAACTCTTTATATTCTTGATACCTTGTAGCGCTATAAGCGCCAATCCCTAAAAACTCAATGCCATTATCTTTTAAAGTCCCTTTAATTTGTTTAGCGACTTCTTCTAATTGGCTTTTGGTGCGCCTATCAGCCCTACTCAATACGATAAAAACCTGCTTGCCTTCTTCTTCGCATAATTCTTGCAAAAACTCTAAATCATCGCTTTCAATGCCCCCACGCTCGCAACTAATGAGCCATAGAATGTGTTTAGCGTGCTTTAGGGATTCTTTAGAGGCTTCTTTGTCCCCACCCGTATAGCCTTGATTGCCGGGGTTATAGCCAGGCGTGTCTATGAAGCATAAAAATTCAAAAGGCACGCTAGGAGCGCTTAAAAGCATGAAGGGCATGATCTCTTTGAGATTAAAGCCAAGGGATTTTAAAAACTGATGGTCAAAAGCGAGATTAGGTAATTCCACCATGCCTCCATTTTGAGAAAACCCCATTAAAACTTCTTTTTTACCCTTTAGGCAATAAGTGGGGATAGCTGTGGTGGGATTCATGTCTTCAGGGAGTTTTAATTTCAAGCCCAACAAGTTGTTTAAAAAAGTGGATTTGCCCGCGCTAAACCCTCCCCCCACCGCAACCATGGTTTTTTGAAACAAACTAGGGTAGCTCGCTACCAATTGCAATTCTTTTTGGATTTCTTGGAGTATCAGTAACGCTATTTCCTTTTCTTTGAGCGAATCCACGCCGCTAGCGAACTCTAAAAACTCGTTATCCAAGACTCTCTGGTATTCCTCTAGCCCTTCATTGTTTGTTTTAGCGTTTAAAATACGAGCGATTAAATCGTAGCGTTCTTTTAAACCCACTGTATTGTGGTGGTTCTCAGACCTGCTATTGTCATTAAAAATGCCCTTAAAAAAATTAATACTCATTGGATCCCATTTAAAGCCTTGATTTGCGCGTCTAATTGAGCGATGGATTGCACTTTGTTTTGCACTTGATTTTGCAAATTTTGCATGTCTTTTTGGAGTTTTTTAAGCGTGTCGCTGGCGAAGTTTTGCTTTTCTAAATTCTCTCTTAAACCTTGGATATAGCCTTTCACATCTTTTTTAGCCTCAGATTCAAAATTTCTCACATGCATTTCCACGCTTTGTATAAAAGCATTAGCTTCATCGCCTTTTAAAAAGCCCGTCTTTGCTCCTATCTCGCCAGGAAGAGTGTAATCAAACTCTTTAAATTTAATGCGATCCAAGACAGCCATCACGCTTCTTTTGAAAGCCACCTCATCAATCAAATCATCAGAGATGATTTCACGCAATTGTTTAAAGACTTTAGCGTAGAGTTCTTTTTTAAAAACGACTTTAAAAGAATCAGCGCTGTCATTCAAAGCACTTTCGCAGCGTTCATGCATCTCTGTTAAATAATCAAGCACCGCTCCGGCTTTAATGGTTACTCTTGTGCGCTCTACTTCATCATAGCCCGCATCGTCATCAGCCCACCACAAAAAATTTCTTTTAAAGCTTCCAACAAGACCGCCTTGCTTCACTCTTTCAATATAATGCTCTTCTTCCTCTTCTTCTCTAGAGCGCGTTTTAGCCGTTTGGATAGCTTTCTTCAATGCTTCTTCCAAGCCAACTCTGATATTGTTGATGAAATGCAAGATAAATTCTTCATACACTTCCCTAAACTTCATTTCAATGTTACCAGAGAGTTTTTCATAAGCCTTTATTTGCTCTTTGATAGTGCTTATATCAGCGTTTTTAATCCTCTTTTTTTCTTCTTCTAGGTCTTGTAATAACTGCGCTATTAATGAATGGAGGTTGTTTGCTTGGCTCTGTGCATAATCTTGCCATTTTTGAGAAATGATTTTTTCTTTCTCTTTTGCGGCTTTTTCTAAACGCTCTTTAATCGCGCCCATATTGCTTAAAAACAATAAGCTTTCTTTAGACTTATCATCGCTACTAAAAGCGTCAGGGTAAAAATCTTTTAAATTCCGTAAGGCATTGTGATACTCTTCTGTTTTTTGGTTTCTTTCCCAAGAAGCTTGGTTGTTAAAATCTTTATACATGCTAAAGCAAACCCCTGAAGCCAAAATGACGCCATTTTTGATCGCTTTTTCAAAAACCTCTCGTTGGTTAGGGTAGTTTTGAATCAACTTTTCCATGATGCTATTTAATTGAGATGAAAGGGCTTTTTGCGCGTTTTCTAAGGCTGTAGGGAGGTGTTGGCGAGATTTTTCCACTTCACTCATAGAAAGAACAGCGCTGTCGGCTTGGCTTGCCACAAAATAAATTTCTTGAAGGCCTTCTTTGTTAGAAACCCTATCAAACAAATCCATATCGCTATCCGTTAAAAACTGACCAGAAGGGCTTATGATAAACACCACATCGCAATCTTTCAATAAGGCTTTGGTGCGCTCTTCTCTTGAGATAATCGGATCGTTCACGCCAGGGGTGTCAATCACCTCCAAATCTTTAAGATTGGGGTTATTCAAAGAAATTTGCACCGCTTTAGTGTAGGGCATGAACTTCCCGTCCGCGCCCACGAATTCAAGCAATTTCTGATTCAGCTCTTCTAAGCTGTTGGCTTGAATGCGCGGATCCAAGTTTTCCGTGTTGAGCGATCCGCTTTTTTTCATTTTTTCGTATTGATCGTATGATGAAACGAGTCTCGCATCCTTTTCTAACTCGTTTTTAGCGATCCTTTCAGCCCTTTTTACTATTTCTTCATCGCTTAAAACCCTCTCTTTGGGCACTTCTTTATCACTTTTGTTTCCGCTGATAAATTTGCCAAACTTATTTAATCCCTCTTTAGCCCTATTTGAAAGGCTCTGTTTTTCTTTTTGCTTTTTGACTTCTTCTTCAACAATTTTGTTAAACTCCCTTACATACCTTTCATGTTCGTTTTTAAGCTCTTCAATATCCTTTTGGCTATAAAACTCCACTTCAGTGCTTAGGGTATTGGCGTATTTTAAAACAGTAAGGCTAGCGGTCATGGGCGTTGCCGCTTTGGGTAAAACCTCTACACCCTCAAAAATCAAAGCGTTTAGAAGCGAGCTTTTGCCCGCTTTCACGCGCCCGATGATACCGACTTTAAGATCCCTATTTGTATCTTGCAACTCTTTTAGCGTTTTCTCTAACTCTTCGGTTGTAATCACAGAGTTATCGCTGATAAAAGGCCTCGCTCTTTCTTGCAAGCCTTGTTCTTTTAGCGTTTTTTCAATTAAAGCGCTTTTTTTAATGATTTCTTGCGCGTTCATTTTAATCCTTTAAATATTGTTGTTCTAGATCGCTTAAAGCGTTGATCTTGTTTTCTAAGATTTGTTTTTGATCTTCTAAATCGTTAAGGTGTTTTTCTTTTTCCTTTTGAGCGAGCGCGATTTCTTGTTTTTTGTGCGTGATTTCCAGTTCGCACCGATCTTTTAAACCTTTTAGGGAATTTTCCAAGCATTCATTAAACAAGCCTGGTAAAACTTTTTTAAGCTTGTGTTGAATTTCTGGTATCACTTTTGCTTCAATCAGATTTTCTAATTTCGCCCGCTCTTTTTCTCCATTCCTGAAGAATGAAGCGATGATATTAGGCAACAATGTCAGTAAATCTTTTAAAAGAGGTTTTAACCCTTGCAAAATCATCGCGAACGGCCTTGTAACCGGGTTTTTGGACAGAAACAAGCTTAAAGCGTTGATCCCTAATTCAAGGCTACGCTCTAAATTCACAGACAAATCGCTAGAAAGCTGCGTGTTGTTCAGGCTTTCAAATTCTGCGCAAAAATCTTTTGAAAAAGAAAGGTTGATCTTTTCAATCTCTAATTTAGCGTTTTTGATCAAGCTTTGTTGCATGATGCTTTCTATTTCGCTATTGAACTCGTTAGGCTTGTTGATTAAAGAGGCTAAATAGGATTTTTGCTCCCTGACCTCTTCTACTACTTTTTTAACCACAGATCCCACAGCCACGCTAGAATATTCTTCTTCTAAATTAGCCCTTAATTTTTTATAGGTTTTTTCAATGTCTTTAACGCTCAAATCCAAAGCTTGTATTTCTTCTAACGCCTTTTCTTTAGAATAATCAAAGCTTTCCATCACGCTTTTTAGGCTGTTTTGTAACTGGGAATTTAAAAACTTCAATCGTTTCAAATACAAAGTGCTAAAAAGCTTTTCAGCGTCTATTTTATCCGCCACCTCTAAAAGAGCGTTATTGTCTTTATTAGAATGAATGAGGTGCGTTGTCAAATCAAGGTGATCTTGGATTTGCTCTTGAATGTAGCGAGAGATTTCTCCCACTTGCGAGGGCGTTCTCAAATTCGTTTTACTCAAAATAAAGCTAAGGCCTTTGTCAAACTCTAAAAGGTTTTTTAATTCCCTAACCATGCGTTTAGTGAGATTGCCCTCTTCTACGCTTGTAAGAATGACAAAATGCACGCCTCTTTCTAAATATTCCAAAATGGCATGGGTGTGGCTTGAAATGGGGCTATCAAAGCCTGGCATATCCACAAACACTAAAGGAGCGCTGTTTTTCAAAGCTTCATTATTCAAATAAACCTTAAGGTAGGAATATTTCGTGGCATTCTCTTTAATCGCCTCAAAACTTTGCTCATTCAGTTCAAAACTCTCTGTTTTTTCATCATTGTTTGAAAAAGCTTCTATGCGTTCGTTAGCGCTATAGTGCAACTCAGTGGCTAAAGAAGTCTCTGGCGTGATACCGGTAGGCAAAACGCTCTTTTCTAAAAAGCGGTTTAAAAGCGTGCTTTTCCCTGTGCTAAAATTCCCCACAACGGGTATGACAAGCTGTTGTTTTTGAACGCTTTCTAAAAGCGTATAGCATTCTGTTTTATCAATCTCCACTTCTTTTAAAACTTCTAAAACATGTTCTAAAAACTCCACAAAATTCGTCTGTGCGCGTAAAATCATTACCAATCCTTTAAAATTAAAAATTAAAAACTAAAATCCAAACAAGACGCAAAAATCCTCAAAAAATTCCTAAAAAAGATTTATATGGGTGTGGGTTTATATGGGCGTGAAAAGATAAAATGGCTGACTAGAGAAGAGAGAGAGAGAGAGAAGACGAATTTTTAAGAATAACAATCATTACAAATTCCTAATACAATTTATGCTGTGGCTCTTATTATACTCAATTTCACAAAACAATTTTAATCGCTGGCATCAGATCGTTATTTTCTTCTATTTTTAGCATCCTCACATCTTTAACACAGATCGCAAAGCTTGGTATTTGCTTGGCTAAAATTTGCACCGTAGCGACACAAGTAACGGCGTTGATGGTCTCATCGCCAAAATACACGCTGCCTTGTTGCCATTTAAAGCCGTGTTGCTCCATGAACTTACGAATATCCGAATAAACTTTTGAGAGATTCACTGCGTTCTCATTCAAGCAATTGGTGTCAAGATCAAAAGTTACAGCATACATTTTAACTCCTTTATTGGTTTGTATTATAGCATGTTTTTACTTAGAATTTCGTTTGATAACCCATGCGTTTTACAACCCATGCGTTTGCGAATAAAACAATTTCATGTCTTTAGAAGCGAACTGGTTTTTTAACGCTTGGGCTAGAGGTAAAGCGACTTCCTCGCTTAAAAAAAGCTTGAATTTAGCGTAGTCTTTGCGCCCGCTCACCTGCTCTTTTTGGCTTAAAAGCAGCGAAGAAGCGGCGTATTTATAGCATTCCACATAAAAAAAATCATCAAAGCCTTTTTCAAACAAATAATCTATTAAAGCGTCTTTCAAGCAAATATCAATATAAATTTCTAAAGCTAGCATTTTAACCCCTTTAACTCAAACGATTTTAATCTTTTTAGCGATGAGCATGAACATGGGTGGCAGTAAGAGTAAGGTTAGAGCGCTTGAGGTAACCAAGCCTCCAAGCACCACGATCGCTAAAGGTTTTTGGACTTCTGATCCCACGCTATGAGAAAATAATAAAGGGAGCAAACCCAAACCGGCAATGCAAGCGGTCATTAAAACCGGCCTCAAACGCCTTTTAGCGCCCAATAAAACGCATTCTTCTACGCTTTTTCCTTGCAAGAGAAGCTCTTTAAAATAGCCTATCATCACCACGCCGTTTAAAACCGCAATCCCAAAAAGAGCGATAAAGCCCACGCTCGCTGGCACGGAAATATACTCCCCGACCGCAAACAATGCAATAAGGCCTCCGGTAACCGCAAAAGGGATATTCAAAAGAATGAGCAAGGCTAAAGGGATGCTTTTAAAAGTGAAAAAAAGAATGAAAAAAATCGCTAAGATGCTTAAAGGGATAACAGTAGAAAGCCTTTTATTGGCCCGTTGCTGGTTTTCAAACTGCCCCCCATAAGTGATATAGTAGCTAGGAGGGAGTTTGATGTTTTGAGCGATCACTTTTTTAGCCTCTTCTACAAAAGAGTTCAAATCGCGCCCCACCACATTACTGCGAACCACGCTCATGCGCATTGAATTTTCACGCACGATAGAAACAGGGCCATCCACTTCTTCAATCTTAGCGATAGAAGTGATAGGCACTAAAACGCCATATTTTGAAGTCAAGGCTAAACTTTTGATTTTAGTGATAGAGCTTGCAAAATCGCTCTCTTGGCGGATCATCACCGGCGTGCGTGAAATCCCTGTAGGGATCACATCCACGATCAAGCCCTCTAAAGCGGATTTTAAAAACTTGGAAAATTCATCGCTAGTGATCCCCACATTCGCCATCGCTTCTTTATTGGGGGTTACATACAAATAATTCACGCCCTCATTAAGCGTGGTTAAAACTTCACTAGAGCCTTTAATCCCTTTTAAAGCTTGCGCGATTTGAAAACTCAATTGATTCAATTCGCTAATATCATCTCCAAAAATCTTAACCGCTAAATCCCCCCTAACCCCTGTAAGCATTTCAGAAATCCGCATTTCAATGGGTTGGGTGAAAGAAAAGTTAATCCCCTTAAAGTCTTTTAAGGAATCTGTGATTTTTTCTAATAATTCATCTTTGGTTTTTACGCTCCATTCTTTTTTAGGGATGAAAGAAATAAAAGTATCGGTTTGATTCAAGCCCCCTAAATCCAGCCCCAATTCATCGCTCCCTGTGCGCGCGACAATGCTTTTAACTTCCTTGACATGCTTTTTAATCGCACTCTCAATGTTTAACATGAGATCCCTAGATTGATCTAAAGAAATAGAAGGGGTGGTTTCCACGCTCAAAACCACATCGCCCTCATCTAAAGCAGGCATGAAATTCTTCCCCACAAAAGGGAATAAAGAAAGGCTTGCTGCTAAAAAAACAAACGCTCCTAAAATCACTTTTTTAGGGTTACGCACAAAAAATTCCAATAAAGGGGCATAGATTCTGTTTAAAAACCTCGTTAAAAAGGTTTCGCTATGGGGCGTGGCTTTTAAGACAAGAGAGCTCACTACAGGAATGATAGTGATGGATAAAACTAAAGTGCCTAAAAGCGCATACACAATGCTTTGCGCTAAAGGCCTAAACATCTTGCCCTCTAACCCCTGTAAGGTTAGAATCGGCACAAAAAACACAATAATAATCACCACCCCGCTCACCACTGAAACAGCGATTTCTTTGCATGAACGATAGATTGCATGGAGTTTAGTGGTTTTAGTGTTAGCGCTTAATTTTTCAAAAGCGTTTTCCACCACCACTACGGCTGAGTCAATGAGCATGCCTATAGCGATAACCAACCCCCCTAAACTCATCAAGTTTAAAGTCAGATCGCTCAGTTTGATAAAAATAAACGCCACGGACAAGCTTAAGGGTAAAATCACCCCCACAGCCACGCTCGCCCTCAAATTCCCTAAAAATAAAAAGAGCGTGATGACGATTAAAACAACGGCTTCAATGAGGGTTTTAGAAACGGTGGCAATGGCTTTTTGCGTGAATTCAGAGCGATCGTAAAAAACATTAAGGGAAACGCCGCTCGGTAAAAAGGGTTTTAATTCTTCTAGTTTTTGATACACTTGAGTGATGATTTCTTTGGTGTTAGCGTCTTTTAAAGAAAGCACCAAGCCCTCTGTGGTCTCGCCCACGCCATCTTTAGTGACAAACCCCAAACGGGTGCGAGACTGGCTGATGACTTTCGCAAAATCCTTAATGTGCAAATGCCCTAAATTAGTGGAAACGGTGATTTTGCCAATGTCTTCTAAACTCAAAGAAGCGGTTTGGATTTTGACTAAAAAGGTCTCACCATCTCTATCCACGCGCCCCGCTCCGCTGTTTCTTAAATTCACTCTTACAGCCGCTTCTAAATCAGAAATACTCACCCCAAGCCTCGCCATGTCATTAAAATCTGGCACAATCACAAACGCTCTGCTAAAGCCTCCAATAGAATTGACATCCGCCACGCCGCTAATCATTCTTAATTGCGGGCGGATCACAAAGTCTAAAAGCTGTCGTTTTTCTATCTCGGTGATATTGCCATCAATGGTGAACATAAAGATGTCTGACAACGGCGTAACAATGGGCGCCATGCCCCCTTCAACCCCCACGGGTAAATCTTTCATCACGCTGCTCAAGCGTTCATTAACAATGTTTCTCGCTAAATAAATATCCACGCTGTCATCAAAATCTATCGTGATGTCTGAAATAGAATATTTGGAAATACTTCTTAAAGATTTTTGCCCCTTTAGCCCTAAAAGCTCCAATTCTAAAGGGCGCACGATGTTGTTTTCCATTTCTTCAGGGCTAGAGCCGGGGAGTTTTAAAATGATTTTAACTTGAGTGGGCGAAATGTCCGGGAAAGCGTCCACTGGAGTGTTGATAAAACTATAAGTCCCAAAAAACAAAACAAGAATCGCGCCAACAATCACGATTATTCGCTGGCGTAAGGAAAATTCAATAATAGAAGCGAGCATTATTCTTCCCCTAAATTGTTGATCATGCCTTTTAACCCTATCAATGACCCCACTGCCACGCTGTCATTAGGGTGTAAATTTTTAGCGTTCACGATAAAAATCTTGCTGCGCTCTTCTAAAACTTGAACCACTACAGGCCTAAAACCTTTAGGCGTCCTCACAAACACCAGGTAATCCTTCCCATTTCTGATTAAAGCGTTTGAAGGGATCAAAACCGAGTCTTTAGGTTGAGAGCCTTGAATATACATTTCTACCATTTCCCCCACATGGTAATTGCCCTCATCTAATAAAGCGGTGGCTAAAATCGTGTTAGAGCCTTTGTCTAACACCACCGAAACGCTTTGGATCTTTCCGATTTTTTCCCCCTCTTCATTATAGACCGGCGAATCTCTTTTAATGGTTTTAGAAACGCCTACAGGCAATTTGATTTGAGCGATCAAATCATCGCTTTTTGAAATACGTACATAGCTAGTGAAAGCTAAAATCTTCTCGCCCACATTTTTAGGCGCTAACGCTAAAAGACCGCCATCTCTAGCCACAATCCTAAAACCATAATGCCCTTTAGGGTTTTTGGGATCCACGCCAAAGCTTTTAAACGCGCTCTCTAATTGTTCCACCTTTAAGCCCATTTCTTCACTGGTTAGAAAGCTCGTTTGATACTCCCTTTTAGGGATCACCCCGGCCCTATAAAGCTCTAAATCTTTTTTAGTAATATCTTTAGCGATTTTTAATTTATTTTGGTTGTTTTGCAATTCAAAATACAAATTGCTCAAATCAATAGAGCTCACTTCACAGATCGCATCTCCAGCCTTCACCTGCTCGCCCTCTCTTTTATAAACAGCGACCACAGACGCATCAAAACTCAAGCTCTGCACCACAGAGCTTTTACTATCAAAATCAATATAAGCGTTAAAAGGAAGCCCTTTACTGAAAATTTCTTTATCTAATTTAATCACCTTTAACCCCATGGGTTGCAAGTTTTTTTCTTCTAAAACAATTTCTGGATACTCTTTGGCTTTTAAAGAAACACCCATTGAAAAAACGCCCATTAACATCAGCCACAATAACGCCCGCTTCAATGCAATTCTCCTAATCTGGTCAAACTCTCCCCTAAAGTCTCTTCTAAAAGCGCGCTAATATCAATGTATTCAATCTTAGCTTCCGCCAGAGTAATAAGAGCGTCCATGTAAGAATTTTGATAAATCAAGTATTCAAAAAGCCCGATTTTTTGGGCTTCATAAGCGATGCGCCCCATTTCCATCAAACGCTTCTTATTGGCAATGGCTTCTTTTTGGGTTTCAATGTATGCTTCTTTGGTTTTGAGCTGGCTTAAGTAGGAGTTAGCGTTGATTCTAATGTTTCGTTTCATCACTTCATTTTGCGCGAGCGTCCCGCTTTGCAGATCCAAGAATTTACGCTTTTGATAGATATTTTTAGGCGTTACCGGCAAAGGGATACGCACTTCTACAGAAAGATTAGTGGAAGAGTTATAGCTTTCAGAGCCAATCCCAAATTCAAATGCATTAAACACATCTCTATTAGCCAATTTCGCATTCACCTGATAATCTTTAGCCGTCAAATCCAAAATATCCACATACAACGAGCGATCCAATTTAAACTTTAAAGCTTCAGGTTCTAAGCGCACGTATTCAAAATCCAAACCGATCACCTTGACATCATGCAAATGGTCTAAATAAGTGTCAAAATGCGCCCCCTCTTTGACCGGCTCCACAATCGCTAGCATCGTGTCTAGCATTTTTTCTAAATCTATGAGTTTGGTTTCCACATTGGTTTTAGCGAGTTTGGATTCCAAATAAGAATTATTGAAGTTGATATAATCTTTTTCGCTCATGCTGCCGGCTTTGACTTTTTCTTTAGCGATTTTGAGCTGCGAATAAAAGTTCGCTTCTCGTTGCACATACACCTGATACTTTTCTTTAGTCATCACGTAAGTCAAATAAAGGCGTTTAGCGCCAATAAAAGCGAGATTTTTATTTAATTGATAACTTTTATCGTATTGAATGGTTTTGATAGAAAGGCTTTTGGATAAAAGCGAACTCACCCATGGGAGCTTGGGTCTTACCACTAAAAGGGTTCTGGGTTGTGCTTCTATAATGCCTTGGAAGTTTTTCACCATAGAAGTTTCATTCTCAATGAAAGGGAAATCCCAAGCATTCACGGAGCGTTGCTCATTCAAACGGCTTTTAAAATCGGCTTTTTTGCCGATCAACTCCATTGAGTTGGTTTCTACTTCTTTAAAAAACTCTTGTAGGGTAAAGGTTTTCGCATCAAGCGTGCCCACACCGCTTATTAAAAAAGCTACCCCCAAACAAAAACGCTGGACTTTGCGTTTGAAAAAATTAAATCGCAATTTCTTTAATATCCCCAATTTCTAAGAAACTTTGATACACGCTCCACAAGAAATTTTTACGATTTTTTTGGATTTCTATATCTTTATCCATCACCAGCACGCTTTTAAAATATTCTTCTAAAGGCGCATGCAAACCAAAATAAGCCTCTATTTTGCTATCCAAACTCTCAAAAGCACTCATTTTGATCGCGTTAAACGCTTCAAAAAGGGCATGCTCTTGTAATTCTTTGAAAAGACTCGTGGAAAACCCGCTTGATTCGTTAGGGTTTCTGTCTTTATTGATATTGGCTAGGCGTTTGAAAGCGCTAAAAAGCAATTCTTTTTTTTGAGCGTTCTTGGGATCGTCTAAAAAGCGTTTTAAGGCTTTGACTTTTTGAATGATTTTAACAATGTCTCGCTCGTTGGTGTTTAACACACTCCTTATAATAGAGGGGTTACAATCTATTAAATTATTAAAGCGCTCCAGTAAAAACTTCTCTAAAACCTCTAAATCAAAGCTCTGATAAACGCCCACTTTTTCAAAGAGGTTTTTTAAATCCGCTTTCAAATCAAATTCTAACCCGTAATGCGCGATGATTTTCAATAGCCCAAAACTCAAGCGCCTTAAAGCAAAAGGATCTTTAGAACCGCTAGGGATTTTACCCACGCTAAAAAGAGAAAACAAGCTGTCTAATTTCAAGCTCAAAGCCACGATCGCGCTAAAAACGCTAGAGGGCAAGGGAGCGTTTTCGCTTGCGGGCAAATACTGCTCTTTCACACTCAAAGCGACTAACTCGTTTTCGTTTTGTTTTAAAGCATAGTAATAGCCCATGATCCCTTGAAGCTCGCTAAATTCATACACCACTTCACTGAGTAAATCCGCCTTAGCGATTCTAACAGCTCGGCCAACCAATTCAAGGGCTTTTTCTAAAGGCATGTTTAAAGATGAAGCGTATTTTTGCGTCAAATATTCAGCGATGATTGCTTCTCGCTCCATTTTATCTTTCAAAGTCCCTAAACCTTGCACAAAAACCACGCTCTCTAAAGGAGCGTTATCCAAAGGCTTTTTGAGATCGTTTTCATAAAAGAAAACCGCATCGCTCAAACGGGCTTTTAAAACCTTTTGATTGCCTGCAATGATTTTTTGCTTGTCTTTATTGATAGCGTTACTCACCACAATAAAGCCGTTGTGCAATGTTGGGCTTTCTTGGCTTTTTTGATTAAAGGCTGCAAAATAGCGTTGGTTTTCTTTCATAGAAGTGGTGATGATTTCACTGGGTAATTTTAAAAACGCCTTGTCAAACTCCCCTAAAAGCGCGCTGGGGTATTCCGTGATCGCTACCACCTCATCTAATAAATCCCTATCTATTTCTACGATGATGCGATGCTTTGTTTCTAGCTCTTTGATTTCTTGTAAGATTTTAGCTTCGCGCTTTTTAGGGTCTAAAATGACATGGTTTTTTTCTAAAACTTCAAAATACGCTTTAGGGCTATCCACTTGAATAAAATCAAAACCCTCTTGTCGGTGCACTTTCGTGGCTTGCTTGGTTTTAAAACCATACTCTTTAACTTCAATATCGTTAAAATTTTCCCCATTAAACAACACGCAAATATTATGAATGGGCCTAATAAAGCTTTTTTCCACATTGCCCCAACGCATAGACTTCCCGAAATTCAAACCCTCTAAAAACTCTAACACAATGGGCATGATTAAGTCTTTTGTAGGCTCTTTCGCATGGATTTTAGCGTGATAAAGCACTTCTTTATTGTTTTTAAACGCTGTTTGGAAATGCTGGTGATCTTTTAACCCTAATTTTTGATAAAACCCTAAACCTAATTCGTTCAACCCTTGCGTTTTATCTTGATGATTGCATGCGATTTTAACGGGAGGCCCAAAAAATTCCTCTTTAGTTTCTTGGGTTAAAAGGGGAAAATCTTTAATGAGCAAACACAAACGCCTAGGGGTGTAAAAAATCTCTATATTTCCCACTTCTAAAGCGCGCTTTTGAAAAAGAGCGTGGAGTTTTTTAGGCATTTCTTTATATTCATTCAATAACGCTTGAGCGGGCAATTCTTCAACTAAAATCTCTACTAACAATTCATCTGAATGCAAAATCTCAATTCTCCCTAAAAAACAAAATCACTTTTAAGACTAAATCATGTTAGAATTATACTTGAATTTATTCTTAGTTCAGTTTATTTCTCAATACAAAAGGTAGGCGTTTTGAAACATTTAACCCCACTCACTCACACCATCTTTAAAGCCTTATGGCTAGGCACAGCCTTAAGTGCATCTTTAAGCTTAGCCGCAACAGAAAGCCCCACTAAAACAGAGCCTAAGTCCGCTAAAGGGGTTAAAAACAAGCCCAAATCGCCCGTTACTAAAGTCATGATGACCAATTGCGATAACCTTAAAGACTTTAACGCTAAGCAAAAAGAGGTCTTAAAAGCCGCTTATCAATTCGGCTCTAAAGAAAATTTAGGCTATGAAATGGCAGGCATCGCATGGAAAGAATCATGCGCAGGGGTTTATAAAATCAATTTTTCGGATCCGAGCGCGGGCGTGTATCATTCTTATATCCCTAGCGTTTTAAAAAGCTATGGGCATAACGATAGCCCCTTTTTGCGTAATGTGATGGGGGAATTGCTCATTAAAGACGATGCGTTTGCTTCTGAAGTGGCTTTAAAAGAGTTGCTCTATTGGAAAACACGCTACCATGATAATCTAAAGGACATGATTAAATCTTACAACAAGGGCAGTCGTTGGGAAAGGAGTGAAAAATCTAACGCCGAAGCTGAAAAATATTATGAAGACATACAAGACAGAATCAGGCGTTTGAAAGAATCTAAAATCTTTGATTCGCAGTCTAATAATGACCAGGAATTGCAAAAAAGCGCTAATAGCAACTTGGATTTAGACCCTATCGGCAACGCCATGCCTCAAACTTTAGCCACCAAAGAAACTCAAACAGAGCAAACCCAAGCAAAAAAACCCCAAGAAATGGAAGAGGCAACTAGCGAGCAAACAACCAGTAAGCCAGAAAAAGCAAAAGATAAACCCATGTATTTCGCTCAAATCAATAGCACTGATTTCACACCCGCTAAAAAAAGCCCAAAAAAACCGGCTAAAGCGAGTCCAAAACGCTCCTCCAAAAATAATACAAATAATGTAAAAAGCAACGCTAAAACCGCTTCCAAAAATTCCAAAAATAAAGAAGTGTGCAAAAATTGCTCTCCAGGGCAAAGAAACGCGATTTTAGCTAACCACATCACCCTCATGCAAGAGCTTTAAAAAGTCCTAAAAATGGCACAAAAAACTCTTTTGATCATCACTGATGGCATTGGGTATCGTAAAGATAGCGATCATAACGCATTCTTTCATGCTAAAAAACCCACTTATGACTTGATGTTTAAAACCTTGCCTTACAACCTGATTGATACGCATGGCTTGAGCGTGGGCTTACCTAAGGGGCAAATGGGAAATTCTGAAGTGGGGCATATGTGTATTGGGGCTGGTAGGGTGCTGTATCAAGATTTAGTTAAAATTTCTTTAAGCCTTCAAAACGATGGCTTAAAAAACAACCCTGCTTTTTTAAACACGATCCACAAAAGCAAGGTGGTGCATCTTATGGGTTTAATGAGCGATGGAGGCGTGCATTCACACATTGAGCATTTTATCGCTTTGGCTTTAGAGTGTGAAAAATCCCATAAAAAAGTCTGTCTGCATTTAATCACCGATGGGCGCGATGTCGCTCCTAAAAGCGCTTTAACTTATTTAAAACAAATGCAAAATATCTGCAATGAAAACATTCAAATCGCTACCATAAGCGGTCGTTTTTATGCCATGGATAGGGATAAGCGCTTTGAAAGGATTGAGCTTGCGTATCACAGCTTAATGGGGCTTAATAACACGCCTTTAAGCCCTAGTGAGTATATCCAAAGCCAGTATGATAAAAATACCACCGATGAATTTATCATGCCCGCTTGTTTTAAGAATTATTGTGGCATGCAAGATGGTGAAAGTTTTATTTTTATCAATTTCAGGAATGATAGGGCTAGAGAAATCGTGAGCGCTTTAGGCCAAAAGGAATTTAGTGGCTTTGAGCGCGAAACTTTTAAAAAACTCCATATCGCTACCATGACGCCTTATGATAACACTTTCCCCTACCCTGTTTTATTCCCCAAAGAAAGCGTTCAAAACACGCTCGCTGAAGTGGTCTCTCAACACAACCTGACCCAAAGCCATATCGCTGAAACTGAAAAATATGCGCATGTAACCTTTTTCATCAATGGCGGAGTGGAAGCGCCTTTTAAAAATGAAAACCGGGTGCTTATCCAAAGCCCAAAAGTAACCACTTATGATTTAAAGCCTGAAATGAGCGCCAAAGAAGTAACCCTTGCGGTGTTAGAGCAAATGGAATTAGGCACGGATTTGATCATTGTGAATTTTGCTAATGGCGATATGGTGGGGCATACGGGGAATTTTGAAGCGAGCATCAAAGCGGTAGAAGCGGTGGATGCATGCTTAGGGGAAATCCTTTCACTGGCTAAAAAATTGGATTACGCCATGCTTTTAACCAGCGATCATGGGAATTGCGAACGCATGAAAGATGAAAATCAAAACCCCTTAACCAACCACACCGCAGGGAGCGTGTATTGTTTTGTTTTAGGGAATGGAGTTAGATCCATTAAAAACGGAGCGCTAAACAATATCGCTAGCAGCGTGTTAAAACTCATGGGCATTAAAGCCCCAGCAACGATGGACGAACCCCTATTTTAAACTAAAGGAAGAGAATGCAAATTGATGACATGTTATTGCAACGCTTAGAAAAACTGAGCATGCTAGAGATTAAAGATGAGCATAAAGAGAGCGTTAAAGACCATTTAGCCGAGGTTTTAGGCTTTGTAGAAAACATTTTCGCTTTAGAAACTAGCGCGCTAAAAACAGATACAGAACTATGTACCCCTTTAAGAGAAGACGAGCCTAAAAGCCAACCTAATATTGCCAAAGAGATTTTAAGCCAAAACAAACACAGCCAGGATCATTACTTCGTTGTGCCTAAAATCATTGAATAGGTTTTATTGAATAGGTTTCATATCAAATTAAAAGCTTTTGAAATCAAACAGACAGAAAAAAGCTATCGCTTGATCCAATTCAAGCTTTTTACTATTTTATTTTTAAAAACGCTTTCAGCCTTTTTTTAATTCATCAAGAATTTCCACTAGCCTTGCAACCGCCTTTTTGATTTCTTCATGCGTGATAATATAAGGGGGCATGAGGTAAATGGTGTTGTTTAAAGGGCGTAATAACAGGCCTTTTTTTAGAGCTTTTTTAAAAACCGCCAAACTCAAACGCTCTTTGGTTTGAATAAAGACTTCAAAGGCAAAGACCATGCCCAAATGCCTTAAATCAGACACCACTTGTTGCTCTATCAAGGGTTTTAATGCGTTTTGGAGCGTATTAAAAAGAAACCCGCTTAAAGCCTTGTTCTTTTCAATAACATTTTCTTTTTCAAAAATATCCAGCGTAGCGTTCGCGCATGCGCATGCCAAGGCGTTTCCTGTGTAGCTGTGCGAATGCAAAAACGCTTTATTGTCTTCATAGGGAGCGTAAAATTGGTTATAGATTTCATTGCGGGTTAATAGCACGCTTAAAGGCAAATACCCCCCGCTAATCCCCTTAGACAAGCATAAAAAATCAGGCTCAATCTCGCATTGTTCATAAGCAAACATGCTCCCTGTGCGCCCAAACCCGGTAGCGATTTCATCAAAAATAATGTGGATGTTTTTTTGCTTGCACAATAAAACGGCTTGTTTTAAATATTTTGCGCTATAAATATGCATATTCCCCGCGCATTGCAAAAGAGGCTCTGCAATGAAGGCGCAAATTTCTTCATGATGCTTATCTAACAAACGCTTTAAAGCGTTCAAACTATTTTCTATTTCATGGTCGTTTTTAGGCACGGGTGTGGTGAGATTTTTGAGTAATAGTGGGGTGTAAGTGTCTTTATAAAGTTTCACATCGCCCACGCTTAACGCTCCCAAAGTCTCGCCATGATAGGAATTAGAGAGCGATAAAAAAAGCTTTTTGCGGCGCGTTTGGTTTTTTAAAAAATGGGCGTGATAGCTCATTTTCAAAGCGATTTCAATACAAGATGAGCCGTTATCCGCATAAAAGCATTTGTCCATATGAGTGAGCTGGCAAAGCCTTTGAGAGAGCGTGATGATGGGCTTATGGCTAAAAGAAGCCAGAAGGACATGCTCTAGATTATCAATTTGATTTTTAAGCTGCTGGCTGATATAGGCGTTATTATGCCCAAAAAGATTCACCCACCATGAGCTGATTAAATCCATGTAAGCGTTATCATTAAAATCATAGAGGTAAATCCCTTGAGCCTTTTTAATGGGGATAATGGGGAAATTTTGATGCTCTTGCATTTGCGAGCAAGGGTGCCAAAGATACTCCAAATCCAAAGCGGCTAAATTTTCTTGAAAATTCATGTTAAAAACTCTCTATAATAAGGATAATTTTAATAACCTTTGGTTAAAATAAGGTTATTTGATTTTACTATAAGGTTGTTTAAACCTGAATTTCACATTTTTGATTTTTTAAAAGGGATTAGAGTTCTTATGATTGAATGGATGCAAAATCATAGAAAGTATTTAGTGGTTACAATATGGATAAGCACGATCGCTTTTATTGCCGCCGGAATGATAGGCTGGGGGCAATACAGTTTTTCTTTAGATAGCGATAGCGCTGCCAAAGTGGGACAGATTAAGATTTCTCAAGAAGAATTAGCCCAAGAATACCGCCGCCTTAAAGACGCCTATGCTGAGTCTATCCCTGATTTTAAAGAACTCACTGAAGATCAAATCAAAGCCATGCATTTAGAAAAAAGCGCTCTAGATTCGCTCATCAATCAAGCCCTATTGAGGAATCTCGCTTTAGATTTAGGGCTTGGCGCTACAAAGCAAGAAGTGGCCAAAGAGATCAGAAAAACGAGCGTTTTTCAAAAAGATGGCGTTTTTGATGAAGAATTGTATAAGAATATCTTAAAACAAAGCCATTACCGCCCCAAGCACTTTGAAGAAAGCGTTGAGAGGCTTTTAATCCTTCAAAAAATCAGTGCACTATTTCCCAAAACCACTACCCCTTTGGAGCAATCCAGCCTATCGCTTTGGGCAAAATTGCAAGACAAATTAGACATTCTTATCCTAAACCCTAATGATGTTAAAATTTCTCTTAATGAAGAAGAGATGAAAAAATATTACGAGTCCCATAAAAAGGATTTTAAAAAGCCCACGAGCTTTAAAACACGCTCTTTATATTTTGACGCTAGTTTGGAAAAACCTGATTTGAAAGAATTGGAGGAATACTACCATAAAAACAAGGTGTCTTATTTGGACAAAGAGGGGAAATTGCAGGATTTTAAAAGCGTTCAAGAGCAAGTCAAGCATGATTTAAGCATGCAAAAAGCGAATGAAAAAGCCTTAAGGAGTTATGTCGCTCTAAAAAAAGCGAACGCACAAAACTACACCACGCAAGATTTTGAAGAAAACAACTCCCCCTATACTGCTGAAATCACGCAAAAACTCGCCGCTCTCAAGCCCCTTGAAATCCTAAAACCAGAGCCTTTTAAAGATGGTTTTATTGTAGTGCAGCTCATCTCTCAAATTAAAGACGAATTGCAAAATTTTAATGAAGCTAAAAGCACTCTTAAAACCCGCCTAACTCAAGAAAAAACCCTTATGGCGTTGCAAACCTTAGCCAAAGAAAAGCTTAAGGATTTTAAAGGGAAAAGCGTGGGCTATGTAAGCCCTAATTTTGGAGGCACTATTAGTGAGCTTAACCAAGAAGAAAGCGCTAAGTTTATCAACACCCTTTTTAACCGCCAAGAAAAAAAGGGGTTTATTACTATTGGTAATAAAGTGGTGCTCTATCAAATCACAGAGCAAAATTTCAACCACTCATTTAGTGCAGAAGAAAGCCAGTATATGCAGCGTTTAGTCAATAACACTAAAACGGATTTTTTTGATAAAGCGTTGATAGAAGAATTGAAAAAACGCTATAAGATAGTCAAATACATTCAATAAATGCAAGGGGAAATAATGGAACATAAAGAAATCGTTATAGGGGTTGATATAGGCTCTAGAAAGATTTGCGCGATAGTGGCTGAATTTAAAGAAGGGATTTTGCGCATCATTGGCACAGCCCATCAAGACTCTAAAGAAATCAATTCAAAAGCCATTAAAAGAGGGCGTATCAATAGCCTTGCTCACGCTTCTAACGCCATTAAAGAAGTGATTAATAGTGCTAAAAAAATGGCAGGTTTGAACGCTGATGAAGACAGGAATAACCCCATTTCATCCTTTAGGGAATCGTATTACCCTAAAACTAAAGCGATTGTTTCTTTTTCTGGGGCTTATACTGAAAGCATTAGAGATATCACCGGTGTGGCTAGCACTAAAGACAATGTGGTTACTATAGATGAAATCAATCGTGCTATCAATAACGCATGCGCTAAAGCAGGCTTAGATAATGATAAACATATTTTGCATGCCCTCCCCTATCGCTTCACTTTAGACAAACAAGAAGTGAATGACCCTTTAGGAATGAGCGGGACTCGATTAGAAGTCTTTATCCATATTGTCTATACAGAAAAAAACAACATTGAAAATTTAGAAAAAATCATGATCCAATCTGGGGTGGAGATTGAAAACATCGTGATCAATTCTTATGCAGCCTCGATTGCCACCTTGTCTAATGACGAAAGGGAATTGGGCGTGGCTTGCGTGGATATGGGCGGAGAGACATGCAACCTTACGATTTATAGCGGCAATTCCATACGCTATAACAAATACTTACCCGTAGGCTCTCACCATTTAACCACGGATTTATCGCACATGCTCAACACCCCATTCCCTTACGCTGAAGAAGTTAAGATCAAATACGGGGATCTTTCTTTTGAAGGCGGTGAAGAAACGCCCTCTCAAAATGTCCAAATCCCTACCACCGGCTCTGATGGCCATGAAAGCCATATTGTGCCGCTTAGTGAAATCCAAACTATCATGAGGGAAAGGGCTTTAGAAACTTTTAAAATCATCCACAGGAGCATTCAAGATAGCGGCTTAGAAGAGCATTTGGGCGGGGGCGTTGTGTTAACCGGTGGGATGGCTTTAATGAAAGGGATCAAGGAATTAGCCAGAACCCATTTCACTAATTACCCGGTGCGTTTGGCGGCCCCTGTGGAAAAATACAATATCATGGGCATGTTTGAAGACTTGAAAGATCCTCGCTTTTCAGTCGTGGTTGGCTTGATTTTATACAAAGCAGGGGGGCATACCAATTATGAAAGAGACTCTAAAGGGGTTATCCGCTACCATGAAAGCGATGATTACACAAGAACAGCCCACCAATCAAGCCCTACCCCCCATATCCATTCATCGCCCACAGAAAGGAATTTGAGCGATTTAAAAACCCCTAACGCTCCTTTAAACACCGCTAAAAACGATGACTTCTTGCCTATAAAACCCACCGAACAAAAAGGTTTTTTTAAAAGTTTCCTTGATAAGATTTCTAAAATCTTTTAAGATACAGCAATTTCTTTATGCGATAAAAACGCCTTGATAGTTATCAAAAGCCAGAAAACATGGTATAATCCTTCAGCTATTTATCAAAGTTTAAGATTTGCAAAGATCGTATCTCAAGGGGAATGTGGCTATGGTTCATCAATCAGAGATGGAAAATTATAATATTGGTCAAGCGAGCATTGAAGAAGTAAGCGATCCAGCTTATAAAGGGGCTAAGATTGTCGTCATCGGTGTTGGAGGTGGGGGGTCTAACATGATTAAACACCTGGTTGAATACGGCGTGCATCAAGATGTTACCCCCATTGCAACGAACACTGATGGCCAACACCTCAAAAACAATCCCGCTCCGGTTAAGATCCTTTTAGGTAAAGAATCCACTGGAGGTTTAGGTGCTGGAGGGGTTCCTGATATTGGTAGGAAAGCCGCTGAAGAAAGTGCTAATGAAATTAAAGAAGCGATTAAGGACGCCAAATTAGTCATTGTCTCTACAGGGCTTGGAGGAGGGACTGGGACTGGAGCCACCCCTACTATCGTTAAAATCGCAAAAGAAGTGGGAGCGCTCACGATTGCTATCGTTACCAAGCCTTTCAAATACGAAGGGAATCAAAAAAGAAAGAGGGCTGAAGAGGGATTGAAAGAATTGGAGCAATCTAGCGATTCTATTTTGGTTATCCCTAATGACAAAATCCTTCTCACCATGAAAAAAAACGCTAGCACCACGGAGTGTTATAGGGAAGTTGATGATGTCTTGGTTAGGGCTGTGAGCGGTATTTCTACCATCATCACTAAACCCGGTAATATTAATGTTGATTTTGCCGATTTAAAGAGTGCTCTTGGTTTTAAAGGCTTTGCGTTAATGGGTATTGGTGAAGCCACTGGCGAAGATGCTGCTAAAGCAGCGGTGGAAAATGCGATCCAATCGCCTCTTCTTGATGATGCTTCTATTGAAGGGGCTAAGAGCATTATTGTCTTTTTTGAGCACCACCCTGATTATCCTATGATGGCTTATTCCAACGCATGCGATTTTATTCAAGATCAAGCCCATCAAGATGTTGATGTTAAGTTTGGTCAACACACGAGCGATAATATCCCCATTGATCATGTGCGCGTTACTATCATTGCAACCGGTGCTGAAAGAAACAGCGGTGGAGCGGGTTTGGAATCTATCGCTACGCCCTCTCAGCCTGTGGTGAAACAAACGAGAAAAGTGGGTAATGGCGAGTATTTAAAGATCCCTACTGAAGAAGAGCTATCCATACCCACAACCATGAGGATCCAGCAAGATTAATTGCAGATCTCGCTTTTTCCCCTATTTATAGGGTCATAATAAAGCGGTTTGTTGGGTTTGCTCTCATTTATTTTTTAGAATAAAATTAAGAAGCTTTGATTTTGGTGTGCTGACTTTTAAAGCGTTTAGGGGATTTTAAAGTGCTTAAAGGGGGAAATTATCCCAAAATACCCCCTAGTTAATGAAATGCTAGAAACCCATTTGGCAAAAACCAAGGGCTTTCATGCTTGCGTAAATTCATAAACTCCGTTATAGATTTGGTAAGTCAATGCATTTTTAATTTGATTGAGTTCTGCATTCTTAAGGGCTGATTGAGAAACTTCAATGACTAGATGACTGAACGCTTCACCGCTTTATCAATCTCAAAGATAAAATCATACAAGTGGTGTCTTTAATCAAAGCATAAACTAGGTCTATGTTCTCTGTTTGTCTTATCGCTAATGAGGTGTCGTGGGATAGTTTCGTACTCACATTGATGAACTGATTTAAAAGGTCTTGTTCGTTAATGGAACAATACCCAGCGTTAGTATCAAATTGATTAGTTTTAAGGGGTTTGGGTTTGTATGTGTTATCTAGAACGCTATCCATAGTAAAGGAAGCATTCAAGTCGTAGGAGTATCCAGGAACCCACTTGCTCCAATTTTCCCAACCACCCCTAGTTCCTCTTATTTTTCTCTGCCCGTTCTCTATCAAATTGGCTTTTAATTTAGCAAGAACACTGTTAGCGGTAATGTCTTTTTGTTCGGTTGCCTTATAAGTTCTTGCTATACTTTCATAGGTAGAGAACCCAAACCTAGCGGATTTAGATTTATCATCTCTTTTGATTTTATCTTTTTTAGTTTCGCTGTAGCTGTGTTTAGCAACGCTACGCATAAACTCCGTGAAAGCAATCAAAAAGTCAGGGTTTGACTGACCATTAGGTAAGGCTTCATCAGCGATAGAGTTCCTAAATTTAGGGTCTTTTAACTCAGCAAAGGGTTCTCCAAGTCTTGTTTTTTCCCCATCAAGCATCAAGTAGGGGTAAGGGGTAGTGCATATTAAAGTGAATACAGCCCCACGCTATCTTTAGGGCTGTTGATAATAGTGCTGTCTTGGTTGAACTCCCTACCCAAATTCACTATGATGTCTTTGAACTGATTTTTATTATGGAATGGTTTGAGTTTAAAACAAATGAAGCTAGTTTCTATGTTAGCTTGTGGCATACCTGCTTCTCTGTATAACCTTTAACAATTTTGTATCCTATGTAGCTCTTGTATAGGTCTAGCTTTTTCTCAACCACTTGGTTCTTTTTTCGTTATCAGTGTTAGTGAGCATAAAGGGTTTTAAAAGGGCTTCAACTTCCTCTTTTTTCTCGCCCTCTGTTGTCGCATTCAGTTCTAAAATCTTGGTGGCTTCTTTTAATCCATAATCCGCAATAATGGCTTTATCGTTATATGCCCTACAACCAGAGATAACCGCTACTGGGCAGTTTAGCATCCGATCGCATAATCGGCTCATACAAATAAAGCGGTGGTATTCATCTTTTGAGCCATAGTCAAATCATCATAATACACCAGGTTATTGTCTCTTTTTGATCTTGTGTTTAAAACGGCTCTTAACGCTGACTTTTTCTTATCATACTCGTTTAATTGAACGGATAGGGGTTGGTTAGAATTGACAGAGATTTTGAAGAGAGGTATTTGCTTTTAGCTTCCTTGTATTCCTTAAAGGCGGGCATCAATGAGAGATGATAACGAGTTAGAATGGATAGGGTTTTTTTCGCTATTAAGCTAACTTGGTGCGTTTAGAATTATTAGCACCAATGAAAATGTTTTTAAAATCGCTTAAAACATGTTATTCCTTTAAAATTCAAGTATTACTACAATGCGCCTCACACCAATCACTTAGAAGAATCTTGATTTTTAATAGCAATATCTAGCTTATTGAAAGGGATTTCAATGTGGTTAGCGTCTAGAGCGTTTTTGATGCGTTCAATGAGTTCGCTGCGCACATTAAAGATCCCATCTTCAATCTTTGCCCAAACCCTAATGGTGAAATTCAATGAGCTGGATCCAAAATCCGTGATTCCAATAAAAGTGGGCATGTTTTTATCAATTTTTTCCATTGCGTCAATAACATCTTTTATCGTCTTATGCACCAGTTCAATATCGCTCCCATACCCTACCCCACAAACCCATTCAATGCGCCGACATGCAGTGTTATTGCTATTGATAATATTAGAATTAGCGACACTTCTATTGGGCAAAACCGCCAAACGCCCATCATGCAAGCGTAAAGAGGTATTAAAAAAATCAAGCGCTTCTACTTTGCCCTCTAGGCCAGAGATTTCAATGATGTCTCCTTTTTTGAAAGGGTGTAAAATAATAAGGATTATCCCTCCAGCAATGCTTGAAAGGTAATCTTTTAAAGCCAACGCCACCGCAATCCCCACCGTTCCTAAAACAGTGATAATAGAAGTGGTTTGCACGCCTAGCGTGCTGAGCGCGATGATTGTAGTGATGATAAGGATTAAGATAAAAGTAACCTGCGCAACAAAATTCGCTAAAATCTCATCCTTTTTGGATAAAAGTTTCATGGTTTTGTTCCGTAAGAAAAACGAAAAATAAAAACCTATACAAAAGACAACAATAGCCTTGATTAAGATTATCCCAAAATGCTTTGCCTGCGGAAAAAAATCCACTAACAGCGTTTTAATTTCATCCATAAATCTTTCCTTGCAAATCACAAAATCGCTAAAAGAGACAAGATAACTTACCCTTATATAGCTAATTTTGACATGTTAGCATGTTTAGGACTAACCTTATTACCACAACTCAAACGCTCAACCCAGTGCCAGCGTCAAAGGGATTGGCTTTTAGCACGCTATCTGATGAAGAAGGATTTTTGAGTGTTGAACCTAGAGATTACTTTACGCACACCCCACGATACCCGTCCCAGCGAACAGATCGTAAAAAATCACACCCAAAAGGTTGCCCCACAACTGCATGGATATTTTCTTGAATAAAGGCAATGAGTTTGTATTTAGAGCCGATGTAGTTCGTAGTTCATTGATACAACCATTAAAGGGTAGTTTTTGATCAGATCTAATTGGATAGCTCGCATGATAGTCTTTTTCCTGTATTATATTCAAACCCACACTCTTTCAAAAGGAATGAAGCGATCCCTCTTTTTGCTCCTTTGAATTGGCTCAAGCGTTCCTTTAAAAAGACTCTAAAACTCTAAAATCCAATAGCATATTGGTTTAACACCAACTAAACACCCTCTCCCTGATTTATCAACGCCTAGAGTTATTAATATAATTCTCAATATTTTTTTTAAAATCTCTAGAAATAAGCTTAATATTCAAATTCTTAATTCTTTCTTGAATATTTTGAGACAAAATATCAGTATCGCTTGCTACTAAAATGCATTTCGCATTGGCTCCACCAAAATTTTGAGTGTTAGCAGATAGAGCGGTTAAAACCCCCTTATTTTTTAACTCCCCACTCTTGCATTCTGCAACATAGAGATTTTTACCATCGCTAAAAGCTATGTCAAGCTCAGTATAAATAGGGTGCTTATCTCCTTGAGTGGCGTTTGTGTTTTCAACGCCCAAAATCATATTCAAGCGTAGATCACAGATCACTTGTTTGTCTAGCAACTCCAGCAATTCACAATAAACATATTCTTCAAACCAACCCCCTATAATATAATCTCTAAAATCATCTTCGTTTTCTGAATATTTAAGCTTTATTTCCTTTCCATCTATATTCACGCAAACTTGATGGTTTTTGTAAAACAATTTAAGATTATTTTCGCAAATATTTATCGTTTTATCTTTGGCATAGTTTTCATTGATCCTTTGATAGAGCGGAATAATTCTTGCGCGATGTTCATACAATAAGTTGCTTAAATTTTTACGCTCTTGTATTTTTTCTAAACTCTTTTCGTCTATAATACCATTTTGTTTTATCATACGATTTGGGACATGCAAAGAGAAAAAAGTTTCCACATCTTTAATGGGGATAGCCGGAATAGCAAAAGGCTCAATACCGCTTGGATTTTTAAAAAATAATAGCCGTTGGGCTTTTTCTTCAATATAGAAATAAGGCGCTTGAAAATATTCTGATGCCTTTAGCCCTGCTAGAAACATCATTTTAGTCCCACCGGTCAAATTAAAACACAATCTCTTATCCTTTAAATCATGTTTGTTTGTATGTTCCAAAATGTTTTCATAAATATTTTTAGGTTCAAAAACATTCACTTCTATAGAATGAATACGATCGGTATTGATTTGAAAATTCTCATTAGTTTCTTTTCGTTCTTCAAAAAATCTCTTTAATGTATTAGCGTTTTTGGAACTAGAAGTGATAAAAACATGCTTTTGAGCGCTAAATTGACGCATTCCTAAAAAAATAGGCATTAATTGCTCCCCAAAAGAATAAAAAATCACATCAAAATCAAAATTGTATTTCAAAAACTCTAAGGCTTTTAGGCTCAACTCTCTATTTTGTTTCTCATAATCCTGTGGCTTAACCAAAACCCTCTCCAAATAAAAATCATAGTCATAATGCTTTGCAATACCTCGTGGCTTCTTGACGCATTGCGCAACATCCCATCCATAATCCATGGGGGTTTCTAAGGTATCTATTCTTAAAATCTTGGTCTTATCCAAGCAAGGACTAGAAATCCTATGCTCTTTATGCATTCTTTCTAACACATCTTTATCAACTTGATGCGCATCAGGGCGTTCTTTGGTTACCCTTTGAGCTTCTCAATGCAATTCTAATTCTCTAGGTTTAAAATCAATCAACAAAATTTTATAGCCAAATTCTCTAGCCATATCTGTATATGGTTTGCTTTGCCACGATTCAAAATTGGTGTTATCGCGCACTACAATATCTATACGATTTTCTAAAGCTTGTTTGAAGGCTTCTTGATTGTTTTGGTGGTATTCATTGAGTTTTTTTATCAAAAACATAACGCCTGATACCCTCTTCATCTATTTGGATGAAATATTCATCGGTAGAATGAACGCTGATAGAATGCCTCAAGCTTTTTGCTGCTCCAAGCTGGTTTGAGCCATCAAGTTCTTTAAAAATTTCTCATTAATCCAACTAGCCCTAGCCACAATGCTTAAAGTCTTTGGGTTAGTAAGATTCTTAAAAATCGTTTTTTGAAAGTCTTTTTCAAGAGAGCCTAAACATCTGCTTAAAAAATCCGTAGAAGGTGATTCAAAAGGTAAATCAATAAATTCTTGTTGTAATTTTGCGGGAATGCTATCATTCAGACGGCCAAAGAAATCCAGAATCTCTTTTTTAAAATCTTTGTCTATTTGTGGGTCAAAATAATACTCTTCTAACCGCCTCAAATATTCTTTAAAGGGAGTAGCAAATTCAGGATTTAGGGTTTCTAACTCTTCAAGCGTGTAATGTGAAAAAATTTTTAAACAAGGATACTTGATTCTTTTGAGCGCTTCTATTCTGTGTTCAATTTTCTCATCTAGAGGTTTTCTTTGGTAATTATTTTTAGCTGTATTTAATAAAACTTTTTCTTTATTTTTTTCCAAACCATAAATTTTACCTCGATATTTACTAGGGTCGTTCTTATCTGGCCCCACTTCCAAACACACTCGCGCACCTTGTGAAAGCTCATCTTTGTTCACGCCCTCTTTGCATTGACGGCTATGACAAAAAACTTCTTTACCATTTGTTTCCACTGTGTAAAAAAGTTCATTGTTTTTATCTTTCCCTATTTTTGAGATTCCACCGCATTCTAGTTTTTTCTCTAAGAATTCTATGCCTCTCTCTAAAACAAATCTGGGTGGACTATTTAAATCTTTCAATGTCTCTAATTGCTCTAGCGCCCACTCAAACAAATCAGAACTTTTGCCCTTATTAGGATTAAAGTCACTTTTTAGTTCATCAATACTTGGTTTTTTGATGGGATCGGGCGTAGGGAGTTCAACCCTATCAATACGCTGCCATTCTATAACAATGGGCTTTAAATCATTATTAACAGGTTTAAACTCTAACATGTAGTTAAACTCGGTACCAGTGTCATAAGTGAGCGTGAGTTTGTATTCTTCGTCATTTTCTAGGGGAAAATCTTTAGAGGTGATTTTGCCTTGATAGGAGATTTTTTCTTCATTTAGGATCAAGGGCAAAGCAAGGCTTTCTCGCCCTTTAGGGATAATAAAAGGCATTTCAATCTCTAGGGTTTCTTTATCTCCTAAAATGGTTTTATCTTTAATGATCTCAAAATTTTCAAACCGCCCGTCTTTAACCACTTCCATAGAGAGCTTAGGCAAGCATTCTTTATACAGAATAAAGCCTTCTTTTTCTAATCCTAAGGCTCTTTTAAAATTTTTTAAAGCTTCTTCGATAAAAGAATCTTGTAAAATAAAGGTCTTTTTTGAATCATCGCTTTTTTGCCTCTCCAAAACCAAGCCACAATCATTAAAGGTCTTACTTTTATGGTTTTCTTTAACGACCAAATCCACGCCGTTATAACGCAAACGCTCATTTTTCTTTAATTTATTTTCAAACAAAGAACTAAATCCTAAAGCAACGCTTTTAGGATAGAATTTTGCGTCTTTAAAATACAAGCTTATTTTATGCTTGATCTTAGCAAATTCAAAATTTTTAATATTATCATCTAATAAATAATATAATTTTTCTATCTTATAGCGTTCCTTGAAATCTCTCATAAAAGCTTCTACGAGAGTCTCATCATAGTCTTTGAGAGCGTTGGCCAAATAACCTTTTTCATTTATCTCACCCTTAGCGCCATTAGCGTTGATGTAAATATTATTCTCCTGCTTTTTGGCTAAAAGGGGGAGCTTTAAAATCTTTTCTTCATTGTCATTACCCACTAACAAAGCGAAGGGTTCAGGGCTAAACATATCAATATACATTTCTTTATAAACTCCCTTACACAATTCCAATTGCGGGATTTTTTGATTTAAATTTATAGGCTGTTTTAATTCATTTTCCAAAAACTCTTTCGCTTTTAAACGCATCTTTTCAAACGATAAACCTTTTATTGGAAAACTATTTTTAATTAGCGCGTATAAATCTTGTTCATTTTTAATTAGCGTGGGTTCAACGTTTATAGAAGTATAAAATTGGGCTTGGTATAAACACTCCAAATAGAAAATTTGATCCAAGTTCATCAATGACCCCACACCATCATAAAGCCAATCATGGGCTTTAAAAATGCGTTTGTAGTGCTTATGAAAATGCAACAAGTTATTAGGAATGATGGCTTGTTTTTCATCAATTTGTTGGGCTACTTTACTCTTTAAAAAACTTGTTATGCTGAAAATTAACTCTTCAAAAACCTGTTGGAATTCTATCTCGCGCCAATGAATTATTCTTAAAAGTTCTTTAATGAAACGCTTGAGAAACCTGTTTTCATGCGTATTGGCATTCACATAACGCTTGACGCTCAATACTTTATTGTCGCACAACTTTTCTTTCAAACTACGACCTGGTCGCTTGGCTAAATACAATACGCATTTAGCGTCAAATTCCCTAGCCTTTTCTAAAGGAATTTTTAAATGTTTTCTGCAGATATTGGTATTTAGATTGCTAAAGATAGCCTTTAGGGCTGGCTCCACAAATTTGCACAAAAAATACAAATCATCTTTATACGGCTTTTTTTCATAATCAAATTGCACGATATTCTCCAAAACGCTAAATAGATCTCTGTATTCAAAAGAAGCGCTAAAATCATCAAAAAAAGCAATCGATCTTAAAAAACTCTGCGCTTTCAAACGCTCTATATGATCAGGCGCATAGAGTTCTTCTAGATCCATTACAAGCTACTTTTTAAGAATTTTTCATATTCGGCATTATTCAAATAGTTAGTGCTGTTAAACACAAACTGATTGAAATCATTTTCCATAGCTTGTTTGAAATCCGAAGACACGCTAAAGTCTTTCAATAGATCTTGAATCTTTGTTAAGTGTTGGTTGTTGCGTGTCTGAACCCCTCTAAGTTTGGGGAAGATCTTTAAAACTAAGCATTCTTCATAAGCGAATTGCAAAGCCTTGTCCTTATCAAAAGCATGGAGAACTAAAGGGTGGTTATGCATATAAACGCTCATGCTCTGCCACACTCTATGCCCAATGCTTCTACCACAAGCGTTCAAGCGTTCATTGATCCCTTCGGTTAGTTTTTTATATTTTCTTTCCAGCTTAGCTTCTTGATCACCCTTTTTGTTTATCCAACGATTAAAAGTTTCAGCTTTTAAATATCCATCATTACTAGGAAGAGGTTTTTGTTGCTTGCCTTTCAATATTTTAGGTCTCTCAAAGTTCAAACAAAACGCCCTGTCTAGCACCTTATCGCTTAACATTTTGGTGCTTTCATCTTCATTCATCGTGCCCACAAACAATAAATTATCGCCTAAGGGCAATTCCCAAGTTAAGCCGGTGCCTAGTTTAATGCTGATATTAGTTTCTTTACTGCGTTTAATCTCTAGCTTGCTCAAAAATTCTGCAAAATACAATTCAATGTGGGCTAGATTCATTTCATCAAGCAACACAATACTCATCGCTTCTTTTAAGCCGTATGGTTCTTCATTCTTTTCTAACAATCTTATTTTAAGCTCTTGTAATTTTTCTAAATTTGGCTTAGGCGATTCCAAAAGCTCTCTATCTTCTTTGGTAAGATTTTCTTTAAACTGGCTTTCTAAAAGATCATAATTACGCATAACTCCATCATCTTCAAACCTCTCTTGTGTGGCGCGTAAAGCATGGATAATAGATAGGTTGGCGGGCATTTCTTATTTTTGCTGCTCTGCTTTTAATTGGCTCAGCTTTTCACGCATAGAAGAATTAAAAAAGATCGCATTTTTTTCTATTTCTTTTAAAAATTCCAATTCGCTGATAGGCGAACTGTGGTAGCGTCTGAGGGCTTCTTCTAAATCCAAAATTTTTTCTATATTTTCATAATCCCCTAAACTTTGCAGTTTTTTCCTCACGCTTTCTATGAGTATTTCAGCAAACTCTCTCAATCACTCATTCAATCTTTCATCTTGTTTGTATTGTTCTTCTTTAGCATTTTTTTTAGCACCAAATTTAAAAGTGGGCAATCCCCCTACTTTGATGCGCTCACGCGCATTGTTAGTCGCATCATGCCCTTGAGCACACAGTAAAATTTGCCCCTTGATATTTTTATCCTTAGGGTATTCTTCAAACAATCTCTCACAAATGGCATTGATCACAGTGGTTTTGCCCGTTCCAGGAGGCCCTTGGATAATAGCAATATCAGGGGTATTTAGAGCGATCTTTATGGCTTTTTTTTGATTTTCTGTGGGATCATTCTTAAAGATCTTCTTTCTAACTCTTTTAGTTAATCCTAAAGCTCTTGTTTGATAACTTGATAAGATCTCTTTTAAGACTTCATCCATCGTGTCTGCAGTATTATTATCGCCATCACTATCCTCTTTATTCTCTTTAATGTTTAAAATTAATCCTAAATTAGGATTGGCACTCAAACCTTTTTTTGTTTTATCTAATGCACTATATTGTTTTTTAAGCGTATTTAGATCCCCCATATAATCTAAATGAAAAGCATCGCCCTCTTTTATGGAAGGATCGTAATCTATGATAAAATCATCCCCACTAATGTCTTTAATCATTATTGATTGGCTGTTGTTTTTAGAAATTTGTTTCTTTTGTTGAGAAATAAGATTGATTAAGCTTTCTTCATTTTGTGGGTCTAATCCCTCTAAAACCCCTAAATCACTCCCCTCTCTTAATTGCGCTTTCTTTATTAAGATTTCCATTTTATTCTTGCCTAAAGCTGGCTTAAAACGAATTCTTAAATTCCCTCCTGCTTTACTCACGCTTTCAATCTCTAAAACCCCCACTTCTTTTGCCTCATTAAAACTTTTTTGAGCACTTTTGATGAGATATTGTTCCCAAATTTTTAAATAAGATTTGTCATCTTGCTGGATCTGGTCTAAAAGGCTCGTTCGCATGATTTTTGTGGTTTTATCATTAAATTCTAATGAACCTTGAAAAAACAAACACAAACCAGGCGCTAGCTCTTGTTTAATGGGTCTTAATTTTATCGCTTCATAAGAATGCCTATTATTTATCAAAGCGCGCTTAACGCTTAATCCCCCCTTGGTATTTAACAGCCTGAAATCTTCTTCTAAAATCTCTTCACTATTCTCTTTATCCTCTTTATCCTCATCTTCATAAGGCAATACGCACACAAAATAAGTAAAACCAGCCATTTTTAAAATACAAGTTTCTTTAAAATCTTCTAGTTTTTTGTCTTTGCTCATATCTTTTAGTAACTTTTCTGCGATTGCGTCTTTGAAATTAATGTTTAACGCTTCAGGAAGAATTTTTATAGGGCGTTTGAAAAAATGGCACTTCAATTCTAAAACTTGTCTTTCTTGGTTTTGGCTTAAATTTTGGCTTAAATTTAGAACTTGAGCTACAAGAAAGGCGCTACTGCAAAAAGCGTTTTTAATTTCTTTTTCTTTGACTTTGCCTATGATCTCTAATTTCAAATAACGCTTTTCATCTAGATGAAAATATATTTTATTTTTTTCAATCTTTAATAATCCCAATTTTTCTCTATCTTTTGGCTCTAGTTTTGCGGTATTGAGGTTATAAGCCTTGATGATGCTATCTTCTTTGATAAAACTCAGCATTTTTGAACCTTAATTAAAAGATCATTGTATGAAATAGTCAATTCTTTTTCTAAATCTATTTCTATCCTATAGTGATCCAATCTTTTATCATTGATGAGAATCTTTTCTTGTTGTATGTCATGATGAAAAATCAATATATTATCAGCAATCTCTGCAAACTCCCATTCGCTTTTAACCACTTCAATCCCCTTAAATAAGGTTGTCGGTAAAAAATAGGGTCTGTAAAATTCGAGACAAAATAAAAAACTTCGCTATTTTGGTAATAACTTGTTGCTACAAGTCTGATAGGTTTTTTAGCATCGCAATAAGGGCAAATCTTCCATTCTCTATCATAATAAGTCATTGAACAATTGTCACATTCTAACACTTGCAAGCTAGCTTTTTCTAAGCTCTCTATAAATAAGGGCATAGTATGGCGTTTCAAAGGATCTTTTTTGCCTTCTTCAAAGCATTGCGCTAATAAATTTTTTAAATCCCTTGTTAAGAAAAAAGGCAGTAAGCCACAAGAATTATTGCTGTCATCCTCACTATCTTCAATCCAAGGCAATTCTATAAAATTTTCTGCATCACCAGCACTATTCCCGTCAAAAGGATGAACCATATTTAAAAGCTCATAAGCTATGATGGCAAAAGAAAAGGTATCGCTAAGCATGGTGTTGTAATTGGTTGTATCGCTATTTTTAGAGGTTTGGCTAATCTCTAAAGCCCCATAGTTAGGCGTAAAAATAACACACAGGGCTTTTTCGCTCTCATAACGCACATTATCCGCATCAATCAAAAACGCTGAATTATCTTTATAAAACACATTGTTTAAATTCAAGTCCCCATACACCAAACCCTTACTTTGCAATCTGAATAGAAGTTTTGCTAAATGGGTGAGTATTTTTAATCGTGATCTCAATCCTTGTGTTTGTGAGTAATAACTTAAACTTAAAGCCATATAATGGTTATCTTTGCAAAGTTCTTGAATGGCATTATTGATCCTAAAAATCCAATCTTTTTCTTCGTTTTCTAAAATGCTGGGCTTCTTTAAAAAAGTTTTTAGTGGTTCATAGCCCTCAGCCATTTTCATCACATAGCCTTGTTTTTCTCTCAAAGTTACTAGCGGAATTGACATAGGGAAATGTCTCTCTATCGGCTTAAAAGATAAATTTAGAACGCTTTTTTCATATTGTTTAAGGGATTCTTTGTCTTTAATGAAATCTCCATCCCTCAATACTACCTTAATAACCACATCCTTATCCAAACAGCGATACACTATACCCTGTCCGCCCTTTCCTAAAACTTCTACAATCTTATGGATATTCCCCTCACTATCAACAATTTTTTTCTAACTCCATAAACTATCCTTTCTATACGCTATGATCAAACTCGTATCATCATAAAATTTATGATTCTTTAAGAGCTCGTAGCACTTTTTTGATGCCTTTTTTATGTTTAAATTCACTGATTATGTCCTTAACAAAATCCAAGCGTCTTGCATCTATTAAGCTTTCATCTAATCCATCCGTGCATAAAAATAACGCATCAATTTTTTTACTCTCTAAGACTTCCCAGGTTAAAAGCGTATTGCGATCAAAAGGTGTTGTGAAATGCGCTAAATCTTGCTTATCCTCTCTTAATAATCTATGTTCTTTTCCTAAAACAGCTAACAACCCATCACCCACTTTACCTATAAACGCCTTTTCTTTGCCAATAAAAACCAGTTGCAGAGTGCTTAGCGCATTGCGAACTTCAAAAGGATAGAGCAGACATTCCCAAATACTAAAAATAACTTTATTCAATAACGCTAAATTGCAACCTTGTATATCAATAGCATTTAAGGCTTTTTCTACGCTCTCGCACAATTTTTTAGCCCCAATTTGTGAATCTTTTTTACTCCCTAAACCATCGCACAAAACAAGCAATAACCCCTTTTGATTTTTTCTGATTAAAAAAGCGTCTTGATTAGGCAATCTAGCATACGCATGGTATGTTCCCCTAATAGAAGCCCCAAACGCTTTAAAATCTCTCATTGCTTAATCGCATCCACTTTCTTCATGAAATGCAATACTTGAAAAATTTCAGCGCTATCAAACACTTTAGAAGAAATTTCTTTAAGTTTGATCATATTGGCATCCGCTCCAAAAGCCACACTGGATTTAACTTGAATTTCTTCTGTAAAATGCCCATCGCTCAACAACAAAGCGTCTTCAAACTCCCCTTTTAAACCCTTTAAATCCCACTTTTGTATATCTGTATTTTTATTTTTAACCAATTGCTCAAAAGCTAAAAGCCATAATTGAAGGGCTTCTTTTTTCCCGTTTTCATTCATAGATCCTGAATTATCTATAATGATCCTCATGTTTTCTCTTTAAAGAGTTTAAAATACTGATAAGTTTCATCGTTCAAATCCATAAACAAAGCGTTTTTATGGCGTAAAGATTTTAAATCATTCATCATGGAATCCAGATCATCTTTAATTGAAGCAGAACCCTTGCTAATGGTTTGAGTCATGATTTCAAACAACTTCACTAACTTTTCCACATCATCTGCGTAAAATACGCCATCTTTGCCAAAATCCTTATTAACTTGCGGGTTGGCTTCTCTATCGCCAATAAAAATGTCCAACACACACTTTTAGCACTTCTCCCATCATGGTGGAAGTTAAACAAAGGCTCTTGCCACTTATCATTATTTGGCTCACCATCCGAGACTAAAATGCTATAAGGTTTATAGAATTTAGTAGGGAAAGTGTCTTTATCTTCAATAAGATCCTTAGCCAATTTAAACGCTTGATCTAAAGGGGTGCCACCACTCGCGCTTAAAGGCTTAAAATTGATGTTTTTTATATCATCAAAGGGCGTGTGCAAAACCGCGCCATTTCCGCCAAAAGTAACAATAGCCATTTTGCTAAATAACTCTTTTTTAGCTTCTTGCTTTAGAGTTTCTATCATTTTTTGAATGCAAAGATTAAGCACTCCAATGCGTGTGCCATTACCCAAAGAGTGACTCATTGAACCACTCGTATCTAACAATAAAAATACTGGAATAAAGCGTTCTTCCATAGTATATTTACTTAAATCTAATGCCATAATATCTCCTTATAAATAATTTTTCGCGCCAAAAAACCCAATCACAAGAATAAAACACAATCTGATTAAAACATTCATTTCAGCACTCTTTTTGATGATTTTATAAGCTTTTGAGTATAGTAGACTTAGACTTAGCTTAGGAGTGCCTGAATTTTGGGGTAGCAAGCCGACTCTATGGTTTGTCTTAAGGCAAAGAAATAAAAAGCAACCACCAGCAATAAAATCAAGCATGCAAAAACAACCATCAAAAAGTCAAACCTAAAACCAAAGAATCTAGACAGAAAAA
>NZ_VEZH01000010.1:0-61014 GCF_006440215.1 Helicobacter pylori | reverse complement strand
TATAGCGTGTATTTGAATTATGTGTTTGCTTACTAAGCTTTTGTGAAACTCCCTTTTTAAGGGATTTCTTTTAAAGCCTTTCTTTTTTTGGGGGTGTAATTTTGACGCCTTTGTTTTGAACCCTTGTTTTTAAATGTTCTTTTTTAAAGTCATTATTTTAACCCCCCATTCTTGTAAACTCTCTTTTTTTTTTTTTTTTTTTTTTTTTTTTTTTTTTCTCTTTTTTTTTATCTTTCTTTTTTTTGTTTGTTTTTTAAATTATTTTTTTTGAACCCTTTGTTTGGGGGTTTCTTTTTTAAACTCTTTCTTTTTTGGGGGGGTTTGATGAAAAATCCTTTTTAGCGTTTTTGACGATTTGGTTAGTGGAAAACTTGACGCTAATTTAAGCGATAGTTTTTAAAAAAGCGCTTCTTTTATAGGGGTTTTTAAGTTGAACTTTGAAAAGGGGAGAATGATTTCAAATACTTCCTATCCCTTTAAGAAAATAAAATAAAACTTTAATAAAACAAAACTCAATAAAATGATTTTTACAATAAAATGAGAGCCAAAACGATAAAATAAAGTTTTAAAAACCCATTTTTTAAAAATATTAAAGATAATAAAGCTTATAGTGGGAATAAAGCTGAAAGCAACCTAACGCTTTAATTCAAAATCAAAGCGTTAAATCTAACCAATAAGTGCTAACCAAGCAATAAAGCGAAAACGCCCCTTAAAAAGCGTTTCAGCGTGTTTTCACAAAGATGACTAAACCTTAAACATGATCGGATTTTTGCTTTTCTCTATATTCTATGATCATGCTGTGGATTTCATCTTTTAATTTTAATTTTTGTTTTTTCATGTGGCTGACTTCAGCGTCGCTAGCGTTTTGTTGCTCAGCGGTTTTGATGTCGTCATCAAGCTGGTTGTGTTTCTCAAAAATTTTATCAAAATGCGGATTATTCGCTTTTAACACGCTGATTTCGTCTCTAAATTCATGGAACATGGTTTTCTCCTTTAATTTTGGATGTTTAAAGTATAATAAACTATCTTTTTAAAAAAACAACTTAAAAGAGCTGTAAAATAGCCTTAAAATGCGCGATAAAACGACAAAAAGGAATACCCATGGACATTCGCAACGAATTTTTACAATTTTTTCAAAATAAGGGGCATGAGATTTATCCTAGCATGCCCTTAGTGCCTAATGACGCCACCTTGCTTTTTACCAATGCCGGCATGGTGCAATTTAAAGATATTTTTACCGGGATGGTGCCGCGCCCTAGCATTCCCAGAGCGACAAGCTCGCAATTGTGCATGCGCGCAGGCGGCAAGCATAACGATTTAGAAAATGTCGGCTATACCGCAAGGCACCACACGCTTTTTGAAATGCTAGGGAATTTCTCTTTTGGGGATTATTTCAAAGAAGAAGCGATCTTGTTTGCGTGGGAATTTGTAACCAAAAATTTAGGGTTTAAGCCTAAAGATTTATACATCAGCGTGCATGAAAAGGACGATGAAGCCGTTAAATTATGGGAAAAGTTTGTGCCTGTTGATAGGATTAAAAAAATGGGCGATAAAGATAACTTCTGGCAAATGGGCGATAGCGGGCCTTGCGGGCCTTGCAGTGAAATCTACATTGATCAGGGCGAAAAACACTTTAAGGGGAGCGAGGATTATTTTGGGGGCGAGGGCGATAGGTTTTTAGAAATTTGGAATCTGGTGTTCATGCAATACGAACGCTCTAATGATGGCGTTTTATCCCCCTTGCCAAAGCCCAGTATTGATACAGGCATGGGATTAGAAAGGGTGCAAGCGCTATTAGAACACAAGCTCAATAATTTTGATTCTTCATTATTTGCGCCCCTAATGGAAGAAATCAGCGGGCTTACAAGCCTGGATTATGCGAGCGAGTTCCAGCCAAGCTTTAGGGTAGTGGCCGATCATGCAAGAGCGGTAGCGTTTTTGCTCGCTCAAGGGGTGCATTTCAATAAAGAAGGCCGTGGCTATGTTTTAAGGCGCATTTTAAGGCGAGCCTTAAGGCATGGGTATTTAATGGGCTTGAAAGAAGCGTTTTTATACAAAGTCGTGGGCGTGGTGTGCAAGCAATTTTCTAACACGCATGCGTATTTGAAAGAATCTAAAGAAATGGTAATGAAAGAATGCTGTGAAGAAGAAGAGCGCTTTTTAGAAACTTTGGAATCGGGCATGGAATTGTTTAATTTGTCTTTAAAGCATTTGAATGAAAATAAAATCTTTGATGGCAAAATCGCTTTCAAGCTTTATGACACTTTTGGTTTCCCTTTGGATTTAACGAACGACATGCTAAGAAGTCATGGGGCGTGTGTGGATATGCAAGGCTTTGAATTGTGCATGCAAGAGCAAGTGAAACGCTCTAAAGCTTCATGGAAAGGCAAACAAAATAACGCTGATTTTAGCGCTATTTTAAACGCTTATGCACCTAATGAATTTGTGGGGTATGAAACGACAGAATGTTTGGCTAAAGTTTTAGGGTTTTTTGATAGCGGTTTTAAAGAAATAGCAGAGGCAAACCCTAACCAAGAAGTCTGGGTCTTGTTAGAAAAAACCCCTTTTTATGCAGAAGGTGGGGGGGCCATAGGCGATAGGGGCGCGCTTTTAAAAGATAATGAAAAAGCGGCTTTGGTGCTAGATACAAAAAACTTTTTTGGGCTTAATTTTTCGCTCCTTGAAATCAAAAAAGCGCTAAAAAAAGGCGAACAAGTGATCGCGCAAGTGAGCGATGAGCGCTTAGAAATCGCCAAACACCATAGCGCGACGCATTTATTGCAGAGCGCTTTAAGAGAAGTTTTAGGTTCGCATGTGAGTCAAGCAGGGAGTTTGGTGGAATCCAAACGATTGCGCTTTGATTTCTCGCATGCTAAAGCGCTCAACGATGAAGAGTTAGAAAAAGTAGAAGATTTGGTTAATGCTCAAATTTTCAAGCACCTAAATAGCCAGGTGGAGCATATGCCCTTAAACCAGGCTAAAGAAAAGGGAGCGTTAGCGTTATTTGGTGAAAAATACGCTGAAAATGTGCGGGTGGTGAGCTTTAAAGAAGCGTCCATTGAATTGTGTGGGGGCATTCATGTGGAAAATACCGGGCTGATTGGGGGGTTTAGGATTGTAAAAGAAAGCGGGGTGAGTAGCGGGGTCAGACGCATTGAGGCGGTGTGCGGGAAAGCCTTTTACCAACTGGCTAAAGAAGAAAATAAAGAGCTTAAAAACGCTAAGATCGCATTAAAAAATAACGATGTGATCGCCGGCATCAACAAGCTTAAAGAGAGCGTGAAAAACAGCCAAAAAGCCCCCGTTTCTGTGGATTTACCGGTTGAAAAAATCCATGGCGTGAGTTTGGTGGTGGGCGTAGTGGAACAAGGCGACATTAAAGAAATGATTGACCGATTGAAGAGTAAGCATGAAAGATTGCTCGCTATGGTGTTTAAAAAAGAAAATGAGCGCATAACTCTCGCATGCGGGGTGAAAAATGCGCCCATAAAAGCGAATGTGTGGGCTAATGAAGTGGCGCAAATTTTAGGGGGTAAAGGGGGTGGAAGAGACGATTTTGCGAGCGCTGGAGGCAAGGATATTGAAAAATTGCAAACCGCGCTCAGTTTGGCGAAAAATACCGCTCTTAAAGCTTTAGAGGGATAGCATGGAGCTTATTTTAGGCTCTCAATCTAACGCTAGGGCGAATCTTTTAAAAGAGCATGGGATTAAGTTTGAACAAAAAGCGCTCTATTTTGATGAAGAAAGCCTAAAAACCACAGACCCTAGGGAGTTTGTCTATTTGGCGTGCAAGGGGAAATTAGAAAAAGCTAAAGAGTTACTTGCGAATAATTGCGTTATCGTGGTGGCTGATAGCGTGGTGAGCGTGGGTAATCGCATGCAACGAAAAGCTAAAAACAAGCAAGAAGCCCTTGAATTTTTAAAACGCCAAAATGGCAATGAAATAGAGGTTTTAACCTGCTCGGCATTGATTTCTCCTAAATTAGAATGGCTGGATCTATCGGTTTTTAGAGCGCGTTTAAAGGCGTTTGATTGCAGCGAAATAGAAAAATATTTAGAGAGCGGTTTGTGGCAAGAAAGCGCGGGCTGTGTGCGGTTAGAAGACTTTCATAAGCCTTATATTAAAAGCTCAAGCGAGAATTTGAGCGTGGGGTTGGGGCTGAATGTGGAAGGCTTGTTAGGGGCGCTACAATTAGGGGCTAAACTTTAAATATTATAAACGCTATCCTTTTATTTTAAAACACTTAATAATATGATTTTCTAGCCAATCACCCTTGACAAACAAAAAAACGATACACTCCAACATTTGATGTTTAAAGGGTTTGTCGCATGGCGCATTTTATTTTTTCTGTTGCGGTGGTGCTTTTATGGTTGGTTGCGTGGGGCATATATCTCTTTTCTAGGAAGAGCTTAAAAAGAGAGATGGAAGAGATAGAAAATTCTGATCCCAATCAAAACAATCCTCTCATTACTGCTGCTATGGGTATTGGAGGAGCGGCTATTAGTATTTTTTCCCAGATACCAAACCAATCGTTGATGGCGTCAAGCCGTTGGCTGAGAAAGGTTTGCAAGAGGCGTTTAGAAAAGACAAGCTCACAGAGGGGCAAAAATTTTTAATCTCTGGCTTCAGATTCTTGTCGTTATTTTTCATTGTTGTTGCAGCAATGATAGGCGTGTGTCTCATTTGGAGTTTCAACGGGTGGTCTTTTTGGAAAGTAACGGGTTATTTTCTTCTTTATGTGTTTTTTTGCTCCGCTTCAATGTTTCCAAATATATTTATTTATGGTATATTAGATGATCGATAATTGGCTCATGATAAAAAGCAATGTTTTTTAGGCTTATCCCTAAAAGATAAGCGTTAAAAACACTCTATCTAACTGATAAACCCCCTTGACAAACAAAAAAAGAAAACGATACACTCCAGCATTTGATGTTTAAGGAGTTGTCATGGGGTCTTGGTCTCGTATTCTTGTATCAATCTTGGTGGTGGTTTTGGGATTAGTGCTTGTTGCCATGCTAATAAATTGGCATGTTTAGCGGGAATGATCTATTGTGGCTATGGCATTATTACAGATTTTAGCGCTCTATCATCTACAATGTGGTGGTGGTGTCTTTATCAAAAATAACATGGTTTTGCATAGGTTATATCGCTTTATGGGGGCTTACGCTTTTTATGGGTTTTTTACATGTTCTACAATAGAAGACTATTCGTAAAAATTGATTGAAAAATTAAAATAGGGGGGACGCTAGAACCTTTAAAAACAGGTTCTAGCAAAAATACAAGGTTAGGGATTATTTCCCAAAACGCCCACCGGTGGTAGGGTAGCCATAAACAGAGCCATCTTTGATTTTCATGTGATCTTCCCAAGGCAATTTGTATTTACCAGCGGCTAAGTCTTTGATGTAGGTTAAGCCTGCGTCATGTTCTCCGCCCGGTTTAGCCACATACCCTCTATGGCCTAGGTTGTAAATGTTGTTTTCTAAGCCCCAGCTTAAGCGAGCGTTGTCTGCCATTTTAGGATAGATTTCCCCGGTTACAATCTCCCAAGGGTTGCGGTGCCCTTGAACAAGAGTCGTGCCATCAAAGTTGCAGATTTGCCCCTCACCAAAGTAGTAAAAGACATTATCATAGCCGGCTAAATTCACGCTCACGGTATACATCAAATTGTGCCACGCATTGGAGCGGTTGGTCAAAATCCATTGATCATTGACTTGAGTGCTATAGCCTGAAATGCGGATATACACATTGCACCCTTTATAGGCCGCTTCTCTAGCGAGCTCTGGAATCATGCCGTCATGGCAAATGCACACGGCTAATTTTGATCCGCCCGGACCCTCGCACACAGGCATTCCTAAATCCCCAGGATACCATGGTTCAATGGGATTCCATGGGAATAGCTTGCGGTATTTTAAAATGATTTTACCTTGCGGATCAATGATGATGGCGGTGTTGTAGGGGTTTTTGTTAGAATCAGGATTGCGTTCCATGATGGAAAAAACACCATAAACTTTCGCCTCTTTACACGCTTTAGCGTAAGCTTCCGTCTCTTTACCCGGGACATCTAGTAAAAACTCTTCGCTAAGCCACTTAGCGGTATTCAAACCTTGCGTGCTATACTCAGGGAAAATGATAAGCTCCACTCCTGGATACCCCGCTTTAGTCGCATGCAAGGTTCTAATAATGCTTTCAATGTTGTGATCAATATCCTTACGGCTGTTGACAATGGGCACAGGAAACTGAATGGCTGCCACTAAAAACCCTTCAATAGGTTTGCCCATACTACCGATACTTCCCATAATAACTCCTTCTAAAAGTTTTGTCGCAATAACAATAGTAATTATTGCGAGAGAATATTATTGCAAGAGAACTAATTTAGAGTAAATGCGAGATTTTTTGATAAAAAGATTTAAATCTATTTTTAAAGCGCTTTTCAATCTCTATGGGTGCTGTTTTTAAAAACCCCTAAAAATCTTTTAACAATTCCACAAATTCCTTAAAAATATAGTGGCTCTCTTTGGGGCCGGGACTGCTTTCTGGGTGGTGCTGGACAGAAATAATGGGAGCGTTTTTATAACGCACGCCCTCAATGGTGTTGTCAAAAAGATTGCGGTGCGTGATGATAGCGATTTCTTCAATTTCTTCAGGGACGCAATAGTTGTGATTTTGCGCGGTGATTTCAACGGCGTTTGTTTTCAGGTTTTTAACGGGGTGGTTGCTCCCATGATGGCCAAATTTGAGCTTGTAGGTAGGGTAGCCTTGCGCGATAGAGAGCAATTGATGCCCTAAGCAAATGCCAAACATAGGGATTTTAGCGTCAATGAGTTGTTTGATTTCTTCAATTTCTTGCTGCAAGCTCAAAGGATCGCCAGGCCCGTTAGAGAGGAAAATCCCGTTAATTTCTTTTTTTTCATAGGCTTTAATCAGCTCGTTAGCTTTAGTGTGGTGCGGGTAAATAAGGGCTTTTAACCCCACATTTTGAAGCTCGTTTAAGATATTGCCCTTAGCCCCAAAGTCTAATACTGCGATAATTTTATGAGAGGTTTTTTCATCAAAAGGCTTGTAATCTAGGGTTTTGAAATCAAAAGTGGCGCGTTGGTGCGTGGTGATTTTTGGCGTGGAAACGCTAGACACTAGGGGGGAGTGGGAAATTCTAGGGGCGTTTTTTAAAATTTCTTCAAGCTTGTTTTTGTTATGCTCTATCGTGGAAGCGACCATCATCAAGCACCCATGATGGCGTAAGGTTTTGATCAAACTCCTGGTATCAACGCCACAAACCCCTAAAACGCCGCGCTTTTTTAAATAAGCACTCAAGCTAAAATCCGCCCTTGAATTAGAAAAAAATTCGTTGTAATGGCGTGCTAAAACCCCTGCGCATGAAAAAAAGGATTCATCGTCTTTAGAATTAGCGCCCACAACCCCAATTTCAGGCATGCTAAAAACCACGAATTGCCCCTTATAGCTAGGGTCGCTAATGACTTCTTGATAGCCGCTCATAGAAGTGTTAAAAACAAGCTCGCCCACTTGCGTGCCGCTAGCCCCAAAACTTTGCGCTTGCAAAAAAAGCCCGTTTTCTAAATAGAGAGAGACCATTATAAAAAGCCTTTACGCCTTAATTCTTCTTCATAGAGCCTTTCAAACACAAGCTCGTATTCATCGCTCCCTACGGGGAGTTTGCGTTTGTAATGCTTGATTTTTTCATGCACTTCATTTTCAATGCTTTCATACGCTTTAGAATAGGTGTCAATGGATTTGTAAATCAAGTTTCTTATCAAATTTTCAGACACGCTAAACATGATCAAATCTTCATCTAAGATTTTATTCAAAATCTGGTGCGATAAATCGTTACACCTTTCTTCCCAAAACAAATGGAAGCCCTCTTTTTGAGCGATCTGTCTTTTAATCATCCAAAAAAGCTGCCTTTCATCCATCCGCATGAATTCTATCTCATCGGTGTTTTCTTCTAAAAGCTCTCTGGCTTGCTCATCTATGGCGTTTTCTTTTTTAACGCTTTTTTCCAAAATCCCTTCTATCAATTCGCACAATAATTCTCTAGGGGCTTTTAATTCTAATAGTTTTGAATGGATAAAGTCATTGGCAATTTTATGGCTTATATGGTTTATATGGGTTAGTTTGAGTCTCATGGTTTTTCTCGCGTATTTTATTTATTTTTGGAGTGTATTTTATCATTCTTTAGATAAAATGCTTTTTAAAGAATGGGTTTAATGGCGCACCAAACTATAGGATTGTAGAATTTTATCAGCGTAGATGATTGTAATATCAGGGCGTTTTTTAGAAATTTTAGTGTTGATCAGTCTTAACCTCCCCCCTTCTTTAATGCCATAGAATTGAAGCCTTAAAGCGAGTTGTTTATCGTTAGTGCGGATTTGATGAATGCCCCTTAATTGCAAGGCCGTAGCGACTTCTTTGGCTAAGAAATGCCGGTTTAATAATTTTTCATTAGCGCCAGAAATTTTACTCCCCCATAAAAAAAGCGTTTCAGTGAGCATTAAAAGATACAAACTAAAAACGCGCAAATAATACTGCCCCCTAAATTCCTTTAAACGCACCCTAAGGCTATTTAAAACGCTTTTAATAAACAAAGGCAAACCGATTAAAGCTAAGGGGGCGAAAGTTTTTAAATCTATCTCTTGGCGCATGCTCAAAAGCAAAGGGAAAAGCCAACCGCTCGCGCTCATAAAGGCTAGTAGTGATGGCTTTTTATCCAAAAGGGCTTTATAGAGCGTATAAGGGTAGTAGAGGAACAATAAGGGCGAATATAAAAGCATGAGTTCTAAGCATGTGTCTATAAAATACCCGCTAGGCAAGCCCTTATTGAAACTCCCGCTAAAAAGAGCGGTATTCACAATTAAAACCACCAAAGCAAAGATCGCGCTCTTAAAATAGCGTCTTCTTAAAGCGTAGGTAAAAACCCCTAGTAAAAGCGGGATAAACGCGCCGTCTAAAAATGCGCAAGCGCTGAGGGTTAAATAAGGGATTTTTTGGGTTTTGATATACAAATAGCTAATCAAAAGCCCAAGGCTTAACACCAGCACGCTTTTAGCCAATAAAATCGCAAAGAGATTCACTCCAGGCAATAAAGCGTAAGTCAATACCACATAAAGGGCGTCTTTAGGCTTTTTTAAAATCTTTCGCCCTATCAAATAAAATAAAAACATGTTAAGGATGTGAGCGATCAAAAAAGGCAATCTTAAAGCCAAATCGTTTTGGCCTAAAATGGCGGTGCTTTTTTGAGCGATTTGAACAAACCATGCGCTGCTGTAAAAAAAATCCTTCGCTTCATTGTAGCTGATAGAAATTTCTCCACTCATCAACAGCCCCAAAGCTAGGACTAAAAAAACCATGATAATAAAGACTAAATCGCTTAAATCAAAGCTTCTTGTTTTTTTCTCTGGATAAATAAAGTAGCGGAAGTATAACAGAGCGCTTTGTAAGGGGCTTAGTTGCATGGCTTAAATTTTTTTAATTCTTTTAAAAGAGCGGGCAAGGCAATGAGTAAACCTGAACATAAAATCAAAGCCACCCCCAAAGAGCTTTTAAGATCTAAAAACTTATCGCCTAAATACAGCCCAAACAACAGCCCCCAAACAATGCGGGTGTATTCAATGGGGGCAATGATCCCAGCAGGAGCGTTCATGTAAGCATAAGTTAAGAAATACTGCCCTAAAGTCCCGCTAATCCCTATTAAAGAAATCCACAAAATGTCTTCTTTTCTAGGAACATGAATGCCTGTGGATAAAAAAGGAATATCAATGAACATGCCCGCTAATCCAAGAAGGCTCATGCCAAAGGCGAAAGCTAAAATCACGGCCTGCTTGTCATAATATTCCCTCAAATCCCTTAAAGTGATATACGCTAAAGACACAAAAATCCCGCTCAATATTCCCATAAGAATTTCAACCGGCCCCACATTTTCCACGCTAGGATCGGAGATCAACACCACCCCCACTAGCCCGATGCATGCGGAAATTAACGCGCTTCTTTTGAGTTTTTCTTTCAAAAGCAAAGGGGAAAGAAGCACCGTATAAATCGGCGCGCATTGCGAAAAAGCCGTCGCTGTAGCGAGCGAAATTTTTTCAATATTATAAAAAAACGCTAGCATGGCTAAGCCCCCCACAACGACCCTAAAAGCGAGTTTTTTAAAACCGCCTTGTTTGTAGCTTTTTAAGCGGTAGGGTTTGAAAGGATAAATAAGCAAGAGCAAAAGCGTCATGGTAATGGAGCGGTAAAACACATTCTCCATAGGGGAAAAATAATCCGCTGTGATTTTAACAAACGCGCTCATGATCCCAAAGCATAAATTCGCCAAGAGTATCATTGAAACGCCAAATAAAATGGTATTACGCATGCTTTTTGCTCATTAGATTAAAGATTTTTAGGGTAGTTTAACCTAAAATCTCTAATTAAGACTTAAAGTTTTTAAGCTCTAAAAGCATAAAAGTTGCATTGATTGGTAAAATCATGCTATAACAATGTTCTAGGAGTTTTACCTTTTGTTTTGTCTAGAATCATTCTAGAAGCTTCAGCATTTCAAACTCCTTATAGAAATATGAAAACATAAAAACACGAGTCCTTTTTGAAAATAAACTCCTAGACCCTTTTTAAAGGGTTTGAACGCCACCATTAGAAAACTCTTTTAAGCTTTTTAAATTTTTTAGTCTCATTAGGGAATGGATTTTGCTTAATATCAGCGTAAAATCCAATTTTAGGAAATTCGCATGGCTGTTTCTTCTATCAATCAGTTTGATTCTAACCTCTATGGGCTTTTAAACGCTAAAAGCGCTCCTAAAGAAGACCTAGCTCCTATTGAAAGCGCAGAAAAAGTAGAACGAGAAAAAAAGGACGCTCCAACAGAAAACCTCCCCTTTAACCCTGACAAGCGAGAGACTTACGGCTTTTTGGTTTTAGAATTGATGAGCGATAGAGAATATGAGGCTTTTTTAAGGGCTACGGCCGGAATGGATGAGAGCCAAAAACGCCTTGCCGCTCAGTCGCTCTATAGTTTGACGGATTTTTATAATGGGAAATTCTCTAAAGAAGTGGAAAACGCCCCCAAGCAACCGGTGAATGGCTTGCACAAAAAAGCCCTACAAACCTTTAACGCCACCAACCACAACGATTTTTTGCAACGCTATCAAAACGCTTACAACAACCCTTCAACCATGGATGTGATCCTTTAAAGATTAGGGTTAATCAAGGATTGATCATCAAAAACGCTTTTTAGCGTTTTGATGATAACCAACGCCCAATGGGATCAAAGCTAAAAATTTCGGTTTAATCCGTTTCTTCCAAACTCTTAAACACCTTGATGAGATCGATATGCTCATCAATGTCATGCGCTCTTAAAACGCTCGCTCCGTTTTGCAACGCCATTAAATGCAAACTCAAAGTGCCGGCGAGCCGGTCTTGAACTTCACGCCCGGTGATAAGCCCGATCGTGTTTTTACGACTCGCTCCCACCAATAAGGGTTTTTTGAATTTGAGGAAGTGGCTTAAATGCTTGATTAAGGCTAAATTATGCTCTTTTAATTTAGCGAACCCAAACCCTATATCTAAAATAATATCTTGAAGCGCGTGTTTTTCTAAAACCTCTAGTTTTTCCTTAAAGAAGCGATCCATTTCATCAAATAAATTGTGGTAAAAAACATTTTCTTGCATGTCTTTGGGGGTTTTTTGAGTATGCATTAAAATGCAAGTGGGCTTGTAATCTCTTGCGACTTCTAGCATTTCAATGCTATTAAAACCGCTCACATCATTAAGGATGGAAAAACAATGCTCCAAAGCCATTTGGGCGGTTGTGGCATGGTAGGTGTCTATGCTGAATTGGGCGCACTGGTAGAGTTTTTGGGATTTAATCTCTAGTAAAATTTCTTTTAAGCGATCCTGCTCTGTTTTTGGATCAATGATTTCACTCTCTGGTCTTGAACTCGCCGCGCCTATATCAATGAGCGTGATACCCTTTTCTAGCCATTGATAGATTTCTTCAAGCGCTTTTTTGCTATCAAAACGGCTCTTTTCATAGAAACTATCCGGCGTGAGATTCAAGATTGCCATGATCTGTGGGGTGTTAGGCTTTTGGGATTTAAGGTGGCTTTTTAATTCTTGCGCTAAATGTTTAAGCCCAAAGGGTTGGGAGTGGCACTTAACAATCAGGCGTTCTAATTGGTTAGTGCTCGCAATCAGCACCCCATCATAAAAAGGCTCTTTGGCTAAAATACAATCTCTTGGCGTGGCAAAATCGCCCCCAACGCTTATGGCCTCTTGCTTTAAAATGAGCGCAGCGCTTAAGGGCAGGTGTTGGATTTCAAAAACAAAGCTAACGCCTTTTTGGCGCATATGGTTTTGCGCGATCTTTTCTGGACCTATTTTTTGTAGAGCGCTTTTGAGCACATCAGGGTTAAGGCGTTTTACAATCATGGCGTTTTCTTTTTGGATAAAAGGCTTAAAAGCAGGGGTAAAAGATTGTAGCTGAGCTTGTAATAAGAGCTGTTAGCCTTGATCGCTAAGTCAAAGGCTTGCAATTCTTGCTCGTTTAAACAGATTTGGTGTCTGTGAATACTCTCTAATAAGCTTTCAATCCTTTCCCTCTGATTTTCTCTGGAATCAAAGTTTTCTTTGTCTAAATTTTTTAAAAACGCATAGATGTCTTTCAAATCCAACCTGGATAAATCCAAATCTAAAGGTTTTAGGGGGATTTTTTGGCGTTTGTCTTCTTTGATTAGGCGGGATTTAATGGTGGCTAACACATGGTTTGGGCTTTTAGCGAACATGATAAAACAAACGTTATTCGGGGGTTCTTCTAAGATTTTTAAAAGCGCGTTTTGGGCTTCTATACCATAACTAGGAGCGGCGATTAAAAAAGCGTTCAATTCGCTGTGTTTTAAGTGAGCCTTTGAAATGACTTCTTTGGCATGCTCAATTTTAAAATCCTTGTTAAAAGTTTTGATCACCTTTTTGTCTTTTTCAATGATCTCGGTGTAGAATTTAATGTGGTGTTCAAAAAGGCTTGCGGTCTCTTCTAGGCTCTCTTCAAGATTGTCCGTATAAATAAGGCGGTTGGAGTTTTTCACAAAGTAACCTTATTGTATAGCGCGCTAAAAAGCGCGTTTTCAAAGAGTTTGAAGAGCTGTAATAATTTATAATCCAATAAGCTGTCATGCTCTTTTAAAAGCAAGCAATCTTCTTTAAGCTCTTCAAAAAGCCATAAAAAACTAGGGATTTTACTCAGTAGTATCGTTTTCAAGCCTTCATTTTCAATTCTCCCAACATGCCAAAACATGGGGTTTTGATAAGTCAGCTCTATGGTGGCTAGAGAGAGATTCGCATCGTTTTTTGGGTAGAAAGAAGAAGCGTTAAAATCAATGACGGACAATAAGGGGCGCTCTTTTAAATCTTTAGGGTTTAAGTTAGAAAGAATGTAGTTTAAAAACCAGTGCCTAGAAGAATCCGTGCTCACTAACAGCGATCCGCCATTAAGCACATGCGAAATGGTTTGCGCAATGAGTTTTGCATAGCTTGATCGCTCTAATTCCAACCACCCGCTTTGTTGGGCGATAAACTCCCCTTGATTGCGCACAAATTCCTTGATCCAGTCGTAGAAATTTTTCATTGATCTAATTGATACACCGCATGCAAAGTTCTAACCGCTAATTCAGCGTATTTAATGTCAATCAAAACCGAAATTTTAATCTCGCTTGTAGAAATCATCATGATATTGATATTGTCTTTGGCTAGGGCTTTAAAAGCGATGCTCGCTACCCCAGAATGCGACTTCATGCCCACGCCCACTATGGAAACTTTAGCGATATTTTCATCATAATCAATGGAATCCATTTGCACTAAAAAAGGCTTTAAGGCTTGCTTGGTTTCTTCTATTTGGGTTTTAACGATCGTAAAATCCAAATCGGTTTTGCCGTCTCTGCCGATCGTTTGGACGATCATATCCACATTAATGCGATACTCCGCTAAAGCGCCAAAGATTTCAGCGGCAATGCCAGGTCTGTCTTCCACGCCCTCCATGCTCACACGAGCCTGATTCTTATCCAATGCGATCCCACTCACTATAGGGGTTTCCATGCGTTCTCCTTTAAAGTCTTTTTCAGCCACAATGAGCGTGCCTTCGCTATGGTTAAACGAATTGCGAGTCACTAACTTCACGCTGAGTTTTTTAGCTAATTCTACCGAGCGGTTTAATAAAACTTTAGCCCCCATAGAAGCCAGTTCAAGCATTTCATCATAGCTGATTTGTGTGATTTTTTGGGCCTTTTCTTCAATGCGCGGATCAGTGGTATAAACGCCATCCACATCCGTATAGATTTCGCACAGATCCGCTTTTAAAGCCCCGGCCAAAGCGACCGCGCTCAAATCGCTCCCCCCACGCCCCAAAGTCGTTGTTTCGCCTTGAATATCAGCGCCTTGAAACCCAGCGATCACTACAATGTAGTTTTTTTCTAAAAGTTCTGTGATGCGTTTGGTGTCAATGGATTGGATCACGGCGTTTTGAAAATGCGAGCTGGTTAAAATGCCCGCTTCTTTCCCGCTCAATGAAACGGCTCTATGCCCATACCTTTCTAACGCCATGCTCAAAGCCGCGCTTGAAACCAATTCCCCCACGCTCACAATCCTATCCATTTCTCGCTTGTTAGGGTTATGGCTAAAATTCTTGCCAAATTCTAAAAGCCTATCGGTTTCGCCACTCATTGCTGAAACCACCACCACGACTTGATGCCCTAATTTAACGCTTTCTAAAACCCTTTGAGCGACATTGTGGATCCTTTCTATGCTGCCCATGCTCGTGCCGCCATATTTTTGAACGATTAACACCCTATAAATACCCCTCTCTTTTGAAATAAGCGATGACTTGGCGGTACACCTGACGCTTAAAGGGAACGATTTTTTTAAGCAAATCCTTGAGATGGATGAACTGATAAGCTCTAAATTCTGGCGTGTGTTTGTTCAAATCAATGTTGTTAGCATGCTTTAGGCGCACTAAAAAATAGCGTTGTTTTTGCCCGTCAAACGCATAGAATTTATGCTCCATATTGCTTGGGAAATCATAGGCGATCCATCTGGGGTATTGCGCCAAAATCTCTATTTCATTCGTGCCAATTTCTTCTAATAATTCTCTATGGAGCGCTTCTAAAGGGGTTTCGCCCTCATCAATGCCCCCTTGGGGGAATTGCCACGCCCCTTCAATATCTATGCGCTCAGCGATAAAAATTTCGCATGTATTAGGGTAGTCTGGCGACACAATGATAGCCGCAACATTAGGACGATATTTTTTATGTAGCATAGGTCTTTATTTTAGCTCTTTCTTGTTTGATTAAGATGGTATTATAGTGTATGCTAGCTTTAAGTAGGGTTAAGAATGCCATTAAAATCAAAAATTAAGAAAAAAGGGTTTGAAACTCATTTTAATAGCGCCCAAATAACGCTATTAAAATTAAGAGGGTTTATTTGAGAGTGGGGATGTATTTGGCTAAAGCTTTGATGTCTTCATCGCTTAATTTTTTAGCTTGCGCGGTCATGACAGGATTCTTATTAGCACCATTTTTAAAACCCATAAGATCTTTTTCAATTTCTGCTTCACTCATCATGTTGACGATTTTGCTTTTGCCTAAAGCTTTCTTTTCAAACTTGACCCCATGGCAAGCGGCACAACCTTTTGCAAGAGCTTTAACATCTGTTGCCATTAAAGCGTTTGCGAACGCTAAAACGCTTAAAGCCATAACAACCTTTTTCATCGTTTGTCTCCTTTACTTATCAAAATGATCTTAAAATGATACAATTACAAGTTTAAGTTTTGCTTAAAATAAAGTGAAAATGAGAGAAATAAATATGATTTTATACATTCATATCCCCTTTTGTGAAAATAAATGCGGTTATTGCGCTTTCAATTCCTATGAAAATAAGCATGGGCTAAAAGAAGAATACATTCAAGCGCTATGCCTGGATTTAAAGCATGCGTTAAGTCAAACTGATGAACCAATTGAGAGCGTTTTTATTGGCGGCGGCACGCCTAACACTTTAAGCGTGAAGGCTTTTGAAAGGATTTTTGAAAGCATTTATCGCAATGCGCGCTTGAGCTTGGATTGTGAGATCACCACTGAAGCTAACCCCGAATTGATTTCTAAAGCTTGGTGTCAAGGCTTAAAAGATTTAGGGATCAACCGCTTGAGTTTAGGGGTGCAAAGTTTTAGAGAGGATAAATTATTGTTTTTAGAGCGCCAGCATTCCAAAAATATCGCTCCTGTGATAGAAACTATTTTAAAAAGCGGGATTGAAAATATCAGCATTGATTTGATTTATAACACCCCATTAGACAATGAAAACTCTCTAAAAGAAGAACTAAAGCTCGCTAAAGAACTCCCTATCAACCACTTGAGCGCTTATGCTTTGAGCATTGAAAAAAACACGAATTTAGAAAAAAACGCCAAAAAACCCTCATGCACCCATTTTGACAATATAATAAAAGAGGCTTTAGAGGGCTTTTCTTTCAAGCAATACGAAGTGTCTAATTACGCTAGAAATTACCAAGTCAAGCACAATTTGGCTTACTGGGGGGCTAAAGATTATTTAGGGTGCGGGGCTGGGGCTGTAGGCTGCGTGGCGAATGAGCGCTTTTATGCGAAAAAACTCATAGAAAACTACGTCAAAGACCCCCTAAAACGCCAAATTGAGACGCTTAGCGAACAAGACAAGCGCTTAGAAAAGCTGTTTTTAGGCCTAAGGTGCATGCTTGGGGTTGAGCTTAGTTTCTTAGATGAAAATAAAGTAAAGTTTTTGATTGAAGAAAACAAGGCTTTCATTAAAAATAACCGATTGATAGCGAGCGATTTTTTCATGGCCGATGAAATGGCTTTGTGGCTGTTGTGATTGTAGGCTCTGCTTTAATCAAGCGTTAATGAAACGCCAGAAAGCGTTTTTTAATTAACGCCTATAAAATTTTTAGCCAAAAACCACCCGATAGCCACCCCAATAAGCCCTAAAAGGTTAGTGCCTAAGACATAAGAAATGGCTTCAAGGTATTGGGATTTTTGCAAGAGTTTTAAAGTGTCTAGCCCATAAGAAGAAAAGGTCGTAAAACCCCCTAAAACCCCGGTAACAAAGAAAATCCCAAAATCATCACCAAAAACTTTTTTGACAGCCAAATGCCCCATAAAGCCGATGACAAAACACCCTATGATATTCACGCTAAAAGTCCCTAAAGGAAAACTTTCAAACATTAAAAATTTACTGGGCATCATTTTGCCCACAAAATACCTTAGCGAACTCCCTATAGCCCCCCCTAAAGCGGCCCATAAAAAGACAAAATTCATGCATCATCCTTTAAAAAATAACTGAGAACATTATAATGAGATGTTTTTAACATTCCTTAACCCTCAAACTTAAAGCCAGTTCTAAACACGCTTCTAAGGAGGGCTTTTTAGCGCTATAGCTTTGAATGCCTTGCTCTTGCAAATAAAGAGCGGTCGTGTTGCCAATGCTTATAGCGGTGTAATTTTCTAAAAATTCAAAATAGTGCAAAAAGGCTTTTGCATGGCTTATAGCGGTAAAAATAAGAACGCTTTTTTCTTTGGGTTTTAGGGCGTTTTGTTCGCTTAAAGTCAAATGTTTGAGCTTGTTTTCATAAACAACGGCTTGTTGGAAATCAATGCCATGCTCTAAAAGAATGGTGTCTAAAGAAGAAGCAATTTCTTTTGCCCTGAGATACAAAACGCTTTTTTTTTCCAATAAAGGAATGATTTCTTGAACGAACTCTTTGCCATGGGCTTTTTCCCCTATAAAGGCGACTTTAAAATGGTGATCTTGTAAAGTTTTTGCGGTGGGTTCGCTCAAAGCGTAAGCAGGAATGTTTTGTAAAATTTGGAGTTTGGGGCTGTTTTTTAGAGTTTCTAGCAAGGAAAACACCGCATTTTTAGAAGTGAAAATGAGAGCGTTAAAAGGGGTTGGATCTAATTCTAAGGGATAGTAGCAAAATTCATTTAAAATGAGAGTCTTATAAGGGGCGATTCTTTGAGAATGCACCCATACAATCTCCCTCATGCCTAGTTTTTTTTACCGCTAGTGTCATCATAGACCATTCTAAAGCCATATTTTTCAAAATCATAGACATTGCCCTCTAAATAATAGGGCGTATAGCCTAATTCATGCATGCTTTTAGCCGCGTCTAAAGCCCTGCGACCAGCCCTGCAATGGAGCAACACTTTTTGATCTTTGTGTTGGGATAAAAAATCAGCGAGCTTTTCTTGGTCATTGACGCTAATGAGCGTAGCGTTAGGCAAATGCAATTCCTCATATTCGTCCAATTCGCGCACATCTACCACGATAAAATCATTGAAATTCACTTCTTCTAAACTGATTGCATAATCTTCAAAATCTTCAAGCATGTTTATCCTTAGTTTTTAAAGTAAGGTTATGTTACAATGATTTGATAAATAGGAATGTTTAAGGAGAGTGTGTGCAAGAAAATTATGACGCTTTTTTTACCGAAGCGAGCGGGTTTTTAAACGAGCGGATCTTTAAGGATTATTTACGCCGTTTGGCTTATGGCATTGACGCGTCATGTTATCGTTATATCCCTAAAATAGTCGCTTGGGTGAAAAATGAAGAAGAAGTCCAAAAGCTTTGTGTCTTAGCCAAAAAGCATGGCGTTACATTGACTTTTAGAGCGGCTGGGAGTTCCTTATCAGGGCAGGCGAGCTGTGATGGGGTGCTAGTGGTGGTGGCGCATTTTTTCAAAGACGCTCACATTTTAGACAACACTCAAAGCATTCAGCTCTCATGCGGAGTCATAGGAAGCCATGCGAACGCTTTATTAAAACCTTACCATAAAAAAATAGGCCCAGATCCCTCTACGATAAACACCGCTATGATAGGGGGGATTGTCGCTAATAACGCTAGCGGGATGTGTTGCGGGGTGGAGCAAAACAGCTACAAAACCCTAAAATCCTTAAGAGTGATTTTAGCTGATGGCACTCTTTTAGACACGGCCAATCACAAGAGCGTTGAGAGTTTCAAAAACGCGCGCAAAGATTTGATTGAAGGGGTTTTGAATTTAAGAAAAGAGATTTTAGAAGACAAAGAATTGCATGCTCTAATTAAGAAAAAATACGAGATCAAAAACACCACCGGCTATAGCTTAAACGCTCTCATTGATTTTGAAGATCCGATTGAAATCATTAGCCATTTATTCATAGGCTCTGAGGGGACTTTAGGCTTTATTTCAAGCGTGGGATTAGAATGCGTGAAAGACTACGCTTATAAAACTTGCACGTTATTGTTTTATGAAAATTTAGAGCGATGCGCCAAAGCCGCTCAAATTTTAGCCGCCTTAAAAGCCAAACAACCTGAAATGATTTCTTCAGCAGAGCTTATGGATTATGCGTGCTTAAAAAGCGTGAAAGGTTTGGAGGGCATGCCTAGCGTGGTTTTAGAAATCAAAGAACCTAACGCATGCTTACTCATTCAAAGCGAAAGCGATGATCCTTTAATTTTAGAAAACAACATGCAAACGATTTTAAACGCTTTGAGCGCGATACCGGTCGTTTTAGATTCTCAAATCAGCAGTGATCCTAATGTTTATCAATCGTGGTGGAAGATCAGAAAAGGCATTTTCCCTATCGCAGCGTCAAAAAGAAAAAGCCAAAGTTCTGTGATCATTGAAGACGTGTGCTTCAGTCAAGAAAATTTTGTAGAGGGGGCAAAAGCGATTGAAGGGCTTTTAAAAAAACATGGCTTTAAGGATAATGGCATTATTTTTGGGCATGCGTTAAGCGGGAATTTGCACTTTGTCGTTACGCCGATTTTAGAAAATGAAACCGAAAGAAAGGCGTTTGAAAATTTAGTTTCTGAGATGTTTTTAATGGTGAGCAAAAGCTCTGGCTCTATTAAAGCCGAACATGGCACAGGCAGGATGGTAGCCCCTTTTGTGGAAATGGAGTGGGGAGAAAAAGCCTATAAAATCCACAAACAAATCAAAGAATTGTTTGATCCTAAAGGCATTTTAAACCCTGATGTGATCATCACAAACGATAAAGAAATCCACACTAAAAATTTAAAGAGCATTTACCCTATTGAAGAGCATCTGGACATGTGCATGGAATGCGGATTCTGTGAAAGGATTTGCCCTAGCAAAGATTTATCTTTAACGCCACGACAACGAATCGTTATCCACAGAGAGATAGAGCGCTTAAAAGAAAGAGTAAGTCATGGTCATAATGAAGATCAAGTTTTATTAGATGAGCTTTTAAAAGAGTCTGAATATTTAGTGCACGCCACTTGTGCGGTGTGCCATATGTGTTCTATGCTATGCCCTTTAGAAATTGATACCGGAAGAATCGCCCTAAATTATTATCAAAAAAACCCTAAAGGCGAAAAGATCGCTTCAAAGATCCTTAATCACATGCAAATAACCACAAGTGCGGCTCGTTTTTCTTTAAAAAGCGCTCGCTTGGTTCAAAATCTCATAGGCTCTCACAACTTAGTGAGCCTAACTAAAGGGATTAAAAAATTCATCAAGCCCTTCCCTAAAGCTTTTGATTACATGCCCAAAAACAACGCCTATCCTTTAGAAAATAAAACGCTTAAGAGCGAAGAAAAAGTCATTTATTTCAGCACTTGCATCAACCGCTCGTTCGCTCCATCAAAAGAAATGGCGGATCAAAGGAGTATCCAAGAAGTGTTTGAATCCTTATGCCAAAAAGCCAAAGTTTCGGTAATGTATCCTAATGGATTGGATGCACTTTGTTGCGGGAAAGCCTTCATCAATTACACCGACTTAACCAAGCAGAACAATGAAAAAAACCATGCGATTTTTTTACAATTAAGCGATGAGGGAAAAATCCCCATTGTTTTAGACCATAGTGCATGTTCGACGTATTTTTTCAAGCAAATGAAAGCTTATAAGGATTTGAAAGTCTATGATTTGAGCGTCTATATTGAAGAAGTTCTAAGCCCTAAATTAAAATTCAACCCCATTAACGAAGACATAGGGTTATACACGATGTGCGCTTTAAAGTTAGAAAATAAAGAAGAGTTGTTGTTCAATTTGGCTAAAAAATGCACTTTAGGCGAGATTGTTATCCACAAAGAGACGGGTTGCTGTGGCTTTGCGGGGAATAAGGGCTTTTTTACCCCTGAATTGAACGAGAGCGCTTTAAACGGCTTTCAAGCGTTTTACCAATCCTATGATCTTAAAAGGGGCTTTTCCACTTCTAGCACTTGTGAGATCGGTTTGAGTGAAAAAACCCGATTTTCTTGGCAGCATATCGCTTATTTAGTGGATGCTTGCACGCTTTAAATTGGTGTATAATTAAAGAATTTCTTTAAAGGGTAAAGGCATTGGATAACACTCTCAAACATCTTGCCATTATTATGGATGGTAATGGCAGGTGGGCTAAATTAAAGAATAAAGCTAGGGTTTATGGGCATAAAAAGGGCGTAAAAACCCTTAAAGACATCACGATCTGGTGCGCTAACCATAAGCTAGAATGCTTGACTTTATACGCTTTTTCTACAGAAAATTGGAAACGCCCTAAAAGTGAAGTGGATTTTTTAATGAATATGCTTAAAAAATACCTTAAAGATGAGCGATCCACTTACTTGGATAATAACATACGCTTCAAGGCGATAGGGGATTTAGAGGGCTTTTCTAAAGAATTGAGAGACACGATCTTGCAGCTTGAAAACGATACTAGGCATTTTAAGGATTTTACGCAAGTTTTAGCCCTTAATTACGGATCTAAAAACGAGCTTTCAAGGGCTTTTAAAAGCTTATTAGAAAGCCCGCCTAGCAATATAAGCCTTTTAGAAAGCTTAGAAAATGAAATTTCTAATCGTTTAGACACGCGCGATTTGCCGGAAGTGGATTTATTGTTACGAACAGGGGGGGAAATGCGCTTGTCTAATTTTTTATTGTGGCAGTCCAGCTATGCAGAATTGTTTTTCACGCCGATTTTGTGGCCTGATTTCACCCCTAAAGATTTAGAAAATATCATTAGCGATTTTTACAAAAGAGTGCGCAAATTCGGGGAATTAAAATGCTAGTAGAAATAGAGAATTTGACTAAAACCTATGGGAGTTTGAAAGCGTTAGACAATATCAATTTGAAACTACCCAAACAGCAATTTATAGGGCTTTTAGGCCCTAATGGAGCGGGTAAAACCACTCTGTTAAAAATTTTAGCCGGATTGAATTTGAACTATCAGGGGGAAGTGAAAATTTTAAACCAAAAGATCGGCATAGAAACTAAAAAAAGCGTGGCGTTTTTAAGCGATGGCGATTTTTTAGACCCTAAATTAACGCCTTTAAAAGCGATCGCTTTTTACAAGGATTTTTTTAGCGATTTTGATTCATCAAAAGCCCTAGATTTACTCAAACGCTTCAGCGTGCCTTTAAAAAGAGAATTCAAAGCCCTTTCAAAAGGCATGAGAGAAAAATTACAGCTGATCTTAACCCTATCACGAAACGCTTCTTTGTATCTTTTTGATGAACCGGTGGCTGGGATTGACCCTATCGCCAGAGAAGAGATTTTTGAACTCATCGCTAAGGAATTTAGCCAAAACGCAAGCTTGTTAGTCTCTACGCATTTGGTGGTGGATGTGGAAAAGTATTTAGACAGTGCGATTTTTTTAAAAGAAGCTAAAGTAGTGGCTTTTGGGGGTGTGGGAGAATTGAAAAAAGGGTATAGCAGTTTGGAAGCGGCGTATAAAGAAAGGTTGAAATAAATCAGTAAAGGATTTCCTATTGAGTGATAATATTTTAAGAAATACTAAAAGCGTTTTTTATAATAATATAAAAGATTTTGACGCTAGTTAAATGATAACTTCTTAAAAAAGCGCTCTTTAGGGTTAGGGGGTTTAGTTTGGGGTTGTAGGGGGAATGAGTTTTACTATTAAAAATAAAATCTAAAGTCATGTCTAATCATAACAGATGGCTTGATTGCTAAAGATTGTATTGTTGCAGATGAAGCCTAAGATTGAATTGCGAGTTATCGCTTTGTTGGTGGTGAGATCTTTAGAAAAAAATCTTTTTAGTAATATTTATGTTGGGTTTTGGTTTCGTTGAGTTTAGGTTTCATTAAGTTTAATGGGGTATTAAAATTAGAAATAGCTAGAATTTTTGTCTTATTGTTTTGGTAGAATAATAATTTCTCACAAGGAATTACACATGGATAATATTTGGTTTCAGTATAAAATTGGCAAGCAACTAGATGGATTAGAAATTGAAGATTCTTTATGTCTTTCTTTATTCAAATCTCTTGAAAATTGTATTAAGTTTAAAAAACTTAGCAATATTGGATTAAAAGAAGCAGAAATTAAAAGAGACGCTGAAATCTCAAGGTGGCATACAGAACTTTTAAGAGAAAAAAATCTTAAAGAACAGCGTAGGCAAAAAGAAGAGCAAGAAAAAAATCTCAAGAGAATTTTCAAAAGTTTTTAGAATTTTGCAAACAACAAAATCGTATTCTTAAAAAATTTGATAACACCAATTTTTCGTTTGAATGCGATGAGCCGGCTACAAAAAAGCCCTTAGAAAACCCTACAAACAACATTTTTAACTCCAATCATCAAAATACACAGCCACAAAACAATACTAAAATGTTTGATTATTTTGATAACCCTATGTTTAGGTATTGAAGTGAAAAAAGCATTATCCATAACAAGCAAAATAACTCTTTGGTTATTGGCGCTTTTAGGTGTTTATGCTTTAGTGATCTTTGTTGCACTTAAAACCTATTATCAAAATAAAGGCTATAGTATTTTAACATTTGGAGTAATTATAATGACAGAAGAAACCTATGAAGCCTATCTTGATACGAATATTAAACAATTGGAAGAGATAAGAAATCAGAAGCTTAACAAAGCATTGGAATTGTGCAAACAATCAGGTCTTGTTCTCAGAAAGTTTGACGGAAAAAATTTTTCATTTGAATGCGATGAACCAAATCGATCTAATAACCCTAACGAAAAGATAGATCCTTAGAATTTGAATTTTTCTAAAAGATTAAGAGCAAAAAATTAGAAATTCGAACGCAATTGAAACCTTACCGCCCATACCCACGACTATAACTCCTTTCGTTATCTATCTCTTGATTGTGTTTTCTATGCTGTATAGTTTTGCATGGAATTTCTTTAAAATTTAAGTATAATTGTAAGCGTCGCCTAGATGATTCGTGTTTCTTATTGATGGCAAGTTCGTTGAAAAAATAAGTTAGGCTAAGGTAGTGGTTTTTGTGTGATGGCATTTTTTAAATCTGCCCCTAAGAAAATCCTCCTAGCCTTAATTAGTGTAGGTTTGTTGAACTTATGCGCATGTAAAAGTAGCGGTCATCTGGGTTTAAAAACAACCACATTTTAGGGAAGACATGAAAGATAACAATAACTATAATGTTTTAATTGTGGGGAATAAGGGGCGAGAGTATGCTTTGGCTCAAAGGCTTCAGCAAGATGAGCGAGTGAATGCTTTGTATTTTTGTTTGGGTAATGGTGGCACTCAAGATTTGGGCGAAAATCTGGAATGCGAACATTACGAGCATATCGTGGAATTAGCCCTGAAAAAACAGATCCATTTAGCCATCATTTCAGAAGAAGAACTTTTGATTTTAGGGCTTACAGAAATGCTAGAAAAAGCGGGGATTTTAGTGTTTGGGGCTTCTAAAGAAGCGGCTAAGTTAGAGGCTTCTAAAAGCTATATGAAAGCTTTTGTTAAAGAGTGCGGCATCAAAAGCGCGTCTTATTTTGAAACAAACGATTTAAAAGAAGCTCTCAATCACATTCAAAACGCTTCTTTCCCTTTAGTGATTAAAGCGTTGAATAAAAACACAAGCATTGTCCATCAAGAAGAAGAAGCGATAAAAATCCTTGAAGACGCTTTCAAACAAAGCAATGAGCCTGTGATCATAGAGCCTTTTTTAGAGGGGTTTGAGCTTTCAGTTACAGCGCTCATAGCCAATGATGATTTTATCTTGTTGCCCTTTTGCCAAAACTACAAACGCTTATTAGAGGGGGATAATGGAGTCAATACGGGGGGTATGGGGGCCATCGCTCCTGCAAACTTTTTCTCTAATGAATTAGAAGAGAAAATAAAAAATCATATCTTTAAACCCGCTTTAGAGAAATTTCAGGCTGATAACACGCCTTTTAAAGGGGTTTTACTCGCTGAAATTGTGGTCATAGAAGAAAAGGGCGTTTTAGAGCCGTATTTATTGGATTTTAGCGTGCGTTTTAAAGATATTGAATGCCAGACGATTTTACCCCTTTTAGAAAGCTCGCTTTTAGATTTGTGTTTGGCTACAGCCAAAGGGGAATTACATTCTCTTGAATTGGTGTTTTCTAAAGAATTTGTGATGAGTGTGGCGCTTGTTTCTAGGAATTACCCCACTAGCTCTTCGCCCAAACAAACCCTTTATATTGATCCGGTTGATGAAAAAAAGGGTCATTTGATTTTAGGGGAGGTGGAGCAGGATAACGGCGTGTTTGAAAGCAGTGGGGGGAGGGTGATCTTTGCCATTGGCAGAGGAAAATCCTTATTAGAAGCCAGAAACCATGCTTATGAAATCGCTCAAAAGGTGCATTTTGAAGGCATGTTTTACCGCAAGGATATTGGTTTTAAGGTGTTAGATTTGAAAGAATATTCTTGAAGTTTAAGACAAACCAAAGAGTTTGTCTTGTTTGTTTTTGAATGCGCTCTCCAAATTTAGAAAAAGAAGAAACTGAAATCATAGAAACACTCCTTATGCGTGAAAAAATGCGTTTATGCCCTTTGTATTGGCGCATCTTAGCGTTTTTAACCGATGGTTTGTTAGTAGCGTTTTTATTGAGCGATCTTTTAGACGCATGCGATTTCTTGCATTCTTTATATTGGCTGACTAACCCCATTTATCACAGCGCATTTGTTGTAATGAGTTTTATCATCTTGTATGGCGTTTATGAAATCTTTTTTGTGTGTTTGTGCAAGATGAGTTTGGCTAAACTGGTTTTTAGGATTAAAATCATTGATATTTATTTAGCAGATTGCCCCAGTAGGGCTATTTTATTGAAGCGTTTAGGGTTAAAGATCGTGGTTTTTCTATGCCCCTTTTTATGGTTTGTAGTGTTTAAAAACCCCTATCATAGGGCGTGGCATGAAGAAAAAAGCAAAAGTCTTTTGGTGTTGTTTTAATCATGATTTATTGGTTGTATTTGGCGGTCTTTTTTTTGTTGAGTGCATTAGACGCTAAAGAAATCGCTATGCAACGATTTGACAAACAAAACCATAAGATTTTTGAAATCCTTGCGGATAAAGTGAGCGCTAAAGACAATGTGATAACCGCATCAGGGAATGCGATCTTATTGAATTATGATGTGTATATTCTAGCGGACAAGGTGCGCTATGACACTAAGACTAAAGAAGCGTTATTAGAGGGGAATATCAAGGTTTATAGGGGCGAGGGTTTGCTCGTTAAAACCGATTACGTGAAATTGAGCTTGAATGAAAAATATGAAATCATTTTCCCCTTTTATGTCCAAGACAGCGTGAGCGGGATTTGGGTGAGCGCGGATATTGCTAGCGGGAAGGATCAAAAATATAAGGTGAAAAACATGAGTGCTTCAGGGTGCAGCATTGATAACCCCATTTGGCATGTCAATGCGACTTCAGGCTCATTCAACATGCAAAAATCGCATTTGTCTATGTGGAATCCTAAGATCTATGTCGGTGATATTCCTGTATTGTATTTGCCCTATATTTTCATGTCCACTAGCAATAAAAGAACGACCGGGTTTTTATACCCTGAGTTTGGCACTTCCAATTTAGACGGCTTTATTTATTTGCAACCCTTTTATTTGGCCCCTAAAAACTCATGGGATATGACCTTTACCCCACAAATCCGCTATAAAAGGGGTTTTGGCTTGAATTTTGAAGCGCGCTACATTAACTCTAAAAACGACAGGTTTTTATTCAACGCGCGCTATTTTAGGAATTACACCCAATACGTCAAACGCTATGATTTGAGGAATCAAAATATCTACGGGTTTGAATTTTTAAGCTCTAGTAGGGACACTTTACAAAAATACTTTCATCTTAAGTCTAATATTGACAACGGGCATTACATTGACTTTTTATACATGAACGATTTGGACTATGTGCGTTTTGAAAAGGTCAATAAGCGTATCACAGACGCCACGCACATGTCTAGGGCGAATTACTATTTGCAAACAGAAAACCATTATTACGGCTTGAATATCAAGTATTTTTTAAACCTGAATAAAATCAACAATAACCGCACTTTCCAATCTGTCCCTAATTTGCAATACCATAAATATTTAAATTCTTTGTATTTTAAAAATTTGTTGTATTCGGTGGATTATCAGTTTAGAAACACCGCAAGAGAGATCGGCTATGGCTATGTGCAAAACGCTTTGAACGTGCCGGTGGGCTTGCAATTTTCTTTGTTTAAAAAGTATTTGTCTTTAGGGCTTTGGAATGATCTCCAACTATCTAATGTGGCTTTAATGCAATCTAAAAATTCTTTCGTGCCTACGATCCCTAATGAATCAAGGGAATTTGGGAACTTTGTGTCTTCAAATTTTTCCATGTATGTCAATACGGATTTAGCCAGAGAATACAACAAGCTTTTCCACACGATCCAACTAGAAGCGATTTTCAACATCCCTTATTACACCTTTAAAAACGGCTTATTTTCTCAAAACATGTATGCTTTAAGCGCGCAAGCCTTAAACAGCTACACTTCGCCTTTATTGAGGGATTATGATTATCAAGGGCGTTTGTATGACTCTGTGTGGAATCCTAGCAGTATTTTACCCAGCGATGCGAGCAATAAGACGGTGAATTTAACCCTAACGCAATACCTTTATGGCTTAGGAGGGCAAGAGTTATTGTATTTTAAAATATCGCAACTCATCAATCTTGACGATAAGGTTTCGCCCTTTAGAATGCCATTAGAGAGCAAGATCGGGTTTTCGCCCTTAACAGGATTGAATATTTTTGGGAATGTCTTTTATTCGTTTTATCAAAACCGCTTAGAAGAAATCTCTGTGAACGCCAATTACCAACGCAAGTTTTTAAGCTTTAACCTCTCTTATTTTTTAAGGAACAATTTTAGCAGTGGGATTAATAGCATTGTAGAAAATCCTGCGGATTATTTAAAGGCGGGTTTTAGCAACGACTTTGGCTATTTTTCCATGAGCGCGGATGTGGGTTATGACATTAGAAACAATGTGGTTCTAAATTGGAATGTGGGGATTTATAAAAAAATCCGTTGTTTTGGGATTGGCTTTCAATTCGTCAACCAACGACGCCCTATCCTCACCGGCGATCCCAACCAGCCTATAAGAGTGTTTGAAAATAACTATGTTAAGCTAGAATTAGACTTTTCACCGATCACTAAAACCAATGTAACTTACCGCTCTTTACAGCGTAAGTAAAAAAGGAATGCATTTGAATACGGATTTTAGCCATATCACCGATATAGAGGGCATGCGTTTTATCAATGAAGAAGACGCTTTGAACAAATTGATCAATGAAATCCACACACGCCACATTGATTTAAAAGATTCCATCATGCTCGCTTTGAGTTTTAACGCTCTGTATTTAGCTCACGCTTTAGCGCAAAAATTTGGAGCGACTTATGATATACTTTTTTTAGAACCTATCCTAGCCCCTTTAAACTCAAAATGCGAGATCGCTTTGGTGAGTGAGAGCATGGATATAGTGATGAATGAAAGTTTGATCAATTCCTTTGACATCACTTTAGACTATGTTTATGGGGAAGCCAAGCGAGCTTATGAAGAAGACATTTTGTCTCACATCTATCAGTATCGCAAAGGCAATGCGATCAAAAGCTTGAAAGATAAAAATATTTTTATCGTAGATAGGGGGATTGAAACCGGGTTTAGAGCGGGGTTGGGCGTGCAAACTTGCTTGAAAAAAGAATGCCAAGACATTTATATTTTAACCCCCATTCTCGCGCAAAATGTCGCTCAAGGCTTAGAAAGTTTGTGCGATGGGGTGATTAGCGTGTATCGCCCTGAATGCTTTGTCTCTGTGGAGCATCATTATAAAGAACTCAAGCGATTAAGCAATGAAGAAATTGAAAAATACTTGGGCGCTAACAACGCGCCTAATTTAAAAAAGGAACATTAAATTATGGATTTTATCACCATCACTTCTAGTAACAAAACCGAGGAGTTCGCTCTCAAACAAGTGGCCAAACAAGCCACCAGTTCTCTTATGTATCGCTTAGGAAAAACCATCATTTTAGCGAGCGTGTGTATAGAAAGAGAGCCTGTGAGTGAAGATTTTCTGCCTTTAGTGGTGCAGTTTTTAGAAAAATCTTATGCAGCCGGAAAGATCCCGGGCGGTTTTGTTAAAAGAGAAGGCAGGGCGCAAGATTTTGAAATCTTAATCTCTAGGCTCATAGACAGGACTTTACGCCCTTTATTCCCTAAAGATTACCGCTACCCTACCCAAATCACTTTAATGGTTTTAAGCCATGATATTGAAAATGATTTGCAAGTTTCTGCTTTAAACGCCGCTTCAGCCGCTCTCTTTTTGGCCCATATCGCTCCCATTAAAAGCGTGAGCGCTTGCAGGATCGCTAGGATTGATGACGAATTTATCATCAACCCTAACACAAGCCTTTTGAATCAATCCAGTTTGGATTTGTTCGTGTCCGGCACAAAAGAGAGTTTGAACATGATAGAAATGCACTCTTTAGGGCAAAAATTAAACGCTTTAGAAGAGCCTTTAATGCTAGAAGCTTTAGAATTGGCTCAAAAAAGTTTGGAAGAAACTTGCACGCTTTATGAAGAGGTTTTCACGCCTCACCAAAACGAGTTGCTTTTCAAAGAGAGCCAAGGAATAATTTTTAATGAAAGGCTGTTAGATTTATTAAAAAATCAGTATTTTGATGAAATCATCAAAGGCATTGAAAGTTCTGCTTTGAGCGAGCGAGAAAATGTTTTCAATGAAATTGCCAGAAAAATCAGTGAAGCCCACTCAGAATTCAGTTTAGAAGAAATTGAATTGTCTTTAGAAAAAGTGAAAAAAACTGAGATAAGGCGCATGATTATTCAAGATAAAATCCGCCCGGATAAGCGCGCGTTAGAAGAAGTACGGCCCATTTTGATAGAGAGCGATTTACTCCCTATGGCGCATAGCTCCATTTTATTCACTAGGGGGCAAACTCAAAGCTTAGTGGTAGGGGTTTTAGGCACGGATAATGACGCTCAAACCCATGAGAGTTTGGAGCATAAAACCCCTATCAAAGAGCGCTTCATGTTTCATTATAATTTCCCTCCTTTTTGCGTGGGCGAAGCGAGTTCTATTGGCGCGGCTTCAAGGCGCGAATTAGGGCATGGGAATTTGGCTAAAAGAGCCTTAGAAACGAGCATTAAAAATAAAGAGCAGGTGATACGATTGGTTTCTGAGATTTTAGAAAGCAATGGTTCAAGCTCAATGGCGAGCGTGTGTGCAGGCTCTTTAGCCCTTTATGCAAGCGGTGTGGAAATTTATGATTTAGTCGCTGGTGTGGCTATGGGCATGGTGAGCGAAGGGCAAGATCACGCCATTTTAAGCGATATTAGCGGCTTAGAAGACGCAGAAGGCGATATGGATTTTAAGATTGCCGGGAATTTAGAAGGCATTACGGCTATGCAAATGGATACCAAAATGAGCGGTATCCAGCTAGAAATTTTATACCAAGCCTTACTCCAAGCTAAAGAAGCGCGAGAACATATTTTAAAAATCATGCATGAAGCGAAAGAAAAGATTGTGATCAATTTTTCCCATTTGCCCACAACGGAGATTTTTAATGTCGCGCCCGATAAAATTGTAGAAATTATCGGTCAAGGGGGGCGTGTGATTAAAGAGATAGTGGAAAAATTTGAGGTTAAAATTGATTTGAATAAACCGAGCGGTGAAGTGAAAATCATGGGGAATAAAGAACGGGTTTTGAAAACTAAGGAATTTATTTTAAACTACTTGCATTCTTTAGATCAAGAATTGGAGCAATACGCTATTGATGAGGTGCTAGAAGCTCAAGTGAAACGAATCGTGGATTTTGGGGCGTTTTTAAGCTTGCCTAAGGGGGGCGAAGGCTTGTTAAGAAAGCAAAACATGGACAGGTGTCAAGTGGTTTTAAAAGAAGGCGATAGCATCAAATGTAGGGTGATTAGTTTCAATAAGGGTAAAATCGCTTTGGATTTGGCTTAAAATTTTAAAAAGCGTTTTTTAAAAGCGTTTTTAAGCTAGTTTGTATTAAAATAAATTCTTGCTTGTATTTTTGAAAGTAGAGGAACGATTCGAAATGAAAATCAAGCCTAATTTTTGAAACGGAGTGCGAAAATGAAATTTTTAGCGTTATTTTTTCTGGCTTTAGCGGGCGTTGCTTTCGCTCATGATGGCGGAATGGGTGGGATGGATATGATTAAATCTTATTCTATCTTAGGAGCGATGATCGGTCTAGGGATTGCCGCTTTTGGTGGGGCGATCGGCATGGGGAATGCGGCCGCAGCGACCATTACAGGCACAGCGAGAAACCCAGGAGTGGGCGGTAAATTGCTCACCACCATGTTCGTGGCCATGGCGATGATTGAAGCGCAAGTGATTTATACTCTAGTGTTTGCTATTATCGCTATTTATAGTAACCCATTCTTAAGTTAAGGGTTTTGATAGGCTAAATTATTGCTTAAAAAGCGTGATTTAGCTATAATATCCGCTTATTTTAAATTTTTAGCACTGGTGGTGGAATTGGTAGACACGCCATCTTGAGGGGGTGGTGGGAGCAATCTCGTGCGAGTTCGAGTCTCGCCCAGTGCACCATTAAGTTTTTTTAAGGAATAAGTGGGTATAATCTCACTCTTTGCTCTATAATGTGCCGAAGTGGTGGAATTGGTAGACACGCTAGACTCAAAATCTGGTGGGAGCAATCTCGTGTCGGTTCGAGTCCGACCTTCGGCACCATTAATAGTTAATAGTAATCTTTTTCAGTCTGCATTTTTATTTTTTTCATTAAAATAGTTTTATTCTAAATAAATGCCAAATAAACGATGGATTAGTGGGTTTTTTTAAGCCTTTTTTAAAGGGTTGTTTAATCCATTATAATAAGGAGTGTGAGTTTAGGTATAATGACAAGAAAAATTTGCATCAAGTTTTATTGGAGATGAGAAAAAATCTGCTTAAGTCATGTTGATTCAAATATATTCCAACCGGAGACTCTATCATGCTGGATTTGTCTTATAGCCTGGAGCGTGTCTTGCAAGAAGACCCAGCAGCTAGGAATAAGTGGGAGGTTCTTTTGCTTTATCCGGGCATTCATGCACTGCTTTGCCACCGCCTAGCACATGCGTTGCACAAGAAAGGGTTTTATTTTATTGCACGCGCGCTTTCTCAGTTAGCGCGCTTTATTACCGGGATAGAAATCCACCCGGGCGCTAAGATTGGGAGAGGGCTTTTTATTGATCATGGCATGGGTGTGGTGATTGGCGAGACTGCAGAGATTGGAGATGATGTTACCATTTATCATGGCGTAACTCTAGGGGGTACGGGCAAGTTCAAGGGCAAGCGCCACCCCACTTTAGGCAACCGAGTGGTAGTGGGGGCAGGGGCTAAGGTCTTGGGCGCGATTTGCGTGGGCGATGATGTGAAGATTGGGGCTAATGCGGTGGTGCTTTCAGATTTACCCACGGGCTCTACGGCTGTAGGCGCTAAGGCTAAAACCATCACAAAGGATCGTTAATTTTAAATAAGCGGTTGGAGTTTGCGCCATGCGGGTTATTTTGAGATAAATTGATTAGAATTTTTTATAGAGAGGATTTTTAAAATGAGTAAAAGTAAAAAAGAGTTATTTTTGGAACTTGCACAACCTGATAAAACGGGGGTGAGTCGTTGGGTAAGTGCTATAGAATTTATAGGAAAATATTAAGGATTGCAGCTAGGTAATGGGGGGAGTTGGTGCAGGAATAACTCATCTTTGGCTAAAGAATTTATATTAGAATTTGATAAAGGGCAAACTCTAGGAAATTCTATTGATAGAATACGCTTGAATGGCTATAATACTGAATGTGTTTTTAACCAAAGTATCCGTCAAGACATTAAAAACTACCACAAGCAACAATGTTGTGCGATGTGCGGTGCGCGTGGCAATTCTGAAAACACTCAATATAGAAGTGGATCATAAAGACGGCCGCAAGGATGATCCAAGAGTTTCTGATTCAAACACACAGACTTTTGATGATTTCCAGGCTTTATGCAAAGCTTGTAACGACAAGGAACGCCAGATTTGTAAAAAATGCAAAGAAAGTGGCTATAGATTTGACGCAACAAAAATTCCTGGCAATTATTATTCTTTCTATGAGAGGGAGGCTGAATATGATGGTTGTGTGGGCTGTTATCAATATGACCCCATACAATACAGGAAAACTTGTAATGATAGGACATACAATGAAGGGTATCAAAAAGGTTATGATGAGGGGTATCAAATTGGATACCATCAAAAGACTACTTTATAGCAGTTGCAATGAACTACATCGGCTCTAAATACAAGCTCATTCCCTTTATTAAAGAAAATATCCATGCGGTTGTAGGGGACAACCTTTCTGGTGCGATTTTTTGTGATCTATTCGCTGGGACGGGCATTGTGGGGCGCGCGTTTAAAAAGATTGTCCATAAAATCATTTCTAATGATTTGGAATATTACAGCTTTGTTTTGAATCAAAATTATATCGGCAACATTCAAGAAATCCCTAATAAAGAAGAGCTTATTGACAGGATTAATAGCGTTGCTTTAAAAAAGGGCTTTATTTATTCGCATTATTCTTTAGGGGGGGGTTCAAGGCAGTATTTTAGCGAAACAAACGCTCAAAAAATTGATGCGATGCGTTTAAAAATTGAAAAGCTTAAGCTTTCTCAAAACATTGATAATTGTGCGTATTACTTTTTGCTCGCATCGTTATTAGAGAGCGCGGACAAGGTGGCTAACACCGCTTCAGTTTATGGGGCTTTTTTAAAACACCTTAAAAAAAGCGCTCAAAAAGAACTCATTTTAAAAGGCGCTGATTTTGATTTGAGTTTAAGTGCTAATGAAGTGTATCAGCAAGATTCTAGCGAGTTGATCGGAAAGATTTCAGGGGATATTTTGTATTTGGATCCTCCTTATAATGCGAGGCAATACGGGGCGAATTACCATTTATTAAACACGATTGCTGCTTATACGCCCTTTGCTCCAAAAGGCAAAACCGGCTTGCCCAGTTACCAGAAATCCTCGTTTTGCTCTCGCACTAAAATCTTAAACGCTTTTGAAAATTTAATCAAAACAGCGCGATTCAAATACATCTTTTTAAGCTATAACAATGAAGGGCTTATGAGCGAGATAGAGATTAAAAATATTTTAAAAAAATACGGCACTTACTCCTTAATAACCAAAACCTACATGCGTTTTAAAGCGGATAACAAACGCGCCCATAAAGCCGCACACACCAAAGAGTGTTTGCATATTCTTATCAAATAAGAGTCAAGATAGCCTAACCTTAAATGGCAAAAATAATCGCTTAAATACCGCTTGAATAAGGTAAAATGAAGCCAAAATAAGCCTATAAAAAAGGGGAAATCATGGCACTTGAAGTGGTTTTATGGGATTTTGATGGCGTGATTTTTGACAGCATGCATTTAAAATATGAAGGATTTAAGGCGTTGTTTCAAAAGCATGGCAACGATAGTAAAGAGAGTTTAAAGCAATTTGGAGTTTATCATTATCAAAGCGGGGGGATTTCAAGGAATGAAAAAATCCAATATTTTTATAACGAGATTTTAAAAACCCCTATCACTCAAGAAAAAGTGGATGCATTAGCCCTAGAGTTTGGCACTATTATAGAACAAAAGCTTTTTGATAGGGGGCATTTGAATAGCGAAGTGATGGCGTTTATTGATAAGCATTATAAAAATCATATTTTCCATATCGCTTCAGCGGCCTTGCATAGCGAATTGCAAGTGTTGTGCGAGTTTTTAGGGATCATTAAGTATTTTAAGAGCGTTGAAGGGAGTCCGCCTAATAAACCTAAGATCATCGCCAATATCATTCAAAAATATGCCTATAACCCAAGCCGCATGCTAATGATAGGCGATAGCGTCAATGACTATGAAAGTGCTAAGGCTAATGAAGTGGCGTTTTTGGGTTACAACAGCAAGGTTTTGAAAAATTTAGTGGGTCAAAACGGCTATCAAGGGAAGTATTTAGAGAGCTTTAAAGGGTTTGATTTGCAAAACTTTATAAAAGAGTGAAGCCAACTTTAGTCAAGATTGTCTTTGTGTTGGCTCATATCAATGATGACTTCACAGCGTTCAATTGTGCTTAAGCGGTGGGCGATAACGATCAGGGTTTTATTTTTAGCGATTTGATAGATTTCATCCATGATTTTACTCTCGGTTTCATTGTCTAGGGCCGAAGTGGCTTCATCTAAAACCAAAATTTCAGGGTTATCGTATAAGGCTCTTGCAATGCCTATGCGCTGTTTTTGACCGCCGCTAAGCTTAGCGCCCCCTTCACCCACTTGGGTTTTAAGGCCCTCATGCTCGCATAAAAAATCATAAATATGAGCCATTTTGCACACCTTAATCAAGCGTTTTTCATCTATGGCGCTCCCAAAAGCGATATTATCCCCCACAGTGCCATCAAAAAGGTAAATATTTTGGGGGATATAGCCTATTTTTTTACGCCATGAGCGTCTGTTTTCGTTGGTTAAAAGGGTGTTATCAATAAAAATTTCCCCGCTTTTAGGGTAAGTAAGCCCCATAATAATATCCGCCAGCGTGGATTTCCCGCACCCGCTATGGCCTATGAGAGCGACTTTTTGACCTCTTTGAATGGTTAGGTTAAAATTTTTTAAAACCGGGTGTTTTGACTTATAAGCGAATGAAATGTTTTGAAGAGTGATTTTTTCATTAAAATCTAAAGGGACTAAATCCTCTTCAACGATGGTTTTAGAAAGGCTTTTAAAAACCATGTTAGTCGCAAGCTGGTTGTAAGCGATTTCATTGTAGTAGTTGATCATTCCAGTCACAGAAGGGAGTATGCGATAAAGTGCTAGAGCATACATAGAAATGGTAGGGAGCACCATTTTAGCTTCGCCGTATTTGAATAGAATGTAAGCGACCGCTAAAATCAACAAGCTAAAGCCCACCGTTTCTATTGAATACCTGGGGACTACTTGCAAAGTGGCGTAAATGATCTCGGTGTCATGGGCTTTACGGCTATTTTCTCCAAAAAGCTTGTGGGCTTCTTCGTGGTTGTCTTTGAGTTTAGTGATTTTGAAATTGCTGAAAAATTTTGAAAAAACCTTAAGCGTTTGCGCTTTGGATTTGGCAGCCATCTCACCCTTTTTCTTAATGAGAACGGTGACTTTTTTGACAATAAGAAAAATTTGTAAGGCGAGGATCATCGTAAAAACGAGCGTTATTTTCCAGTTAGTTAATATGAGCGTGGAGTAGAAAAAAACGATCACAGTTATTTCAGTGAGAAAGCTTAAGAATGCGTTAAAGCTCATAAACATGCCCTCTGCTTTATTGTTGATAATGTCTCTTAAAGAATCCAAGTTGTGGTTAAGGTGGGAGAGGTAGTTGCTTTTAATGTGCTGTAAAAAAAGTTGTTGCTTGATTTGATAAGCTTTCTTGTTGGAAAAACGCCCTTTCAAATAAGTGAAAGACACCCCATAAAACATCCTGAACAAATAAATCCCCACCAAGCAAAAACTAAAGAAATACATAAGACGAACGGGAGATGAAAAATGGAAAAAATCATAGACCATTTTCCAATCTTTGTCGTCTAAAGCCCTATTAGGATCGGAAGCGAGAGTGATAAAAGGCATCAGGAGGGTTAGGGACATCACTTCCACAAAAGAAGAAAAAACAGCCATCAGCACAAGCAGGAAAAAAATCATTTTTTCTTTGAAAGTGATGAGCATGTAGATTTGCTTTAAAGAGCGCGAAAAGTATTTTAAAGTAGAAATTTTATGTTTTTTTCTTGCCATAATTTAAGTGTCCATAAATTCTTTTATATGTAATGAGCTTTGAGTTGTGTTAAGCCAAATTGAGCTAGATTATAGCTAAAATTTTAACCATGCTCTGTGCCATACGAATAATTTAGCTTTCCGTCATCCTTTCTTGACAAGTCAAGTATAAAACTGCTATAATCCCAAGTCTTTGATTATTTTATGCTGGCTTAGCTCAGTTGGTAGAGCAGCTGCCTTGTAAGCAGCAGGTCGGGGGTTCAAGTCCCTTAGCCAGCTCCAGTTGAAATGTTGTTTTGCAAAGTTTTTGGTGAGATACTCAAGTGGCCAACGAGGGCAGACTGTAAATCTGCTGACTATGTCTTCCGTGGTTCGAATCCACGTCTCACCACCATTTTGTTTTATAGATGCGGGAATAGCTCAGTTGGCTAGAGCATCAGCCTTCCAAGCTGAGGGTCGCGGGTTCGAGTCCCGTTTCCCGCTCCATTTTTAGGATAACATTTTAGTTTTTGAGACGCCTATATAGCTCAGAGGCAGAGCACTTCCTTGGTAAGGAAGAGGTCGGCGGTTCAATTCCGCTTATAGGCTCCAGTTTATAATCTCTTGAATGGCGATAAGACAAAAATGTCTTAAATTTTGTGGTAGCATTTAGGAATACTTAGGATTTTGTTTAGTATAATTCTAAAATCCATTTCAAAAAATTAAGGAGAAATACAAATGGCAAAAGAAAAGTTTAACAGAACTAAGCCGCATGTTAATATTGGAACCATTGGGCATGTAGACCATGGTAAAACGACTTTGAGTGCAGCGATTTCAGCGGTGCTTTCCTTGAAAGGTCTTGCAGAAATGAAAGACTATGATAATATTGATAACGCCCCTGAAGAAAAAGAAAGAGGGATCACTATCGCTACTTCCCACATTGAATATGAGACTGAAAACAGACACTATGCGCATGTGGATTGCCCAGGACACGCTGACTATGTAAAAAACATGATCACCGGTGCGGCACAGATGGACGGAGCGATTTTGGTTGTTTCTGCAGCTGATGGCCCTATGCCTCAAACCAGAGAACATATCTTATTGTCTCGTCAAGTAGGCGTGCCTCACATCGTTGTTTTCTTAAACAAACAAGACATGGTAGATGACCAAGAATTGTTAGAGCTTGTGGAAATGGAAGTACGCGAATTGTTGAGCGCGTATGAATTCCCTGGCGATGACACTCCTATCATAGCGGGTTCAGCTTTAAGAGCTTTAGAAGAAGCGAAGGCTGGCAATGTGGGTGAATGGGGTGAAAAAGTGCTTAAGCTCATGGCTGAAGTGGATGCCTATATCCCTACTCCAGAAAGAGACACTGAAAAAACTTTCTTGATGCCGGTTGAAGATGTGTTCTCTATTGCGGGTAGAGGGACTGTGGTTACAGGCAGGATTGAAAGAGGTGTGGTGAAAGTAGGCGATGAAGTGGAAATCGTTGGTATCAGACCTACACAAAAAACGACTGTAACCGGTGTAGAAATGTTTAGGAAAGAGTTGGAAAAAGGTGAAGCCGGCGATAATGTGGGCGTGCTTTTGAGAGGAACTAAAAAAGAAGAAGTAGAACGCGGTATGGTTCTATGCAAACCAGGTTCTATCACTCCGCACAAGAAATTTGAGGGAGAAATTTATGTCCTTTCTAAAGAAGAAGGCGGGAGACACACTCCATTCTTCACCAATTACCGTCCGCAATTCTATGTGCGCACGACTGATGTGACTGGCTCTATCACTCTTCCTGAAGGCGTAGAAATGGTTATGCCTGGCGATAATGTGAAAATCACTGTAGAGTTGATTAGCCCTGTTGCGTTAGAGTTGGGAACCAAATTTGCGATTCGTGAAGGCGGTAGGACTGTTGGTGCTGGTGTTGTGAGCAATATTATTGAATAATATTAGCAAAAAGAGTTACCATAAAGGGTCATTATGAAAGTTAAAATAGGGTTGAAGTGTTCTGATTGTGAAGACATCAATTACAGCACAACCAAGAACGCTAAAACTAACACTGAAAAACTGGAGCTTAAGAAGTTCTGCCCAAGGGAAAACAAACACACTCTTCATAAAGAAATCAAATTGAAGAGCTAGTTTTTTCTTTTGTGTTGTGATTGAAAAGGAGGGGAGGTTAGGTCAGTAGCTCCAATGGTAGAGCGTCGGTCTCCAAAACCGGTTGTTGGGGGTTCGAGTCCCTCCTGGCCTGCCATCTACTAATTTATTCTATCAAATTTTTGTTTCAATTGGATTGTTTTTAATTTTTTAATTTTAGTTTAAGCTATTTTGGATAAAATTGAAGATTGTTTTAATGTATAAATGTATTAAGTTTAAGTGAGGGCGAAAAGAAACTATGGATAAATGGCTCATGCAATATAAATTAGCTAGAGAAGAGCTTTCTAAAGTGATATTTCCTATTAAGGAGCAGATACGCAACGCGCTTGTTTCTGTTTTGGTGGTGGTGAGTGCTATTACGCTGTTTTTAGCTTTGTTGGATTTTTCTCTGGGGGCTTTTATCTCTAGTGTTCTATAGGTTGGTGGCTTTAAATAAGGAGAATAATGATGGATTGGTATGCCATACAAACTTATTCAGGGAGCGAGCAGTCCGTTAAGAAAGCGATTGAGAATCTAGCGAACGATCATAATATAAGAGATAGGATACAAGAGATCATTGTGCCTACTGAAGATATTATAGAGGTTTCTAAAAAAAGCAAGACGAAAGTAACGGAACGAAGCCTTTATCCCGGGTATGTTTTTATTAAAGTGGATTTAGATACGGTTTTGTGGCACAAGATACAATCTTTGCCAAGAGTGAGTCGTTTTATTGGAGAAAACAAAAAGCCAACCCCATTGAGTGAAGCGGATATTGGGCATATTTTAGAAAAAATGAATAACCGAGCAGCCCCCAAGCCCAAAATCTTTTTTGAGCAAGGCGAAGTGGTGCGCGTGGTGGAAGGCCCTTTTGCAAACTTTACCGCTACGGTGGAAGAGTATGATGTGGAGCACCGTAAGCTCAAGCTCAATGTTTCTATTTTTGGTAGGAACACTCCAATAGAGATTTTGCATTCGCAAGTGGAAAAAATTATATAACTTTTTAAGGAGAAAACATGGCTAAAAAAGTAGTCGGAGAAATCAAACTTCAAATCCCTGCCGGTAAGGCAAACCCTTCACCTCCCGTAGGGCCAGCGTTGGGTCAAAGAGGGGTTAATATCATGGAATTTTGTAAGGCTTTTAACGAGAAAACTAAAGACATGGGGAGTTTTAATATCCCAGTCATTATCACGGTTTATCAAGATAAGAGTTTCACCTTTATCACTAAAAAGCCTCCGGTAACGGATTTGATCAAAAAAGCTTCTGGGGTTGAAAAAGGTTCTGACAACCCGCTTAAGAATAAGATTGCAAAGCTCACCCACAAGCAAGTGGAAGAGATCGCACAATTGAAAATGGAAGATTTAAACACAAGCACCATGGAAGCGGCCAAAAAAATTGTTATGGGCAGCGCTAGGAGCATGGGCGTAGAAGTTGTGGATTGATTGGGTTTTGTTGGAATTGAAAGAAATTTTTAAGGATTAGAATCGTGGCAAAAAAAGTATTTAAAAGATTGGAAAAACTTTTTTCTAAAATTCAAAACGATAAAGCGTATGGCGTAGAGCAGGGCGTAGAGGTGGTTAAATCTCTCGCTTCAGTCAAATTTGATGAAACCGTGGAAGTAGCGTTAAGACTAGGGGTTGATCCAAGGCATGCGGACCAAATGGTGCGCGGTGCGGTGGTGCTTCCTCATGGAACAGGGAAAAAAGTAAGAGTGGCTGTTTTTGCAAAAGACATTAAGCAGGATGAAGCCAAGAACGCTGGGGCTGATGTCGTTGGCGGAGACGATTTGGCTGAAGAAATCAAAAATGGTCGTATTGATTTTGACATGGTGATCGCAACGCCCGATATGATGGCGGTTGTCGGTAAAGTGGGTAGGATTTTAGGCCCTAAAGGTTTGATGCCAAACCCCAAAACCGGAACCGTTACGATGGATATTGCTAAAGCGGTTACTAACGCTAAAAGCGGTCAAGTGAATTTTAGGGTGGATAAAAAGGGCAATGTTCATGCCCCTATTGGCAAGGCGAGTTTTCCTGAAGAAAAAATCAAAGAAAACATGCTTGAGTTGGTTAAAACGATCAACCGCCTAAAACCCAGTAGTGCGAAAGGCAAGTATATCAGAAACGCCGCTCTTTCGCTCACCATGTCCCCTTCAGTGAGTTTGGACGTGCAAGAATTGATGGATATTAAATAGCGTTAGGAGTTTTTAATCTTAGGCTGAAGATCGTAAGAGCTAAAAAGCTTAAAATTTCTTTTTTAAAAAGATAATCTTGCAGAGGTCTAGTCTAGAAAGGAGGAAAAGATGCAAAAACAACATCAAAGGCAGCATAAAGTAGAGCTAGTCGCTAACTTAAAATCGCAATTTGCAGATGCCAAAGCCCTTTTAATTTGCGATTATAAGGGTCTTAGCGTGAGAAAGTTGGAAGCTTTAAGGAATAAGGCTCGCAATCAAGGCATTAAAGTGCAAGTGATTAAGAATACTCTTGCTCGTATCGCCATGAAAGAGACCGGCTATTCTGATTTGGATTTGAAAGAAACCAATGTGTTTTTGTGGGGCGATGATCAAATCGCTCTCTCTAAACTCGTGTTTGACTTCCAAAAAGAACATAAAGATCACTTTGTGTTGAAAGCGGGCTTGTTTGATAAAGAAAGCGTTAGCGTAGCTCATGTGGAAGCGGTTTCAAAACTCCCAAGCAAAGAAGAGCTTATGGGAATGTTGCTTTCTGTTTGGACGGCTCCGGTGCGTTATTTTGTGACCGGTTTAGACAATTTGCGTAAAGCGAAAGAAGAAAACTAAGAGCCTGTGATGGCTTTAATTTAAAAAAATTTGAAGGATTGGATTATGGCAATTTCAAAAGAAGAAGTGTTAGAGTATATTGGTTCATTGAGCGTTTTAGAGCTTTCTGAATTGGTTAAAATGTTTGAGGAAAAATTTGGCGTGAGTGCGACTCCAACGGTCGTAGCGGGTGCGGCTGTAGCTGGCGGTGCAGCGGCTGAAAGCGAAGAAAAAACCGAATTTAATGTGATTTTGGCTGATAGCGGTGCTGAAAAAATCAAGGTGATTAAAGTGGTTCGTGAAATTACCGGACTTGGCCTGAAAGAAGCTAAAGACGCTACCGAAAAAACCCCTCATGTGCTTAAAGAGGGCGTGAATAAAGAAGAAGCTGAAACCATCAAGAAGAAACTTGAAGAAGTGGGCGCTAAGGTTGAAGTCAAGTAAGACTTAAAAACAGAAAGGCCTTTGCGCCTTTCTCTGATCTAGTGTGGCAGATGATTTTGCTCCATGATTTTTGTTTGTGAGCGTGTGGCCTAAAGTGGTTAGTATTGCAGGTGGGTTTTTGGTATTTTTATCATGGATGGTTCTAAAGTTTAAAGATCCTTTTGCAATGCTTACTTGAATTAATGCATTAAATAACTCAAAATTTTTGATCAAAGGCTTGAAATATGTCAAAAAAAATTCCCCTAAAAAACCGCTTGAGAGCTGATTTTACAAAAACCCCAACAGATTTAGAAGTCCCTAATTTATTATTATTACAACGAGACAGCTATGATTCTTTCTTGTATTCTAAAGAGGGTAAAGAGAGCGGGATTGAAAAGGTTTTTAAATCCATTTTCCCTATCCAAGATGAGCATAACCGCATCACTTTAGAATACGCGGGTTGCGAATTTGGCAAGTCTAAATACACCGTTAGAGAAGCGATGGAGAGGGGCATTACCTACTCTATCCCGCTTAAAATTAAAGTGCGCTTGATCTTGTGGGAAAAAGATACCAAAAGTGGCGAAAAGAACGGCATTAAGGACATTAAAGAACAAAGCATTTTCATTCGTGAGATCCCTTTGATGACAGAACGCACTTCATTTATTATCAATGGGGTGGAGCGCGTGGTGGTCAATCAACTCCACAGAAGCCCCGGTGTGATCTTCAAAGAAGAAGAGTCCAGCACTTCTTTAAACAAGCTCATTTACACAGGGCAAATCATTCCTGATAGGGGTTCGTGGCTGTATTTTGAATACGATTCTAAAGATGTTTTATACGCTCGTATCAATAAACGCCGTAAAGTGCCTGTTACCATTTTATTCAGGGCGATGGATTATCAAAAACAAGACATCATCAAAATGTTCTACCCGCTTGTTAAAGTGCGTTATGAAAACGATAAATATTTGATCCCATTTGCTTCATTAGACGCCAATCAAAGAATGGAATTTGACTTGAAAGATCCTCAAGGTAAGGTTATTCTTTTAGCGGGTAAAAAGCTCACTTCAAGAAAGATTAAAGAGCTTAAAGAAAACCATTTAGAATGGGTGGAATACCCTATGGATATTTTACTCAATCGTCATTTAGCTGAGCCTGTTATGGTGGGGAAAGAAGTCTTATTAGACATGCTCACTCAGCTAGATAAAAACAGATTAGAAAAAATCCACGATTTAGGCGTGCAAGAATTTGTGATCATCAACGATCTAGCGTTAGGGCATGACGCTTCCATTATCCATTCTTTTTTGGCCGATTCTGAGTCTTTGAAATTACTCAAGCAAACTGAAAAAATTGATGATGAAAACGCTCTAGCGGCGATTCGTATCCATAAGGTTATGAAACCAGGCGATCCCGTTACGACTGAAGTGGCTAAGCAGTTTGTCAAAAAACTTTTCTTTGATCCAGAACGCTATGATTTGACCATGGTGGGCCGTATGAAAATGAACCACAAGTTAGGCTTGCATGTGCCTGATTACATTACGACTTTAACGCATGAAGATATTATCACCACCGTTAAATACCTCATGAAGATCAAAAACAATCAGGGCAAGATTGATGACAGGGACCACTTGGGCAATCGTAGGATTAGGGCGGTAGGGGAATTACTGGCCAATGAATTGCATTCAGGCTTAGTGAAAATGCAAAAGACCATTAAAGACAAGCTCACTACCATGAGCGGGGCTTTTGATTCGCTCATGCCCCATGACTTGGTTAATTCTAAAATGATCACCAGCACGATCATGGAATTTTTCATGGGCGGTCAGCTCTCGCAATTTATGGATCAAACTAACCCCTTGAGTGAGGTTACGCACAAGCGCCGCCTTTCAGCACTCGGTGAAGGGGGATTGGTGAAAGACAGGGTAGGGTTTGAAGCCAGAGATGTGCACCCCACGCATTATGGCCGAATTTGCCCTATTGAAACCCCAGAAGGTCAAAATATCGGTCTGATCAACACCCTTTCCACTTTCACAAGAGTGAATGATTTAGGCTTTATTGAAGCCCCTTATAAAAAGGTTGTGGATGGCAAGGTCGTGGGTGAGACGATTTATTTGACCGCTATTCAAGAAGACAGCCACATCATCGCTCCCGCAAGCACCCCCATTGATGAAGAGGGTAATATTTTAGGCGATTTGATTGAAACGCGTGTGGAAGGCGAGATTGTTTTAAACGAAAAAAGCAAAGTAACCTTAATGGATTTAAGCTCTAGCATGTTAGTAGGGGTCGCCGCATCGCTCATTCCTTTCTTAGAGCATGATGACGCCAACCGCGCCTTAATGGGGACTAACATGCAGCGCCAAGCGGTGCCGTTATTAAGAAGCGACGCTCCCATTGTAGGCACGGGGATTGAAAAAATTATCGCTAGGGATTCTTGGGGAGCGATCAAAGCCAATCGCGCAGGCGTTGTAGAAAAAATTGATTCTAAAAATATTTATATTTTAGGCGAAAGCAAAGAAGAAGCCTATATTGATGCGTATTCTTTGCAAAAAAACTTGCGCACCAACCAAAACACCAGTTTCAATCAAGTCCCTATCGTTAAAGTGGGCGATAAAGTGGAAGCCGGGCAAATCATTGCTGATGGCCCTAGCATGGATAGAGGCGAGTTGGCGTTAGGGAAAAATGTGCGCGTGGCGTTCATGCCTTGGAATGGCTATAACTTTGAAGACGCGATCGTAGTGAGTGAGCGCATCACTAAAGATGATATTTTTACTTCCACCCACATTTATGAAAAAGAAGTGGATGCTAGGGAGCTTAAGCATGGCGTGGAAGAATTTACCGCTGACATTCCTGATGTGAAAGAAGAAGCGCTCGCTCATCTTGATGAAAGCGGGATCGTTAAAGTGGGCACTTATGTGAGCGCTGGCATGATTTTAGTGGGCAAGACTTCTCCTAAAGGCGAGATTAAAAGCACGCCTGAAGAGCGGCTTTTAAGGGCTATTTTTGGGGATAAAGCCGGGCATGTGGTCAATAAGAGTTTGTATTGCCCTCCAAGTTTGGAAGGCACGGTGATTGATGTGAAAGTCTTCACTAAAAAAGGCTATGAGAAAGACGTGCGGGTTTTGAGTGCGTATGAAGAAGAAAAAGCCAAGCTTGATATGGAGCATTTTGACCACTTGACCATGCTCAATAGAGAAGAATTGTTGCGCGTTAGCTCGCTCCTTTCTCAAGCGATTTTAGAAGAGCCTTTCAGCCATAACGGCAAGGATTATAAAGAAGGCGATCAAATCCCTAAAGAAGAAATCGCTTCAATCAACCGCTTCACTTTGGCTAGTTTAGTCAAAAAGTATTCTAAAGAAGTGCAAAACCACTATGAAATCACTAAAAATAATTTCTTAGAGCAAAAAAAAGTTTTGGGTGAAGAGCATGAAGAAAAGCTTTCTATTTTAGAAAAAGATGATATTTTGCCTAGTGGCGTGATCAAAAAAGTCAAGCTCTATATCGCTACAAAACGAAAGCTTAAAGTGGGCGATAAAATGGCAGGAAGGCATGGGAATAAAGGGATTGTGTCTAATATCGTGCCGGTTGCGGATATGCCTTATACTGCTGATGGCGAGCCTGTGGATATTGTCTTAAACCCTTTAGGCGTGCCAAGCCGCATGAACATCGGGCAGATTTTAGAAATGCATTTAGGCTTAGTGGGGAAAGAGTTTGGGAAACAAATCGCTCGCATGCTAGAGGATAAAACCAGAGATTTTGCCAAAGAATTGCGCGCTAAAATGCTAGAAATCGCTAACGCCATTAATGAAAAAGACCCCTTGACAATCCATGTTCTTGAGAATTGCTCTGATGAAGAGCTTTTGGAATACGCTAAAGATTGGAGCAAGGGCGTTAAGATGGCTATCCCTGTGTTTGAAGGCATCTCGCAAGAAAAATTTTACAAGCTGTTTGAATTAGCTAAGATCGCTATGGATGGCAAAATGGATCTGTATGATGGGCGCACAGGCGAAAAAATGAGGGAGCGCGTGAATGTGGGCTACATGTATATGATCAAACTCCACCATTTAGTGGATGAAAAAGTCCATGCCAGAAGCACAGGCCCTTATAGCTTGGTAACGCACCAGCCTGTTGGGGGTAAAGCGCTCTTTGGAGGTCAAAGGTTTGGGGAAATGGAAGTGTGGGCCTTGGAAGCTTATGGCGCAGCGCACACTCTAAAAGAAATGCTCACCATTAAATCCGATGATATTAGAGGCAGAGAGAACGCTTATAGGGCTATTGCTAAAGGTGAGCAAGTGGGTGAGAGTGAGATCCCTGAGACTTTCTATGTTTTGACTAAAGAATTGCAATCGCTCGCTTTGGATATTAATATTTTTGGGGATGATGTGGATGAAGATGGAGCGCCTAAACCCATTGTCATTAAAGAAGATGACAGGCCTAAAGACTTTAGCTCTTTCCAGCTCACTCTAGCTAGCCCTGAAAAAATCCATTCTTGGAGTTATGGGGAAGTTAAAAAGCCAGAAACGATCAATTATCGCACCCTAAAACCTGAACGAGACGGCTTGTTTTGCATGAAAATCTTTGGCCCCACTAAAGATTATGAATGCTTGTGTGGTAAATACAAAAAGCCTCGCTTTAAAGACATTGGCACATGCGAAAAATGTGGCGTGGCGATCACGCACTCCAAAGTCAGGCGTTTTAGAATGGGGCATATTGAATTGGCCACTCCTGTAGCGCATATTTGGTATGTCAATTCCTTGCCTAGCCGTATCGGCACGCTTTTAGGCGTTAAGATGAAAGACTTAGAGCGTGTGTTGTATTATGAAGCTTATATCGTTAAAGAACCAGGCGAAGCCGCTTATGACAATGAAGGCACTAAGCTTGTGATGAAATACGATATTTTGAATGAAGAGCAGTATCAAAATATCTCACGAAGATACGAAGACAGGGGATTTGTAGCGCAAATGGGTGGCGAAGCGATCAAGGATTTGTTAGAAGAAATTGACTTGATCGTTTTGTTACAAAGTTTGAAAGAAGAAGTGAAAGACACTAATTCTGATGCGAAAAAGAAAAAACTCATTAAGCGTTTGAAAGTGGTAGAAAGCTTTTTAAATTCTGGTAACAGGCCTGAGTGGATGATGCTCACGGTTTTACCGGTATTGCCGCCGGATTTAAGGCCTTTAGTCGCGCTAGATGGCGGGAAGTTTGCAGTCAGCGATGTGAATGAATTGTATCGTCGTGTCATCAATCGTAACCAACGCTTGAAACGCCTAATGGAGCTTGGGGCACCAGAAATCATTGTGCGCAATGAAAAGAGGATGTTGCAAGAAGCCGTGGATGTGCTTTTTGATAACGGCCGCAGCACCAATGCGGTTAAAGGGGCTAACAAGCGCCCTTTAAAATCGCTCAGTGAAATCATTAAAGGCAAGCAAGGGCGTTTCAGGCAAAACCTTTTAGGTAAGCGCGTGGATTTTTCAGGCAGAAGCGTGATTGTGGTTGGGCCAAACCTCAAGATGGACGAGTGCGGATTGCCTAAAAACATGGCGTTAGAACTCTTCAAACCGCATTTATTATCCAAGCTTGAAGAGAGAGGCTATGCTACCACGCTCAAACAGGCTAAACGCATGATTGAGCAAAAAAGCAATGAAGTGTGGGAGTGCTTGCAAGAAATCACAGAGGGGTATCCGGTGTTACTCAACCGCGCTCCTACCTTGCACAAGCAATCCATTCAAGCGTTCCATCCAAAGCTTATTGACGGCAAAGCGATCCAATTGCACCCGTTAGTGTGTTCAGCGTTCAACGCCGATTTTGACGGGGATCAAATGGCGGTGCATGTGCCTTTAAGCCAGGAAGCGATCGCTGAATGCAAGGTGCTGATGCTAAGCTCTATGAATATCCTTTTGCCCGCTAGCGGTAAAGCCGTAGCCATTCCTAGCCAGGATATGGTTTTAGGGCTTTATTATCTTTCTTTAGAAAAGAGCGGGGTCAAGGGCGAGCATAAGCTTTTTTCTAGCGTGAATGAAATCATCACCGCTATTGACACGAAAGAATTAGACATCCATGCAAAGATTAGGGTTTTAGATCAAGGGAATATTATCGCTACGAGCGCAGGGCGCATGATTATTAAATCTATTTTGCCTGATTTTATCCCTACTGATTTGTGGAACAGACCCATGAAGAAAAAAGATATTGGCGTGCTTGTGGATTATGTGCATAAAGTCGGTGGTATCGGCATTACCGCAACCTTTTTGGATAATTTGAAAACGCTTGGCTTCAGGTATGCGACTAAGGCTGGTATTTCTATCTCTATGGAGGATATTATCACGCCCAAAGACAAGCAAAAAATGGTGGAAAAAGCCAAAGTAGAGGTTAAAAAAATCCAGCAACAATACGATCAAGGGCTACTCACTGACCAAGAGCGTTACAATAAGATCATTGACACTTGGACTGAAGTCAATGACAAAATGAGTAAAGAAATGATGACCGCTATCGCAAAAGATAAAGAGGGCTTTAACTCTATTTATATGATGGCAGATAGCGGCGCAAGGGGTAGCGCGGTGCAAATCCGTCAGCTTTCAGCGATGAGGGGTCTTATGACAAAGCCAGATGGCAGTATCATTGAAACGCCCATTATTTCTAACTTTAAAGAGGGGTTGAATGTCTTAGAATACTTCAACTCCACGCACGGCGCTAGAAAGGGCTTAGCGGATACAGCGCTAAAAACAGCCAATGCGGGGTATTTGACAAGAAAGCTCATTGATGTTTCGCAAAATGTCAAGGTGGTGTCTGATGATTGCGGCACGCATGAAGGGATTGAAATCACGGATATTGCGGTGGGGAGTGAGCTGATTGAACCTTTAGAAGAGCGTATTTTTGGGCGCGTTTTATTAGAAGATGTGATCGATCCCATTACGAATGAAATCTTGCTTTATGCGGACACTTTGATTGATGAAGAGGGTGCTAAAAAAGTGGTTGAAGCCGGGATTAAATCCATTACGATCCGCACCCCAGTAACTTGTAAAGCGCCAAAGGGCGTGTGCGCGAAATGCTACGGCTTGAATTTGGGCGAAGGCAAGATGAGTTATCCGGGTGAAGCGGTGGGCGTGGTAGCCGCGCAATCTATCGGGGAGCCTGGAACGCAGCTCACTTTAAGGACTTTCCATGTGGGCGGGACAGCGAGCAGGAGTCAGGATGAGCGCGAAATTGTAGCGAGCAAAGAAGGTTTTGTGCGTTTCTACAACCTTAGGACTTACACGAATAAGGAGGGTAAAAACATTATCGCTAACCGCCGTAACGCTTCTATTTTAGTGGTAGAACCTAAGATTAAAGCGCCTTTTGATGGGGAATTACGCATTGAAACGGTCTATGAAGAAGTCGTTGTGAGCGTGAAAAATGGCGATCAAGAAGCTAAATTTGTTTTAAGAAGAAGCGATATTGTCAAGCCAAGCGAACTAGCCGGCGTTGGCAGTAAGATTGAGGGGAAAGTGTATTTGCCTTATGCTAGTGGGCATCAGGTGCATAAGGGGGGGAGTATCGCTGATATTATCCAAGAGGGCTGGAATGTGCCTAATCGCATCCCTTATGCGAGCGAATTGCTAGTCAAGGATAATGACCCCATTGCACAAGATGTGTATGCCAAAGAAAAAGGCATAATCAAATACTATGTTTTAGAGGCTAACCATTTAGAGCGCACCCATGGGATCAAAAAGGGCGATATTGTGAGCGAAAAAGGCTTGTTTGCGGTGATAGCTGATGATAATGGTAGGGAAGCCGCTCGCCATTATATCGCTAGGGGTTCTGAGATCTTAATTGATGATAATAGTGAAGTGAGCGCTAATAGCGTGATCTCTAAACCCACGACTAACACTTTCAAAACGATTGCCACATGGGATCCTTACAACACCCCTATCATTGCGGACTTTAAAGGTAAGGTGAGTTTTGTGGATGTTATCGCAGGGGTTACGGTCGCTGAAAAAGAAGACGAAAATACCGGTATCACAAGCTTAGTGGTGAATGATTACATTCCAAGCGGATACAAACCAAGCTTGTTTTTAGAGGGGGCTAATGGCGAAGAGGTGCGTTATTTCCTAGAACCAAAAACTTCTATTGCTGTTAGTGATGGCTCTAGCGTGGAGCAGGCTGAAGTGTTGGCGAAAATCCCTAAAGCGACCGTTAAATCTAGGGATATTACCGGGGGTCTCCCAAGGGTTTCTGAACTCTTTGAAGCGAGAAAACCCAAGCCTAAAGATGTGGCGATCCTTTCTGAAGTGGATGGGATAGTGAGTTTTGGCAAACCCATTCGCAATAAAGAACACATCATCGTAACTTCTAAAGATGGCCGTTCCATGGATTATTTTGTGGATAAAGGCAAGCAAATTTTAGTGCATGCTGATGAATTTGTGCATGCGGGAGAGACGATGACAGATGGAGTAATCTCAAGCCATGATATTTTAAGGATTAGTGGCGAAAAAGAGCTTTATAAATACATTGTGAGCGAAGTCCAGCAAGTGTATCGCAGGCAAGGGGTAAGCATTGCCGACAAGCACATTGAAATCATTGTGTCTCAAATGCTAAGGCAAGTGCGCATCTTAGACAGCGGGGATAGCAAGTTTATTGAAGGGGATTTAGTCAGTAAAAAACTCTTCAAAGAAGAAAACGCTCGTGTGATCGCTTTAAAAGGCGAGCCAGCGATTGCTGAACCGGTGCTTTTAGGGATCACCAGAGCGGCTATTGGGAGCGATAGCATCATCTCAGCGGCCTCTTTCCAAGAAACGACTAAAGTTTTAACAGAAGCCAGTATCGCTATGAAAAAAGACTTTTTAGAGGATTTGAAAGAGAATGTGGTGTTGGGGAGGATGATCCCTGTGGGAACAGGCATGTATAAGAATAAGAAAATCGTGCTAAGAACGCTTGAAGATAGCCCTAAATTTTGACAAAAAAATCGGTTAAGATTTTTAAAAGAAAAATTAGGGTAAAATGGGAGAACTTTTAGTTTTAAATTTTTAGAATAAGGAAAAATAGTGCCTACTATCAATCAGTTGATTAGAAAAGAAAGGAAAAAGGTGGTTAAAAAAACGAAATCACCTGCATTAGTGGAATGCCCTCAAAGAAGAGGGGTTTGTACTAGGGTTTATACGACTACCCCTAAAAAGCCTAACTCGGCTTTAAGAAAGGTCGCTAAGGTCCGTTTGACCAGTAAATTTGAAGTGATCAGTTACATCCCTGGTGAAGGGCATAACTTGCAAGAGCACTCCATTGTGTTAGTGCGTGGGGGTAGGGTTAAGGATTTACCCGGTGTGAAATACCACATCGTTCGTGGCGCTTTAGACACTGCAGGGGTCAATAAAAGAACGGTTTCACGCTCTAAATACGGGACTAAAAAAGCTAAAGCAACCGACAAGAAAGCAACAGACAACAAGAAAAAATAAGAGGAAAACAAAAGTATGAGAAGAAGAAAAGCACCCGTTAGGGAGGTTTTGGGCGATCCTGTTTATGGGAACAAAGTGGTTACTAAGTTTATCAATAAGATGATGTTCGACGGCAAGAAAAGCGTAGCGGAAAAAATCATCTATAAAGCTTTTAATAAGATTGAAGAAAAAAGCGGTGAAAAAGGGATTGAAGTGTTTGAAAAAGCCCTAGAAAGGGTGCGCCCTTTAGTGGAAGTGCGCAGCAGAAGAGTGGGTGGGGCTACCTATCAAGTGCCGGTAGAAGTGAGAGCGAGCCGCCAGCAGTCGCTATCTATTCGTTGGATTTTAGAAGCGACCAGGAAACGCAATGAAAGAATGATGGTGGATAGATTGGCTAACGAGCTTATGGATGCGGCTAGCGATAAGGGTGCGGCTTTTAAGAAAAAAGAAGATGTGCATAAAATGGCAGAAGCGAATAAAGCGTTCGTGCACTATCGCTGGTAATTGGAGTTAGAATGGCTAGAAAAACCCCATTAAATAGGATCAGGAATATCGGTATTGCCGCCCACATTGATGCTGGGAAAACCACCACTTCTGAAAGGATTTTATTCTATACAGGCGTGAGCCATAAGATTGGCGAAGTGCATGACGGTGCGGCGACAATGGATTGGATGGAGCAAGAAAAAGAAAGAGGGATCACTATCACTTCTGCAGCAACAACTTGCTTTTGGAAGGATCACCAAATCAATTTGATTGACACTCCAGGGCATGTGGATTTCACTATTGAAGTGGAACGATCCATGCGCGTGCTAGATGGTGCGGTTTCGGTGTTTTGCTCGGTTGGGGGCGTGCAGCCTCAAAGCGAGACCGTGTGGCGTCAAGCGAATAAATACGGCGTGCCTAGGATTGTTTTTGTCAATAAAATGGATAGGATTGGGGCGAATTTCTATAATGTGGAAAACCAGATTAAGCAACGCTTGAAAGCCAATCCTGTGCCTATTAATATCCCTATTGGGGCTGAAGACACTTTCATTGGCGTGATTGATTTAGTCCAAATGAAAGCGATCGTTTGGAATAATGAAACCATGGGGGCCAAATACGATGTGGAAGAAATCCCTAGCGATTTGTTAGAAAAGGCTAAACAATACCGAGAAAAGCTTGTAGAAGCCGTAGCCGAGCAAGATGAAGCGTTGATGGAAAAGTATTTAGGTGGTGAAGAATTGGATATTGAAGAAATCAAAAAAGGCATTAAAACAGGTTGTTTGAACATGAGCCTTGTCCCTATGCTTTGTGGTTCTTCTTTTAAAAATAAAGGCGTGCAGACTTTATTAGACGCAGTCATTGATTACTTGCCAGCACCCACGGAGGTTGTGGATATTAAGGGGATTGATCCAAAAACTGAAGAAGAGGTTTTTGTGAAATCCAGCGATGATGGCGAGTTTGCCGGTTTGGCGTTTAAAATCATGACAGATCCTTTTGTGGGCCAACTCACTTTTGTGCGCGTGTATCGTGGCAAGCTAGAGTCCGGTAGCTATGTGTATAACTCCACCAAAGACAAGAAAGAGCGCGTGGGAAGACTCCTTAAAATGCATTCCAATAAGAGAGAAGACATTAAAGAAGTTTATGCGGGTGAGATTTGTGCGTTTGTGGGCCTGAAAGACACGCTAACTGGGGACACGCTTTGCGATGAGAAAAATGCGGTTGTTTTAGAGAGGATGGAATTTCCTGAGCCGGTCATTCACATCGCTGTGGAGCCTAAAACGAAAGCAGACCAGGAAAAAATGGGCGTAGCGTTAGGCAAGCTTGCCGAAGAAGATCCAAGCTTTAGGGTGATGACTCAAGAAGAAACCGGGCAAACTCTCATTGGCGGCATGGGTGAATTGCACCTAGAAATCATCGTGGATAGATTAAAGAGAGAATTTAAGGTGGAAGCTGAAATCGGTCAGCCGCAAGTCGCCTTTAGAGAGACTATCCGCTCAAGCGTGAGCAAAGAGCATAAATACGCTAAGCAAAGCGGTGGTCGTGGGCAATACGGGCATGTGTTTATCAAGCTTGAGCCTAAAGAGCCTGGCAGTGGGTATGAATTTGTGAATGAAATTTCTGGGGGCGTGATCCCTAAAGAATATATCCCTGCGGTGGATAAGGGTATCCAAGAAGCGATGCAAAATGGCGTTTTGGCAGGCTATCCGGTGGTGGATTTTAAAGTTACCCTTTATGATGGGAGCTACCATGATGTGGATTCTTCAGAAATGGCGTTTAAAATCGCTGGTTCTATGGCGTTTAAAGAAGCGAGTCGCACGGCTAACCCGGTTTTACTAGAGCCTATGATGAAAGTGGAAGTGGAAGTCCCTGAAGAATACATGGGCGATGTGATTGGCGATTTGAATAGAAGAAGAGGGCAAATCAATTCTATGGATGACCGATTAGGCTTGAAAATCGTGAACGCTTTTGTGCCGTTGGTGGAAATGTTTGGTTACTCTACGGATTTACGATCAGCCACTCAAGGGCGTGGGACTTACTCTATGGAGTTTGATCATTATGGCGAAGTGCCTAGCAATATCGCTAAGGAAATTGTAGAAAAGCGCAAAGGCTGATTTTATCATAACGCTCTCTTGTGGGAGGGTGTTGCAGGTGCTGTTTAAACTTTTTCTCTTTTGGATTGAAAAGACTTTCTTGAGGGTTTTTATCCACTTCTATCTCTCTAATTACCTTTTTTACTATAAAATTGATTCTTGGCTCTATTGTCAAACAGGAGTAACTAAAATTTTTTAATTTTTTAAAAATGGGGTTTTGGTTGCTTCGTTTAATCGTTTTAGATTTTATTTCATGGTGGAATTCGTTTTCTTAAGGGGTTAGGGGGTGTTTTGTAGCAATGCTCTTTAAAAATCCCCTAATTCATAGACCGCCTTACAAGAAATTCCGCTTGACTAACGACAAGCTCTTTTGTATTCAATCTTAAAAAACGCTTTTTGGTATTTTTCAAATTTTTATAATCAATTTTTTATTAAAACAAAGCCTTGTTAAAATGCCTTAAAAAGTTTGTTAGTGGGATAAAAACACACTGACAAACAGAAAATAACGCTCAATCTCTTTTAAAAGAGCCAATGCAATTATAAATACCCAATACTTTTATCGATTCACCATTTCATTGATTCTTTTAGGGTAGCGGGCCCCTTCTATTTTGATTGCAGTCAATTCTTTTTGGAAAATCTCCAATTCTTTTTGACTCCAAGAAACCTGCAAAGCCCCTATATTTTCTATGAGCCTGGATTCTTTGGTGGTGCCAAAGAGAGGGACAATGATTTTTTGCGTGTGCAAAATCCATGAGAGAGCCAGTTGGGCTGGTGTAACGCCTTTAGCGTGTGCATGATCTTGGATTAATTCCACCAAGACATAATTTTTGGCTAGATTTTCTTGATTAAACCTAGGAGAAACGCTTCTAAAATCCTCACTAGCGAAGGTGGCATTTTTTTCAAATTTCGCACCTAAAAACCCCTTACCCAAAGGCGAAAAAGCGACAAAGCCAATTTTTTCTTTTTCTAAAAAACCTAAAATCTCTTTTTCAGGTTCGCACCACCACAAGGAATATTCGCTCTGCAACGCACTTAAAGGGCAAATTTGATGGGCTTTTTGGATGCTAGATAACCCTGCCTCACTCATCCCCCAAGCTTTAATTTTTCCTTCTTTGATAAGAGCTTGCATAACTTCTGCCACTTCTTCTATGGGCGTGTTAGTATCCACGCGGTGTTGGTAGTATAAATCAATGCATTCTACTTTTAAGCGTTTCAAACTCCCTTCAATGGCACTCTTAATACGGTTAGGACTGGAGTCTAAAAACATGGTTGCGTATTTGTCATTAGGATCTGTGTAGTAAATCCCAAACTTGCTCGCTACCACAACCTTGTCTTTAAAAGGCTTGATCGCTTCGCCTAAAAGCTTTTCATTATTTTCCCCATAAGCCTCTGCAGTGTCAAAAAAGTTAATACCCAATTCCAAAGCCTTATGGATAAGTTTAACCATCTGCTTTTTATCATGGACTTTCCCATACCCATAAGTCATGCCCATGCACCCTAGAGCTAACGCACCCACTTTTAAAGGGCCTAAATGACGCTGTTGCATACAAACTCCTTGATTTCATATTGTTTTTTGTTTTTTCAATATAATATCAATCTTAATTTTTGTCAAACTTTCTAAAACCAAAGATAATTTATCAAGTTTTTTGTATTGTAGTTTTTTTAAGGTAGCAAAACCACCAAACCAATCAAAAATTCTATTGGTTTCTATTCGTTTACTTTTGAGAAATATAATTCTCTCGCTTTTAAGATCATCATAAGGAGTTTTCGTATGAAAAAGCAAATCTTGACAGGTGTTTTATTATCAGTTTTGGCAGTGAGTTCTGCATACGCTCACAAAGATAAAAAAGACGCCAAAAAACCTGAGTTAAGCTCTCAATTAGTGGCTCACAAAGATAAAAAAGACGCCAAAAAACCTGAGTTAAGCTCTCAATTAGTGGCTCACAAAGATAAAAAAGACGCCAAAAAACCTAAAAACTCAGTGGCCTAATGGCTTTGACTCTAAAAAAGCGTTTTTAAAAACGCTTTTTTGGATATTATCTTATAATTTTTCTTACCATTTTGTAAAACCCTTGGTAGGATTTATCGCTTTTCTCACGCCTTCAAAAGTAAAGTTTAAATCTTTTATATACTAGAATTTTGTCAATACGGCTGTGTTTTTTAAAAGTGCATAAAGGGCGTTAAGGCTTTTCTAAAAGGGTGTGAGTGGCTTGAAGGACTTCAAGGGGCGTGATAGATCGCATGCACAAATGGTTTTTTTCATTCTTTAAAGGGCAAACTCGTTTCTTGCAAGGCGCACAGCTTAAATGGTGGTTCAATACGATTGCTTTTTGAGCTTTATAGGGGCGAGTCTCTTTTTCATCAGTGGGGCCAAAAAGAGCGATTAAGGGGGTTTGTGTGCTAGCAGCCGCATGCATAGGGCCGCTATCGTTAGTGATGAATAAATCTAAAACAGCGATGCGCTCTATCAATTCTTCAATGCTTGTTTTCCCGCACAGATTGTAAGCGTTATGGAACAATAAGGGGTTTTTTAATAAGCCTTTGATGAGTTTTAAAATTTCTTCAGAAACGATAGCGTCTTCTTTAGCCCCAAAAAAATAAATTTCATGCCCTTCTTCTAACAAAGCAGCGGCGGCTTCAGCGTAATAAGAGGCCGGCCATCTTTTAGCGCTCCCATAGCTTGCGCTAGGGTTAAAGCCGATTTTTTTAGGGGTATTTGGGGTGTGAGTGGGGAGGTTAAAGGCCAGTTTTAAGGGCAAAACGCTTTTTTGATCCAATTCTTTTTTTAAAAATTGCGAAAACAAAAAGCAATACTTTTCCACTTGATGATACTCTTTAGGGGCAGTCATTATTGCATGGCTGAGAAACAAAGAACGAAAAAATTGAGCAAAACCGATGCGAATAGGCGTTTTTGTCGCATAGAGCAAAAAAGCGGAATAAAAATGGTTGTTTAATGCGATCGCTATATCGCAACGCCCTATTTTTTGAGCGAGTTTGTAAGTGGCTAGCAGCCTGAAAAAGGATTTTTTGGTGTCATCTGTAAAAACGGCTTCTATTTTTTCATCTTTTTTGAAAAGTTCGCAAGTGATTTGTGGGCCCACTAAGATAAAATACGCGTTAGGGTAGTGGTGTTTAAGGGTGTAAAAAAGCGAGCTTGCCATCACCCCATCGCCTAACCAATTAGGCAAACGCAATAAAATACGCATGCGTTTGGGTGCATTTACGCTCATCAATAGCCCTTTTTTAAAGATTTTAAGCTAAAATTTTAGCATACAAATACAAGGAAATGGAATGATTACCCCTAAAGTGTTGAGCGGGTTTAAAGACCGCTTGCCTAAAGATGCGATACAAAAAGCCCAGTTGCTCTCTAAAGTTTCAGTCGTGTTTCAAAGTTTTGGTTTTGTGCCGATTGAAACCCCTCATTTGGAATACGCTGAAGCGCTACTACCTGATGCGAGCAACGATATTCAAAAAGAAATTTATCGTTTTAAAGACCATGGGGATAGGGATGTGGCTTTAAGGTTTGATTTGACCGTGCCATTAGCCCGCTTTGTCTCTTTGCACCACCAAATATTAGGCATGCCCTTTAAACGCTACGCCATAGGCAATGTCTTTAGGGGCGAAAGGGCGCAAAAAGGGCGTTATAGGGAATTCACGCAATGCGATTTTGATTTTATAGGGAGCGAGAGTTTGGTGTGCGATGCTGAGATCATTCAAGTGATCATCGCTTCCTTAAAAGCCTTGGATTTAGAAGATTTTTGCGTCTCTATCAACCACAGAAAAATTTTGAACGGGATATGCGAATATTTTGGGATCTCTCAAGTGAATGAAGTGTTGCGCATTGTGGATAAATTAGAAAAAATTGGCTTGAATGGGGTTGAAGAAGAATTAAAAAAAGAGTGCGATTTGAATTCAAACACCATTAAAGAGCTTTTAGAAATGGTTCAAATCAAACAGAACGATTTAAGCCATGCGGAATTTTTTGAAAAAATTGCTTATTTGAAAGACTATAATGAAAATCTGAAAAAGGGCATACAGGATTTAGAAAGGCTATACCAGTTGCTAGGGGATTTACAAATTTCTCAAAACCTGTATAAAATTGATTTTTCTATCGCTAGGGGGTTAGGGTATTATACGGGGATTGTGTATGAAACCACGCTTAATGACATGAAGTCTTTAGGGAGCGTGTGTTCAGGGGGGCGTTACGATCATTTGACTAAAAATTTTTCTAAAGAAAATTTACAAGGGGTAGGGGCTTCTATTGGGATTGATAGATTGATTGTGGCTTTGAGTGAAATGCAATTATTAGACGAGCGTTCCACCCAAGCTAAAGTCTTAATCGCTTGCATGCATGAAGAGTATTTTTCTTATGCAAATCGATTAGCGGAGTCTTTAAGGCAAAGCGGGATTTTTAGCGAAGTCTATCCAGAAGCTCAAAAAATCAAAAAACCCTTTTCTTATGCCAACCACAAAGGGCATGAGTTTGTGGCTGTCATTGGTGAAGAAGAATTTAAAAGCGAAACCTTAAGCTTGAAAAACATGCATTCAGGCATGCAGTTGAATTGCTTGAGTTTTTTAAAAGCCCTTGAAATCATTGGAGAAAACGATGAGGACTTATAATGTCGCTATTGTCGGGGCTAGCGGAGCGGTAGGGCAAGAGCTGATTAAGGGTTTAGAAAATTCTTCTTTCCCAATTAAAAAATTTGTCCCGCTCGCTAGCGCTAGGAGTGCCGGTAAAAAGATTAAAGCTTTCAATAAAGACTATGAGATTTTAGAAACCACGCATGAGGTTTTTGAAAAAGAAAGAATAGACATCGCCTTTTTTAGCGCTGGGGGGAGCGTGAGCGAAGAATTTGCTACAAGCACTGCAAAAACTGCCTTAGTGATTGATAACACGAGCTTTTTTAGATTGGATAAAAAAGTGCCTTTAGTCGTGCCTGAAATCAACGCTAAAGAAATTTTTAACGCTCCTTTGAATATCATCGCTAACCCTAATTGCTCTACCATTCAAATGACGCAAATCTTAAACCCCTTACACCTTCATTTTAAGATAAAAAGCGTGATTGTTAGCACCTATCAAGCCGTGAGTGGGGCAGGGAATAAGGGCATAGAGAGTTTAAAAAATGAGTTAAAAACCGCATTAGAATATTTGGAAAAAGACTCCGCTATTGATTTAAACCAGGTTTTGCGAGCCGGGGCTTTCGCTTATCCGATCGCTTTCAATGCGATCGCTCATATTGATACTTTTAAGGAGAATGGCTACACGAAAGAAGAGCTGAAAATGGTGCATGAAACCCATAAAATCATGGGCGTGGATTTCCCTATCAGCGCGACTTGCGTGCGCGTGCCGGTATTGAGGAGCCATAGCGAGAGTTTGAGTATCGCTTTTGAAAAAGAATTCGATCTCAAAGAAGTCTATGAAGTCTTAAAAAACGCCCCTAGCGTGGTTGTTTGCGATGATCCTAGCCATAATCTTTACCCCACGCCCTTAAAAGTGAGCCACACGGATAGCGTCTTTATAGGGCGCTTGAGGAAGGATTTGTTTGATAAGAAAACTTTGCACGGCTTTTGCGTGGCGGATCAATTAAGAGTGGGGGCAGCCACCAACGCACTCAAAATCGCCTTGCATTACATTAAGAACGCTTGATTTTACTCAAAGATAACAAAGATGAATGCGCATGCACTTGAATTAAGGATAAGGATCAACCTAACCCAATCTCTAAAAAAGAGCTTTAAGTTACTAGGCTTGCGATGTTAAACAAGGGTGTAATTGAATTTCTCAAGGCTTGATTGAGAGAAATGCTAATATTTGGTAGGTCAAAAGGAATGAAAGGCTTACACTCAAGCAGAGAGTGAATGTTTAGCTAGCGAGTTATTGCCTATTATTCCCTTTAAAAGGGTGTGGGTTTGGGTATAAGGAAAACTTGTATCAAGTTTTATTGAAATGGATTAGAAAAATCTGATTGAATTGCCACTTACAATTTTTCAAACCAATCGTTTAATAACGATTGAATATAACTATATACACTACAATAATAAGATCTTGATGGGTAAGATTGTTTTTTGAAAGGATTTAAATGCCTGCTATAAGAGTTTTAGTAATGCTTGCAACAATGATGATGAAATTAGTAAAAACGGCAAAAGAAAAGAAAGTTTTTAAGAATGTGGGAGTGTCTATAATGGGGATTACTTTTTGGGAAGCGATAAAAGACTCAATAAAAAAACAAATTAAAAAAAGCGATTGGATATGCGGGAATGTTAAGACTGCGGATGATTATTTAAAAACGCATCCTAACTCATGGTTTAATTCAGTAATAGGTGTAACAACGATAACAGCCATGCTTATGAATGTGTGTTTTGCTGATGACCAATCCAAAAAAGAAGTGGCTGAAGTTCAAAAGGAAGCTGAAAATGCTAGGGATAGAGCGAACAAGAGTGGGATAGAACTCGCTAATAATCAAATAAAAGTAGAACAGGAAAAACAAAAGACAAGCAATATAGAGACTAGTAATCAAATAAAAGTAGAACAAGAAAAACAAAAGACAAGCAATATAGAGACTAGTAATCAAATAAAAGTAGAACAAGAAAAACAAAAGACAGAACAAGAAAAACAAAAGACAAACAATACACAAAAAGATTTGGTTAAAAAAGCAGAACAAAATTGCCAAGAAAATCATAGTCAATTCTTTATTAAAAAAGTAGGAATTAAGGATAGTATTTCTATAGA
>NZ_VEZH01000001.1:0-299607 GCF_006440215.1 Helicobacter pylori | reverse complement strand
AAATATTTGCTGATATTAATAAAGAAATAAAAGTAGTTGCTAATACCGAGAAAAAAGCAGAAAAAGCGGGTTATGGTTATAGTAAAAGGGTGTAGCGCTTAAAAACATTAAGTTTTTAATTATCTGTCGGCTTTTGAGATCATTTTTTATGGTATTTTACAAATGGGAGGTTAAAACGCGCAATAAAACTCCAAAGAGCCGACTTTTTTAATCGTAATTTGCTTATGATTTAATAAAGTTTCTAAATGCTTAAAGGTGTTAGGATCTAGTATTAGGGGGGCTTCTTCTGCGCTTAAAGGACGCCTAGAAATTAAAGCGAGTAATTCGTCTATACCGCAAGAAATCAATTTTTTGGCTTGAGCAATAGATCGTTTGGGCAAACTCACGCAAAGCCCTTCAAAAAATAAAGAGCATTTTAATAATTCATCTTCGCTTAATTTAGGGGCTTTAAAGCTTGAGGGCCTGTCTATGGTGCTTAAATCCACTCTAGCGGTATTGATTTTTTTTAAAAAGTCAGCGATGAGTTTTAAGTTGTTCGCGCTATCATTCACGCCCTTAATCAACAGCACTTCAGCCACCAGTTGCCCTTGATAAATTTGAGAAAAGCTCAAAATCCCCTCTAAAATCTTGTCAATGTCTTTAGAATAGGGCTTATCCACTCTTTCAAAGGCTTTCAAATCAACAGCATCTAAAGAAAATTTAACGATGTCAAATTCCTTTAAGGCTTGCTGGACTTTTGGCTCATAAAAGAGTGAGCCGTTGCTTAAAATCAAAGTTTTAACGTCTCTTAAAAAAGGCTTGATGCTTTGGATAAGTTCTAATAAATGAGGGTATAGAGTGGGTTCGCCATTAGCGGTAATGGTTAAAACATCAATGGGGGTAGCAAGGTTGTTTAGGGCGTTTTGAATGGCGTTAATCAAGGTTTCTACTTTGATCACTTCTTCCATGCACTCAATGGGCTTGGCTTTACCCAACTCGCAATAAATGCAATTGTAATTGCATTGTTTTTTAGAGGGCGATAGATCCACGCCCAAAGACTTCCCAAAACGCCTGGATAAAACAGGCCCAAAAACGACAGGCGGATTTTCTTTAGCCATTATCTTCCTCTAAAAACACGCGCTCTTTGCATTGGATGCATTCATGCGCCTTTTTTTTGCGATAGATTCTTTCACTCATCAAATAATGGCATTTCTCGCAACGCTTATTGATGGGCTTATGGTTGGATAAAAAATTGCATTTAGGGTAATTGTTACAGCCATAAAACGAGCCTTTCTTGCTCCTTTTTAAGGCAATATCCCCCCCGCATTCTGGGCATTTCACGCCTTCTATTATTTCTTTTGCGTTAGGGGTGTTTTTTAACGATTTGGTGTTTTTGCATTCAGGGTAGTTGTTGCAAGCTAAAAACGCCCCGTTTCTGCTGAATTTTTGCACCATTTCCCCTCCGCATTTTTCACACAATTCTTGTTCGGCTTCATTATTAGCATTTTCAGTTTGTTTGACATATTTGCATTTAGGGTAATTGTTGCAAGCGATAAACTCCCCATAACGGCTATTTTTTTTGACTAATTCCCCACCGCATTTAGGGCATGATTCGCCGGTTTTTTCATGCACTTTTTGAGAGATGATATTCTTTTTCCCGGCTTCAATTTTATCCATAAAAGGGTAGTAAAAGTCCTTTAAGACTTGCTGGTAGTCGGCTTTATTTTGAGCGATATTGTCCAGTTCCTCTTCTAAAGAAGCGCTGAATTTGGAATCCACGATTTCTTCAAAATGCTTTTCTAAAATTTCTATCACCTTAAAAGCGCTCTCTAAAGCGCTGATTTGCTTTTTTTCTACCTTGATGTAGTCTCTGTTTTGTAAGAGGGAAATCGTTGGGGCGTAGGTGCTAGGCCTGCCTATGCCTAAACTTTCTAAAACTTTAATCAAGCTCGCTTCTGAATAGCGTGCTGGAGGTTCTGTAACATGGGCGTTGCTCTCTAATTTTTCTAATTTAATGGGGTCGTTTTCTTTCAAATTGGGGAGCAATTTGTCCTTATCGTCATTGCCTAAAATTTTATAATAGCCATCAAAAAGGAGTTTTCTGCCACTGGCTTTAAACTCGCCTTTTTCGCAAGCCACAACCACGCTTTGGCTTTCAAAAAGAGCGTCTTGCATTTGAGAAGCTAAGAAGCGTTTGTAAATTAAGGTATAGAGCTTTAATTCTTCAGGCTTAAGGTAGTCTTTTAAAGCGTTTGGCTCTAAAATAATAGAAGTGGGCCTGATCGCTTCATGGGCTTCTTGGGCGTTTTTATTCTTGCTAGAATAGACTTTGGCTTTAGGGGGTAAGTAGTCTTTGCCATAGTCTTTTAAAATCTTAGCCCTCGCTTCTTCTAAAGCCTCTTTAGCGATATTCAAGCTATCAGTTCTCATGTAAGTGATCACCCCCATAACCCCTTGCGGGGTGGCTACGCCCTCATACAATTTTTGAGCGATACTCATGGTTTTTGTGGGCGAAAAGCCTAAAAGACTGGAAGCGCTTTGCTGTAAAGTGGAAGTCATGAAAGGAGGCGGTGTGGGGGATTTTTTAGATTTTTTAACGATACTGGAAATAGCGTAGCTTTCTTTTTCTAATTCGTTTTTAATCTCTTGAGCTTTTTTTTCATCAATGAGTTCTTGGGCTTTGAGTTTGTTACCCTTATAGCTAATGAGTTGCGCTTCTAAATGCGACTCAAAATAAGCGTCTAGCGTGAAGTAGGTTAAAGGCTTAAAGGCTTTGATTTCCCTCTCTTTATCAACCACAAGCTTTAAAGCCGCGCTCTGCACCCGCCCAGCGCTCAAACCTTTAGTGATTTTTGATGAAATCAACGAGCTGAGCTTAAAACCCACGATCCGATCTAAAAAGCGTCTGGCTTGTTGGGCATTGACCTTAGACATGTCAATTTTTCGTGGGGTTTTTAGAGCGTTTAAAATCGCATTTTGCGTGATCTCATGAAAAACAATCCTAGGATAGCTCTCTAATTTCCCCCCAATCAAACATGCCACATGATAGCCTATCGCTTCCCCTTCTCTGTCTTCATCGGTAGCGATATAGGTGGTAGATGCCTTTTTAGAAAGCTCTATGATCTGTTTGACAAGCTCTTTATGGTCTTTATCCACGACATAGTTAGGAGTGAAGCCTGTTTCATCAATCTTAATGCCTAAAGCGAATTTGGATAAATCCCTAACATGCCCTTTAGAGGCGATGACTTCGTAATTTTTATCCAAAAAATTTTTAATGGTTTTGGCTTTTGCTGGGGATTCTACAATAATAAGGTGCTTCATTGAACGCCTTTAATGAAATGTTTATACCTATTAGTGAATGATTGTAGCACAGAATTTTGACTGAACGCCCTATTAAACCATAAAAACGATAGCGGCGCTAAAAATCAAAGAGTTGGAACACCCTTTGCTTGATTAACAGCAAATATCTATGCAAAGGATGCAAACATGAGTTTTAGGATAAATACCAATATCGCTGCTTTAACCTCTCATGCGGTAGGGGTTCAAAACAACAGAGACCTTTCAAGCTCGCTTGAAAAGTTAAGCTCAGGGCTTAGGATCAATAAAGCCGCTGACGATTCTAGTGGGATGGCGATCGCTGATAGCTTAAGGAGTCAAAGTGCGAATTTGGGTCAAGCGATCCGCAACGCTAATGACGCTATTGGTATGGTTCAAACCGCAGATAAAGCGATGGATGAGCAAATCAAAATCTTAGACACCATTAAAACCAAAGCCGTTCAAGCCGCTCAAGACGGGCAAACTTTAGAAAGCCGAAAAGCGCTCCAGAGTGATATTCAAAGGTTGTTAGAAGAACTAGACAATATCGCTAACACCACAAGCTTTAACGGCCAACAAATGCTTTCAGGAAGTTTTTCTAACAAAGAATTTCAAATTGGTGCGTATTCTAACACCACGGTTAAAGCGTCTATTGGCTCCACGAGTTCGGATAAGATTGGGCATGTGCGCATGGAAACCTCTTCTTTTAGCGCTGAAGGCATGCTCGCTAGCGCGGCAGCGCAAAACTTGACTGAAGTGGGATTGAATTTCAAACAAGTCAATGGCGTGAATGATTACAAGATTGAAACCGTGCGCATTTCTACGAGCGCTGGCACTGGGATCGGAGCGTTAAGCGAAATCATCAATCGTTTCTCTAACACTTTAGGCGTTAGGGCTTCTTATAATGTCATGGCTACCGGCGGCACTCCCGTGCAATCAGGAACCGTGAAAGATCTTACTATTAATGGCGTAGAAATTGGGACCGTGAATGATGTGCATAAGAACGACGCTGACGGGAGATTGATTAATGCGATAAACTCCGTCAAAGACAGGACCGGCGTGGAAGCGAGCTTGGATATTCAAGGGCGCATTAATTTACACTCCATTGATGGGCGTGCGATTTCAGTGCATGCAACGAGTGCGAGCGGTCAGGTTTTTGGGGGAGGAAATTTTGCAGGGATTTCTGGGACACAGCATGCGGTTATTGGGCGCTTAACCTTGACCAGGACCGACGCTAGGGACATTATCGTTAGTGGTGTGAATTTTAGCCATGTGGGCTTTCATTCCGCTCAAGGGGTGGCAGAATACACCGTGAATTTGAGAGCGGTTAGGGGCATTTTTGATGCGAATGTGGCTTCAGCAGCTGGAGCGAACGCTAATGGCGCGCAAGCTGAAACCAATTCTCAAGGTATAGGGGCTGGGGTAACAAGCCTTAAAGGGGCGATGATTGTGATGGATATGGCAGATTCTGCGCGCACGCAATTAGACAAGATCCGCTCGGATATGGGTTCGGTGCAAATGGAATTGGTTACAACCATCAATAATATTTCTGTAACCCAAGTGAATGTTAAAGCGGCTGAATCTCAAATCAGAGATGTGGATTTTGCTGAAGAGAGCGCGAACTTTTCTAAATACAATATTTTGGCGCAAAGCGGGAGTTTTGCTATGGCGCAAGCGAATGCGGTGCAACAAAATGTCTTAAGGCTTTTACAATAACAGCCTTTTTCATTCAAAGGGGCGTTAGCCCTTTTTATAAGCTATTTTTATAAGTTAGAATGATGGATATTTATCAAAAAAACTTACAAGCTCTTTTCAAAAAAGACCCTCTTTTGTTCGCAAAGCTCAAAGCCATTAAAGAAAACAAAAAATACGAAGTGTTTCTAGGGAATGATAGCGCGAATTTCAATCTATTAGATAAAGAAACGAACACGCCCTTATTTGAAAAAAGCCCGCTAGATTCAAGCTTAGAGCTATACAAAAATAGCGAAATTTACATGCTTTATCCTTATTTGTATTATTTTGGCTTGGGTAATGGGGTGTTTTATCGCTTGCTTTTAGGCAATGATAATTTAAAACGCTTGGTGGTCATTGAGCCTGAAATAGAGGTTATTTTCATTGTGTTGAATCTTTTGGATTTTTCCACTGAGATTTTAGAAAATCGTTTGATTTTATTGCATGCAAGTTTTTGCAATTACAACATGATCGCTTCATTATTTGATATGGATAAAAAGTCTCGTTTATACGCAAGAATGTATGATTTAAAACTTTTTAACGCTTATTATGAACGATATTCTGATCAAATGATAGGAATCAACCAGCATTTCATCCGCGCTTTAGAGCATGGCGCCATTAGCGTAGGCAATGACGCTAAAGACGCGCTTATAGGCATCAAACAGCATGCCGCTAATTTGCCTGAAGTCGTCAAAAGCCCTAGTTTAGTGGATTTTGTGAACGCTTTAAAAAACAGAGATACCGCTATTATTGTTTCAACCGGGCCCAGTTTGAACAAACAGCTCCCCCTTTTAAAAGAGATCGCTCCTTACGCCACGCTTTTTTGCATAGACGCTTCTTTCCCTATTTTGGCTAAAGCCGGTATCAAGCCTGATATTGTGCTGTCTTTAGAAAGGGTGGATTTAACGGCGAAATTTTACGAAGAAACCCCCTTAGATTTTCAAGAAGGCGTTATTTTTGCTCTGACTTCCATTGTGCATAAACGATTGATTCAAGCGATTAAAAAGGGGGTTAAGCAATTCAGTTTCCGCCCCTTTGGTTACACCAACCTTTTTGATTTGCACCAGTATGGTTATGTGGGCATAGGCATGAGTGCAGCGAACATGGCGTATGAATTAGTGGTGCATTCTCGTTTCAAAAGGTGCGTGTTTATTGGGCAAGATTTGAGCTTTTCACAAAGCGGTAACAGCCACGCTAGTGGGGCGATTTATGGCGATAAAGAGATCAAGCCTAAAAAAGATAAAGATAAGATTTTTATAGAAAAATACGGGGGTAATGGGGAAGTAGAAACCACTTTAGTGTGGAAACTTTTCTTAGAATTTTTTGAAAAAGATATTTTCAACACGCCCTATAAATTAGAAGTCATTAACGCTACTGAAGGGGGGGCTAGGATTAAAGGGACTAAAGAAATGCCCTTTAAAGAAGTGTGCGAAAGAATAGATAAATCCAAGCCAAAGTCTCCTATCAATCTTATTTATCCCACTCAATCAGAACAGGCTAAAAATTTAAAGATCGCCAAGCAAAAATGCGAAGAGATCATCAAATACGCCAATGAGAAAAAAACGCAAGTTGAAGGAGCGTTTTTAAAGGTGGCAGAATTTTTAGAAAAAGTGGAAAAGCTTCATGAAGAAAAAAAATTAGAAGAGTTGGATTTTAAGGAATTAGAAAATCTGAGCGCTGAAATTGATAACATTAAAGAGCTTTTTGATGACAAGCGATTCAATTCGTATTTTATGGATGCGATACAATCTTACATTTTCCACCAGGAATTGCATATCGCTGAAATCGTGTGCAAGAAAACGAGTAATGAAGACGAATTAAGGGCTAAGCAATTAGAATATATTTATGCGCACAAATATTGGCTTTTTAGTTTAGCGGGTGGGATGGATTGCGTGATAGAAGCGATCAAAATGGCTTTGAAGGAATGGTAAAACCCCTTTTTTTAAGCGTATGTGTCTAGGCTGGAATAAATTTCAGGGGTATTTTCGCCATCAATAAGGCTTTTTTCAACTTGGGATTTATCTTTAATCTCGCCGTCGTTATTGATAGCGTTTAAAGCTTGCAGTCGGTCAAAATTAGGGGCGTTTTGCGTATTGTCTTGGCTGAAACCATCTTGAACGCTGCTTTGTTGTAAATCTTGCTCTACTTGATTCCTGTCCTTTATGGTTGCATCATTATTGATATTGTTCAAGGTTTGGAGCTGTGTGAAATTAGGGGTGTAATGGGTGTTGATGGTCATGTTTTATCCTTTTTAGCTTTTTACACGCTCAATCGTGGATCATCATTATAGCAATAATCCATTAAATCGCCCAATCGTAAAACCTTGCATGAGTTTTCAATCAAATCAAAAACTTCCATGAGTTTAGAAAGCTCTCTGTGGTAGGCAAAAATCCCACACCCCTTAATGAAAACAAAATATTTTTTGCTCTCTTGTAATTGGCGTAAAATTTCTGTATCCGCTCTTTCTTGCCAGCTGTCATAGTCTTTGGGGTTAAAAATGGAAATTTCTTCACCCAAAGAACGATACCCTAAATAATCCCTAGGGAGCAATCGGTTGTGGCGCAAGGAATACGCCAAACTATAAGGAGGGCGCGCGTAAGCGATGAATTTAGCGTCCAAAAACTCCCGATACACGCTCGCATGAATGGGCGAATCCAGGCTCGCTTCTTTCCAGCGGTAATCTATCTTGTCATGCAAAACCAGTAAGGTGTTTTCATTCAATTGATCAAAAACAGCGTTTCTTTTGTTGATCACAAACTGGTTAGTGCCAATGCGCGCTGAAATAGAGCCTTGATAAAGCCCAAAAAAACCCTTTCTAAACATGGATAATGAAATGCTTTTGAGCGAATAAATCAGATTGCTGTCAATGCCTCTTGTGTGTGTGTTCATGTTTAGCATGATAACAAGTTTTTTTAATAAAAGATAGATAATAAAATAGTAAAGAGCTTGCGTCAAGCAAGCGATAACTTTACTAAAAAAGCGGTCTTCTTGGGTTAGGGGGATTTTAAGGGGGTTAAGGGGGGTGTTATCGCAAAATACCCCCCTATCCCCTTAAGAGAATGAGTTTCATTATAAAACAAAAAGGATTATCCATATTTAAATGAGATCAGATCTAAATTAAATCAATTCTATAAAAAATCCTAATTTAATGCTAGTAAATAAATTTAGTGATATAGACTAAACTTTAAAGAAAAATCGGATAATTTTTATCACTTTTTTAAAACAAGTGATAGATTATTAACTTTTTGCGCTATAATGCGAGAGTTCTTTCATCAAGAATGGTGATTGACGAGATTTTTCAAATAATGATGTTAAGAAGAATTAAAGTAGGTTCTAATTTGAATAAAAAAGAGAGTTTGTTAGATGCGTTTGTTAAAACCTATCTGCAGATTTTAGAACCCATTAGTTCTAAACGCTTAAAAGAGTTGGCAAACTTGAAAATATCTTGCGCGACGATCAGGAATTATTTTCAAATCCTTTCTAAAGAGGGCATGCTTTATCAAGCCCATTCTAGCGGTGCTAGATTGCCCACTTTTAAAGCGTTTGAAAACTATTGGCACAAGTCGTTGCGCTTTGAAGTTTTAAAGGTGAATGAAAAACGCTTAAAAGGTGCGAGTGAAAATTTTGGGCTTTTTGTGCTGTTAAAAAAACCCAGTTTGGAGCGTTTAGAAAGAGTCATTGAGTGCGAAAAACGCTTTTTGATTTTGGACTTTTTGGCGTTTTCTTGCGCGCTGGGTTACAGCGTTAGAATGGAGAAGTTTTTACTAGAGCTTGTGGGCAAAAGCGTTAAAGAAGTGCGTTCAATCGCTGCTTCTGTCAATGCGTTGAGTTTGGCCAGACAATTAGAGCGCTTGGAGTATTCCAACACGCAAATCACACGCTTTAATCTGATGGGGTTAAAAACGCTTTTAAACAGCCCTTTATTTTTTGACATTTTAGGGGGTAAGGTTTTAGAGCGTTTGAGTAAGGGTTTGCATTTTATAGAGCCTGATTGCATGCTAGTAACACGCCCCATAGAATTTCAAAACGAGCGGATGCAACTGCTTTGCGTGGGGAAACTAGAATGCGATTATGAAGGGTTTTTTCAAACGATTTCTAAGGAGGAATAATGAAAGATGAACACAACCAAGAACACGATTTAAGCCAAAAAGAGCTAGAGTCTTGTGAAAAGACCTGCGCTTGCAAAGAACAACAAGATGAAGAAATGCAAGAAGCGAGCGAAAAAGAATGCGAGATCAAGGAAGATTTTGAGCTTAAATACCAAGAAATGCGCGAAAAATACTTAAGAGCGCATGCGGATTTTGAAAATGTGAAAAAGCGCTTAGAAAGAGATAAGAGCATGGCGTTAGAGTATGCGTATGAAAAAATCGCATTGGATCTATTGCCGGTGATTGATGCGCTTCTTGGGGCTCATAGAAGCGCTATAGAAGTGGATAAAGAGAGCGCTTTAACCAAGGGCTTGGAGCTTACGATGGAAAAGTTGCATGAAGTTTTGGCAAAGCATGGCATTGAAGGGATTGAATGCTTAGAAGAATTTGATCCCAATTTCCACAATGCAATCATGCAAGTCAAAAGCGAAGAAAAAGAAAACGGGAAAATCGTGCAAGTTTTGCAACAGGGCTACAAGTATAAGGGTAGGGTTTTGAGGCCGGCAATGGTGAGCATTGCTAAAAACGATTAAAAACATTTATTTTAAAAGAAAGGATAACACATGGGAAAAGTTATTGGAATTGATTTAGGGACAACCAACTCCGCAATGGCGGTTTATGAAGGCAATGAAGCAAAGATTATTGCTAATAAAGAGGGTAAAAACACCACTCCTTCTATTGTAGCCTTTACGGATAAGGGCGAGATTTTAGTGGGCGAGAGCGCCAAAAGACAAGCGGTAACCAACCCAGAAAAAACCATTTATTCTATTAAAAGAATCATGGGCTTGATGTTTAATGAAGATAAGGCTAAAGAAGCCGAAAAACGCTTGCCTTATAAGATTGTGGATAGGAATGGGGCTTGCGCGATTGAGATTTCGGGTAAAGTTTATACCCCTCAAGAGATTTCAGCCAAAATTTTAATGAAGCTCAAAGAAGACGCTGAAAGTTATTTAGGCGAGAGCGTTACTGAAGCGGTTATCACGGTTCCGGCTTATTTTAACGACAGCCAAAGGAAAGCGACTAAAGAAGCCGGCACGATTGCGGGGCTTAATGTTTTAAGGATCATCAATGAGCCTACAAGCGCGGCGTTAGCTTATGGCTTGGATAAAAAAGAGAGCGAAAAAATCATGGTTTATGATTTGGGTGGGGGGACTTTTGATGTTACCGTTTTAGAAACAGGCGATAATGTCGTAGAAGTTTTAGCCACAGGGGGCGATGCATTTTTAGGGGGCGATGATTTTGACAATCGTGTGATTGATTTCTTAGCGAGTGAGTTTAAAAGCGAAACGGGCATTGAGATTAAAAACGATGTGATGGCGTTGCAACGCTTGAAAGAAGCGGCTGAAAACGCTAAAAAAGAACTGAGCTCTGCGATGGAGACTGAAATCAATTTGCCCTTTATCACAGCGGACGCTACCGGGCCTAAACACTTGGTTAAAAAACTCACTAGGGCTAAATTTGAAAGCTTGACAGAAGATCTCATGGAAGAAACGATTTCTAAAATTGAAAGCGTGATCAAAGACGCAGGGCTAACCAAAAATGAGATTTCAGAAGTGGTGATGGTGGGCGGATCCACTCGTATCCCTAAAGTCCAAGAAAGGGTGAAAGCGTTTATCCACAAAGAATTGAATAAAAGCGTCAATCCTGATGAAGTCGTAGCGGTGGGCGCGAGCATTCAAGGGGGCGTGTTGAAAGGCGATGTGAAAGATGTGCTTTTATTAGATGTTACGCCTTTAAGCCTTGGGATTGAAACTTTAGGGGGCGTGATGACTAAAGTGATTGATAGAGGCACGACTATCCCAGCGAAAAAATCTCAAGTGTTCTCAACCGCTGAAGACAATCAGCCCGCTGTGTCCATTATGGTTTTACAAGGTGAGAGAGAATTGGCAAGGGATAATAAATCGTTGGGTAAATTTGATTTGCAAGGCATCGCTCCAGCTCCAAGAGGTGTGCCGCAAATTGAAGTAACCTTTGATATTGACGCTAATGGGATTTTAACCGTGTCAGCGCAAGATAAAAATACCGGTAAAAGCCAAGAGATTAAAATTTCTGGCTCTAGCGGGTTGTCTGATAGCGAGATTGAAAAAATGGTTAAAGACGCTGAATTGCACAAAGAGGAAGACGCTAGGAAAAAAGAAGTGATTGAAGCGAGAAACCATGCCGATAGTTTGGCGCACCAAACCCAAAAGAGCCTTGATGAGCATAAAACGAATTTGAATGAAAACGACGCTAACGAGATCCAAAACGCCATTAACGCTCTTAAAGATTGCGTCAAAAACGATAACGCTACTAAAGCGGAGCTTGAAGACAAAACCAAAGCGTTAGCGCAAGCGGCTCAAAAATTAGGCGAAGCCATGGCGAATAAAAATAACGCCGAGCAGCCCAAGAAAAAAGACGACGATGTGATTGATGCGGAAGTGGAGTGAAGTGCTTTTAAAAACTTCTTTCAAGCGGGCGGTTTTAATGAAAACTCGCTTGCTTTTTGATATTCATTAATGGGATACTGATTGCGAAATCTAAAAAACACTCAAAGCGTTTTTTAATCCAAATACCAAAGCTTGATTTTAATCAAGCGATAGTTTTTTGATCCATCTTAATAAGCCAACATTTTATCCTAAACTTATTCCATTTAACGAGTTTAGGCATAATCGCAAAATTGAGTTATTGTTATAGGAGGAATGATGATTATCACCACAATGCAAGACGCTATAGGCCGCACTCCCGTTTTTAAATTCACTAGCAAGGATTACCCCATTCCCACAAAGTCTGCCATTTACGCCAAACTGGAGCATTTAAACCCGGGAGGGAGCGTTAAAGATCGCTTAGGCCAATACCTTATAGAAGAAGGGTTTAAAACAGGCAAAATCACTTCTAAAACGACCATCATTGAGCCTACCGCAGGCAATACCGGCATCGCTCTAGCCTTAGTGGCAATCAAGCACCATCTCAAAACCATCTTTGTTGTCCCGGAAAAATTCAGCACAGAAAAACAGCAAATCATGAGGGCTTTGGGGGCTAAAGTGATCAACACGCCTACTAGTGAAGGGATTTTGGGCGCCATTAAAAAAAGTAAAGAGTTAGCCGAAAGTATCCCTGATAGCTATTTGCCCTTACAATTTGAAAACCCTGATAATCCTGCCACTTACTACCACACCCTAGCCCCTGAGATTGTCCAAGAATTAGGCACAAACCTTACGAGCTTTGTAGCCGGGATAGGGAGTGGAGGCACTTTTGCAGGCACAGCCAGATATTTGAAAGAACGCATCCCTAATATTCGCTTGATTGGGGTGGAGCCGGAGGGTTCTATTTTGAATGGGGGCGAGCCTGGGCCTCATGAGATTGAGGGTATTGGCGTGGAGTTCATCCCCCCTTTTTTTGCAAACTTGGATATTGATGGCTTTGAAACGATCTCAGATGAAGAGGGTTTTAGCTACACTAGGAAGTTGGCCAAGAAAAACGGCTTATTAGTGGGGAGCTCTAGCGGGGCGACTTTTGTGGCAGCATTGAAAGAAGTGCAACGCCTCCCCGAAGGCAGTCAGGTTTTAACCATTTTCCCGGATGTTGCCGATCGTTATCTTTCTAAAGGTATTTATTTATAAATCCATAAAAAGGAAAAATCATGCGCATGCAAACAAAACTAATCCATGGGGGCATTAGTGAGGACGCGACAACGGGGGCGGTGAGCGTGCCTATTTATCAAACTTCCACCTACCGCCAAGACGCCATAGGCCGCCATAAGGGCTATGAATACTCTCGCTCAGGTAACCCCACGCGCTTTGCTTTAGAAGAACTCATCGCTGATTTAGAAGGGGGGGTTAAGGGGTTTGCTTTTGCCTCTGGACTAGCTGGGATCCATGCCGTTTTTTCCCTCTTGCAATCAGGCGATCATGTGCTGTTAGGCGATGATGTCTATGGGGGGACTTTTCGCTTGTTCAATAAAGTGCTTGTCAAAAACGACCTTTCTTGCACCATTATAGACACTAGCGATATATCCCAAATCAAAAAGGCTATCAAGCCCAACACCAAAGCCCTTTATTTAGAAACCCCTAGTAACCCCTTGCTTAAAATCACGGATTTAGCGCAATGCACTAGTGTTGCTAAAGATCATGGTTTGCTCACTATTGTGGATAACACCTTTGCCACCCCCTATTGCCAAAACCCGCTTCTTTTGGGGGCGGACATTGTAGCACATAGCGGCACCAAATACTTAGGCGGTCATAGCGATGTAGTCGCTGGGCTTGTAACCACCAATAATGAAGCGCTAGCCCAAGAGATCGCTTTTTTCCAAAACGCTATCGGTGGGGTTTTAGGCCCTCAAGACAGCTGGCTGTTGCAAAGAGGGATTAAAACGCTGGGATTGCGCATGGAGGCCCACCAAAAAAATGCCCTTTGCGTGGCTGAGTTTTTAGAAAAACACCCTAAAGTAGAAAAGGTTTATTACCCGGGTCTTCCCACTCACCCTAACCACGAACTGGCCAAAAAACAGATGCGTGGCTTTAGCGGGATGCTCTCTTTCACTCTCAAAAATGACAGCGAGGCGGTTACTTTTGTAGAAAGCCTTAAGCTATTCATTTTAGGCGAGAGTTTGGGCGGAGTGGAAAGTTTGGTGGGGATTCCAGCGCTTATGACCCATGCGTGTATCCCCAAAGCGCAACGAGAAGCTGCCGGGATTAGAGATGGTCTGGTGCGCTTGTCTGTGGGGATTGAGCATGAACAGGATTTGTTAGAAGATTTAGAGCAAGCGTTCGCTAAAATAGGCTAAAGTTTAACATTTATAAACTAAAGGAGTTAAAAACATGAAAACACCAAAAATGAATGTAGAGAGTTTTAATTTGGATCACACCAAAGTCAAAGCCCCTTATGTGCGTATCGCTGATCGCAAAAAGGGCGTTAATGGGGATTTGATTGTCAAATACGATGTGCGCTTCAAGCAGCCCAACAAAGATCACATGGACATGCCAAGCTTGCATTCTTTAGAGCATTTAGTCGCTGAGATTATCCGCAACCATGCCAGTTATGTCGTGGATTGGTCGCCTATGGGTTGCCAAACGGGATTTTATCTCACGGTGTTAAACCATGACAATTACACAGAGATTTTAGAGGTTTTAGAAAAGACGATGCAAGATGTGTTGAAGGCTAAAGAAGTGCCTGCCAGCAATGAAAAGCAATGCGGTTGGGCGGCTAACCACACTTTAGAGGGCGCACAGAATTTAGCGCGCGCTTTTTTAGACAAACGCGCTGAATGGTCTGAAGTGGGGGTTTGATTGGTGGGGGAATGATTTTTACCCCCCTACCCCCTTACCCATTTTGCCCATAAGCGTTAAATGCCAATCAAAAATCATCGCATCAGTGTTAATATTATGTAAAAATTAATGTTATGAATCTCTTTTATGGAAGGATTTCAATGAGAAAGTTAATTTTAGTCATCTTTTTAACGCTAACACTTTCAGTATCTGCAAAAGAAGTAAAAATAGTGTTTTTAGAAACTTCAGACATTCATGGGCGGCTTTTTTCGTATGATTATGCAATTGGCGAACAAAAACCCGATAACGGCTTGACAAGGATTGCGACTTTAATCAAAAAGCAAAGGGCTGAGAATAAAAATGTGGTTTTGATTGACAGCGGGGATTTGCTGCAAGGTAATAGCGCGGAGTTGTTTAATAATGAGCCAATTCATCCGCTAGTTAGAGCCGAAAACGATTTGAAATTTGATGTTCGTGTGCTTGGCAATCACGAGTTTAATTTCAGTAAAGATTTTTTAGAAAAGAATATTAAGGGGTTTAATGGCGATGTCGTGAATGCGAATATCATTCAAATTGCGGACAATAAGCCGTTTGTGAAGCCTTATATTATTAAAAAAATTGATGGCGTGAGGGTGGCGGTTGTAGGGTATGTGGTGCCGCACATCCCCACTTGGGAGGCCGCTACGCCTGAACATTTTGCGGGTTTGAAGTTTTTGGACGCCAAAGAAGCGTTAAAAAAGACTTTGAAAGAGTTGAAAGGGAAGTATGATATTTTGATTGGTGCTTTTCATTTGGGGCGAGAAGATGAGAAAGGAGGCGATGGGATACCTGATTTAGCAAAAAAATTCCCGCAATTTGACATCATTTTTGCAGGGCATGAGCATGCGGTTTATAACACTAAAATAGGAAAGGTGCATACCATTGAGCCTGGAGCGTATGGGGCTTATCTGGCAAAGGGCGTGGTGGTGTTTGACACCCAAACGAAGAAAAAAACCGTAACGACTGAAAATTTACCCACAAAAGGCGTGCCAGAAGACGAAGAATTAGCGAAAAAATACGAATATGTGGATAAAAAATCAAAAGAATACGCTAATGAAGTTGTCGGCGAAGTTACAAAAACCTTTATTGACAGGCCTGATTTTATCACAGGAGGAGAAAAAATCACTACGATGCCCACCGCCGCGTTGCAAGAAACACCGGTGATAGAATTGATTAATAAAGTGCAAAAATATTATGCAAAAGCCGATGTTTCAGCGGCAGCTTTATTCAATTTTGGCGCCAATTTGAAAAAAGGGCCTTTCAAAAGAAAAGATGTCGCCTATATTTACAAATTCGCTAATACGCTCATTGGAGTGCATATAACGGGTGAAAACCTATTGAAATACATGGAATGGTCATACCGATTTTACAACCAGTTGCAACCGGGGGATTTGACGATCAGTTTTAATGAAAACATTCGCGGCTATAACTTTGATATGTTTTCTGGCGTGAAATACCAAGTGGATGTTACAAAACCCGCCGGATCAAGGATTATTAATCCGACGATCAACAACAAACCCATTGACCCCAAAGCGCTCTATAAATTAGCGATCAACAATTACCGATTCGGGACATTATCCAAGACATTAAATTTGGTTACAGACGCTAATAGGTATTATAATTCTTACGATAAATTGCAAGATAACGGGCAAATACGAGATCTAATCATCAAATACATCACAGAAGAAAAAGGCGGGAAGGTAACCCCTGAATTGGAACATAACTGGGAAATCATCAACTATGATTTCAAAAACCCGTTGCTGGAAAAATTGAGAGAAAAATTAAAAGAGGGGGGCATCAAAATCCCCACTTCAAAAGACGGGAGGACTTTGAATGTCAAATCCATTAAGGAAAGTGAAGTTAAATAAGATTTTTTATTTTTATTATTTATTCTTTAAGTCTAATTTAAAAAAGGGTGTTCTATAATTTTAAGATTGTTTGTTATCTGTTTACAGTGGTTTTCAAACAACCGGGTTTTAATTTTGTTTTGTGCCACCACTCATTTTTCGGGGGGGGGGGGGGTGCATTTAGAAGCTAACTCTAAAATTAGGGTTTGACTTAAAAATGATTGATAGGAGATGAATGGTGTTTTTTTCAATGTTTTCTTCGTTGGGGACTCGTATTATGTTTGTCGTGCTAGCCGCTCTTTTAGGTTTAGGGGGGCTTTTTATTGGTTTTGTAAAGGTTATGCAAAAAGATGTGTTAATGCAACTCATGGAGCATTTAGAAACCGGGCAATACAAAAAGCGTGAAAAAACGCTCGCTTACATGACAGAGATTATTGAACAGGGCATTCATGAATATTATAAAAGTTTTGATAATGTTACTGCAAGAAAAATGGCGCTGGATTATTTTAAACGCATTAACGATGATAAGGGCATGATTTACATGGTGGTGGTGGATAAAAACGGAGTGGTGCTGTTTGATCCGGTCAATCCTAAAACCGTAGGCCAATCAGGGCTTGACGCTCAAAGCGTTGATGGGGTGTATTATGTTAGGGGGTATTTGGAAGCGGCTAAAAAAGGGGGAGGCTACACTTATTATAAAATGCCTAAATACGATGGAGGCGTGCCGGAGAAAAAATTCGCCTACTCGCATTATGATGAGGTGTCTCAAATGGTGATCGCAACGACTTCTTATTACACTGACATTAACACAGAAAACAAAGCGATTAAAGAAGGCGTAAATAAGGTTTTTAATGAAAACACCACGAAATTATTCCTTTGGATACTGACAGCGACAATAGCGTTAGTGGTTTTGACGCTCATATACGCTAAATTAAGGATCGTGAAACGCATTGATGAATTGGTTCTTAAAATCAACGCTTTCAGCCATGGGGATAAGGATTTGAGGGCCAAAATTGATGTGGGTGATCGCAACGATGAAATCTCGCAAGTGGGCCGTGGGGTCAATTTGTTTGTGGAGAACGCCCGCTTGATTATGGAAGAGATTAAAGGGATTTCCACCCTCAGTAAAACTTCAATGGATAAATTAGTCCAAATCACGCAAGAAACCCAAAAGAGCATGAAAGATTCATCAACCACCCTAAATTCCGTAAAAAATAAAGCCACTGATATAGCGGGCATGATGAATGCTTCCATAGAGCAGTCTCAAGGGTTAAGGAAGCGTTTGATTGAAACGCAAGCGTTTGTCAAAGAGAGCAAGGATGCGATTGGGGATTTATTTTCTCAAATCACAGAGAGCGCACACACTGAAGAGGAACTCTCTAGCCAAGTGGAGCAACTCAGCCGTAACGCTGATGATGTCAAATCCATTTTGGATATTATCAATGATATTGCCGATCAAACCAATCTTTTAGCCCTAAATGCGGCTATTGAAGCCGCAAGGGCCGGCGAGCATGGCAGAGGCTTTGCGGTGGTGGCTGATGAAGTTAGGAATTTAGCCGGGCGCACTCAAAAGTCTTTAGCCGAAATCAATTCCACTATCATGGTGATCGTCCAAGAAATCAATGCCGTAAGCTCGCAAATGAATCTCAATTCGCAAAAAATGGAGCGCTTGAGCGATATGAGTAAAAGCGTGCAAGAAACTTACGAAAAAATGAGTTCTAATTTAAGCTCAGTCGTGCAAGACAGCAATCAAAGCATGGACGATTACGCCAAATCCGGACACCAAATTGAAGCTATGGTAAGCGATTTTGTAGAAGTGGAAAAAGTGGCTTCTAAGACTTTAGCTGATTCTTCAGATATTTTAAACATCGCTACGCATGTGAGCGAAACGGCCATGAATTTAGACAAACAAGTGAATTTGTTTAAAACTTAATTGGGGGGTTTTATTAAAAAAGGGTTGGCTTGTTAAAAGTTTCTGTGATCACGGCGTGTTTTAACAGCGAAAAAACCATTGAAGACACCATTCTTTCCGTGCTTAACCAAACTTATAAAAACATTGAATATATTATTATAGACGGGGCTAGCACGGATAGCACTTTAGAAATCATTCAAAAATACAGAGGTAAAATCGCTTGCGTAATGAGTGAAAAAGATAAGGGCATTTATGACGCTATGAATAAAGGCATAAAGCACTCTAGTGGGGATATTATCGCTTTATTGAATAGCGATGATTTTTACAAAGATGAGTTTGTGATAGAAAAAGTGGTGCATGAATTTGAAAACAAAAAATGCGATAGCGTGTATGCGGATCTGGTGTTTGTCAAACCTGATTGTTTAGAAAAAGTGGTCCGTTATTATGAAAGCGGGGAGTTTAACCCTAAAACCTTGCTTTATGGCGTGGTGCCAGCGCACCCCACGCTTTTTGTCAAAAAAGCCATTCATGAACGCTATGGGCTCTACAAAACCGATTATAAGATTTCAGCGGATTTTGAGATGATCATCCGCTTGTTTGTGGTGCAAAAAATAAGCTTTTCTTATTTGAAAGAAGTGTTAGTCATCATGCGCACCGGAGGGGTTAGCACGAATGGGTTTAAAAGCCTTTTATTAAGGAATAAAGAAAATTTGAGAGCATGCCAAGAAAACGGCATTCAAGCGAATGCTTTTTCCATGCTTTTAAAATACCCTAGAAAGATCATGGGCTTATTTAAAAGGGAATCTAAAGGGAGTCTAAAACGAAACGATTAAAGAAAAATTAGCGTTAAATCGTGGTTTGAATCTTTCTTGATGGTTGTTGTAGGTGTAAAAAACATTCCTCACTAAGGGCACTTCAATCCCAAACTGCAAGGACAAATAGCCGATAAAATCCACGATAAAACCAAAACGAAAAGGGGCTTGGAAAAAGGTTTTTTTGGTTCTAGGAATGATTGTTGTGATAGCACCGGATTTAATCGTATCCACTAACAACACCCCTTGCTCTAAAGCGATTCCTAAATAACTCCTAAAACGATAGGTTTTTTTATCCACAAAAATCCAAGAAAAATCTAACGCGCCCCCATAATTTTGCACCATTAGGATTTGAGGATGAGAGAGCGAAACGGAATGGGAATAGTTATAGACGCTAAAGATTCTAAAACCAACTTTAGGGTGGTTTCTTAAAAAATGCTCCAAGCCCGTAGCGGTATTAAACCCTATGCTATTAGCCAGAAGAGTCAAGTTTTGATTAGTGGTTGAATAAGCGGCTTGCGAATAGTTGTATCCAAAAATAAAGAAAAATTTAAGGCTTTTTTCTAAAGCCCTTTTTAAGATTTCTTGGTTTTTGTCTAAAATTCGCTGTTTTTCATTGTTTTTATCAAGGGTTAGGGGTTTAGGTTTGTCGTCTTCATTCTTGTTTTTAAAATTCTCTAAGAATTGAGACCAAGTGATTTCTTTAGCTTCTAAAAAGAGTGGATTCAACGACAAAAAAAGATAAATACTAAATAGAGTTTTCAAATACAGCCTTAAATTTTTTGCGGCTATTGTGCCTAATTATCTTAAATTGATTTTAAATTACTTGTATGTTTTTACTATAACCCCCCCAACACGACCGCTTTTTTAAGAATTTATCGCTCAATTAAAGTTTGGCTTAGAGCAAATAAAACACCTTTTCTTCTTGAAAAATGCCTTTAATTTCCACAAAAAGGGTTTTTTCTATGCGTTCTTCTAGCACGATAATAGGGTTAATACTCTCGCTCCCGCTCACTAACGCCCTTAAAGACAACTCTTCTTCATAATTTAAGGGGTTAAGGTTTAACTCTTTTAAATTATCATAGTTTTTCGCCATAAGAGTGTTAAGGCTTTCTAAAGTTAAAAACAAGGTTTCATCTCTTTGGCTATAACCCACTAGCGCGCTTAAACGCTGGGAAAAAACCCACCTTAAATCATTAATCCTTACTTTAGCCTTACTTTTAGAGCGCGCTAGAATATAACAATTCAAGGGATTTGAATTTTTAGAAAGCCACACGCCCCCATTCAATAAGCGGTAAGTTGCGATCGTTTTTTGGGCTAAAAAAGGCTTATTGCCATTCTTTTTAGCCGCTTCTAATCCTCTAAAAACTTGCGTTCTTTCTTCAACGCTTGCGGGTAAAATCTGGCGTTTTAAAGGCGAGTAAAGCTCAAAGGGGCTTCTGTTTTGGGATTCTTTTTGGATTTTTAAAGCGAATTGGCAACCGCAATAATTTTGCCGATAAAGCTCATTTTCTCTCGCCAAAGCCTGCAAGTTTAAATCCAACTCGCTCTTAAAATGTTCAAAATTATCGTTTCTAAACACAACAAATTCCAAATTGTGCCTTTGCGCGATGTGTTGTCCCTTAGCGATGAGCTGGTTAGGGTCTTTTTTAGGGCTTGTGAGTAAGGTGGTGGTGAATTTTTCTTCCCCTAATTCAAAGGCTTTTAGAGCGCTCGCTTCCAAGCGTAAATCAAAGCACTCAAAACAGCGTTCGCTTTTTTCCCCTAACAATTCCTTACCCTTAGCTTTATCTAAAAATTTTTCTAATTCATAATCGCCCTCAAGCAATTCAATTTCTAGCATCTCACAAGTGCGTTTCACATCTTCTAAACGCAACAAGTATTCGCTATAAGGGTGGATATTGGGGTTATAAAAAAACCCTATTATTTTTTCACCCGCAAAAGCCTCTTTAGCCTTTTTTAAAAAATAGAGGTTATCCACTGAGCAGCAAATATGAATGAGCATTAAAACTGCTTTTTATTCACATCTTCTAAAATATCGTTAGAAACTTTGTCAATTTCTTGACTGATTTCTAAAGAATCGCTAGCGATTTTTAGATTGCCCTCAGTAACTGATCGTAAGGCTTCAATAGAAGCGTTGATTTCTTCTACTTCTTTAACCTGGTTTTTAATGCTCTCGCTCGTGTCTGAAATGCTTTGAACTAAAATATTAATATTGGCTTCAATTTCGCTGAGCGATTTTTGCGTCCTTTCAGCGAGCTTCCTCACTTCATCAGCCACCACCGCAAAGCCTCTGCCATGCTCGCCGGCTCTTGCGGCTTCAATAGCGGCGTTTAGGGCTAAAAGATTGGTTTGATCGGCAATATCTCTAATGATTTCTACAATGCTTTTAATGTCTTGGCCTTGTTCAATCATGGCTTCACTTTGAGAGCTCACGCCTTGAATGGAAGTGGTGATATTTTCTATCGTTTTAGAAGTTTCCATCAAGCTTTTGTGTTGGGAGTTTGAAGCCTTTTCTAAATTTTGCACGCATTCTTTTAAATTCGCGCTATCGTTGGCTAAATCTTTGGCAAAATTAGACGAAGTTTCTAGCATTTTTTGGATTTCTTGCCCTAAAGCGTTAGTAACCAATTCCACCCTACCCGAAGCGTTTTGGATCCGGCCTCTAAAATCCAAACCAGAATAGCTTTCAAAGATTTTGAAAATGCTTGGCATGTGAGTCCCTACGCTTTCTTGCAAATAATCCATGATCCCATTTAGCGCGTCTCTCAATTCTTTCAAATCAGGGCTTGCGGGCTCAGCCGTGATGCGCACCGCAAAATTCCCTTTTTTCACATCTGAAACCACTTTAATGGTGTCTTGGACGGCTTGCTTGTCTTCTTGCATGGTCTTTTGGGTTTGCAAGATATTTTTATTGATCGCTGTTTGCATGCGCCCTAATTCGTCATTAGTTTTCGCTTCAATCAATTTAATATCGCTGGAATTGGCTTGATTGTTCAATAATTTAAAGAAATGAGACAAGGTGCTAGAAACGACTTCCAAACGACTGCTCACGATCGCTCGCATGAGTAGAGTGATCGCTACAATCAAGGCTAACACCATGATAGTGCTCGCCACGATCACCACAAAACGCACCGAGCCTACTTGCTCATAGACCTTGTCTTTTTCAATGATTAAAGCGATCATCCAATTAAGATTGTCTTTACTTTCTGTTTTGCCTAGCATTCTAAAGGTTTCAACGGCTAAGAAATTTTCCTTATGGCTAAAGGGATCTAAGTATTCTAAAGTCGCTTTAGAGCCGTTTTCTAAAATAGCCATCACTTCGTTGGTGGCTTTAGGCACGCTCTTATAAATTTCGGCGATAGATTGGTCTTGCAAACTCTTATTCGCGCTCAAAAGCACCTTACCTTTAACGCCAATTAAAAACAAATCGCTCCTGTTTTTAGTGATTTCATTACTGAAGCTGTCAATGGAAAAGAAAATCATCAAAGCCCCTACAACCTCATTTTGCGTTTCACTCAATAAAGGTAAAAGAATATCAACCCCATAAACTTCCGCCCCATTAGGCATTTTCCTATAATAAGGCAAGCTTTTAGAAATTTCTTTATTCTTCATCACTTTTTGTGCTAAAGGGTTATTCCCTAATGACGGATTTTCTATTAGCTTAATCGTATCGTTATCCCTTAAAAGCGTTAATCTTAAATCTTCTCTGTCTTTAAAAAACACGCTCGCCCCAGCGACATGCGAATTGGCTAAAATGAAGTTTTTTAACAAGTGGATTTTGATTTCTCTTTTGGTGTCTTTAGGGAGCATTTCTTTGACAATGTCCATGCTCGTATAGGTGTTTTCCAAAACCCCTTGCACTTCCTTAACCTTAAAATGCAAACTATCTTGCATAGAACGCAAGGTGTTTTCTTTTAAAATCTCTTTCACCCTGCTGTTCAAGGACACCCCTAAAATGCTCACGCACACGATCACAATCAACGCCACCCACAATATGATTTTATTACCGATACTCAAACCTTTAGACAAAACACAACCTTAACTATGATGAAATTTTTTGCCCATTTGCGACAAAATTTTAAACCGCATTATAGTCTTATAAGCATAAATCCAAAATTAAACTGGATTAAAAAGACGATCAATCATTCTCATTAAAAACCATTTTAAGGTTGCATTCGCTCTTTTAGGGTATGCTATGGCTAAAAATTATGGTAAGGAAGAATAATGCCTTTTGTCCCCACGCGCTCTTTGAAAGAAAAAAAGATTGATTTTATTGAAGCAATATTAAACCCTAACGCCCCAAAAGGCGGGCTTTACACTTTAGAGCGTTTTGAAACATTAGAATGGCAAGATTGTTTGAATCTGAGCTATAACGAGCTAGTAGAATGCGTGTTTGAGCGGTTGGGATTAGAGATTCCTAAGGGTTTATTAACAAGCGCTTTAAAACGCTATGAAAATTTTGATAACCCTAAAAACCCGGCCCCTATTTTTGCGCTCAATGAAAGGCTTTTTGTCCAAGAGCTCTACCATGGGCCTAGTTTAGCGTTTAAAGACATGGCGTTGCAGCCTTTAGCGAGCTTGTTTTCTAATCTAGCGGTAGGAAAAAATGAAAAGTATTTAATGCTCGTTTCTACCAGTGGTGATACCGGCCCTGCGACTTTAGAAGGTTTGGCGGGCATGCCTAATGTTTTTGTGGTGTGTTTATACCCCAAAGACGGCACGAGTTTAGTCCAAAAACTCCAAATGGTTACCCAAAGCGCTAGCAATTTAAAGGTCTTTGGGGTGAGTGGGGATTTTGATGATGCACAAAACGCGCTCAAAAACCTTTTAAAAGACGATGATTTTAACGACGCTTTAAAAGCGCGCCAATTGAAATTAAGCGTGGCTAATTCCGTAAATTTTGGGCGCATCGCTTTTCAAATCGTCTATCATATTTGGGGCTTTTTAGAATTGTATAAAAAAGGCGCGATCAATTCTAAAGAAAAAATCACCCTAGCCATACCTAGCGGTAATTTTGGGAACGCTTTAGGGGCGTTTTATGCCAAAAAAATGGGCTTGAATATTGCTAAAATCAAGGTTGTAACCAACAGCAATGATGTTTTAAGGGAGTTTATAGAAACAGGGCGTTACGATTTAACCCATCGTTCTTTAAAGCAAACCTACTCGCCGGCTATGGATATTTTAAAAAGCTCTAATGTGGAAAGGGCGCTTTTTGATCTCTTTGGGTTTGAACGCACGCTAGAATTGATGCAAGCTTTAGAAGAAGAGAAGTTTTATGCATTAAAGCCTAAAGAACTAGCCCTTTTACAGGAGCATTTTTCTTGCGCGAGCTGCTCAGATGAAGCTTGTTTGAAAACAATCCAAGAAGTTTATGCAGAGCACCAATACCTGATTGACCCCCACACCGCCACCGCTTTAAACGCCAGCTTGAAAACTCATGAAAAAACCCTTGTTTCCGCCACCGCCTCTTATGAAAAATTCCCCAGAACCACCCTTTTAGCCCTAAACGAGCAAAAGAAAAACGATAACGACAAAACCGCCCTAGAAACGCTTAAAAACAGCTACAATACCCTAGATAGCCAGCGCCTTGATGATTTATTTGAGAAAGGAATCAAACACCAAGAAGTTTTAAAACTCAATGAGATCAAATCTTCTATCCTTTTGTGGTTAGAAAGCCTACATTAAATCTTTTTTAAGCTCTTGTTTTTAATAAAATCCCAATTTTAAGTCAAACTACACTATAATAAGGGAATTCTAAACGAAGATTAAACTTTGAATGAAAGGAGTTTGAATGAAAAGAATCGTTTTAGTAGCGATAGCCTTACTAATGGGTGCTTGTGCGAGCTATAAGATCACGCCTGAACATGTTACATCCTATAATAATGGGATTCAAGTGATGACTTCCACGCAAGCCAAATCTAAAGTCCAGCTAGAAATCGCTCAAAGCAAATTAAAAGGCTTGAGCGAATCCCCTTTAGTGCTGTATGTAGCGGCGCAAGTTTTAGAGGGAAATCCTGTGGCGTTTAGCCGTAAAGCCATTTCGGTGTCTATCAACCAAACGAATTTACCGGTCTTAAGCCTAAGACAGGTGATGAAATCCAGTTTTGATTTTGAGGGCATTTTACAAAGCTTTAATATCAGCGTGCCGACCGCCCCTATTGATAATGTCAATATGATCACCCCGCCTATGTTTTATTACGGGCAAGGGGGATTTTTAGCTTATGACATGATGTATGGGGGAATGGGCTTGTATGGGCCAGGCTTTGGCATGATGATGGTGGATGATGTGGAAGAGCAAGAAATCATGCAAGAAAGCCGCCAAGCTTTAAAAATCCTAGCGATCAATTACCTTAAGAAAAACACCCTTAATGTTGAAGGTAAGGCTAGAGGAGGGTTTGTGGTAGTGGATACCAAAAACCTTAAAACCCCGGGCGTGGTGGTGGTTAAAGTCTTTTTAGAAGATGAAATCCACACCTTTAAAATGGATATTTCTAAGATGTAACTATCCCCTTTAAAGCCTTTAGGTCAATCCACCTAAAGGTTTTTTCTTAATTTGGTTAAAAACCATTAAACCTTACTCCATTGTTTAGATTTTATCCCACTAGTGCGAAAAACTCTGTCCTTTAGGGTGCAAGATGTAAGTGCATAGCTGTTAGGCTGTATTCAAAGCTAAAAGAGAAGGGTAGGAAATATCCATGCAGACTTTAAAGAGCCTTTCGTGTTAGCATTCAATGGAATGCTTTAGTTAGGAAGCTCTTTTTTTTTAGAAAGGGGCACTCTCACGGCAAAAGCGGAGAAAAGCGGGGAGAAAAGCCCAACAATTAAACCCCTTTTTTTTGCGTTTATTTTTGAGAAGCTAAAAAATCCTGGATATTTTCTTTGGTTTTTTCTACTAAGGTTTTCAAGCTGTCGCTATACGCCCATGCGATATGGGGGGTTAAAAGCAATTTATTTTGGATTTTTGGGTTCAAAAACGCATGATCTTTTTCAAAAGGCTCTTTCACAAACACATCGCTCGCATAATACAAATCTTTGGTTTCTAAAATTTCAGCCAGATCCTTTTCATTCACAATGCCCCCACGCCCCACATTGATTAAAATCGCCCCATCTTTTAGGCTTTGCAATTCTTTGAGAGCGATTAAATCGCGCGTGCTTTCATTTAGGGGAGCATGAATGCTGATAATATCGCTTGTTGTGAGCAGATCTTTCAAATTCAAGCGCTCATACTCTTCTTTTTTCTCTTTAGGGGAATAATACACCACCTTTGCCCCAAAAGCTTGAGCGAGTTTGGCGACTCTTTTACCGATTGCACCTAAACCAATAACCCCCCATTGACCCCCTTTAATAAGCCCCATTTTCATACCGCTAATGTGCGTAAAAATATCGCTTTGACTATATTCCCCACTTTTGCAATAATGATCGTAATCATTGATCCTCCCCAACAAAGACAACGCGCACGCTAAAGTGTGCTGGGCTACGGATTCTGTAGAATAAGTGCTCACATTTTTGACTTCTATGCCTAAAGCTTTCGCGCTTTTTATATCCACATTATCCGTGCCTGTAGCGGTAATGCAAATGAGTTTGAGTTTAGGCAATTGGCTTAAAATTTCTTGAGTGATAACGACTTTATTCAGCACCACAATCTCAGCCTCTTTGCAGCGCTCAACCACTTGATTAGGCGAAGTGATCTCATAAAAATCAAAATTCGCCACTTCTTTTAAAACTTCTAGTGCTTTTAACCCCACGCTTTTAGCGTCTAAGACCACGCCTTTTTTGAATGTTTTCATCTCTTTACTCCTAGAATTGGTTTTAAAATTATATAATTAAACCACAAAATCTTTTTTAAAAGAAACTAAGCATGCCAAAACCCAAGAAAAACACTCTCCCATGTAGCCCTTCTATCAAAATGTCTTATTTCATGCGCTTTCTCATTAAATGGCGCACCCGCTCTTTAAGCCATAAAATGATGACTCTGATTCAAATCTTAAGCATTCTGGCTTTAGCGAGCAAGGCCAGTGAAGATTTAGAAGAGCAACTCAAAAAAATCAAAGATTACATTTATAGAACCCTAAACGCTAAAATCGCCTCTGATGTGTATAACCGAGTGCTTATTTTAGTGAATGAATATTGCGCTAATGAAGAATTATTTGATAAAGAGAGCGTTAAAATTTCAGATTTACTCATTCAAGACATCCAGCTTTACGCACTAGTAGATGAAATGCTTGAAGAAGATAAATACCAAGTCCAGCACACCATTTTAAAGGGCATCATCAAGCGCAAATACGATGAAGCCTACTCGCTCAATAGCGAAGACAGGATTCTTTTAGAATACCAAGAACGCTTGCTAGAACCCTCATACGCATCTTTTTCAAATAAAAAATTCAAATGATTTGAAAGCGTTACTTGCCCCACCTTTTAGGCTTTTATTGAAAAAGGGCTTTAAAATGAGCTAGAATTAGCGTTTTATTTGACAAATAAAGGGATTGAATGGCTTTTAAGGTGGTGCAAATTTGCGGGGGTCTTGGGAATCAAATGTTTCAATACGCTTTTGCTAAGAGTTTGCAAAAACACCTTAATACGCCTGTGCTATTAGATATTACTTTTTTTGATGGGAGTAATAGGAAAATGCAATTAGAACTTTTCCCTATTGATTTGCCCTATGCGAGCGCGAAAGAAATCGCTATAGCTAAAATGCAACACCTCCCCAAGCTAGTAAGAGATGCACTTCAATACATGGGGTTTGATAGGGTGAGTCAAGAAATCGTTTTTGAATACGAGCCTGAATTACTAAAGCCAAGCCGCTTGACTTATTTTTTTGGCTATTTCCAAGATCCACGATATTTTGACGCTATATCCCCTTTAATCAAGCAAACCTTCACTCTACCCCCACCCCCAGAAAATCATAAAAAAAAAGAGGAAGAATACCACCGCAAGCTTTCTTTGATTTTAGCCGCTAAAAACAGCGTGTTTGTGCATATAAGAAGAGGGGATTATGTGGGGATTGGCTGTCAGCTTGGTATTGATTATCAAAAAAAGGCGCTTGAGTATATGGCAAAGCGCGTGCCAAACATGGAGCTTTTTGTGTTTTGCGAAGACTTAAAATTCACGCAAAACCTTGATCTGGGCTACCCTTTTATAGACATGACCACTAGGGATAAAGAAGAAGAGGCGTATTGGGATATGCTGCTCATGCAATCTTGCAAGCATGGCATTATCGCTAATAGCACTTATAGCTGGTGGGCGGCTTATTTGATAAACAATCCAGAAAAAATCATTATTGGCCCTAAACACTGGCTTTTTGGGCATGAGAATATCCTTTGTAAAGAATGGGTGAAAATAGAATCCCATTTTGAGGTAAAATCCCAAAAGTATAATGCTTAAAGCGGCTTAAAAAAGGGGCTTATTGGAAATTCAAATCTTTGATTTTAGATCGGATTTCTTGATAGCGAGCGTCTAATTCTAATTTTCTGTTCATGGATATTTTGATAAATCCGCTTTCTTTTTCTATGCCGATAAATTGCCTTTTCAAAAGATTAGCCGCAATGCCTGTGGTAGAGCTTCCGCTAAAAGGATCGCCAATGAGGGAATTTTCACCGCTCGCCATTAAAAGTAGGCGCACTAATAAAGCGAGGGGTTTTTGAGTGGGGTGCTTGCCATTAACTTTTTCCCAAGGAGCGATCGCTGGGAAGCTCCACACATCGCGCATTTGTTTATCCTTATTGATCTTTTTTAAAACCTCATAGTTAAAAACATGCTTATGTTTGTGGCTTTTTCTCGCCCAAATGATTTGCTCAGCTGAATGCGTCAAATAACGGCAGCTGAAATTGGGGGGAGGGTTGGTTTTTTGCCAGGTGATGAGGTTTAAAATCTTAAAATCCAATTTTTGTAAAATACGCCCCAAAGAAAAAAGATTGTGGTAAGTCCCACTGATTAAAAGGCTTCCTGTGTTTTTTAAAGCCTTTTTGGCGTTGTTTATCCACTGGTAATTAAACGCATCAATATCATTAACGCTCTCTTCTTTATCCCAATCGCCCTTATTGACGCTCACGATTTTACCGCTCTGTATGCTTAAGCCGTCATTAGAAAGGAAATAAGGCGGATCGGCAAAAATCAAATCAAACTGATTTTCAAATTGGGGCAAAATCTCATTGCAATCCCCTTGATAAAGAGTGAAAAGCTGGTCTTGGCTTTTAAAAATGGGGCGTGCGATTTCATTAGAATGCGCGATTACCATTTTTGTGCCTTTGATATAAAACCATTTACATTGCTCAAATTGTAGATTTCTACAGATTTGTAAGCTTCTTGGAGTTTGCTTTTAGCGTCCAGCCAACCTATGCCATCGGTTATCCAAATAAATTCGTAATTGGGGAATGCTTCAAATTTTAAAGCTAAGTCTTGATAGGATCTTGAGACTTCATTAAGCTTACTCCCACTAATGGTATAAAAATTAGCTTCTATAAAATAAGTTTTATCTTTACCATAAACAACAAAATCAAATTTTTTAACATCATCTCCAAAAGCTTGGCATAAATCCTCAAATTCTCTAATATCCACTTGTTCTTTAAAATTTAATTGAGCTTGAAAAAAAAGACCGCTAAGATGATTTTCCATAGCCTTTCCGCTGCGATTTTTTCTCGCATTACTATCAAGTCCCACTTCTATACCAAAAACAAAATCATTTAAATCTTTAATATTTCTGTTACAAAAAATTTGCTCCAACCCCGTTTGACAGATGAATTGATAAACCTTTTCATCATTTTCAAGATAAGAATGTAGGGGGTAAAAATTGCCATCAGCATCAAGCACTACCTCATCTTTATTCCTCACAGCAATGAGAATATTTAAAACATTAAAAGCTTTGGGGTATTCTTCAAAGAGACTCTTAACGCAACTTTTAAGTTCTTGTGTGCATTTCCCCAACAAAAAATTCAAATGATTTAAAGCGATGCTTATTTCATTTTTATTTTTGAGGCACTTTTGCCAATCGGTGAAAAAGCCTAAATTCCTATTGCTTGTCTTAAGACTCTGCAAAAAAATATCAAAAGGCAGATGGTTTTTCATTTTTGCTCCGTTTTAATGTTTTTCTTTAATTATATATTTTTGCACTTTACAACCCTTATAGGGTTTAGGCTGGGTGTCTCTCTTCACCCAACCTAAAATTGTATTTGTAAAATCTGTAAAAGGAGTGTCGTAAAAGGAATGCTTAGAAACTATGGTGTCTCGTTAATACATTCTAAACAAAAAGTTTTTAAAGGCAAAAAGGCTGGCGGACAGGGAGGGATTCGAACCCTCGGTAACCTTGACGGCTACGCATCCTTAGCAGGGATGTGGTTTCAGCCAACTCACCCACCTGTCCTTTAAAAAGTAGAATTATAGTAAAAATAAGTTAAAATAAACCTTAAACTTTAATGGTTTCTAAACAAAACTAAGGGCTTTTATATTACAATCTTAAACTATGGATTAATAAAATTTAAAGGATAACACCATGCAATACGCGTTATTATTTCCAGGGCAAGGCTCACAATGTATAGGAATGGGAAAGTCATTCTATGAGAGCCACACCCTAGCTAAAGAATTGTTTGAAAGGGCTTCTAACGCGCTTAAAGTGGATATGAAAAAAACGCTTTTTGAAGAAAACGAGCTTTTAAAAGAGAGCGCTTACACCCAGCCTGCCATTTATTTAGTGAGCTATACCGCTTACCAATTGCTCAACAAGCAAGTAAATGGGGGGTTAAAACCCGTTTTTGCTTTAGGGCATTCGCTCGGCGAAGTGAGCGCGGTGTCTTTGAGCGGGGCGCTAGATTTTGAAAAAGCCCTTAAACTCACGCACCAAAGAGGCAAAATGATGCAAGAAGCGTGCGCGAATAAAGACGCTTCCATGATGGTCGTTTTGGGCGTTTCTGAAGAGAGTCTTTTGAGTTTGTGTCAAAGGACCAAAAATGTGTGGTGCGCGAATTTCAATGGCGGCATGCAAGTGGTTTTAGCCGGGATTAAAGACGATTTGAAAGCCCTAGAGCCGACTTTAAAGGAAATGGGGGCTAAAAGGGTGGTTTTTTTAGAAATGAGCGTGGCGAGTCATTGCCCTTTTTTAGAGCCTATGACTTTTAAATTCCAGGAATTGCTAGAAAAAAGCTTAAAAGATAAATTCCATTTTGAAATCATCTCCAATGCGACTAACGAAGCGTATCATAACAAAGCAAAAGCCGTTGAATTATTGAGCTTGCAACTCACTCAGCCGGTGCGTTATCAAGACTGCGTGAAATCCAATAATGACCGAGTGGATGTCTTTTTTGAATTAGGCTGTGGGAGTGTGTTAAAGGGGCTTAACAAGCGATTGAGCAACAAGCCCACCATAAGCGTGGGGGATAATAAAGGACTTGATGAAGCGATTGAATTTTTAGAAGAATACGTGTGATTGGGAGAAAATGGTGCAAAAAATTGGCATTTTAGGAGCGATGAGAGAAGAAATAACCCCTATTTTAGAATTGTTTGGCGTGGATTTTGAAGAGATCCCTTTAGGGGGGAATGTTTTCCATAAAGGCGTTTATCATAACAAGGAAATCATTGTCGCTTATAGCAAGATTGGCAAGGTGCATTCCACTTTAACCACAACGAGCATGATTTTAGCGTTTGGCGTTCAAAAGGTGCTTTTTAGTGGGGTGGCTGGAAGCTTGATTAAAGACTTAAAAATCAATGATTTGTTAGTGGCTGTTCAATTAGTCCAGCATGATGTGGATTTGAGCGCGTTTAACCACCCTTTAGGGTTCATCCCAGAAAGTGCGATTTTTATTGAAACGAGCGAAAGTTTAAACGCTTTGGCTAAAAAGGTCGCTAATGAGCAACATATCGCGCTCAAAGAAGGCGTCATCGCATCAGGCGATCAGTTTGTGCATAGCAAAGAAAGGAAAGAGTTTTTAGTTAGCGAGTTTAAGGCGAGCGCGGTGGAAATGGAGGGGGCAAGCGTGGCGTTTGTGTGCCAAAAATTTGGCGTGCCATGCTGCGTGCTAAGGAGCATTAGCGATAACGCTGATGAGGAAGCTAACATGAGCTTTGATGCGTTTTTAGAAAAAAGCGCTCAAACTTCAGCGAAATTTTTAAAAAGCATGGTGGATAAGCTTTAAGTTTGTTTTTACCAAGCGCAAACCATTAAAACCCTATTTTTAAAAAATGGGGTTTTTAAATTTTATTTTAAACTCATTTTATAATTAGAATTTAAGCTATTTTTTAGTAAAATAACAAAGGATTAGGTTTATCTTATCTTATAGACCTAGCTTTTGATTGAAAGCATGGGTTCTTATTTTATGGAGTGTCCAATGAAAAAGAAAGCTAACGAAGAAAAAGCCCCAAAAAAAGCCAAAACAGAAGCCACACAAGAAGTCGCACAAGAAAATAAAACTAAGGAAAACAATAAAGCCAAAGAGAGCAAAATTAAAGAAACTAAAACCAAAGAAAGCAAATTCAAAGAAATTAAAGCGAAAGAACCGGTTCCTGTTAAAAAGCTTAGTTTTAATGAAGCGTTAGAAGAATTGTTCGCTAATTCCTTAAGCGATTGCGTTTCTTATGAGTCCATCATTCAAATCAGTGCGAAAGTCCCCACTCTGGCCCAAATCAAAAAAATCAAAGAATTGCGCCAAAAATACCAAAAGAAATTGGTCAGCTCTTCAGAATACGCTAAAAAACTCAATGCGATTGACAAGATTAAAAACACCGAAGAAAAGCAAAAAGTTTTAGATGAAGAATTAGAAGATGGCTATGACTTTTTGAAAGAAAAGGATTTTTTAGAGTGGAGCAGAAGCGATAGCCCGGTGCGCATGTATTTGCGCGAGATGGGGGATATAAAACTTTTAAGCAAAGATGAAGAGATTGAATTGAGCAAGCAAATCCGCTTGGGCGAAGACATTATTTTAGACGCGATTTGCTCGGTGCCGTATTTGATTGATTTTATCTATGCGTATAAAGACGCTTTAATCAATCGTGAAAGAAGGGTTAAGGAGCTTTTTAGGAGCTTTGATGATGACGATGAAAATAGCGTGAGCGATTCTAAAAAAGATGATGACAGCGAAGAAGATGAAGAAAACGAAGAAAGGAAAAAAGTCGTTTCTGAAAAAGACAAGAAGCGTGTAGAAAAGGTTCAAGAAAGCTTTAAAGCCCTAGATAAGGCCAAAAAAGAATGGCTCAAAGCCCTTGAAGCCCCCATAGATGAAAAAGAAGATGAGCTAGTGCGTTTATTAACCCTAGCTTACAAACGCCAAACGCTCAAAGACAGACTCTATGACTTAGAGCCTACCAGCAAACTGATTAATGAATTAGTCAAAACGATGGAAACCACTTTAAAAAGCGGCGATGGTTTTGAAAAAGAGTTGAAACGCTTGGAATACAAACTGCCCTTATTCAATGACACTCTGATCGCTAACCATAAAAAAATCCTTACCAATATCACTAACATGACTAAAGAGGATATTATCGCTCAAGTGCCAGAAGCGACTATGGTGAGCGTGTATATGGATCTCAAAAAGCTTTTTTTGACTAAAGAAGCGAGCGAAGAGGATTTTGATTTAGCCCCTAACAAGCTGAAAGAAATTTTAGAGCAAATCAAAAGAGGGAAATTGATTTCCGATCGCGCTAAAAACAAAATGGCTAAATCCAATTTAAGGTTGGTGGTGAGCATCGCTAAACGATTCACAAGTAGAGGCTTACCCTTCTTGGATTTGATTCAAGAGGGCAATATCGGCTTGATGAAAGCAGTGGATAAGTTTGAGCATGAAAAGGGCTTCAAGTTTTCTACCTATGCGACCTGGTGGATCAAGCAAGCTATCAGCAGAGCCATAGCCGATCAAGCCCGCACTATCCGCATCCCCATTCACATGATTGACACGATTAATCGCATCAATAAAGTCATGCGCAAACACATTCAAGAAACCGGCAAAGAGCCTGATTTAGAAGTGGTGGCTGAAGAAGTGGGGCTTTCGTTAGATAAAGTGAAGAATGTGATTAAGGTTACTAAAGAGCCTATCAGTTTGGAAACCCCAGTCGGCAATGATGATGACGGCAAATTTGGGGATTTCGTGGAAGATAAAAATATCGTTAGCTCCATTGATCACATCATGCGAGAAGATTTAAAAGCCCAAATTGAAAGCGTTTTGGATCAGTTGAATGAGCGAGAAAAAGCGGTGATCCGCATGCGTTTTGGGCTTTTAGACGATGAAAGCGATCGAACTTTAGAAGAAATCGGCAAGGAATTGAATGTTACTAGAGAAAGGGTGCGCCAGATTGAAAGCTCTGCGATCAAAAAATTGAGAAGTCCGCAATACGGGCGCATTTTGAGAAACTATTTGCGCATTTGACATTGAGGTTCTCTAAAGCATGCGTTATTTTCTTGTAGTTTTCTTGTTTTTGTTTGTGGGTTGCATGAAAAAGGATTTCACGCTCAAAGATTTATCCTTGCCCCAAGAGGCTTCAAGCTATCTTGCAAGCCCTCAAAATGGCAGTAACAATATTGACCCCCAAGCGTTAAGAGAAAAATTAAAAGAGAGCTATCTCAAAGCGTGGTATTCCCCATGGCTAGATGCGAAAGTCAAAAGCAATAAAAAAGAAGTGTTTTGGATCCTTAAGGAGATGAATAAATCCACCGGTTATGGCGAAGATCTAAAACCCAACGCAAAAGCTTTCAATGATGAGCTTATTAAAAGCATGGATATTGAGCATTACCCGAGCGCTAAGATTAAGGCTGTTGTAGCGCGAGATAGCGATGTTAGGGCTGTGCCTACTAACAAACCTTTTTATCTTTCTCCAAAAGGCTACCCTTTTGACAGGTATCAAAATTCGCTGATTTTTCAAGGCACGCCGGTTTTAATCACGCATTTCAATACGGATAAAACTTACGCTCACATTCAAAGCAGTTTTGTTTATGGCTGGATCAAAGTCAGCGATTTAGCCTACATGCATGATAAAGACATAGAGCTTTTAACCCATCTTAAAGATTATGTCATGCCCATAAAAGATAAAATCCCCCTTTATACAGACTATGGGGATTTTTACACCAGTGCTAGGGTGGGCGAATTGTTCGCTCTCATCCCCCAAAGCCAAAAAACACCTCAAAAACCCCCAAAAAAGGAATTAAAAGCCTATGGTTTTTTGAGGGACGCTAATGGCTATGCGACTTTACAAAGCGTGATCTTAGAAGAAAAGGATTTTTTCGTTTTCCCTAAGGCTTTTAACAGCGAAAACATGGCGTATTTTATAGACACCATGCTAGGGCAAAAATACGGCTGGGGTGGGCTATTGGGTAACAGGGATTGCTCGGCTTTCACTAGGGATAGTTTCGCTAATTTTGGTATTTTGCTCCCCAGAAATTCCTACGCGCAAAGCCGTTACGCGAACAATTATGTGGATTTAAGCCCCATGAAAGCCAAAGAAAAAGAAGACTACATCCTTAAAAACGCCACGCCTTTTGGAACGCTCATCTATTTAAAAGGGCATATCATGCTCTATTTAGGCGCACACAACCATCAAGCGATAGTCGCTCACAGCATTTGGTCGGTGCAAACCCAAAAGCATTTTAAAACCTTGAGCCATAAAATAGGAGGCGTGGTGATCACTTCATTATGGCTAGCAGAAGAGCATAATGGGGCGTTTTCTAAAAAGAAATTATTGATTGATAGGGTGCTTGGAATGAGCGATTTGAAAGATTTCGTCAATAAAACTTCAAGCCCTTTGAATGCGAATTGATTTTCTTATATTATGATTACGATTCATTAATTTAAAACATTTGGAGAAAGACAATGAGTATGGAATTTGATGCTGTTATTATTGGAGGTGGGGTTTCAGGGTGCGCGACTTTTTATACTTTAAGCGAATACAGCTCCTTAAAGCGCGTGGCTATCGTGGAAAAATGCTCTAAATTAGCTCAAATCAGCTCCAGCACTAAAGCTAATTCTCAAACCATTCATGATGGCTCTATTGAAACGAATTACACTCCCGAAAAAGCTAAAAAAGTGCGTTTGAGCGCTTATAAAACCAGGCAATACGCGCTCAATAAAGGCTTGCAAAATGAAGTGATTTTTGAAACCCAAAAAATGGCTATAGGCGTGGGCGATGAAGAATGCGAGTTCATGAAAAAACGCTACGAATCCTTCAAAGAAATCTTTGTGGGGTTAGAAGAATTTGACAAACAAAAGATTAAAGAATTAGAGCCTAATGTGATTTTAGGGGCTAATGGCATAGATAGGCATGAAAACATTATCGGGCATGGGTATAGGAAGGATTGGAGCACCATGAATTTTGCGAAGTTGAGTGAAAACTTCGTTGAAGAAGCCCTAAAGTTAAAGCCTAACAACCAGGTGTTTTTGAATTTCAAAGTGAAAAAGATTGAAAAACGCAACGACACTTACGCCGTAATTTCAGAAGACGCTGAAGAAGTGTATGCTAAATTCGTGCTGGTCAATGCCGGCTCTTACGCTTTGCCTTTGGCTCAGAGCATGGGTTATGGCTTGGATTTAGGGTGCTTGCCTGTGGCGGGCAGTTTTTATTTTGTGCCGGATTTATTAAGGGGTAAGGTTTATACCGTTCAAAACCCCAAACTCCCTTTTGCAGCCGTGCATGGCGACCCTGATGCCGTCATTAAAGGAAAAACACGGATCGGGCCTACTGCTTTAACGATGCCTAAATTAGAACGCAACAAATGCTGGCTTAAGGGCATTAGTTTGGAATTGTTGAAAATGGATTTGAATAAAGATGTGTTTAAAATTGCGTTTGATTTGATGAGCGATAAAGAAATCCGTAATTATGTGTTTAAAAACATGGTTTTTGAATTGCCTATTATCGGTAAAAGGAAATTTTTAAAAGACGCTCAAAAAATCATCCCCTCTCTTAGCCTAGAAGATTTAGAATACGCTCATGGTTTTGGCGAAGTGCGCCCGCAAGTTTTAGACAGAACCAAGCGAAAGCTGGAATTAGGAGAAAAAAAGATTTGCACCCATAAAGGCATCACTTTCAACATGACCCCCTCTCCAGGCGCGACGAGTTGCTTGCAAAACGCCCTTGTGGATTCCCAAGAAATCGCTGCGTATTTGGGCGAGAGCTTTGAATTAGAACGCTTTTATAAAGATTTATCCCCAGAAGAATTGGAAAATTAAAAAACGCATGCCCAACGAACAAGAAGCCCGAGAAATCGCTAAAAAAGCTGTTAAAATCGTGTTTTTTTTAGGGCTTGTGGTGGTGCTTTTGATGATGATAAACCTTTACATGCTCATCAATCAAATCAACGCGAGCGCTCAAATGAGCCAACAAATCAAAAAGATAGAAGAAAGGCTTAATCAGGAGCGAAAATAAAGGCTTTTTGTATTTTTACGATCAAATAGTAAAAAGCTTGGTTTTTAATCAAGCGGTAATTTTTTAAGCGGTCTTTTTGGGTTAGGGGGTTTTTAAATTTGGGGTTGTAGGGGAGGTTATTCAAAATACCCTCCTATCCCTTTAAGAAAATGAGTTTTACAATAAAATCAAAAGCAATAAAACAAATTTTTTAAAAAACCCTATCTTCAAACTTTAAACTTTCCTTAAATTCAGCAATATTTAAGCTTATTTCCTTATAATGGGTGCTTTAATTTTATCAAAGGATTCTTATGACAAAGACCGCTAAAGTCAATGACATCGTTCGTGATTGGGTCGTTTTAGACGCTAAAGACAAAGTTTTTGGCCGCTTGATCACTGAAATCGCTGTGCTTTTAAGAGGCAAACACCGCCCTTTTTACACCCCTAATGTGGATTGTGGGGATTTTGTGGTGGTTATCAACGCTAATAAGGTTAAATTTTCAGGCATGAAATTAGAGGATAAAGAGTATTTTACCCATTCAGGCTATTTTGGCAGCACTAAGAGCAAGACTCTCCAAGAAATGCTAGAAAAAACCCCTGAAAAGCTCTACCACTTAGCCGTTAGGGGCATGCTCCCTAAAACGAAATTAGGGAAAGCGATGATTAAAAAACTCAAAGTTTATCGTGATGATAAGCACCCTCACACCGCACAAACTAGCAAAAAGGACGCTAAATGAGAAAAATCTATGCTACCGGTAAAAGAAAAACCGCTATCGCTAAAGTGTGGCTCACTCCGGGTAAAGGCGAATTGAATATCAATGAGCAAAGCCTGAATCAATGGTTAGGCGGGCATGAAGCCATTAAAATGAAAGTCATGCAACCCTTGCTTTTAACCAAACAAGAGCAGTCTGTGGATATTAAAGCGGTGGTTTTTGGTGGGGGCTACTCAGCGCAAGCGGAAGCCTTAAGGCATGGCATTTCTAAAGCTTTGAACGCTTATGATATTGCTTTTAGAGCCATTTTAAAACCTAAAGGATTGCTCACTAGGGATTCAAGGGTGGTTGAACGCAAAAAATATGGTAAAAGAAAGGCCAGAAGAAGCCCGCAATTCTCCAAAAGGTAATTTTTATTTCTTTTTGCCTCTCCTTTATTTCTTTTTGCCTCTCCTTTGGGGGGAGCTTTGGAAAGCTTTGGCTCTCTTTTATTTTTATTTTCTGCTTTTTTTCTCTCTTGTTTTATTAAAATTTCAAAATAATGTATAATAATCGTTCTCTATCAATTCGTTTTAAAAGGGCAAAGGGAATGAAATCTGCAAGAATTGGTTCTAAAATTGTCATGATGGTGTGTGCGGTTGTTATTGTCATTAGCGCTGTTATGGGCGTCATTATCAGCTACAAGGTTGAAAGCGTGTTGCAAAGCCAAGCCACAGAATTGCTGCAAAAAAAAGCTCAGTTAGTCAGTTTTAAAATTCAAGGCATTATGAAGCGTATTTTTATTGGCGTTAATACCCTTGAAAAATTTTTAAGCGATGAAAATAGCGTAATCAATGACACCCTAAAAAGGCGCATGCTCTCTGAGTTTTTGTTGGCAAACCCTCATGTGTTATGGGTTAGCGCGATTTATACGAATCATAATGAACGAGCCATCACTGCCATGAACATGGATTCAAAAATCGCCTACCCTAATACCACGATCAATGAAAACATGATCAATCAAATCCGTTCGCTCAAAGATATAACCCGTTCAGATCCCTATTATAAAGAGGTTAATGGCGATAAAATCTATGGCATGGATATTACCCTCCCCCTAATGGGTAAGAATCAAAATATTATAGGCGTGCTGAATTTCTTTTTAAACATTGACGCTTTTTATACCGATGTGGTAGGCAAGAAAAAGAGCAACACCTTTTTAATGGGGAAAGATGGCAGGCTTTTAATCAATCCTAATCGTGAGATCCAAGATAAGATTTTAAGCGCTATCAATCCGGATAGAAGAGTCGCTAAAGCTGTGGAGTATTACAATCAAAACGAAGCGGGCACTTTGAGCTACCATTCATTGAGCGGGAATACAGAAACCTTTTTAGCCATACAGCCCTTTGATCTTTTTGAAGAAAAAGGGAATAACGGCAATCATTGGCGTTGGGCAATCGGGAAATATGTCAATAAATCTTTAGTCTTTAAAGAAGCGACAAACACCAAATACATTATCATCACCACTTTGATTTTAGGCGTGCTGGTGTTAGCCTTTTTAGTCTTTATCATCATTTCTAATCTCATAACCAAACGCATCAGTAGGGTCAATAACACCCTAAATGATTTTTTCAACTTGCTTAATAACCCCAAAAATAACCATACCATAAGCCTAACGCCCCCAAGCGCTTATGATGAAATCGGGCAAATGCAAGCTTCCATTAATGAAAATATCCTTAAAACCCAAGAAAACATTCAAGCCGATAACAAAGCCATTCAAAACAGCATTGAAGTGGCTAATTTTGTGGAAAGTGGGGATTTCACGCAAGAAATCGCATGCGTGCCTAAAAACAAAGATTTGCAAGCTTTAAGAAACACGATTAATAGCATTATCCAGTATTTCCGCAACCAAATTGGCGCCAATATTGAAGCCCTAAATAACGCCCTAGAGCATTATAAAAACCTGGATTTCACCCACCACATCCAAAATCCTAAAGCCAACATGGAAAAAGCGCTCAACACTTTAGGGCAAGAAATTTCTAGCATGCTTAAAGCTTCTTTAGGGTTTGCGAATGTGCTCAATCATGAATCCAAAGATTTAAAAACTTGCGTGGATAACTTAACCAAAACCGCCCACAAACAAGAAAGGAGCCTGAAAAACACCACTCAATCCTTAGAAGAAATCACTAATATTATCACAACAATTGATTCTAAAAGCCAAGAGATGATCTCTCAAGGCGAAGACATTAAAAGCGTGGTGGATATGATTAGAGACATCGCTGATCAAACCAATCTTTTAGCCCTGAATGCTGCTATTGAAGCCGCACGGGCTGGTGAGCATGGCAGAGGCTTTGCGGTGGTGGCTGATGAGGTGCGAAAGCTCGCTGAAAGGACGCAAAAATCCCTCAGCGAGATTGAAGCCAATATTAATATTTTAGTTCAAAGCATTGCCGATAACGCTGAGTCTATCAAAATGCAAAATAAGGGCGTAGAAAACATCCACAACTCCATTAACGCCTTGCAACAAGATGTGCAAGATAATTTGACTATCGCTAATTATTCTTTACAAGTCAGCACTAAAATTGATGGGATCTCCCAAGATATTTTAGAAGACGTGAGCAAGAAGAAATTTTAATTTCTGCTTTTAATTTTGAGCGTCTAAAATATAAAACCGCCCAAAGCAAGGAGCTTTCTAATCGCCCTAACGAACGCTAATATAAAAGGCTCTTTTTAAAAGGGGTATTCATCGCAAAATATCCCCCTATTACCTTAAAAGAATCATTTTAGTGTGAAACCGCCCCTTTCTAAAGCAAGGAGCTTCCTAACTAAAGCATTCCATTGAATACTAACACGAAAGGCTTTGTTCTTTAAAGCCTGCATGGGCATTTTCTAGCCTAAAAAGAGGTGTTTTGTCATCTTTTAGCTTGGATAGAGCCTGACGGCTATGTGCGAACATTTTGCACCCTAAAGGACAGAGTTTTTCGCGCTAGTGGGATAAAAATATTCATTAAAGTTTTGGTTATCACTCTTTGATATTGGGGGGGTTAATCTCAATTCCCCATATCGCCCATATCGCCCATGTCTCCCATATCGCCACCCATATCGTCGTTCATATCCCCCATATCGCCCATGTCATCGTTCATATCGTTCGCGTTATTCATGTCATCGCCCATGTCGTTGCCGTTGCTCATGTCGTCATTAGTGTTACCCATATCATCGTTGCCGTTGTTCATGTTGCTCATATCATCAGTGTTACCGGTATCAGTGTTACCGGTATCAGTGTTACCGGTATCTGTGTTACCGGTATCTGTGTTATTCATATCACCGGTATTGTTCATGCCGCCAGCATCTTTATCGTCAGTGGGGGTGCCAGTGGTGCTGGCATCGTTTGTGGCGTTAGTGTCGGTGTGAGTATCGTCAGTGTGAGTATCATCGGTGTTAGTGGCACTATTAGGGTTTATGAGTGCGTTACTCCCTTGATCCTTGCTGTCATTTGCATGGGTGTTGGCCATGTTGCTAATAGGCGTTTGTTGCACAGGCTGTTGCATGGGGTTATTGATCGCATCATTCAAATCATCTCTATCGTCGCCATCAATTTTCAAACTCCCGTCTAAATAATTCCCCACCACATCGCTGCTATGGCTTAATTGTTGCACGCTGTCTAGGGCTTTATCCACTTGAGCTTGTTGCTCGCTTGAAAGCCCTTTTTGATCTTTTAAGTCATTGTCTAGCTGGTTTAAATTATTGTCTAATTTGTCCCTCACTTCCATAGCTTTATTGACAACTGAATCAATCTTATTAGGACTCGCCCCGTCTTGCTTCATTTCTTTGATTTGCCCCACTAAATGGTTAAGCTCTTTGGCTTGAGAAGTTATCGCATCCACGCTTTTAGTGGGCATGGCTTTAGTGTGGAAAAGCGAATTGTCTTTGAGCATGCGGCTGTTGTCTAAATTGACTAAAGCGCTATTCAAGCGGTTGGTTTGAATGCCTTTGCTGAATTTGGGATCACGATAAAAGCTCATAAGATTAGCCTGCTGTAAGGATTTATCGTCCTTATCGTCTCTGTCATCATCAGTAGGCGTATCAAGTTGATTAACAGAAGCGTCATGGTCTAAAATCTCTTCTTGATCGATCGCATACATATAATTTTCTAACATCAAGTAATCTTGAACTTGCATCATGAAGAACATGTTAGGGTAGAATCCATACATGCCATCATAAAAGTCGTAAAAATCATACATGCCCATGCCATACATTCCATACATGCCCATTCCATACATGCCGTAATAAGGGCTATAGTAAGAGTTGTAATAGTTATTGCTCCTGTAATAAGGGCTTTGAGCCTTTTCATTCTCTTGTTGTTTTTTAAGATACGACCCTACCACGCTCAAATCAGCGAGCATTTTCTGAGCCGTTTTTTGATCTTTTAAAGAAATGCCTAAGGGGATATAAATACCGGTGCGGTAACTATAAAAAGAATCCCTAGCGATAATTTTAAGGCAATATTTCAAATTCTTTTGCAATTTTAGGGCTTGCCTTAAATGCGCATGCGCTCTTAAATTCCCCAATATACCAGAGTTAAAACGCATTTTTTCCACTAGCGCGCTGAATTTTTTCGCATCGCCATTAGCCGCATTGATATAGTTTAAAGCCGTAGCCCCCCACTCTTCAGTGCTGCTTGTATAACCCCCAAAATTCACTATTTTTGGCGTCAATTCCCCTTTTAATTGCGAATCTTTTAAATCAAACAACGCCCTATTCACGCTAATAGCGTTCAAACTGAGTGTCATCATTAAAAGTATTTTTATAGTTTTCATTGATAACCTTAAAAAATATCTCTTGCGAGCATTATAGACTATTTTTAGAAATCAAAATGACTTTTGAAAACAACCAAAGTAAAAAATAAAACCTAAAAAACAAAAGGTTCTGTTTTAAGCGCTTCTTTAGTTTTTAAAAAACCCTCTTTCTCAAACAAAAACCTAACCCCCCCCCAACACCACAAAACAAATACCACAAAAAAAGAAAAAAGAAACCAACAGAGGGAAAACCCTCTATTGGAAAGAAGAGAAAGGCTTAGAAGTTGATCATGTAGTTAAAATAGATAGAGAAATTCCTTTTATAGAACACATCTACTGATCCATCTACGCCCCTTTCCTTATAGAATTGGTTGGTGAATAAAGGCAATTTAAAGCCCACTTCAATCCCGCTGTGTTTAGAAAAATTGCTCCTAAATCCAAATTCAACAGGCATTTGGAAGTAGCTTGTGTTCATGCTCGCTGAACAGCCGGCGGTGTTGTTGCAGATTTGCATTTGAGATTTCAAGTAGCTCTCTCCTTGAACGATAAACGAATCCCCTCCTAACCCAAAGCCCACGAACAACCCTGCTGTGTTATAGCCCTCTTTACTTTCATAGAAGTTATAGAGCGCATCAAAACCCACGCCATAAGTGAAGTTATTCACTTGAGACGCGCCCTCCATGATTCCAAGCTGGCTCCCCACAAAGCTTAAATTCGCATGGTTATAGCTGTAGTATCCATAAGACCTAAAGCCAAAGCGTTTGGTTTTGCCAAAGAACCACTTATACCCTGCCATTGCATCTACCCCATACATTTGCCCGTAATTATTGGTGTTAATCACGCTTGGCGTGTAGGTTGCTTGGGCTTGAGGGGCTGGAGCTGTTTGATTGCTGCCAAACATTGAAGTGTCTATCGGGGTGTTATTGTTAGCGCCTGGGGTGCGGGTGGTGTTTTGGTTTTCTAAATTAGAATATTGAAACCCTCCTCCTAAAAACGCGCCGCTTTTTTCTGCCATGGACACACTAAAGGCTAACGCCATACCTAAAAAAACCTTTTTCATTTAAAACTCCTTAATGTGAGAAATCCTAAGAATTTCTTTTTTTATTGCATTCTTTTATTGCATTCATGCTATGGCACAAAAATATAGGGAGCTATCAAAATTTGAGAGTTGTCCTTGAATACATTCGCTTCTACAGAATACAATTCGCTCTTACAAACATTGAGCTTTGGAGTTATATCACAAAAAAGTGAATTTTTTGTTAAGAATGGGTTAAATAAATCGTTTTATTTTTTAAAAATGTATTTATATATATAAAGAATTTAAAATTATATTTAACTAGATTTTATGGAAGCTCTTGCGCTGTTTTTGTGGGGCGAAAATTTAGAGCATGTTAGGGTTTTTGGTAGTAGCGGGTGGCTATCTTAAAAAAGGCTTGGGCGTTTTATCGCTTTTGTCGTATCGTGTAAAAATCTTATTCAAACTGGCTTTGGGCATGAGCGATTAAAGGGTTGATCACTTCATCTAAATTCCCTGAAAGCATGATTTCTTCTAAACTATACAGAGTTAAATTGATTCTATGTTCGCTCAAGCGGTTTTGCGGGTAATTATAGGTGCGGATTCTTTCACTCCTGTCCCCACTACCCACTTGCTCCTTTCGGTCTTTGGCGTTAGCGAGTTGCTGCTCTTCAATTTGTTTTTCATAAAGGCGTGCTTTTAGGATTTTTAGGGCTTTATCCTTGTTTTTATGCTGGGATTTTTCATCTTGCATGCTCACGCTGATATTGGTGGGGAGGTGCGTGATGCGCACCGCAGAGTCTGTAGTATTGACGCATTGCCCCCCATGCCCGCCAGCGCGAAACACTTCAATCTTTAAATCGCTAGGGTTGATAGAAACTTCCACATCATCCACTTCAGGCATGATCGCTACTGTGATAGCGGAAGTGTGGATTCGCCCTTGAGATTCTGTCTCGGGGACTCTTTGGACTCGATGCGTGCCTGCTTCAAATTTGAGCCTTGAATACACGCCCTTGCCCTTAATCAAAGCGATGATTTCTTTATAGCCCCCTACGCTGTTTTCGCTAGAGCTCACTATCTCTACTTTCCATTTTTTCAAATCCGCATAACGGCAATACGCTTTAAACAAATCCCCTACAAAAATGCCCGCTTCATCGCCCCCTGTGCCGGCCCTTAACTCTAAATAGATGTTTTTATCGTCATTAGGGTCTTTGGGGATAAGGAGTTGCTTAATGGCAGTTTCTAGCTCGCTTTTTTGGATTTCTAAAATTTTTAACTCTTCTTTAGCCAGTTCGCTCAATTCCTTGTCTTCTAAAAGCTCTTTATTTTCTTTGATATTTTCTAAAACGCTCAAATACTCTTTACTCGCTATGGAGATTTCTTCAATGGAGCTTTGCTCTTTGCTCAATTCGGTAAGTTTTTTAATATCGCTAATTACTTCAGTGCTAGAAAGCAACGCTGTGAGTTCGTCGTATCGTTTGAGAATGGAAGAAAGCTTTTCAGCTAGAATGGACATGCAAGACTACCTACCTATAAAAAGATGTAACTAAAAGACGCAACAATCTAAAAAACGCAAAAACTTAAAAAGAAGCCCAATAATAAAAACCCGTTATTGAGCTTAAAGAAGTCAAAAACGCCCCAAAACTAAGCGAGAGCGATTTTTTTCACTGAAGCGTTAAGCCTTGAGACTTTCCTAGAAGCGGTGTTTTTCTTTAAAATCCCCTTGCTGACAAATTTATGCAACTCTTTATTAGCGATTTTCAAACGCTCTTGAGCTTTTGCTACATCATTGATAGCGACCGCTTCACGCACGGCCTTAATGATATTTTTAACTTTGGTTTTATAGAACCTGTTGCGTTCGGTTCTTTTAATGGTCTGTCTGATTCGCTTTTCTGCGGACTTATGATTTGCCATAGCCTTGTTTTAATCCCTTTGTAATATAAAATTTGGCATAATTCTATCTAAAAATTGATTAAAAATAGTTTAAAAGGTATTTTATAACGATGAAAATTTTTGGGACTGATGGCGTGAGGGGTAAAGCAGGGGTGAAACTCACCCCCATGTTTGTGATGCGTTTGGGCGTTGCTGCCGGATTGTATTTTAAAAAACATTCTAAAACGAATAAAATTTTAATTGGTAAAGACACTAGAAAAAGCGGCTATATGGTAGAAAACGCTTTAGTGAGCGCTCTCACTTCCATAGGCTATAATGTGATTCAAATAGGGCCTATGCCCACCCCTGCGATTGCGTTTTTGACCGAAGACATGCGCTGTGATGCGGGCATTATGATAAGCGCGAGCCACAACCCTTTTGAAGATAATGGTATTAAGTTTTTCAATTCTTATGGTTATAAGCTTAAAGAAGAAGAAGAAAGAGCGATTGAAGAAATCTTTCATGATGAAGGATTGCTGCATTCCAGTTATAAAGTGGGCGAGAGCATCGGTAGCGCTAAAAGGATAGACGATGTCATAGGGCGCTATATCGTGCATTTAAAACACTCTTTCCCCAAACATTTGAATTTGCAGAGTTTAAGGATCGTGCTAGATACGGCTAATGGCGCAGCTTATAAGGTGGCTCCGGTCGTTTTTAGCGAGCTTGGGGCTGATGTTTTAGTGATTAATGATGAGCCTAATGGGTGTAATATTAATGAGCAATGCGGGGCTTTACACCCCAACCAGTTGAGCCAGGAAGTGAAAAAATACCGCGCGGATCTGGGCTTTGCTTTTGATGGCGATGCCGATAGGCTAGTGGTGGTGGATAATTTAGGGAATATCGTGCATGGGGACAAGCTTTTAGGGGTGTTAGGGGTTTATCAAAAGTCTAAAAACGCCCTTTCTTCTCAAGCGGTTGTCGCCACGAGTATGAGCAATTTAGCCCTTAAAGAATACTTAAAATCCCAAAATTTAGAATTGAAGCATTGCGCGATTGGGGATAAGTTTGTGAGCGAATGCATGCGATTGAATAAAGCCAATTTTGGAGGCGAGCAAAGCGGGCATATCATTTTTAGCGATTACGCTAAAACAGGCGATGGTTTGGTGTGCGCTTTGCAAGTGAGCGCGCTTGTGTTAGAAAGCAAGCAAGTCAGCTCTGTTGCGTTAAACCCCTTTGAATTATACCCCCAAAACCTAGTGAATTTGAATGTCCAACAAAAGCCTCCTTTAGAAAGCCTGAAAGGTTATAGCGCTCTTTTAAAAGAATTAGACAAGCTAGAAATCCGCCATTTGATCCGTTATAGCGGCACTGAAAACAAATTACGAATCCTTTTAGAAGCTAAAGATGAAAAACTTTTAGAATCCAAAATGCAAGAATTAAAAGAGTTTTTTGAAGGGCATTTGTGCTAAAAACCACCCAAAAAAGCCTATTGATTTTTATGGGGGTTTTTTTTCTTGTTTTTGGCGTGGATCAAGCGATTAAATACGCTATTTTGGAGGGGTTTCGCTATGAAAGTTTGATGATAGATATTGTTTTAGTGTTCAATAAAGGCGTGGCGTTTTCCTTGCTCAGTTTTTTAGAGGGGGGTTTGAAATACTTGCAAATCCTTTTGATTTTAGGGCTTTTTATCTTTTTAATGCGCCAAAAGGAGCTTTTTAAAAACCATGCGATAGAGTTTGGCATGGTGTTTGGCGCTGGGGTTTCTAATGTTTTAGACCGGTTTGTGCATGGGGGTGTGGTGGATTATGTGTATTATCATTATGGCTTTGATTTTGCCATTTTTAATTTCGCTGATGTCATGATAGATGTGGGCGTGGGCGTTTTATTGTTGAAACAATTCTTTTTTAAGCAAAAACAAAACAAAATTAAGGCATAATCACTCTTTTTAAAATAAAAGGTCGCGTAGCTCAGTTGGTAGAGCACTACCTTGACATGGTAGTGGCCGCTGGTTCAAGTCCAGTCGTGGCCACCATTATCACTCACTCCAATCCTAATTCTCATTTTTTTGCGAGTTTTTGATTTTATCAAGTGATTCTAAAGGGTATTAAACGCGCTTCTAATAACGCCTTGATAGTGCTTCAAAAGTATAACACTAATTTATTTTAAATAATAATTAGTTAATGAACGCTTCTGTTAATCATAGTAAATCAAAACATTGCTACAATTACTCCAACCTTGATTTCGTTATGTCTTCAAGGAAAAACACTTTAAGAATAGGAGAATGAGATGAAACTCACCCCAAAAGAGTTAGACAAGTTGATGCTCCACTACGCTGGAGAATTAGCTAAAAAACGCAAAGAAAAAGGCATTAAGCTTAACTATGTAGAAGCGGTAGCTTTGATTAGTGCCCATATTATGGAAGAAGCGAGAGCTGGTAAAAAGACTGCGGCTGAATTGATGCAAGAAGGGCGCACTCTTTTAAAACCTGATGATGTGATGGATGGCGTGGCAAGCATGATCCATGAAGTGGGTATTGAAGCGATGTTTCCTGATGGGACCAAACTCGTAACCGTGCATACCCCTATTGAGGCCAATGGTAAATTAGTTCCTGGTGAGTTGTTCTTAAAAAATGAAGACATCACTATCAACGAAGGCAAAAAAGCCGTTAGCGTGAAAGTTAAAAATGTTGGCGACAGACCGGTTCAAATCGGCTCACACTTCCATTTCTTTGAAGTGAACAGATGCTTAGACTTTGACAGAGAAAAAACTTTCGGTAAACGCTTAGACATTGCGAGCGGGACAGCGGTAAGGTTTGAACCTGGCGAAGAAAAATCCGTAGAATTGATTGACATTGGCGGTAACAGAAGAATCTTTGGGTTTAACGCGTTGGTTGATAGGCAAGCAGACAACGAAAGCAAAAAAATTGCTTTACACAGAGCTAAAGAGCGTGGTTTTCATGGCGCTAAAAGCGATGACCACTATGTAAAAACAATTAAGGAGTAAGAAATGAAAAAGATTAGCAGAAAAGAATATGTTTCTATGTATGGCCCTACTACAGGCGATAAAGTGAGATTGGGCGATACAGACTTGATCGCTGAAGTAGAACATGACTACACCATTTATGGCGAAGAGCTTAAATTCGGTGGCGGTAAAACCCTAAGAGAAGGCATGAGCCAATCCAACAACCCCAGCAAAGAAGAACTAGATTTAATCATCACTAACGCTTTGATCGTGGATTACACCGGTATTTATAAAGCGGATATTGGTATTAAAGACGGCAAAATCGCAGGCATTGGTAAAGGCGGTAACAAAGACATGCAAGATGGCGTTAAAAACAATCTCAGCGTGGGTCCTGCTACTGAAGCCTTAGCCGGTGAAGGTTTGATCGTAACTGCTGGTGGGATTGACACACACATCCACTTCATTTCACCCCAACAAATTCCTACAGCTTTTGCAAGCGGTGTAACAACCATGATTGGTGGCGGAACTGGTCCTGCTGATGGCACTAATGCGACTACTATCACTCCAGGCAGAAGAAACTTAAAATGGATGCTCAGAGCGGCTGAAGAATATTCTATGAACTTAGGTTTCTTAGCTAAAGGTAACACTTCTAACGATGCGAGCTTAGCCGATCAAATTGAAGCCGGTGCGATTGGCTTTAAAATCCACGAGGACTGGGGCACCACTCCTTCTGCAATCAATCATGCACTAGATGTTGCGGACAAATACGATGTGCAAGTCGCTATCCACACAGACACTTTGAATGAAGCTGGTTGTGTAGAAGACACTATGGCAGCTATTGCTGGGCGTACTATGCACACTTTCCACACTGAAGGTGCTGGCGGCGGACACGCTCCTGATATTATTAAAGTAGCCGGTGAACACAACATCCTGCCCGCTTCCACTAACCCCACTATCCCTTTCACTGTGAATACAGAAGCCGAACACATGGACATGCTTATGGTGTGCCACCACTTGGATAAAAGCATTAAAGAAGATGTTCAGTTCGCTGATTCAAGGATCCGCCCTCAAACCATTGCGGCTGAAGACACTTTGCATGACATGGGGATTTTCTCAATCACTAGTTCTGACTCTCAAGCTATGGGTCGTGTGGGTGAAGTTATCACCAGAACTTGGCAAACAGCTGACAAAAACAAAAAAGAATTTGGCCGCTTGAAAGAAGAAAAAGGCGATAACGACAACTTCAGGATCAAACGCTACTTGTCTAAATACACTATTAACCCAGCGATCGCTCATGGGATTAGCGAGTATGTAGGTTCTGTAGAAGTGGGCAAAGTGGCTGACTTGGTGTTGTGGAGTCCAGCATTCTTTGGCGTGAAACCCAACATGATCATCAAAGGCGGATTCATTGCGTTAAGCCAAATGGGCGATGCGAACGCTTCTATCCCTACCCCACAACCAGTTTATTACAGAGAAATGTTCGCTCATCATGGTAAGGCTAAATACGATGCAAACATCACTTTTGTGTCTCAAGCGGCTTATGACAAAGGCATTAAAGAAGAATTAGGGCTTGAAAGACAAGTGTTGCCGGTAAAAAATTGCAGAAACATCACTAAAAAAGACATGCAATTCAACGACACTACCGCTCACATTGAAGTCAATCCTGAAACTTACCATGTGTTCGTGGATGGCAAAGAAGTAACTTCTAAACCAGCCAATAAAGTGAGCTTGGCACAACTCTTTAGCATTTTCTAGGATTTTTTAATTTTCTAAGGTTTTAGGAGTGCGTTCCTCCTTAAATCTTAGGTTGTAGGCTCTCTAACTTTTTTATTAAAAGTTAAGAGCTTATTTTTTTGTTTTATTTTTTGTCAATTTACTATTTTTCTTTATGATTAGCTCAAGCAACAAAAGTTATTCGTAAGGTGCGTTTGTTGTAAAAATTTTTGTTTGGAAGGAAAAGGCAATGCTAGGACTTGTATTGTTATATGTTGGGATTGTTTTAATCAGCAATGGGATTTGCGGGTTAACCAAAGTCGATCCTAAAAGCACTGCGGTGATGAACTTTTTTGTGGGCGGACTTTCCATTGTTTGTAATGTGGTGGTCATCACTTATTCCGCGCTCCACCCTACAGCCCCTGTAGAAGGTGCCGAAGATATTGCTCAAGTATCGCACCATTTGACTAGTTTCTATGGGCCAGCGACTGGGTTATTGTTTGGTTTTACCTACTTGTATGCGGCTATCAACCACACTTTTGGTTTGGATTGGAGGCCGTATTCTTGGTATAGCTTATTCGTAGCGATCAACACGGTTCCTGCTGCGATTTTATCCCACTATAGCGATATGCTTGATGACCACAAAGTGTTAGGCATCACTGAAGGCGATTGGTGGGCGATCATATGGTTGGCTTGGGGTGTTTTGTGGCTTACCGCTTTCATTGAAAACATCTTGAAAATCCCTTTAGGGAAATTCACTCCGTGGCTTGCTATCATTGAGGGTATTTTAACCGCTTGGATCCCTGCTTGGTTGCTCTTTATCCAACACTGGGTGTGAGATGATCATAGAGCGTTTAGTTGGCAATCTAAGGGATTTAAACCCCTTGGATTTCAATGTGGATTATGTGGATTTAGAATGGTTTGAGACGAGGAAAAAAATCGCTCGCTTTAAAACCAGGCAAGGCAAAGACATAGCCATACGCCTTAAAGACGCTCCCAAGTTGGGTCTTTCTCAAGGGGACATTTTATTGAAAGAAGAGAAGGAAATTATCGCCGTTAATATCTTGGATTCTGAAGTCATTCACATCCAAGCCAAGAGCGTGGCAGAAGTAGCGAAAATATGCTACGAAATAGGAAACCGCCATGCGGCTTTATACTATGGCGAGTCTCAATTTGAATTTAAAACACCATTTGAAAAGCCCACACTAGCGTTACTAGAAAAGCTAGGGGTTCAAAATCGTGTTTTAAGTTCAAAACTGGATTCCAAAGATCGCTTAACCGTGAGCATGCCCCATAGTGAGCCTAATTTTAAGGTCTCACTGGCGAGCGATTTTAAAGTAGTCATGAAATAGAAAAATAACAAATGGATAAAGGAAAAAGCGTGAAAAGCACTGAAAAAAGCGTGGGTATGCACCCAAAAACTCCAAAGACAGACAACGATGCTCATGTGGATAATGAATTTCTGATCTTACAAGTCAATGATGCGGTGTTCCCCATTGGATCTTACACGCATTCTTTTGGGCTAGAAACTTACATCCAGCAAAAAAAGGTTACTCATAAAGAAAGCGCTTTAGAATATTTAAAAGCCAATCTCTCTAGCCAGTTCCTTTACACGGAAATGCTGAGTTTGAAATTAACCTATGAAAGCGCCCTCCAACAAGATTTAAAAAAGATCTTGGAGGTTGAAGAAGTTATTATGCTCTCCACAAGCCCCATGGAATTGCGATTAGCCAATCAAAAGCTAGGCAATCGCTTCATTAAAACCTTACAAGCCATGAACGAATTAGACATGGGCGCATTTTTCAACGCTTACGCTCAAAAAACCAAAGATCCAACCCATGCCACTAGCTATGGCGTTTTTGCGGCGAGTTTAGGGATTGAATTGAAAAAGGCTTTAAGGCATTATCTTTATGCGCAAACTTCTAACATGGTGATCAACTGCGTTAAAAGCGTCCCACTATCTCAAAACGACGGGCAAAAAATCTTATTGAGCTTGCAAAGTCCTTTTAACCAGCTCATAGAAAAAACCCTAGAACTAGACGAAAGCCACCTATGCGCAGCAAGCGTTCAAAACGACATTAAGGCGATGCAGCATGAGAGTTTATACTCGCGTCTCTATATGTCTTGAATTTTAATCTCAAATTGAAAGGAATTTTATGGTAAAAATTGGAGTTTGTGGTCCTGTAGGAAGCGGTAAAACCGCCTTGATTGAAGCTTTAACGCGCCACATGTCAAAGGATTATGACATGGCGGTTATCACTAATGATATTTACACTAAAGAAGACGCAGAGTTTATGTGTAAAAATTCGGTGATGCCACGAGAGAGGATTATTGGTGTAGAAACAGGAGGCTGTCCGCACACCGCCATTAGAGAAGACGCTTCTATGAATTTAGAAGCCGTAGAAGAAATGCATGGCCGTTTCCCTAATTTAGAATTGCTTTTGATTGAAAGCGGAGGCGATAACCTTTCAGCGACTTTCAACCCAGAGCTAGCGGACTTTACGATTTTTGTGATTGATGTGGCTGAGGGCGATAAAATCCCTAGGAAAGGCGGACCAGGAATCACGCGATCAGACTTGCTTGTCATCAATAAAATTGACTTAGCCCCCTATGTGGGAGCGGACTTGAAAGTCATGGAAAGGGATTCTAAAAAAATGCGCGGCGAAAAGCCCTTTATTTTTACGAATATCCGCGCTAAAGAAGGCCTAGATGATGTGATCGCTTGGATTAAGCGCAACGCTTTATTGGAAGATTGATGAACACTTACGCTCAAGAATCCAAGCTCAGGTTAAAAACCAAAATAGGGGCTGACGGGCGGTGCGTGATTGAAGACAATTTTTTCACGCCCCCCTTTAAGCTTATGGCACCTTTTTACCCTAAAGACGATTTAGCTGAAATCATGCTTTTAGCGGTAAGCCCTGGCTTAATGAAAGGCGATGCGCAAGACATGCAATTAAGCATCGGTCAAAATTGCAAGCTAAGGATCACTTCGCAATCCTTTGAAAAAATCCATAACACTGAAGACGGGTTTGCTAGCAGAGACATGCATATTGTTGTAGGGGAAAACGCCTTTTTAGACTTCGCGCCTTTCCCGTTAATCCCCTTTGAAAATGCGCATTTTAAGGGCAACACCACGATTTCTTTGCACTCTAGCTCTCAATTGCTTTATAGTGAAATCATTGTCGCCGGGCGAGTGGCACGCAATGAGTTGTTTAAATTCAACCGCTTGCACACCAAAATCTCTATCTTACAAGATGAGAAACCCATCTATTATGACAACACGATTTTAGATCCCAAAACCACCGACTTAAATAACATGTGCATGTTTGATGGCTATACGCATTATTTGAATTTGGTGCTTGTCAATTGCCCCATAGAACTCTCTAGTGTGCGAGAATGCATTGAAGAAAGCGAAGGGGTGGATGGAGCCGTGAGTGAAATCGCTAGTTCTCATTTATGCGTGAAAGCTTTAGCGAAAGGATCAGAACCCTTATTGCATTTAAGAGAAAAAATCGCTCGCCTCACCACGCAAACCATCACGCAAAAGGTTTAAAAGCGCTTCAAAAAGATTAAATTCTTTTAGTCTTTTTAACCCCCCTTTTTTGACCCTATAAACTGAAAGGCCTGAATTCAGTATAGCTGTCTTTAGAAGTGTTTATCAGGCGTGCATTGAGTTCGTGTAGCTTTTGTTCGCTTTTAAGAACACTCAAGTTCTCACCATTGCACTTAAAGGCCAAGCGTTGTTTGAAGTGGTTGTTTAACAATTCTTTTAACTTGCTATCGTAATTAGCATGAATTTGTTTGAGGTCATGCACAAAGATGATGCAATACCGCTCGTTGTCTGTGGCTTTTTCTAAAAACGATCTTAATTTTTCCACCCCTATTTTTTATCGTGCAACTCTTTGGCTTCGTTTAAATTGTCTACCATCAGCACGCTATTAGGATTCATAGCGGTGTCTAAAACGCTCCCTAGAGGGCCTTGCATGGGCGTGATGTGGTGTTTTTTTAACTCATCAAGTTCTCTCACAAGGCGTTTTTCGGCGTTGTAGAAGAGCAACTCTTTGTTGGCAGTCTTGAAATTTTGAGCGAAAAGCTTCATCAAGGCGATGCGAGCGTTTAAATCTTGGCTCACCACCAACAAATGCGATTCGTTACTTTCAAACCCAACTATCAAGTCCTTTTGCTCATAATCCGCTTCTTTTCCCAGATGCAAACGCATTTCATTAGCCTTAAGAGTGTTGGGCATTTCTAAAGGCTTCTCGCCATTATAGATTTTATGCTCTATGGGCGCAAGATTTCTTTGGTTAAAATCTCTATGGATTTTTTTGATAAAAGGTTTGAAATCATCAGGGGCTTTAAGGATACTCATCTTGGTGTGGTATTTTTGATGCCCCCCATTGTTATTGAAAATGACTTCTGGCCTGACAAGCTCACAAGCCGCATCGTCATTATTCAAAATACTATTGCTGTCTTCTGCGTCCATAGCCAAAGCGATGCGGTTGGCGATTTGAGCCATAATGCTTCTATTAATGTCAGTGCTGCACATGGTTTGAGTGGCTAAAATTAAATGCACCCCATAGCTACGGCCCTTTTTAAGCAGAGTGTTTAAAGACTGACCCACGCTCTCTTTCCCTTTAGAGGAGTTGTCGCTAAAAAGCACCTGAAATTCATCAATCACCACGATTAGTCTGGGCATTTCGCCGTGCTTTCGGTAATCGCTCAAATCTTTCATATTGAACTGCTTGAACAGCTCGGCTCTTTTTTGCATTTCTTTACAAAGCCAATTTAAAAAACTCATGCCATAACCTACCGAACTCGCCACGCTCACCAACCTCGCATGCTCTAAAATCGGATCTGTGTATGCGTTAAATTCCACCCCCTCTTTATAGTCTAATAAAAAGAGTTGGACTTCATTGGGCACGTAGTAGAAGGCTAAATTTTGGATCAACACATGCAAGAAATTGGATTTCCCGCTCCCGCTGCACCCGCAAATGAGCGTGTGGTTTTGCGCTTCACCGATCTCAAAACACACCTCTTTGTGGTTAATATCCTACCCCACCGGCACATACACTTTAAACTGAGAGCTTTCAGTCCAAAATTTTTCGTCTTTTTGTAAGTCTTTCAACTCCCTTTTAACTGCTTTCTTTTTCTCGTAATACGCTTTAATTTTAGTAGCGAAGTCTTGCATGTGCTTAGATTGGATACCATGATCGTTGATCACTTCTATGTTAAGATATTTTAAGCGTTCAAAACCTGTCCTGTCTTTAAAAAACTCCGCATAGCGTTTCAAATCTTCTGTGGATTTATTATTTTTTTCGCTCTCCAAATTAACAAAGCTCAAAACCCCATTTTTAGAGCCAAAACGCATGATTTTTTCCAGATAATAAAGTGCGTCTTTACTCAAGGCATCTACCCCGCTTAAAAAAAGCGCTTTTAAAAGCAAGGGATCTTTCTCGTTTTCATTATAATGCGCAAAATCTCTAAAGCCGGCTAATTTTTCTTGCAAATTAACCTTTAAATATTCATACAAATGCTTTAGGGCTTCTTCTATTTCCTTGCTTTCGGTTAAAATCCTTTGTTGGTAAATAAAGTCATTGTTTTTATCTAAAAGCCTTCTTGCCAGATTGAAAATGCCCCCCAAACTCAGTGCATCAACCAAGATCACTTCTAATTGCACCAAAGGCGTGCTGGATAGTAAGTGCATGAGCATTTCTCTTAAAAACTGCCCGTCTTTTTCATGCTCTATATACAAACTTTTAGGGGGGAAAGGGTAAACTTTAGGCAAGCAAAAATCCATATTAGCGCCATTTTTGCCTTTAATTTCCAATAAACCACAGCTTAAAAATTGTGGGTAAGCGCCTATTTCATTGGATTGCGGCATGTCTGTGAATTGTGCTTGAATTTGCCTGACACTCTTTTGATATTCCTCTATTGGTGAAATGATCGGCTTGAGAAAACTCTCTGGCTCTTTTTTAGCAACAACCTTATCTAAGGCGTCGTCCAATTCTTTTAATAAACCATTCACATCAATCATTTTTATCCTTAGATTTAAGATATTCATCATATCTTTTACTAGCTTCTCTTTCATGCTCTTTGGCTTCACGCACAAGCTTATCAATTTCGCTTGATGAATGGAAATTCATATCAATTTTCTTCATCAAAGATTTGGCTTCTTCAATTTGCTCGTTGATTTTTTTTCTTTGGTATTGGGTGTCATCTTCTAAATTTTCTAAATCATGCGCGATTTTTAGCATGTCCTCTAGCACCTCACTTTTAAGTTTTTGCCCTAAATCATCTTGCATGGCATTTTCTGCAAAATCATCGCAAATCTTTTTTAATTCAAGGGTGCAACCCTCCAAATAAACTTCATGAGAAAACATTTTAACCCCTTGATTCCAGTTTTTTTAAAAACATTTTAAGGTGTAACAGCACATGTTTTGAGCTATCATCAGTGTCTAAAAACAGCACCACATCGCTAGTCGTATTCAAAAGATAATACCCCCCATACCCGTCATTAGCGAAGATGATTTCTTCAGGCTCTAACCATTCTTTTAAGCTCTGCATAAAATCAACAAATAAGCCCTTGCCCTCTAAGTTGAAATTCAAAACATGTTTGAACGTGTAAGACTTATTGCCCACCATAAAAGATCGCCACTGGCTAAAACCATAATTTGATCGTTTGATAAAGTCCTTAAACGCATCGCTCAACCCCATTTTTAATTGATCTTCTAACCCACTCAATGCATTGTCATTGAGCGGCTCTACAAATTCCCAATTCAGTTCTGAGTTTGTAGGAATTGTTTCCATAGTGAATATCCTTTCGTGTGTTTCACGCTTAATAATAACTCTTCTTTTACCAACGCCAAGTTCCCTAAGACATTCGCGTCAAAATGCCACAAATACCCCCTAGGAATGAATCCTTTTGCGATCTGTTCTAATTCTGTCGCATCAAAGCCCAAATCCCTATTTTTAAGCGCGGCTTCTAAAGCCTTTAGGGCATGATGAGCGCATGCGGTTTTGTCTAAATCCTCTAAAGGCACAATAACGCTAAAAACGCTCTCAAACTCCGCTAAATGCAACTCATTGAAGCGGACTTCTTCCGGATAGGGGTTTTGCTCATCTACCATAAAGCCCTCTTTTTCTTTTTCTAAAAACTCGCCATAACCCAACGCATGGTGCTTATCATTTTCATACCGCTCTAAGACGGGCGCTATTTTTTGGCTCAAATTTTCTGTAGCGCGCTCTAACTCTGTTTCTAGGTTATTAAAAGCTTCGTTTATAGCGTTCAAATCGTTGGGGGATTTTTTGATTTTTTCGCCAAAGTCTTTTAAAGCTCCCTTGAAGTTTTTAACGCCATTCTTTTTGGCTAATGACAAATCTCCATCAAAAGAATACGCGCCGCTCATCAAATCTTTTCCATGATCTCTAGGCGCTTTAGCGTGATCTAACCCACCGCTAGAGCTACGCTGAAACCTGTCTTTCAAATCAGCGTATAAAGAAAAGCTAAAATTCTCCCTTAAATCTTTTAAGCGCTCATCATAAACGCTTTTTTTAGGCCTATAAACAATCGTAGGGCTTTCAAAATCGCGCTCTTTTAAAATTTCTGGGGGCTCGATATTGTATTCGCTATCTATCGCTTCATTCGCTTGATTCAAACGCTTGATAAATTCCTGGTGTTTATCAGTATAAAAGTCCAACGCTTTTTTAACGCCCTCCCAAGCTCCCCTAACAAGTTCCACGCTCGCTTTGGCTTGAATGGAGTAGATTTCAAGCGCTTATTCTAATAACTTCACATTCTTTTCGTATTTTTCTGTGTTTTCTTTCATAAGATTTAAAGCCTTATCACAAGCTTTAACACCCAGTTCAGCAAGTGGGATAACCCTCGAGGTCATACTACAAATATCTCTCACACCCTCTAAAAGGAAACTCCAAAAGCCATCTTGATCTTTTTTGGCTCTTCTTAATCCTTCTATAGCGCCTTGCAACTGGAGTTCAATTTTTTTGCATTCTAGTAGGATTTCTTGTGCGTATCCATCAAGGTTTTTGATGAATGGAGCACATCTTTCTTCTTGCAAGGATCCTTTAAAATCCCTGCATTTTTTAACGATTTCTTTGACTTCTTCTGTGTCCGTTTTCCATTCAGCTATGAATCATCCTTAATAATCCTCTTCTAAAACCCTAATCCTCTCTTTAAGCCATGCGATTTGCTCTTGCGCGGCTTCATCAAACTCGTTGAAAGTGCTTCTCAAGTTGTCTAACACTTCGCTGAATTTGTCTCTTCTAGCGTCTTGCCATGAATCCAAACTATGGAAATGGCTGCTCAAGCCATTCACTTCATCATTCAATAACTCTTTAAAGCGTTCTAAATGATCCACAAACTCCCTGACCTCTTCGGTATCCATTTGCACTCTGCTCATCTGTTGTCCTTTCTTTTAAAAATTTTCTTCATCAAAATCAGGCTTTTTATCGCCGCTGATTCTAATGCTTCCACCCCCATAGCTAGGGGGTGTTTCTACTTCTTTTGCTTGGCCTCTTTCTCTTTTATATTTTTCTTGCTGGCTTTGGTGGTATGTTTTCATGCTGTCTATCACGATTGCTTTATGGTTGCTACCTAAATCAGCGTTGGTGAGCAATTTTTTGGCGCCATTACCCAAGCTGTTAGAACGCTTGTCTTCTATTTGGAGCGACAAATTACAATCCTTAAACCCCTCTAAAGCCTCCACTAACGCTACCACAAGCTTCCTGTCCCAGATGGAATTTTTCAAATCCTTACACAAGGAAAAAACCTCGCTTGAACATTGATAATCATACAAAAACAAAAGGTCTAAATTTTCTAAAAATTCCAAATTGCAACGCTCTTTAAAATTTTTCAAAAAGCCCTCTTTTAAAGGCAAAAAGCCTTCAGTGATAGGGATTAGCCCCTTATCTTTGGTGTGTTTGAACACCATAACGCTTTCTTCAATCACGACAAACGCATACGCATTCTTAGTCATCATAATTTTTCTACCTCGCTTTCATAGATTAATTGATCGCCTTTAAACAGCCCCACTTTAATGCTTTGTGAATCCACACAGCACACCTTCACATCCATTTCTTCATGCTCTTCTAGTGCTATAAAAATGAGTTGTGCGTCTTGAATGTTTAAAGTGTTGGTGTTGGCTAAGGGTTTGTCGCTGTATCGTATCTCTAACTCACCAAAGCCTCCCCATTCCTCTTTAGTTTGGAAAATCTGGTATTCATCAGGCTTTAAAGAATCCCGACTGATTCTAGAGTGGAATTTCCCTTCTCTCTCAATGCCTAAATCGTATTTAAACACAGGATTGGAATTTATAAAGGGCATTTCAATCCCGCCTGCTTTGGGTCTGCTTTCTAAAAGCCCGAAAGCCACACCGGTTTTGCAAGTGGTCTTCAAATAAACCGGAATCTTAGAAACGTCTTCTCCTGTCAGCTCTAAAATCTGTTTGTCTGATGCTTCTGTGCCTAGCGGCTCATAAAGAATGAATGCAAAATCCTCTTTAGAAGTCTTTTGCTTGTAATCTTTGAGCTGCTTTTCTTTGGCGTTTTCAAACGCTTGTTTGACTAACACCGAACGGCTCGCATTCTCGCCTAAGAAAATATGAAACGCCCGACACTGATCATCAATGTTTTCAGCCATCACTTTAGAAAATCCGGCAAAGAAGTTGGCAACGCCTTCATTGATCTTGTCTTTTAAAAGGTTTAAAAGCTCTTTGCAATCAACTTTAAGATCGCATTCCGTTTCTACCCCATTCCTATCCAACAGCATGGTTTTAAAATCCTTTTCAAAACCCTCTATGTTAAACTCTTCATTTTCTTCTATCGCTTCTATAATATCAGCGTCTAGATTTTCTAAAAAAGGGCGTAATTTAGAAGCGATCGTTTGCAAATTCAAGCGCGCTCCACTAGAGTTTTGCATAAACGACCCAAAGCGTTGCGTATCAATCCTGTCATAGTTGGGCTTAGCGATGACAATGTCTTTTGCTTTCAGCTCTTGGAAATTTTTGGCATACACTTCCCAAGCCAATAATTCCAATAAATTTTCACCGCCTAAATACTTATCCCCCCCACTGCTAAAATGCGTCATTTTGTAAGCGAACTTAGGATTAGCGCTTTTTTCCCATTTGCCAAAGTCAAAATCCGTCGTCCCGCCCCCAAAATCAAACACCCCGTAATAAACCGGCTTGTCTAACTTCTCTGATTTAAAAAACCCATAGCTTTTTAAAGCGCTAATGGCATACGCGCAAGGCTCGCTCACTCTCAATTCCACTTTGAAAGTTTTAGCCGTTTTTTCATCGTCAAAAACATGCCTGGGTAAAGATTTTTTCAAGCCTTTTTCAAAACTCTCTCTGATTTTTTCAGCCTGATGCTTTTCATACTTGATGGGGTAGGATAAAAAGTATTTCAAAAACACGCCATTTTGCATGTTGTTGATGCAGCGGCCGATGCAGTAAGCATAGATTTCTATAGGGTTAAAATCCGTGCAATTAGCGAAGCTTTCTAAAGAAAAATCCTCCTTAAAATCCCTAAAATCCCGTTTTTTATCCGCTCCAGCCCATTGCTTCAATTGAGAAAAAAACCGATACAAATCATTATCTTGAGCATCATTTCTTTAAACGCTTCAAAATCCACATCCACATCGCTATAAGAAACGATTTCTAAGGTTTTTTCTACAAGCTCATTAGTGATCTTTTCAGCTTGCGCTAAACTCTCCATGAATTTTTGATTGTCATCAGAAAGATACCTTAAAGAAGTCTCATTATTGACAATCGCATGAAGCACTCTTAACGCTTGCTTGAACTTGATTTTCTCTTCTTCTGACACTTCTTTTTTGAAATCAATCGGAGCTTCTTCATTGAATGCGGCTTATCTTTTAAAGACAGCTTGCACAAAATCTCTACTAACGGGTGGCCAATCGGCAACCTTAAACTCTGTAAGGGTGTTACCATGATATTCTCCTTTAATATTGTTTTGGTTGTTTTTTAGGGTTGCTCTTTCAAGCCATCAACCCTCTCTTTGAGCACGATATTCTCTTCTTCTAATTTTCTGTTTTGGCGTTTGAGATCCTCTATCGCGCTTTTAAAACGCCAATTTTGCAAGTCCAGATCGCTTTTGTCTGTGGCTTCTAAACTCTTCAAGTGCGCCATTTCTCGCTCCAATTCTGTTTTTTCTTCGGTTATGTTTTCTTTAGCCTGTAATAGCTGATCGTTAGAATTTTCTAAATTTTTTTGAGCACTTTCTAACTTTTTGAGTTTGTCGGTTAGGTGTTGGTTGTCTTTTTCTAAATCAGCGCATAATTCTTCTAAAAGTCCATGCGTATCTTGCAATTGCGCTCGCTCATATTTTAGGCTATCTTGCTCTTTAGTGAGTGCGATAACTTGGTGGTTGAGCTTGTCGTTTTCGGTTTTCAGATCGGTGTTTGCTTTAGTTAGATTTTCTTTTTCTTTTGATAACTCGGTTTTTTCAGTTTTTAAAACTTGCTGAGATTGTTCTAAATCTTTCACTTGCTTTTGTGATGCATTAAACTGATTGTTTAGATTGTCTTTTTCTGTAGTTAGAGATTTATTTTTTCAGCCAGATCTGTATTTTGACTAGCTAACTTATCTTTTTCTCTAGTTAGATCATTTCTTTCTCTATCTGGTTCGGTGTTTGCTTCTTTTAGTTTGGTGTTTTCTTCTTGGACTTCTTTAAGCGTTTCCTCTTTTTTTTGAGCGTCTTTTGAGTTTTCTTGGGTGTCGTTAGAGGATTTTCTAAAAAAGCAGCCTATGCAACGAGAGATTTTTACAAAGGGTTCAAGGTCTTCTAATTTGTTTTCTAATTTTTTAAAGCCATCTTTAAGATCTTCAACAGATTTTAAAAGCTCTTCATTATTGGGGGGGTGGAAGCAGTCGTTTTTGAAATATTCGTGTTTTCTACACTATGAGCACCACTCATAAGAATATCTCCTTTTATCTTATATCAATGTTAAAAATGTGGTTATTGTAATTTGAGAAAACTTAAAATGAGCTTTATTATCCCCCCCTTTTTCGCCCCCCTCTTAAAAACCCCTAGAATGTAGAATCCCAGTGGTTTAAATTAGAAGAATAAGGGTCAAAAAAGCCCTTAGGCGTGTATTGCGCTTCTTTTTTTGTAGAAGCGTCTTTTAAAGAATGGTCTTTAGGAAGACAAGCGAAACGCTGAGTATCAAAGCTAGAACAACCGCTCAATAACAACGCACCGAGTGTGCCAATCATAATACCATTTTTAATTGTTTTCATTTTATATCCTTTGTTTTGTAAAATTTGTTGTAAATCCGTTTAATTTAAAATCGTTTAATTGAATAAGCTAAACTTTAAATTACACGGCGAGAATGATAAAATTCATTTTTAAACGAAAAGTAAACGAACTTTTTAAACGATAAAAAATTCCTCTAATTTTTGTCGTAAGCGGTAAATAATTACCACTTTTAAAAAAATCAATTTTAATAATTAAATTCATTTAGTATAAAAACAACCACAAATTAAAAATCATTATTAAAAATGACCGCTTAAAAACCCACTTAAAACATGCTACAATCAAGCCAAATTCTTAAATAAAAGGTAAGCTCATGCAAAAAATCATTGACGATTCATTAGAATTAGCCAAAAAACTGCAAGATAGTATCAGTAACCATTTGAGCGAGCAAGAAAAAGCGTTCCACTCTAAAATGCAAAAGCTTTTAAACAACCCTGAAAACAAAGTCATGCTTATAGAACTTATGGATCGGAGTTTTAGATGCCTGGACAATAAAGCCCGCTTTGAAATGATTGAGCATGTTTTAGACAAATACAAAAGCCGTGAGATTTTTTCTTCATTTGAAAAATTGCTTTTAATGGGGTTTTTGAGCTTTGGGAAAATGCTCCCTGATATGAGCGTGCCTTTCTTTGTCAATAAAATCAGAAGCGACACAAAAGCGATGGTCTTGGATCAAGAAGAAAGCCAATTAAAAGAGCGGATTTTAAAAAGAAAAAATGAAAAAATCATTTTGAATGTGAATTTTATTGGCGAAGAAGTTTTAGGCGAAGAAGAAGCTAGTGCGCGTTTTGAAAAATACTCTCAAGCCCTAAAATCCAACTACATCCAATACATTTCCATTAAAATCACGACGATTTTTTCTCAAATCAATATCCTTGATTTTGAATACTCTAAAAAAGAGATTGTCAAACGCCTAGACGCTCTTTATGCCCTAGCTTTAGAAGAAGAAAAAAAGCAAGGCATGCCTAAATTTATTAATTTGGATATGGAGGAATTTAGGGATTTAGAGCTCACGGTGGAGTCTTTTATGGAATCCATCGCTAAATTTGATTTGAACGCCGGTATTGTGCTGCAAGCCTATATCCCTGATTCTTATGAATATTTGAAAAAACTGCACGCTTTTTCTAAAGAAAGGGTTTTAAAAGGGTTAAAGCCCATTAAAATCCGCTTTGTTAAGGGAGCGAACATGGAGAGCGAAGAGACGATCGCTTCCGTGAAAGACTGGGCGTTACCCACATTTTCTAGTAAGCAAGACACCGATTCTAATTACAATAAAATGCTGGATTTTGTTTTAGAGGGCGATAATTATAAATACATTCATATTGGCGCAGCAAGCCACAATATTTTTGAAATCGCTTATGTCTATACGCGCATCCATGCCCTTAACGACCCTGTTGTGTTAGAGCATTTTAGCTTTGAAATGCTAGAGGGCATGAGCTTGCAAGCGAGCCAGGAACTAAAAGAGATGCACCAACTCATTCTTTATGCGCCGGTGTGCGATGAAGCGCATTTTAACAATGCGATCGCTTACTTGGTGAGGAGGCTAGATGAAAATACCTCAAGCGATAATTTCATGAAAGCTTTTTTTAACCTCAAAGTAGGCACGAGCGAATGGAAAGATCAAGAACAACGCTTTTTAAACAGCCTTAAAGGAATCGCCACTTTAGACAATGCCACCCACAGGACTCAAGACAGGAACGCCAAACAAAGCGGGCATACCACCTACCCAAACCACTCCTTTAAAAACGAAAGCGATACCGATTTTATTTTAAAAGCCAACCGAGAGTGGGCTAAAAAAGTGCGCGAGAAAATGCATAACGCCCCTATTTTAGAGCTTTACCCAGAAATAGATGGGAGGTTTGAAGATCCTAATTTAACCCCTTTAGAAGTCTTTGATAAAATCCATCATAAAAAAATCGCCAGCGTGCATTTAGCGGATAAAGAAGCGATTTTAAAAGCCCTAGAAGTGGCTAAAAGCGATAAGAGTCATTTCAGTCAAAAAAGCTTCACAGAAATCCATGCTTTATTGAGTCAAACCGCTCAGCTTTTTAGAGAAAGAAGAGACGATTTAATAGGGATTTCGGCTTTAGAAGTGGGTAAGACTTTCGCTGAAACGGACGCTGAAGTGAGCGAAGCCATTGACTTTTTAGAGTTTTACCCTTACAGCTTAAGGGTGTTACAAGAGCAAAATAAAAAAACCCAATTCACCCCCAAAGGCGTGGGTGTGGTCATTGCCCCATGGAATTTCCCTGTGGGCATTTCTGTAGGCACTATCGCTGCCCCCCTAGCCGCTGGCAATCGGGTGATTTACAAGCCCTCAAGTTTGTCTAGCGTAACGGGCTATAAGCTTTGTGAGTGCTTTTGGGATGCGGGCGTGCCTAGAGATGCGCTCATTTACTTGCCCTCTAAAGGGAGCGATATTAGCGAACACCTTTTAAAAGATGAAAGCATCCGGTTTGCCATTTTAACCGGGGGCGAAGACACCGCTTACAAAATGCTAGAAGCTAACCCCACTCTAGCTTTGAGCGCTGAAACGGGCGGCAAAAACGCCACCATTGTGAGCAAAATGGCAGACAGAGACCAGGCGATTAAGAATGTCATCCATTCAGCTTTCAGCAATTCGGGGCAAAAATGCTCTGCCACTTCGCTTTTAGTGTTAGAAAAAGAAGTCTATGAAGATGAGAACTTTAAAAAGACTTTGATAGATGCGACTCTAAGCCTTAGCGTGGGCGATCCTTTTGATTTCAAAAACAAAATCGGCACTCTAGCGGACAAGCCTAATGAAAAGGTCATCAAAGCCATAGATGAATTGAAAAGCTATGAAAATTACGAAATCCCGGCAAGTTTTGTTGATGATAACCCCTATTTGATGAAGCCAAGCATCAAATACGGCACTAAAAAAGGCGATTTCACGCACCAAACTGAGCTTTTTACGCCCATTTTATCCGTGATGAAAGCGCAAGATTTAGACGAGGCGATAGAGATAGTCAATTCTACCGGTTACGGGCTGACTAGCGCGTTAGAGTCTTTGGACGAAAGGGAGTGGGAGTATTATTTAGAACGCATTGAAGCCGGTAATATCTATATCAACAAACCCACCACAGGAGCGATCGTTTTGCGCCAGCCTTTTGGGGGGGTTAAAAAATCCGCTGTGGGGTTTGGGAGGAAAGTAGGTATTTTTAACTATATCACGCAATTTGTGAATATCCATCAAGGTGAAGAAGATGAACACGCCCTAAAAAACCCCTTAAGCGAAACTTTAGAGGGCTTGACTCAAAAAGGCTATGATGAGCATACGCATGAGTTGAAGCGCGCGATTTTTATGGCAAAGAGCTACGCTTATCATTACAAACATGAATTCAGCCAAGCTAAAGACTATGTCAAAATCAGAGGCGAAGACAACCTTTTTTCCTACACTAAAGTTAAAAGCGTGGGCTATCGCATCACCGAAAAGGACACTTTAAGCGATATGTTAGGCGTTGTTTTGGCATGCTTAATTTCTCAAATCCCTTTAACGATCAGTGCAGAAAGCGAACGAGCGAACAAAGATTTAACATTCTTCTTAGAATGTTTAAAAGCGCTCCAAGCAAACGCCCCTATTGTTTATGAAAGCTTGCAAAAATTTAGCGAAAAATTGCATGCTTTCAATCGTATCCGTTATTTAAAAAGCAGTTTGGATTTATTGCACGAACAAGCGAGCGCTTTAGGGATGGTTTTAGCCACGTCTAAACCCTGCTTGAACGGGCGTTTTGAATTGCTGTATTACCACTTAGAGCGATCGGTTAGCATTTCTTATCATCGTTATGGGAATTTAGGCTCAAGGGTTTTAAGGCGACCAACTTGCCACAAATCATGCTGTGCTGAAAAATAAATATTGTTTTAAATAAGGAGATCAAAATGGGACATGTTGTTTTAAGCACCCCTATCGTTACGATGTTTATCGTTTATTCGCTGTTAATGCTCTATATTGGTTTTTATTTTTACAAACAAAATGAAACGACTGAAGATTATTTCTTAGGCGATCGTTCCATGGGCCCTGTGATTAGTGCTTTGAGCGCGGGGGCGAGCGATATGAGCGGGTGGCTTTTAATGGGATTACCTGGAGCTTTATATGTGGGGGGTTTAATCAACTCACACATCGCCATAGGCTTGAGTTTGGGCGCCTTGATTAACTGGGTTTTTGTGGCTAAACGCTTGCGCATTTATACGAGCGTGATCGCTCATTCCATCACCATTTCAGATTATTTTGAAACGCGCTTTAGCGATGATAAACACATCTTGCGCTTGATTTCAGCTTTTGTGATTTTAATCTTTTTTATTTTTTACATTTCATCAGGACTGGTGAGTGGGGCTAAACTCTTTGAAGCGACCTTTGGCATTCAATACAACTACGCTTTAAGCATTGGCACGCTGATCATTGTCTCTTACACCTTTTTAGGAGGGTATAAGGCGGTGTGTTGGACGGATTTGATTCAAGGGCTTTTGATGATGAGCGCTTTAATCGTGGTGCCGATCGTTATGATAATCCATCTTGGAGGGATTGGAGAGGGGATTAAGATCATTAGAGAAATCAAGCCTGAAAACCTTTCTTTCTTGCAAGGCTCTAGCGTAGTCGCCATTATTTCAAGCCTTGCTTGGGGGTTAGGCTATTTTGGGCAACCCCATATTTTAGTGCGTTTCATGTCTATCCGCTCCATTAAAGATGTCCCTAAAGCGACCATTATTGGGATTTCTTGGATGGTTATTTCTTTGATTGGGGCATGCGTTATGGGGCTTTTAGGCGTTGCGTATGCGCATAAATTTGATTTGAGCTTAGAAGACCCTGAAAAGATTTTCATTGTGATGAGTCAATTGCTCTTTAACCCTTGGATCACAGGCGTTTTATTGAGCGCGATTTTAGCGGCGGTGATGAGCACGGCCAGTTCGCAACTGCTTGTAAGCTCTTCTACCATTGCTGAAGATTTCTATGCGACAATTTTCAATAAAAACGCCCCCCAAAAATTAGTGATGGTTATTTCCAGGCTTTCGGTTTTAGGGGTGGCTTGCATCGCTTTTTTCATTTCAACGGATAGAAACGCCAGCATTCTCAGCATCGTGAGTTACGCATGGGCTGGCTTTGGCGCGAGTTTTGGATCTGTGATTTTGTTTTCACTTTTTTGGTCAAGAATGACACGCATTGGCGCGATTGCTGGCATGCTCTCTGGGGCTAGCACGGTGATTTTATACGATAAATTTGGCAAAAGCTTTTTGGATATTTATGAAATCGTTCCGGGCTTTATTGTAGCGAGCATAGCTATTGTGGTGTTTAGTTTGTTTTCTAGCGTGCGAGCAGGCACTAAAGAGGCTTTTGAAACCATGCTTAAAGAAATTGAGAGCTTGAAACATTAATGCTTCAAATGAGTTTAATTTAATCCTTAATTCCCCTATGCTCTTTAATCAAACCTTAACCTATATTTCTTTATTTTCTGGGGCAGAAGTGGGGTGCTATGGGCTTTTAGAAGAGGGGTTTGAATGCGTTGCTACCAATGAAATTTTAGATAGCATTCTAAAACCTTTAAACAAAAACTAATGAGTGTTATTTTATAATCCTTTTAAAAAATGAAAGGTTATTGTTGCTTGTTTCTTGCTTTTTAAACGCTATTGACCCCTTTAATTTAGGGGTGTTGTTGAGCCGTTTTCAAATTAAAAATGATCGTATTTATGGAGTGTGTTCTTACAAGTCTTCAAAATTTGTCCCTGACTATGAAAAAAGCAAAGTGCAGGTTTTAAACGCTCTCAACACTTTAAGCACGCATCCAATTTGGCAATCCAATCAAGAAAGCGTTACAAAAATCAAAGGAACTTTTGTTTTCATTTTAGAAAACGACTTGCATTTAGACGAAAACTCTTTTTATAAGAAACTTTTAAACTCGCTCATAGACAACGACTTTTTTAACCGCTCTAATTTAATGAATTTAATGACCCCCAATCAAAAACGCTTTTTAAGCGGCTTTTTTGAAAGCAGGGGCAGCATTGATACGCAACGAAATTTTTTAACTTTAGATTACTTCTTTCATAGCCCTTTAGAATTTAACAAGTTCCATTATTTAATCGATCTTTTCATTATCCCTAGCGAAGCACTGAATTTCAATTTTAGGGAATTACAACCTGAACACGCGCAAGGCATTAACCAACGAAACGCTCAATTCAGGATTTATTTGGATTGGTATTTACACCATATCGGTTTGTTTAACCCTTATAAAGTGCGAATCGCTGAGCATGTTTTTAAAACCACTCTTATTTATGATGGTATTTATCATAAATTAAGCTACCCACCAACAACAAAGTATCATGGTAATAGCTTTACAGAACGCGCTCATTTTTATTTGAAGAATGTTTATCAACAAGATTTAGATAAAAAAAGAATTAAAGAATTAAGGGAACAGTTAGGCTTTATTCAAAATAGTGAGGAGTTTAAACGAGATAGCAAAATCATCAATTTTTACCGCCTTTCAACGCCTAATGTTTGCAGCGCATGCTGCGATGATTATGACATTAAAGAAAGAAGCTTTCTTTCTTTACCTTTATATCAAATCACTCAAAATCCCAATTCCTACTACACTGAAATCCACCATGTGATTTCTTTAGGCAAAAACCAAGAATTAGATGTTTTAGAAAATCTCGCTAAACTTTGCCCTACTTGTCATAGGGCTTTAAAAAAGGGGGCTAGCGCAGAAGGGTTTCAAAAACGCTTGATTAGAAACATTCTAAATCACAATAAAGGTAATTTGGAGTTCGCAAAATTGCGTTTTGAAACCGATGATTTTTTAACGCTTATTGATAAGATTTAGCTTGAAATGAATTATAAAATTTTAGATTTATTTTGTGGGGCTTGGGGTTTTAGTGCTGGGCTAGAATATTTAAAGGAGTTTGACGCTTTAATAGGGCTAGATTGCGATAAACAAGCCCTAATCACTTTTGAAAACAACCATAAAAACGCCATAGGTGTTTGTGGGGACATCACTCAAACCGACATTAAAGAAAAAGTCATTAAGCTAGCTCAAAAATTAGAAATCAACATGATCATTGGCGGGCCTCCATGTCAAGGCTTTTCTAATAAAGGGAAAAATTTAGGGCTAAAAGACCCTAGGAATTTTTTATTCTTAGAATATTATAGAAATAGTCAAAGCCATAAAACCAGAAATTTTTATCATTGAAAACGTGAAAAACATAATCTCTTGCGCTAAAGGCTATTTTTTAGAAGAAATCAAAGAAAGATTGAACGCTTTAGGGTATCAACTAAGCTATCAAATCCTAAACGCTAAAGATTATGGCGTGCCTCAAAACAGAGAGAGGGCTTTTATTGTAGGGGCTAGTCGTTTTAGTTTTGATTTCAATCTTTTAGAGCCTTCTCAAAGCGTGAATATTCAAGAGACCATAAGCGATTTGGCTTATCTTTGTTCTAATGAGGGGGCGTTTGAGAGCGATTATTTAAACCCTATCCAATCAAGCTATCAGGCTTTAATGCGAAAAGATAGCCCTAAATTATACAACCATCAAGCCACCAACCACTCGCAAGCCGCATTAGAGAAATTAAAGCTCATCAATAAAGAGCAAGGCAAAGAATGCTTGCCTAAAAACTTGCATGGCAAACAGCAATTCAAAAGCACATGGGGGCGCCTGAATTGGAATAAAATCAGCCCCACCATAGACACACGCTTTGACACCCCGAGTAATGGCACCAACTCCCACCCCGAATTGCACCGCTCTACCACGCCCAGAGAAGCCGCCAGGATACAGAGTTTTAGCGGTAATTATATCTTTTATGGCAATAAAACGAGCGTTTGTAAGCAAATCGGTAACGCTGTGCCTCCTCTTCTAGCCCTAGCCTTAGGCAAAGCGATCTTAAAAAGCTTAAGAAAATGATACAAATTTATCACGCTGACGCTTTTGAAATCATCAAGGATTTTCACCAGCAAAATTTAAAAGTGGATGCGATCATCACAGACCCTCCTTACAACATTTCGGTTAAAAACCATTTTTCCACCCTAAAGAGCGCTAAAAGGCAAGGCATAGATTTTGGGGAATGGGATAAAAATTTCAAGCTTTTAGAATGGATCAAGCGCTACGCCCCCTTAGTCAATCCAAACGGCTGCATGATTATTTTTTGCTCTTACAGGTTTATAAGCCATATCGCTGATTTTTTAGAAGAAAACGGCTTTGTAATCAAAGACTTTATCCAATGGGTTAAAAGTAATCCCATGCCAAGAAATCTTAACCGGCGCTATGTCCAGGACACGGAATTTGCCCTGTGGGCGGTTAAAAAGAAAGCTAAATGGGTGTTTAATAAACCCGAAAATGAAAAATATTTACGGCCCTTGATTTTAAAAAGCCCTGTGGTGAGCGGAATTGAAAAAACCAAACACCCCACGCAAAAAAGCCTGGCTTTAATGGAAAAAATCATTTCCATCCACACAAACCCTAATGACATCGTGCTAGATCCTTTCATGGGGAGCGGCACCACCGGCTTAGCGTGTAAAAATTTAAAACGGAATTTTATCGGTATAGAGTTAGAAAAAAAATATTTTCAAACCGCCCAAAAGCGTTTGAATTTGTTTTAAAAACGCTATTTGAATGAGATTGTGTTATAGTTATTTAAAAGGATATTTTGAATGAAAAGAATGTTAGCGGAGTTTGAAAAAATCCAAGCGGTTTTAATGGCGTTCCCCCATGAGTTTGGCGACTGGGCGTATTGCATCAAAGAGGCTAGGGAAAGTTTTTTAAACATCATTCAAACCATAGCCAAACACGCTCAGGTGTTAGTGTGCGTCCATACTAGCGATGCTATCGGCTATGAGATGCTTAAAAACTTATCTGGTGTAGAAATCGCAAGAATTGACACTAACGACACATGGGCTAGGGATTTTGGAGCGATCAGTATTGAAAACCATGGCGTTTTAGAGTGCTTGGATTTTGGCTTTAACGGCTGGGGGTTAAAATACCCATCCAATTTAGACAATCAGGTGAATTTCAAACTCAAAAGTTTAGGGTTTTTAAAACACCCTTTAAAAACGATGCCCTATATTTTAGAGGGCGGGAGTATAGAAAGCGATGGGGCCGGGAGTATTTTAACCAACACCCAATGCCTATTAGAAAAAAATCGTAACCCCCATTTGAATCAAGATGAAATAGAAGACATGCTTAAAAAGGAATTAGGGGCTAAACAAGTGCTGTGGTATTCTTATGGCTATCTCAAAGGCGATGACACCAATAGCCATACCGACACGCTCGCTCGCTTTTTAGATAAAGACACCATCGTTTATAGCGCATGCGAAGATGAAAACGATGAGCATTACACGGCCTTAAAAAACATGCAAGAAGAATTAAAAACCTTTAAAAAACTGGATGGAACGCCCTATAAACTCATCCCCCTAGAAATCCCCAAAGCCATTTTTGATGAAAACCAACAACGCTTGCCGGCGACTTATGCGAATTTTTTATTGTGCAATGACGCTCTTATTGTGCCCACCTACAACGACCCTAAAGACGCACTCATTTTAGAAACCTTAAAACAACACACGCCCCTAGAAGTGATAGGGGTTGATTGCAATACTTTAATCAAACAGCATGGAAGCTTGCATTGTGTAACGATGCAACTTTATTGAATAAAATCACGCTTTTTGGCGTGGTTCAAGGCGTGGGCATGCGCCCTTTTATCTATACCCTAGCTCAAAAATTAGAGCTTGTAGGCTTTACGCGTAACACCCAAGCGGCTTTAGAAATCGTCTTACCCGCTCATAAAACAGAGTCTTTTTTAAACGCCCTGAAAAAAGGGTTGCCCCCTTTAGCGTTGGTTGAAAAAATCATTATTTGCCCTTATGATAAGGCGTTCAGATTCAATGATTTTAGGATTTTAGAAAGCAAGAACCACTCTTTAAATTTGCTCAGCCAAATCCCTAAAGATTTAGGCGTGTGCAAGGATTGCTTGAGAGAAATCAGAGATAAAAACTCCCCCTATTTTCATTACGCTTTCAATTCTTGCGCGAAATGCGGGGCGAGATACAGCCTTTTAAACGCCCTACCCTATGATAGAGAAAACTCCGCCCTAAAACCTTTCAAACTCTGCGGGTTTTGCGCTTCTGTCTATCAAGACCCTACCAATAAGCGCTTCCACATTCAAGGCATCAGCTGCAAAAAGTGCGGTATTACGCTCAATTACAAGCGATTCAAAAATGATGACGCTCTTTTAGAATGCACTAAAGACATTCAAAAAGGTAAAATCATCGCTCTTAAAGGTTTGGGAGGCTTTGCCCTCTTGTGCGATGCGAGGAATTTTCAAACCATAGAAAGATTACGGCTTTTAAAAAACCGCCCCCTAAAGCCTTTCGCGCTCATGTTTAAAGATCTAAACACAGCCAAACAGCATGCGTTTTTGAATGCATTAGAATGCGAGAGCTTAAATTCTACAAGCGCCCCCATTCTTTTAGCGCATAAAAAACCTGACACGCAATTAGCCCCCAATATCGCTAAAAACTCCCCCTTTTATGGCATCATCTTACCCTATACCCCCTTGCATGCTTTATTACTGGATTTATTGGATTTCCCCATTGTGTTCACGAGCGCGAATTTCAGCTCTCTCCCTTTAGCGAGCGATGAGGCTGAGATTGACGCCTTGAGTTTCATTTTTGATTTTAAGCTCACGCACAATCGCGCTATCATCCACAGGATTGATGACAGCATCGCGCAATGCATAGACAACGCCATTCGCCCCATGCGTTTGGCTAGGGGGTTTGCCCCACTTTATCTCACTTTGCCTAAACGCTCTAATGATTCGCAAAAAAAGATTTTAGCGCTTGGAGCGGAGCAAAAAGGGCATTTTAGCTTACTAGATAGTGGAACTTCCATTCTTTTACTCTCGCCTTTTTGTGGGGATTTGAGCGTTTTAGAAAATGAAAAGCACTTTAAAGAAACTTTGAATTTTTTCTTAAAAACCTATGATTTTAAACCCACCATCTTAGCTTGCGATAAGCATAAAAACTACACCACCACCAAAATGGCTTGTGATTTTAATACGCCCTTGTTGCAAGTCCAGCACCACCATGCCCACTTTTTAGCGAGTGTTTTAGATGCGTTGTTACAAGATTCGCATTTAAACAACCCTTTTATAGGCATCATCTGGGATGGGAGTGGGGCTTATGAAAATAAGATTTATGGGGCGGAGTGTTTTGTGGGGGATTTGGAGCGCATTGAAGAGGTGGCTAGGTTTGAAGAATTTCTGCTTTTAGGGGGGGAAAAAGCGATCAAAGAGCCTAAACGCCTGGTTTTAGAAATCGCTTTAAAGCACCAACTCAACAAGCTTTTAAAGCGCATTCAAAAGTATTTTAAAGAAGACGAATTAGAAATTTTCCAACAAATGCATGACAAAAAAATTCAAAGCGTCGCCACCAATTCCATAGGGCGTTTGTTTGATATAGTAGCGTTTAGTTTGGATTTAGTGGGAACGATTAGTTTTGAAGCCGAGAGCGGGCAGGTTTTAGAAAATCTAGCCCTACGAAGCGATGAGATCGCCTTTTACCCTTTTACAATCAAAAACAGCGTGGTGTGTTTAAAAAAATTTTATCAAGCGTTTGAAAAGGATTTGGGCGTTTTAGAACCCAAACGCATCGCCAAGAAATTTTTTAACAGCCTAGTAGAAATCATTACCGCTTTGATTGCGCCTTTTAAAGAGCATGTCGTGGTGTGCAGTGGGGGCGTGTTTTGCAACCAATTATTATGCGAACAATTAGCCAAACGATTGAGGGGGCTAAAGAGGCAGTATTTTTTCCATAAGCATTTCCCTCCTAACGATAGCAGTATCCCTGTCGGTCAAGCCTTAATGGCGTATTTCAACCCTACAATCATCAAAAAAGGATAAAAATGGATAGCATAACTCTAGCATGCGGGAACGGAGGGAAAGAAACAAACGCTTTGATTGAGCGAGTCTTTATGCCCTATTTAAAAGAATGGATTATTGCGTTTGATGAAGACGCCCCTAAATTTGAAGCTAGTGGGGAATATTGCGTGAGCACGGATAGTTTTGTCATCACGCCCTTAGTTTTTAATGGAGGCGATATAGGCAAGCTTTGCGTTTGCGGGAGTGCGAATGACGTGAGCGTGCAAGGGGGCGAACCTTTGTATTTGAATATGGGTTTTATTTTAGAAGAAGGCTTAGAAATCCCTCTTTTAAAACAAATTTTACAATCCATACAAAAAGAATTGTTTAAAGCCAATCTAAGACTCCTCTCCCTAGACACTAAAGTCGTGCCAAAAGGGAGCGTGGATAAGCTTTTTATCAACACAACCTGTATTGGTAAAATCATCAAGCCAGGGATTTCTTCGCGCCATTTACAACCAGGGCAAGCCATTATCCTAAGCGACACTATCGCCAATCATGGGGCAAGCTTGTTTGCGATGCGTCATGAAATCAAGCTTAAAACGAATCTAGAAAGCGATTGCCAACTGCTCTATCCCTTATTAAAACCCCTATTTTTAAGCGATCTCAAAATTGATGCTTTAAGAGATGCGACTAGGGGCGGGTTAGCGAGCGTGCTGAACGAATGGGCGAACAGCTCTAGAGTGAAAATCGTCATAGAAGAAGAAAAAATCCCCTTAAAAGAAGAAACGAAAGGGATTTGCGAGATTTTAGGGCTAGAACCCTACACGCTAGCCAATGAGGGGGTGTTTGTTTTAGCGCTCAATCAAAAAGACGCCCCTAAAGCCTTAGAAATTTTAAAAAGTAATGAGAAAGCTAAAAACGCTTGCGTGATCGGCAAAGTGTTTGAAAACCCCTATCCTAGCGTGGTTTTAAAGAACGCATGGGGTTTTGAAAGGATTTTAGAGATGCCAGAGGGCGAATTGTTGCCTAGGATTTGTTAACACGCCGTCATTTTTTAATCGTTTTAAGCCTGCCCTAAAAATAGTTTAGAGTCTGCCTAAGCTAAGTCTAAGTCTACTAAACTCAAGCTATTTGAAAGAAAACTTACAATAAGAGGGTGTTAGTGGCGGGTTATAAAAAAGCGGGCTTGGTATTAGCAGTCATTTTTGGGTTTGCTGTGTTTTTTGTGGAGTGTAGTGGTAGTGAAAAACCACCAATAGACATAGAAGTAACTTTTAGGAACAGCCTTTATTGGATAAGCATCATTTCAAATGTTGATAGTATCACTATATTGAGCGCAAAAATCAATCGTGGGAATTGTGATAACGATGGACTTCCTTATTTCAAGATTAATAAAACGCTAAGATTTGGTGATAGCTATCAATTTTATATACTTCGTTATCAGCATATAAAAGAAGTCAGTATAGAGACTGATAAAGGGACTTGGGATTTTGGAAAGTAAAAACCAACTAGCAATCATCTCTAAAAACAGACAGCATAAAAATCCAAAACATTCAATTCAATAGAGGGAATTGCCTGCTCATATAAAAGATAAATCTCATGCCAATCGTAGCTACTGGTTGTAAAATACAAGTTTTGATTTAAAGCAAGCAGTGGTTAATCTCATAAAAAAAGCCCCCACTTCCCCCACTCCCTAGCTCTTTATGAAAAATTAAAATACCAACACGCCTTGCTTTTTGAAAGCGCTTGAGATTGAGAGCGAAGCGACCAAACCCCCATTAATGGCTCAAGCTTTTTGAAGCGAATTGATAAGCACAATATCGTAAAACCGCTAGCCTAACACCTAATGGCAAAGCGTTTTTAAACTCTATAAGAGCCTTGATTTTATTTCAAACCTCTAAAAGTTTCAAATAATACTCATAAGCTTCTTTAATGCCCTGCTCTAAAGGGATTTCTAATTCCCATTTTAAAGCCTTTTGTTTGGAAATATCCATAAGCTTTTGTTGCATGCCCACTGGTTTGGATAAATCCTTAACAAACACGCCCTTATAGTCTAAAACCTGAGCGACCATTTCATAATACTCTTCAATGCTGTAATCCACGCCAGAGCCAACATTCATCACGCTAGGGATTGAAGCGATATTCTCATAAGCTAGAGAAATGAACCTGGCTAAATCTTTAGCGTTTAGATATTCTCTCCTGGCCGTGCCATCGCCCCACATCACAAACTCTTTTTCATTTTTCAATTTAGCGGTGTGCATCCTAGCAATAAGCCCTGGTATCATGTGCGCTATTTTTTCTTCAAATTTGTCAAACTCGCCATAAAGGTTGCAAGGCACTAGGGTTTTATAAAAAACGCCCTTTTCAGCGCTCACATACTCGCAATACTTCATCACAGAGAGTTTGGCTAAAGCATAGCCCTCGTTGGTTGGCTCTAAAGAGCCGTTCAATAAATCGCTTTCTTTTAAAGGGTTAGGGGCGAATTTAGGATAAGCACAAGAGCTCGCTAGATTAATGGCTTTTTTAACGCCCAAATCCAAAGCGCTAGAAAAGAGGTACAAGCCCATCAGCAAATTCTCAACCATGTAAGTTGAAAGATCGTTCATGTTAGCGACAATGCCCCCCACTCTCCCGGCGCAATGGATAATGCCTGTAGGCTTGTATTCTTTCAAATAAGCTTGAACATTGTCTTTATCCAATAAATACAATTCGCTCTTTTTAGGGGTGAGTAAAGTAACATCAGGCTTATTTTTTTTAAAATACAACGCCGTGTTCTGCCCCACCATGCCATAAGCGCCGGTGATTAAAATAATCTCATTCATAAAAATTCCTTAAAATATAGCCCCCATCTTGCAAGTAAAGGTTTTTCTGGCATTCTTTTAAATCGTATTCTAACATGTCCTTAACCAACTCTTTTAAATCGTATTCCCTAACCCAGCCTAGCTCTTTTTCTGCCTTAGTGGGATCGCCTAAGAGCAAATCCACTTCAGTAGGCCTGAAATAACGCTCGTCTATGCGCACCACGATTTGGCCTTTTTTTAAATGGCTTAAGTTCAATTTTAAAGCGTTCGCTCTTTTTTCATCAACGCTTTTAATCAAACCGATTTCTTTAATCCCTATATTTTGAAATTCTAGATCAATACCGATAAATTCAAAGCTCATTTTCACAAAATCGCGCACGCTCGTGGTCTTTCCTGTCGCGATCACATAATCTTTGGGAATGGGCGCTTGGAGCATTAAATGCATCATTTTCACGTAATCTTTGGCATGCCCCCAATCTCTTTTAGCGTCTAAATTCCCTAAATACAAGCAATCCGTTAAGTTATACGCTATCGCGCTAGCGGCTCGTGTGATTTTACGGGTTACAAAAGTTTCGCCCCTTACTTTACTTTCATGGTTAAAGAGAATGCCATTAACCGCAAACAAGTTATAGGCCTCTCTGTAATTTTTGGTGATGTAAAAGGCATACATTTTAGCGACCGCATAGGGGCTTCGTGGGTTAAAGGGGGTGTTTTCATTTTGTGGGGTTTCTAAGACTTCGCCATACAATTCGCTCGTGCTGGCTTGATAAAATCGTGTTTTCTTTTCTAAACCTAAAATCCGCATGGCCTCTAAAATCCTTAGCGTGCCAATACCATCAGCGTTAGCGGTGTATTCTGGGGTTTCAAAAGAGACTTTCACATGGCTTTGAGCGGCTAAATTATAAATCTCTGTAGGCTTAGTGGTAGCGATTAGATGGATGAGGTTAGAGCTATCGGTCATATCCCCATAGTGTAAGAAAAAACACCTTTTATGATCGCTATGCAAATCTTCATACAGATGATCGATCCTAGAAGTGTTGATGCTAGAAGAGCGCCTTTTTAACCCATGCACTTCATAACCTAAATTGAGCAAGTATTCAGCCAGATAGCTCCCATCTTGCCCGGTAACCCCGGTGATTAAAGCGATTTTTTCTTTCATTATTTTTCCTTTATTAAATTTTCTTTATTAAATTTTTTCATTAGGCGTTTTGATTTTGTCTGCTAAAATCATCATCAATCCGCACAATATCGTCTTCGCCGACATACTCGCCCACTTGAACTTCTATGATGATTAAAGGGATTTTGCCGTAATTAGCCAGGCGGTGTAGGGTGTTTTTAGGGATATAAGTGGACTCATTAGCTTGCAATTCAAACGATTGGTGATCCAATTCCACGCTCGCCATCCCGCTAATCACCACCCAGTGTTCGCTCCTGTGGAAATGCTTTTGCAAAGAAAGCCTAGCGTTTGGTTTGACTTCTAAAATCTTAACCTTATAACAACCGCTCTCATGCAAGACTTCATAACTCCCCCAAGGGCGATAGACTTTAGTGTGCGTTTGCAACAATTCTTGGTTGTTTGTTTCTATCTCGCTCACTAGAGCTTTTAAATCTTTAGCCTTGTCTTTATGAGCGATTAAAAGAGCGTCTTTAGTGTCAATAATTGCTAAATTCTCAACGCCTAAAAGAGCGCTCACTTTATGAGAAAACACTAAATTATTTGCACTCTCTTTGGCAAAAATAGGCGTTTGATTCAGGCTGACATTTTCTTTAGACTCGTTAGCCACTTCTTCAAAAAGAGCGTTAAAATTCCCTAAATCGCTCCATTTGGCGTTTAATCCTACCATTTTGATTTTGTGGCTTTGTTGCATTAAAGCAATATCCACGCTCATGTCTTCTAAATCTTGCATGCTCTTTTCGCTCAAACGAGCGATCTTTTGTTCAAAAAAATGCGTGTTTTCTAACGATTCAAACGCTCTTTCGCACCCCTTTAAAATAGTAGGGGCATGCTTTTTCAATTCGTCTAAAAAAACGCCCGCTTGGAAAACAAACATGCCGCTATTGAAATAAAAACCCCCGCTTTTTTGAAGCTCTATCGCTTTTTCTAGGCTTGGCTTTTCAATGAAGCGCTTGACATCTAAACCATTAGGGCTTTCAATATACCCAAATTCCGTGTTGGGCTTTTCAATACTGATCCCAAAAGTGACTAAAAAGCCTTTTTGGGCTAAACCAACCGCTTTTTTGATTGCATTTTCATACGCTTGAAGGTCTTTAATCAAATGATCGCTTGGCGTAACGATGAGTAAATCTTCCCTCTCGCTCATTAAAGCGCTCAAAGCAATGGCGTTAGCGGTGTTTTTACTCAAGCTCTCTAATAAAAAACCCACGCTTTTGTTTTTAATTTCGCTTTCTATTTCTTCTAGGGCTAAAAAATAATGCTTTTCGTTGCACACAATGAGCGTTTCATCCACTAAAGAAGCGTTTCTTTTAAAACTCAATTTAAACAAGCTTTCATTGCCAAAAAGCTTTAAAAATTGCTTAGGGTATAGGCTACGGCTTAAAGGCCATAGGCGTTTGCCGCTCCCCCCACTCAGTAAGATATTTTTAACTTTCATGCGTTTTCTTGTTAGGCTCTCTTTTGTTTTTTAGGGTTATTATAGCGTTTTTAATCGGGCATTTTTGAGTTACTTCAAAAACTCAGCGATGACTTCATTCTCTCTAGGTATAGGAAAGAAGATGTCAGTATTGGGCGAAATGAAGACCCTACTCCCCTCTCTAACCACCACAATAGGAGCGATTTTGCTCTTGTCTCTTAAAATTTGATTGACCACTTGATTGATCCCCATGCCGCTTTGCCTCATCAATTGCAATAAAAGATAATCCCCAAAGAAATTGGTCACCTCTTCTTTATTGCCCCTGTTGTTTAAAGCCGAAGTGATCCCAATCAACAAGCCGTTAGTGAGCGTAGAAAGCAGTAACGGCACGCCATAGCGCTGGAAATTCCTTTCAATCAATTCCCCCACCAAGCCGTTATAGCCTTTAATGTCCGCCCCTTTAGCGTTAGTGAGCATGATATTGATGCCATGGGGGGTGATGATGCGGCTCCATACAATATCTAGGCGGTATTCGCCCATTTTGTTGTTGTTGCTGTAATAGCCTATGACTTTAGAACCTTTGGGGATCAAGACGGCCTTGCCCATGCTCGCAAAAATATCGCTCTCCACTTGCGCGATGACTTTACCAGCGATCTGGCTAGAAATAGGCGTGATGAGAAAGGCGGGTATCATCTTATCGGCTGTAATGGTGCGTAAAAGCTTGTTTTCATTAGTAGCGATGTCTTTTTCTTTAAGGTTAGTGAAACCATCAATGCCCTTAGGGTTATCCATGGGGAAAATCAGGTTTTCTTCGTAATTTTTAGGGCTTTGTTTGAAAGGGGTGATGCGAGCGGCTAATAAATCTAATTGCTTTGAAGAGAAGTCTTTTTTAGGAGGGGTTGTGTTTGCTTTTAAATCTATGGGAGGGTTAGTAAAAGTTTCTTCTTTAGAGTGGTTCATTTCTTTGGAATTTAGGGCTTTTAAAGCGGCTTTTAGCTGTTCTTGTAAGGCTTTGATGGTAGCGTCTTTAGAGCTTTCTGTGTTAGTTGGCTGTGGGTTTTGAGTGAAAGTGTAGTCTTGTAAGGGGTATTTCACCTCATCGTCATTCAAAAGATTGGGTTGGTTATTTAAGGGGGCTTTTGGCTTTTGATGGTAGATTAAAGAAATGGTTATAATCGTTGCAAAACCCCCCACAAAAACAAGCGCCCCCTTAATCCACTTATTCATCTTTACCCTTTTTGACAAAACGGATACACAAATAGTCCTTGCCCAGTCTTAAAGTCCATTTAGCCGAAACGTCTTCAGCGATAATGTAATCGCCCACAATCCTAGTATTCACCGGGTTATCATAGCCATCAACGACTTTATAAATCACCGGGAATTTAGAGAGCGCTAATTTTTTGTCAAATTTGAAATAAGTGAATTGCTTGTCGTTAAAGATTTCTTCAGGCATCAAAGAGGGTTTGGATTTTTTAGAACAAATCCCTAAACAATACCATTTCCTTTGAGAGCTTTTTAAAGCCCTATAGCCTTTTTGAATGTCTTTTTTAACGATTTTCATGGCGTTAGTGTTATCGCCAATAGTTATAGTCTCTTCTTCTTTGGTTTCTTCTTTTTCTTCTTTTAAGGGTTTGTTGTTTGTGGGGGCATTTTCAAGGGTATTTTCTTTATTTTCTTTATTTTGCGGCTTCATAAAAGCGTTGGAGTAATAGTTTTTATCTTCTATGAAAACCTGTAAATTAGGGTGTTTGGAGCTAGTGAAAGTGGTAGAAAACACATAGAAAGAAAAAATCTTATCCTCATTATCAATCACGCTGATATTAGAATCCACGCCAATTTGTAGGGGTTTGATGAGCAAAATGCGATCGTTACTTTCTAAGATTTTCGCATCAAAGCCCACCTTATCCCCTAAAACAAAATCGCTAATAGGTTTTGAAAAAAACAATAAGGTCGCCATCGCATAACGCAAGCGGATTTTATAAGTTTGCCCCTGAAAGTAATCAATGTTCAAAGTGTTGGACATTTTTGAGCGGTTTTTGTCAAAAAAGCTCCCTTGAATGGCGTTTAAATCCTGCATGGGGTGGTTTAAATTCGTTGGGGCTGTTTCGTTAGCTTCTTCTAAAAAATCATCGGCTCTTAAAGTGCTAAAAGCCAACAAAAAGCCCATGAGAGCGTATAAAACCTTACGCATCAATCGCCCCTATTAGTCGGCACGATTTCAGTGATGCTGTAGCGGGTGATTTTAAAGCCGGTAGGGTTTTTAGGCATGGAAGCGTAATCAAAATCCGGGGTGTCAAACAAATAACTCAGCACGATTTTATAACGCTTTTCATACACCAGCTTGTTTTCATTCATGAGTTTAGCGGCAATGGAGACGCTCGCAATGGGGTTATTGTCTTGCTGATAGATCGCAATATTGACGATATGGACTTCTCTTTCCAAATGGCTTTGCGCATAAATGCTGTTTTGCGTTTTAATCAAATCTTCAAAGCGTTGCCACACTTTAGAACTGCTTTGCAAGCGCACCAATTCATAGCGCGATTTATCGTCAATGCGGTTAATGCTCTCTCGGTTTAACACATACGCCCCTATAAGCGAACGAGCCAACGCTTCATTACCAGAAATGCTTTTATCCGCTCTTTGGATAATGGCGTAATGCTTGTCCTGGTTTAAAAAATCCACGAAATGGTGTTCGGTTTTTTGTAAGGGTAGAACACTGATTAACACGATCGCTAAAACAAGAGCGATAAAACTCATCAAACCTAAGAGTTTATAAGCGATTTTCAAGCGGTTCCTCTCCAGTCTAAACACGCTTTGCATGTCCAAATCATTCACCGAAAAACCAGAAAGCTTGTTTTCTAAATGCTTTTCTTGGTGGCTTAAAAGCTCTTCTAAATAGATCAATTGCTCGCTATTGAAAGGCTTTTCTTTCATGCGAGATTCAACCTGTTTTCATACAATGTGCAAGGGCTTTTTTTCATCTCATGCACCTTACTGGTGCAACCAAAAAACACAAGTCCCATAATAACAAAAAAAATTCTCATTAAATTCCTATTTATTTAAATTTCATTTTTTGTATTTATTGTATCCTTTTTAACCTTTTTTTGCTTGAAATTTGGGATTTTTACATCTAATTGAGTGGTTTCTACCTTAAATGTGGGGGAATGCGTTTCTTTTTCTTTAGAGACGCTTTCACTCCTAGAAGAAGAAACGCTAGAGGGAGCGGGTGGGGTCGTGATGTATTGTAAGGAATTGAGGGCGTTTTGGCTGAGATTAGCGCTCAAATTGGTGGCGAGTTTGTAAGTTTCTTTAAGGCTGTTTTGCACCCTAAACAAAGCGTTGATGAAAAAAGGCACGCCTATGATAAAAACGCAACACAAAAATAACGCTACCACCAACAAAAGGCTTAAGTCTTGTTTTTCTTGCATGTGAGCGTCTATTAAAGCCTTAGTAACCGACACATTCAAAAACCCCACCAGCAACAAAAAAGGCTTGTAAAACCCAAGAGCGAAGCATTTTTTTAGACACGCAACCACAACGCTCCTCCAGGTTTTAAAAAACCCAAACGCTAAAAACAGCACCCCTAAAGAGCACCACACATGCACTTCTAAGTACACTAAAATGATGATCGCAAACAGCACGCTCAAAAAAAGCCCTTGCAAAATGCTTAAAAAAAGCCACACAGACATTTCATTATGGCTCAAATCGCTGATAAAGCTAAGGGCATAAAAGCCATGATTAAAGATAAAATCTAAAGAAAGCGCATGGTTAGAAAAGTTACTCAAGCTTTGAGAGAGGCTTTGTGTGATCATGTTAGGCGCAATAAAAATAGCGTTTTGGAAAAATTCATAAAAATGCAAAGGATTTTTTAAAGTGTAGTTAAAAAGCGCAAAAAACCCCACAAACAATAACGCTTCTGTTAGCGTGCTAGCGCTGAAGAAATTCTGTTCTTTCAAACTCCTATAAGCAAAGAGCATGAACGCCAAAGCGACCACGCTATTAAACACCAATTGCGCATGCAAAGTGTAGAGAAAAAATTCAGCGAAACGCCCTAAAATCGCCGTGAGAGGCGTGATAAACCAAGAAAGAATGATCTCATAAGCGTCATTTTTCATCAATACTTCAACGGACTTTAATGTAAAATTCAAAGCCTTTACGCCAAACTAATAATTCAATTTTAGGCGCGCTTAACGCTTCTCTTAAAGCCTTCGGGTTAAACGCCACATTTTTACGATTCACCCACAAAATCCTATCCCCAAGCTTTAAAAAATCCAAGCCTTTGGGTAAATGACTGCCTATTTTAGTGATAATAAAACGCCTATCTAAAGCGATGCCATAGCGCTCTAAAAAAGTGTCTTTGAGCAAAAACCCCCCATAACGCTTATTGACTTTAAGCGTTACTTCTTTGGTTTTATGGTTTCGTTTGATTTTCACTTTTGCAAGGCTTTGGTATTTAAGATTGCTCACCACCCATTCAAACTCCGCTAACGAGTGGATCTTTTGATGGTTGATCGCTAGGATTTCATCGTTTTTTAAAAAAGGGTTTTTAGGGAAAAAGGGATCAAATTGCGCTATTACTAAACGCTTATTATATTCTTCTAAACGCACCCCAATATCCCCATAATAAGGCTCTTGCTGGTTTAAAAAACGCTTGATAAATTTCGTTTCTATAAAGCCATTCCCCCCTACCCCTAGCCCTAACATTTGATAGCAAATATTGCTGATAACGCCATTTTTTTGAATCTTTTGTGAAATTTGAGCGTAGTGCTCATAGCCTTTTTGCTTGAAAAGCAATCGCACTTCTAGGGCTTCTTTATCCCCTACACTGGCCATTGGCCTTATCAGGGCGTCTTTGTCTAAATCCCTTAAGGTATAAAAATACTCGCTTGGTGCGCTTTGCAACAAATACAACCCTACAAAGGGATCGGATTTGATGACTTTGGCGTGTTTGGGGTAGGTTTTGGAATAATACAAATACACGCCTTTAGGTAATTCTTTTAAAGCCACGCCCCCTTTTTGAAGGCTCGCTTTTTTAAAAAAAGCCTGACAATGCTTGAAATCATAAGCCCCTAAGCCATTCAAAAAAAACCATAGAACGATAAGGGCTTTGCAAAACATCACAATTTAGCAAAATTCCCCAGCATATTAAAAGCTAAATTTTTTCGGTTTTCTTCTACGGCTTTATACCCGTCATTCAAAGCGCTCATCAAATAGATTTGCATCGCTTCTTTATCTTCTAACAGGCTGTCATCAATTTGCAAATCCACTAACTCCCCCACCCCATTAAAACTCACGCTCACCATTCCCCCACCGCTTTTGGAAGTGTGGATCGTGGTTTTATTCTTTTCTTCTAGTTGGGAAAACTCTTTTTTCATGCCGTCTAATAACCCGCCCAATTGGCTAAAATCCATCTCTAACCCCTTATTTTTCTAAAATTTCATTCTTTTCATCCACTAGCACGATGCATGGCTTGTGCCCGTTGATTTCATCTTCATTCATGCTCGCATAAGCTAAAATGATCACCACATCACCTATGGCTACTTTTCTGGCCGCTGCGCCATTGACGCAAATTTCGCCCCTTTTTTTCCCTAAAATCACATAGGTACTGAAGCGTTCGCCGTTATTGACATCCACGATTTCTACTTTCATGCCCTCTCTGAGCTTAGCGAACTTGGCTAAATCCTCATCTATGGTGATCGAGCCTACGTAATTGAGATTAGCGTCTGTGATAGTAGCCCTATGGATTTTACTATAAAGCATTTCAAAAGTCATTTTCTTTCACCTTTTGCAAGCACTTGATTTCTTTTAAAACCAATTGGTTTTTTTCTAGCAAGCAAGCGATCTTACAAGGTTTTTTAAGCGATTGCAAGAGCAGTATATCGCTTAATCTAGTTTTGATTTCATTATGAATGATTTTTTTAATTTCCCTCGCTCCTAAAGTCGTTTGGTAGCTTTTTTGCGCGATGAATTTCACAACTTCTTTATGGAATTTTAAGGTTATGTCTTGCTCTAGCGCTAGGGCTTTTAATTTGTCTAATTCCACAGAAACAATGCGTTCAAAATCCTCCAAACTGAGCGCATTAAACGGCACGATCGCATCAATCCTGGAGCGTAATTCAGGGGTCAAAAGCTCTTTAACGGCTTTATCATACTTGGTATTTTTAGCGCTAAAAAACCCTAGCGTGTCCTTATCCTTACTCCCCACATTTGAAGTCATAATCAAAATCACATGCTTAAAACTCGCCTGATTGCCTAAATTATCGCTCAAAGTGGCGTTATCCATCACTTGCAACAACAAATCATACACATTAGAATGGGCTTTTTCTATTTCATCTAAAAGCAGCAAACAATGCGGGTGTTTTTTAATCGCATTCACCAATAACCCCCCTTGCTCAAACCCCACATAACCGCTAGGACTCCCGATGAGCTTTGCCACGCTATGGGCCTCTTTGTATTCGCTCATGTCAAAGCGTTCAAAATGCAAATTCAAATTCAAGGCCAGCTCTTTAGCCAATTCTGTTTTCCCCACCCCACTAGACCCCACGAATAAAAAGCTCCCCACAGGCTTATTTTTTGCAGAAAGCCCGCAATACTGGATTTTAATCGCATTGCTGACAAGATTGATCGCTTCGGTTTGGGCAAAAATCTTATTTTTAAGCGATTTTTCCAAGTTCCTTAAAAGAGCTTTTTTATCGCTGCTCAAACGCATTTTAGGGATTTTAAGCTTGAGAGCGAGCGTTTCTTTCACGTCATCAACGCCGATTTTTTTGCCCTTTTTAGGGCTGATTTTTTTCCTCGATCCCACCTCATCTAATAATTCAATCGCTTTATCCGGCAAGAATTTATCATGCATGTAATCACTCGTTAAATCCACGCATGCCTTAAACACGCTCTCATCATAACGCACCTGGTGGTGTTCTTCATAAAGGGGAGCGATCTTTTTTAAAATCAAGTAACACGCTTCTTTAGAAGGCTCTTCAACTTTTATGACTGAAAAGCGCCTATTAAAAGCCTTGTCTTTTTCAAACACGCTGCGGTATTCTTCAAAAGTGGTCGCCCCTAAACATTTCAAGCTCCCATCCGTTAAAACCGGTTTTAATATATTCGCCGCATCCAAGCTCCCAGCGTTACTGCTCCCTGCACCTAAAAGGGTGTGGATTTCATCAATGAATAAAATGATGCGGCCGTTTTCTTGGATTTCTTTGAGCGTTTTTTTCAAGCGTTTTTCAAAATCCCCTCTGTATTTTGCTCCAGCCACCATTAAAGCCAAATCCAAAGAATAGACTTCATATTCTTGCAAAAACTCCGGCACTTCTTTTTGAGTGATTTTTAAAGCCAAAGCTTCAGCGATGGAGGTTTTCCCTACACCCGCTTCGCCAATTAAAAGCGGGTTATTCTTTTTTCTGCGCCCTAAAATTTCTATCACTCTTAAAATCTCTTCTTCTCTGCCAATGACTGGATCTAAAGCGTTGTCTTGGGCTAAAGCGCTCAAATTTTTAGCGTATTTTTTTAGGGGAGTGTTTTTGGGTGCTTCTTCATTATCATTAATGTCATTAGGAATACCATGGTTATCCAAATCCAATAAAGCAGGATTAGAATACAAACGAGCGATGCCAAAACTATCCATGAGTTTTGAAGCATAACAATCGGGGTGATCCAGCATTAAAATAAGCAATTCTTCCACGCCCACGCTCTCAAAACCACTCGCATACATTCTTTTAAGCATTCTTAATAGCACAAAACTCCTAGCAGGCATTTTGGCTGGATCGCTCTTTAAAGGCACATATTGCAACAAATAGTCTTTAAGGATTTGTTTTAATTTATCATAGTCATCTCTTTCTAAAGTGCCAATAATCTTTTCCCCGCTCTCATGTTCTAAAATGACTAGTAGCACATGCTCTGTGGTGCAAAGGGCGTGGTTAAGATCCAGGGCTAAATTTAAAGCTTGGTTTAGAACTTCATTGAGATCTTGATTGAATTTAGCCATTATTTTATCTCTTCTACCAATAATTTTAAAGGGAGATCTAGCTCTCTGGCTTTATCCCTAACCCATGCTGCCCTATGCCTGGCAATATCATAAGGATAGACGCCACAAACCCCCTCGCCATCACGATGGATGCTTGATGTGAGGGCTTTGGCCTCCTCTAAAGACTTGTCAAAAAAATCTCTTAAAGCAGAGATCACAAATTCCGCTGTCGTAATGGGGTCATCAACCATGATCACTTGCGCCATGGTGGGGGTGGGTATGTTATACATTTTCATGCCGCTTATCCATGCTACTTGGCTACTTGGCGATCACAACAGGGATACTGGATTGTTCAACCAAGCTATTTTGGTGCGAAATGAACAAACGATACAACAAATTAGACTCGCTCGCCCCGATCAATAACAAATCATAATCCTTAGCCATTTCTAAAACCACATCAATCAAATCGCCGCTTTTTAGAACGCTCTCGCACTCTATGTTTTCTTTTTTGAAAGCGTCTTCAAATTGCTTTAACAAAGCCTTAGCTTTTTCTTCTTCTAAGGCTTCTGTCTGGCCGTAATCCATCATTCCGCTTTCGCTATAAATAAACACTTCCATGCTCACATGCAACAAGGTGAAACGGACCTCTTTAAGCGAATGGGCTAATTTGACAGCGAATTTAATAGCGTTATAACATTCTTGCGTGTCGCTAATCCCAAATAAAATATTCATAAGAACCAACCTTAAATGAAGTTTTGGTATTATACCAAATAAACCCTAATGACCCGCTGAAAGCTCAAAGATAAAGCGTTATAATCTCGCTTAAAGAAAAGGACACAAAATGCTATTGAATTACGACTTTTTAGAATTTGTTGATGATGAACCTAAAAGACACACTTCTTTGACAAGTATGATTGATAAGGCTATGGCGGACAAGAAATTAGCTAGACAAAATAAACCTAGAGTAAAGATAAAAGACAATTTATCTTTAAGAGCGACATTAGATGCGTTTGGTGAGGAACTCTCACGACTTAAAAGAGAACAAAACACAGAGACTATTAAAGGCTCTACCATTGAGAGCGCTAATCTCAATAGCATTGTCAATAAAATTAAAAGCGGACTACCTTTTGGGACTATCTCTGCGTTTAGACCTTTTAAAGACGCTTTTATTAAAGACTTTACTGAAAAGGAACGAGAATTATTGATAGAAGCTTATAAGAGCGGTTATAAGGCATCTCAATTAGACAAAGTAGCTAAAAATTGGAATAACGACCCTAACCCCATAGACGCTTCTTATCTTGCTGATGCCTTTTTGAGAGAGTATAGGACTATCGCTCTTAAACTATCCACAGCATTAGGTAAGTCTTTTGTTAGTAAATTCTTAAACCCTAAAAGTGAAACCACAATGAAAGACCTTATGTCTAGTAAAGAATTTGTTGAGAGATACCGCTACACTCAAAAAGACAATATGGAAAGGACACAACAGCTAAAAAGACTATTGGATAATAAGAGAGACTTCATTGGTTATATTCAAGTAATCGGTTATTGGAAAGACAATCTCGAGGACGCCCTAATACCTGATAAAGAGACTAGCTTTTTTGTGTTTGTCAATGAACCTAGTAGCACATTTTATTTAAGAAACCATTTGTTATTATGGGCGAGACAATTCAATCAAGCGGCGATTTGTTATTGTCAAAATAGTGTCTATAATAATAAAGACAGATATTATGTGGAATTGGTAAGTGCTGAACCAAAGAGATTTGGTAAGGTAGATGCTAAATTCACCGACATCACATTCTCTATCCCTAAAGAATTACCACACTCTCTCACAAGATTACAGAACAAAGTCTATACATTCTTTGAGAAAAACCCTGAAAAAGACAATTATGGTATAGCTTTTAAAGACATTGTCAAGACACAAATCAAAGCAACTTATATGCCCCACAATATTGGCAACCTTACAGACACATTTGAAAATGAAATTAAAGGATTTATTAAAAGGACACAAAGTAGGGTTCGTGCGTATGGGTATCCAAAGACTTTCAATATTGATGAGATAGAAAATTGGGAGCAACAAGCAATTAAAACAAGAGAACAACGAAAATGCGCTATGAGTAAAAGCTTTAAAGCAAGCTACAACCACAACATTAAAGTCAATAACCTTGTTAAAGCTATGCGACAAGGCAAAAAAGTGAGTAGGACATTGATTGCTAAAGTGCTTGCTAACACCATAGACACCGATGCGGGTTATTGCTTTATTTCACCGACAGATTTAGCGACACAACTTAACAACATCAGCCCTAGACTATCTAAAAGCATCGTTACCGCCATAGAGCAAGCAGAGGGCGTTAGACTATCGTATGCGTTAATTGACAAGATTACCTACAATTCGCTCCACAATATCTTAAGTTTCATTTTTGATATTGATAACCCTTTAAGCGACCAATCGTTAAACCAATTGGTAATTGAAGTCCCAAGAGAAGCACTAAAAAATGTGAAGTTACCACAAATCAAAAATGTATTGACCGCTCAAATCTTTGAGGGCGCTTACCACTTTAAAAGTTAAACCATGCTCTTTATCAGCGCGACTAACACTAATGCCGGCAAAACCACATGCGCTAGGCTATTAGCCCAGTATTGCAACGCTTGTGGCGTTAGAACGATTCTATTAAAGCCCATTGAAACGGGCGTTAATGATGCGACCAACCCCTTTAGCGACGCGCATCTATTCTTGCAAGATAACCGCCTTTTAGATCGCTCTTTAACCTTAAAAGACATTTCATTCTATCGTTACGCTAAAGCTTCAGCCCCCCTCATCGCCCAACAAGAAGAAAACCAAAACGCCCCCATTGACACCAATCATTTAATCCAACGCCTCCAAAATTTCACCAAAACTTACGATTTAGTCATCGTTGAAGGGGCTGGGGGGCTATGCGTGCCTATCACTTTAGAAGAAAACATGCTGGATTTTGCCCTAAAATTAAAAGCCAAAATGCTTGTGATTAGCCATGACAATTTGGGCTTGATTAATGATTGTTTGCTGAATGATTTTTTATTGAAATCCCACCAATTGGATTATAAAATCGCTATCAATTTGAGAGAAAACAACACCGCTTTTCACAGCATCAGTTTGCCCTATATTGAGCTTTTTAACGAACGCTCCAATAACCCCATTGTGGTTTTCCAACAAAGCCTAAAAGATTTAATGAGCTTTGCTCTTAAATAAAGTGCAGACAGAACGCGCACTGATAAAAAAGCCCACTAACAGCAAAGCGTATAAAATCCAGCTAAAAATGGGTTTTGAAATGTCAGCACTCTCTTTTAAGGGCTTTAAAAAAATCACATTAGGGAACATGTTAAACAAATTGATCCGCCAGCCATAGTATTGCACCTCCACTTGCTGGTTGACTAAACTTTGAGCGAGGGCTGAAATATCAGCCGAATTAAACTTAAAATAAAAAGGGAAGCCAAAGCGCGTGTCTTCGTTACGATAAACGGTTACGCTTTTTTTATCCTTAGGGTCGTAAGTTTGCACAAAATAGACATCTCTAGCAAGGGTTTTTACTTCCTTATTATTGGGCGTGTTTTCATTTTCATTCATTCTTTTGACTTCCACCCCGCTAATAACAGCCGCACTATAATGAGGCATGCAATAGCTCACTAAAAGCATGAGCACTAAAAAGATCGCTGTTAAAATGAACAAAACTACATTACGCACAAATTTTATCAACTTCATTCCTTATGATAGTATTAGCCTTTTTTCGCATTCAAACACCAGAGCTTAAAAAACGCTCTTTCACATGTTTTCAATCATCACGCTAGCGAATTCAGAGCATTTCACTTCTTTAGCCCCATCCATCAAACGAGCGAAATCATAAGTTACTTTCTTGCTTTTAATCGCTTTTTCCATAGCAGAGACGATCAAATCAGCCGCTTCCACCCAACCCATATGCCTTAACATCATTTCCGCGCTCAAAATAATAGACCCCGGATTGACTTTATCCAGCCCAGCGTATTTAGGAGCGGTGCCATGGGTGGCTTCAAACATGCCCACTGTGTCATTGAGATTAGCCCCAGGAGCGATACCAATGCCCCCCACCATCGCCGCTAACGCATCAGAGATATAATCCCCGTTCAAATTCATGGTCGCAATGACGCTGTATTCGCTAGGGCGTAAGAGGATTTGTTGCAAGAACGCGTCAGCGATCATGTCTTTAATGATGATTTCTTTACCGGTTTTAGGGTTTTTCAAAGAACACCATGGGTCTTTATCAATGACTTGAGCGTTAAATTCTTTTTGAGCGAGCGCATAGCCCCATTTCATGAACGCCCCTTCGGTGTATTTCATGATGTTACCTTTATGCACAAAAGTGACGCTTGGCTTGTCGTTATCAATAGCGTATTCAATCGCTTTTCTCACTAGCCTCTCTGTGCCTTCCTTACTAATGGGTTTTACCCCTATGCCGCTGCTTTCAGGGAAGCGGATCTTTTTAACCTTTAATTCATTTTGTAAAAAATGGATGAGTTTTTTCGCTTCCGCGCTGCCTTCTTGCCATTCAATGCCCGCATAAATGTCTTCAGAATTTTCTCTAAAAATCACCATATCCACTTTTTGTGGTTCTTTAACCGGACTCGGACTCCCATACCACCTTACCGGTCTCAAGCACACATACAGATCCATTTTTTGGCGTAACGCTACATTCAAAGATCTAAACCCCTCACCAATAGGCGTGGTCAAAGGCCCTTTAATAGAAACTTTATAATGGTTGATCGCTTCAATAGTGTCCGGTAACAGCCATTGCTCTTCTGGGCTTAATTCTTTGTGATCTTTAAATTTTTGATAGCATTTTTCGCCCACAAACACCTCATACCATGCGATTTTTTTCTCGCCTTTATACGCTTTTTGAACCGCGCTATCCACGACTTTAATCATCGCAGGGGTAATATCCGATCCAATGCCATCGCCCTCAATGAAAGGGATAATGGGGTGGTTTGGCACATGCAATTTCCCATCTCTAATTGTAATTTCTTCGCCCTCTTTAGGCTTTTGTAAAATTTTAGGGTTGTAAGCCATCTCTTTGTCCTTTTTGTAAAATTTGAGTAACTATACTAGCGCAAAAATACTATATAACCCCTAAAAATCTTTTTTTTGAATGCGTGTTTAAAAGTAGCGGTTGGAAATAACTTGAAAAAACGCAATGTTTTTAAAAAGAAATCATTTAATTTTTTGGCTTATAATGGAGTGCTGTCATTCTAAAAACTTAAGGAAGTCAAATGTCTGTTACTTTAATCAATAATGAAAATAATGAACGCTATGAATTTGAAACGATTGAAAGCACTCGTGGGCCTAAAGCGGTGGATTTTTCCAAGCTTTTTGAAACGACCGGGTTTTTTTCTTACGATCCAGGGTATTCTTCCACCGCCGGGTGCAAATCCACGATAAGCTATGTCAATGGCAAAAAAGGCGAATTGTATTACAGAGGGCATAGAATAGAAGATTTAGTCGCCAAATACAAATATGTAGATGTGTGCAAATTGCTCCTCACAGGGGAATTGCCCAAGAATCAAGAAGAAAGCTTGGAGTTTGAATTGGAATTGCGCCACAGAAGTTTTATACATGAGAGCTTGTTAAACATGTTTTCAGCTTTCCCCACTAACGCCCACCCTATGGCGAAACTCTCTAGCGGCGTGTCTATTTTATCCACCCTTTATTCCACGCACCAAAACATGCACACTGAAGAAGATTACCAGACTATGGCCAGAAGGATTGTCGCTAAAATCCCCACGCTTGCGGCTATTTGCTATCGTAATGAAGTGGGAGCGCCCATCATTTATCCGGATATTGCGCGCTCTTATGTGGAAAATATCCTTTTCATGCTGAGAGGGTATCCTTACAGCCGTTTAAAACACACCACTCAAGGCGAAGTGGGAATCACGCCCCTAGAAATAGAAGCCTTTGATAAAATCCTAACCTTGCACGCTGATCACAGCCAAAACGCCTCTTCTACCACGGTAAGGAATGTCGCTAGCACCGGCGTGCATCCTTATGCCGCCATTAGTGCGGGTATTAGCGCTTTATGGGGGCATTTGCATGGTGGGGCGAATGAAAAAGTGCTTTTACAATTAGAAGAAATTGGCGATGTGAAAAATGTGGATAAATATATCGCACGAGTGAAAGACAAAAACGACAGTTTCAAACTCATGGGCTTTGGGCATAGGGTGTATAAAAGCTACGATCCGCGCGCAAAAATCTTAAAAGGCTTGAAAGACGAACTGCACCAAAAAGGCGTTAAAATGGACGAGAGGTTGAGCGAAATCGCTGCGAAAGTGGAAGAAATCGCGCTAAAAGACGAGTATTTCATTGAAAGGAATCTCTACCCTAATGTGGATTTCTACTCCGGCACGATTTTAAGGGCTTTAAAAATCCCGGTGCGTTTTTTCACGCCGGTGTTTGTCATTGGCCGAACCGTGGGCTGGTGCGCTCAGCTTTTAGAGCATGTCAAAAGCCCGCAAGCTAGGATCACGCGCCCAAGACAAGTCTATGTAGGGGATTAAGGCTTTGTTTGAATAAAGCGTGATTAGAGCGTTGGTTAAGCTTTAAGAAACGCTTCAAAGCCTTGTTTAAAAGAATGGGCGTTTCGTACCAAGCAAGCAAATCCATCAATAACCGTATGCAAACGCCCCCAAACTCAAGGATAACTCCACTTTTACAAACAAACCCTTGAGTCGGGAATGATTGCAAAACACTTCTCTTAAGAAAATTTAAGAAATCATTCTTACAATTTAAGAAATCATTCTTGCAACAAACCCAAAACAATCCAAGTTAAAACCCCCTTTTTGATAGCTACCCCTATTCAAATAACCTCATTTCTTTTAAAATGACCTTTATTGGTTTAATATTTGTTTAGAAACACCACAAAAACCTTTTTTTTTTTTTTGAAAGGGTAAAAACGCCCAATTAATATCAAAATCCCATTAATTTATACTATATTAACGAAAGCTTGCGGTATGTTCTTACTTAAAGACACACTTCCGCAAGGTTTACGGACAAAATCAATCTTATTTCAAGTCATAAAAGGAGAAAACATGAAGAAAAAATTTCTGTCATTAACCTTAGGTTCGCTTTTAGTTTCCACTTTAAGCGCTGAAGACAACGGCTTTTTTGTGAGCGCGGGTTATCAAATCGGTGAATCCGCTCAAATGGTGAAAAACACTAAAGGCATTCAAGATCTTTCGGATAGTTATGAAAGATTGAACAATCTTTTAACGAATTATAGCGTCCTAAACACTCTTATTAGGCAGTCCGCCGACCCTAACGCTATCAATAACGCAAGGGGCAATTTGAACGCGAGCGCGAAGAATTTAATCGATTATAAAAAGAATTCCCCGGCGTATCAAGCGGTGCTTTTAGCCTTAAACGCAGTGGTAGGGTTTTGGAATAGTATCGCTTGGAATGTGCAATGCGGAGGTTATACTGAAGCAAATGGAGTGAAAACAACAGGCAGTGAAACCTTTAACAACCAACCGGGACACAGTTCAGATCACATTACTTGTGGTGGTAGTGGTCTAGATCCGTATAAAGCCGGAATCAGTGGTCCTCTATCCATTGAAAACTTTAAAAAACTCAATGAAGCTTATCAAATCATTCAAACGGCTTTTAAGGGCAATCCTAAAGAAGGGCTTCCCGTTTTGAGTAACACAAATACAACAATGGAAGTCAAAATAATCACAAAAAATAATAATAGTCAAAATCAAAATACTAATGAGACTAAGAATGTTACTAATAATGCCCACAATCTTTTAACTCAAGCTCAAACGATAATGAATGTTCTCACGCAAAATTGCCCATGGGTCAATAACAGAGAGGGTGAATTAGGCGGTGCGTCGTGGAGCATTAAAAAAGGTGGGAATGCGTGTCAGATTTTTGACACTGAAATCAGTGCGATTCAAGACATGATCAAAAACGCTACAATAGTCGTAGAGCAATCCAAAATCGTTGCTGCAAACGCGCAAAACCAGCACAACCTGGACACCGGGAAAACCTTCAACCCCTATAAAGACGCCAACTTCGCCCAAAGCATGTTCGCTAACGCCAAAGCGCAAGCGGAGATTTTAAACCGCACCCAACAAGTGGTGAAGGACCTTGAAACTATTTCTCAAACCTTTAGAGATGAATTTTTGGCATCATGCTATAAGCCCTATAATGGTGGCACATACGGCACACCGCTAGGCACAGTAACTAAAGACACCTTCGCTACAGGCTGCGCGTATGTGGGAGAGACCTTAACGAGTCTAAAAGACAGCATCGCTCATTTTGGCACTCAAGCCGAGCAAATCCATAACGCGCGCAACCTCGCCTACACTTTAGCGAATTTCAGCGGCCAGTATAAAAAGCTAGGCGAAATTATGACAGCATCACAGCAGCGCTCTCTAGCTTGCCTGACGCTCAATCTTTACAAAATGTGGTGAGCAAAAAGACTAACCCTAACAGCCCGCAAGGCATACAGGATAACTACTACATTGACTCCAACATCCATTCTCAAGTGCAATCCAGGAGTCAGGAACTTGGCAGTAACCCTTTCAGACGCGCCGGTTTAATCGCCGCTTCTACCACCAATAACGGCGCGATGAATGGGATCGGCTTTCAAGTGGGCTATAAGCAATTCTTTGGGAAAAACAAACGATGGGGCGCAAGATACTACGGCTTTGTGGATTACAACCACACCTATAATAAATCCCAATTTTTCAACGCTTCTTCTGATGTTTGGACTTATGGCGTGGGGAGCGATTTGTTAGTGAATTTCATCAACGATAAAGCCACTAAACACAATAAGATTTCTTTTGGCGCGTTTGGCGGTATCCAACTAGCGGGGACTTCATGGCTTAATTCTCAGTTCGTGAATTTAGCGAATGTGAACAATTACTATAAAGCTAAAATCAACACCTCTAACTTCCAATTCTTATTCAATCTGGGCTTAAGGACCAATCTCGCCAGGAATAAGAGGAGAGGCGCTGACCATAGCACGCAACATGGCATGGAATTAGGCGTGAAGATCCCCACGATCAACACGAATTACTATTCTTTGCTAGGCACTACCTTGCAATACAGAAGGCTTTATAGCGTGTATCTCAACTATGTGTTTGCTTACTAAAAGCTTAAAACTCCCTTTTTAAGGGATTTCTTTTTTAAACCCTCTTTTTAGGGGGTTTAATCTTTTTACGCTGACTTCCCACTCGCTTTTTAACTTTTCATAAAGCTTTTATTTTTCTAAACTTTTTTAATTTTTTCCACCAAACAAAGTTTTTTGACTTCAAGCGTTAATCACAAAAAATACTCAAAGGCGTTTTTTACAATCTAAATAAAAATCAGCGTTATTCAAGCGATCCTTTTTATAACCCAATGAAAACGCCCCAAAGTCAAGGACAAACCCACCCACAAGCAAACCCCTAAGCTTTTTAGGCTTAGGGAACGCTCTTAGAAATCAGCGTTTCATCAAAAACACTACCTTAAACCAAGAAAAAGAAATTTCAAGGCATAATCGTTTGAAAGAGCGTTTGCTATTTTTACGCTTCCCACTTTTAGCTTCATGGCATGCTTTCTTATTTGCCCCACACCCTAACTATGGGGCGTGGTGAAATCCTACAACAAACACGCTTTAAAACTCTTAAATGCAACCACCCTAAAAAAAGCACTTTCCACTTTAAAATAAACCATAAAATCCCCATACCTACGGTATAATCCTAAGATCGATTGATTTTAGGGGCGTGTTTGGCATCATTATTCCATCTGAAGTTTTTAAAACCCCTGAGTTGTCTGCAAGCCGGTTTGCTCTATAGTCTTATTTTTGGCGTTTTATACCATTTCCCTTTGTTCGCTTATGTCTATAAAGAAAGCAACCAAGTCAGTTTTATAGCCATGATGGTTGTGGTGCTTTTTTGCGTTAATGGCGCTCTTTTTTTGGGATTAGGTTTGATCTCTATTCATTTGATGCGCCTAAGTGCGATGGTTTTTAGTTGGCTCAATTCCATCGCTTTCTATTTCATTAGCGCTTATAAGGTGTTTTTAAATAAGAGCATGATGGGTAATGTCTTAAACACCAATACGCATGAGATTTTAGGCTTTTTGAGCGTTAAGTTATTCATTTTTATCGTTGTTTTTGGGGTGTTGCCTGGCTATGTCATCTATAAAATCCCCCTTAAAAATTCTTCTAAAAAAGCGCCCTTTTTAGCGATCTTAGCGTTAGTGTTTATCTTTATCGCTAGCGCTTTAGCTAACGCTAAAAATTGGCTGTGGTTTGACAAGCATGCGAAATTCATAGGGGGCTTAATCTTGCCCTTCGCTTATAGCGTGAACGCTTTTAGAGTGAGCGCTCTTAAATTTTTCGCCCCCACTATCAAGCCGCTCCCTCTTTTTTCGCCCAATCATTCCAATTCGTTTGTGGTGCTGGTCATTGGCGAAAGCGCTAGGAAGCACAATTACGCCCTTTATGGCTATCAAAAACCCACCACCCCAAGATTAAGCAAGCGTTTAGCCGATAACGAACTCACTCTTTTCAACGCCACTTCTTGCGCCACTTACACGACAGCGAGTTTGGAATGCATTTTAGATTCTTCTTTTAAAAACAACGCCTATGAAAATTTGCCAACTTACTTGACTAAAGCCGGTATCAAAGTCTTTTGGTATAGTGCGAATGACGGCGAAAAGAATGTTAAGGTTACAAGCTATCTTAAAAACTATGAATTGATTCAAAAATGCTCCAATTGTGAAGCGATCGCTCCTTATGATGAATCCTTACTCTATAATTTGCCTAACCTTTTAAAAGAACACTCTAATGAAAATGTCTTACTCATCTTACACCTTGCCGGCTCGCATGGCCCCAACTACGACAACAAAGTGCCTTTAAATTTTAGGGTGTTTAAGCCCTATTGCTCAAGCGCCGATCTGTCTTCTTGCTCCAAAGAAAGCCTGATTAACGCCTATGACAACACCATTTTTTACAACGACTATCTGCTAGACAAAATCATTAGCATGCTCAAAAACGCCAAACAGCCCGCCTTAATGATCTATTTAAGCGATCATGGCGAGAGTTTGGGCGAAGAAGCGTTCTATTTGCATGGCATTCCTAAAAGCATCGCCCCCAAAGAACAATACGAGATCCCCTTTATTGTTTATGCCAACGATCTTTTTAAAGAGAAGCATTCCATCATTCAAACCCAAACCCCCATTAATCAAAACGTTATTTTCCATAGCATTTTAGGGGTGTTTTTGGATTTTAAAAACCCTGGTGCTGTTTATCGCCCTTCTTTAGACCTGCTTAAACACAAAAAAGAGTAAAATAACACTCATGAAAAAATTCTTATTTAAACAAAAATTTTGTGAAAGCCTGCCCAAAAACTTTTCTAAAACTTTGTTAGCGCTCAGTTTGGGCTTAATTTTACTGGGCATTTTTGCACCTTTCCCAAAAGTCCCTAAACACCAAAGCGTGCCTTTGGCGCTTCATTTCACCGAGCATTACGCGCGCTTTATCCCTACGATTTTATCTGTGGCGATTCCCTTGATCCAAAGAGATGCGGTAGGGCTTTTTCAAGTCGCTAACGCCTCTATCGCTACAACCATTCTCACGCACACCACTAAAAGAGCCTTAAACCATGTAACGATCAATGATCAGCGTTTGGGCGAGCGCCCTTATGGGGGTAATTTCAACATGCCAAGCGGGCATTCGTCTATGGTGGGTTTGGCGGTGGCGTTTTTAATGCGCCGTTATTCTTTTAAAAAATACTTGTGGCTCTTACCCCTAATCCCTTTAACCATGCTCGCTCGCATTTATTTAGACATGCACACCATTGGCGCGGTGTTGGCCGGGCTTGGCATTGGAATGTTATGCGTGGGTCTTTTTACAAGCCCCAAAAACCTAAATTAAAAGCCTAAATTAAAAGCCTAAATTAAAAACCTAAATTAAAAACCTAAATTAAAAGCCTTAATTAAAGCTCTAATTCCTATTTTTGTAATCTTCATAAGAAAAGCTTTTGAGGATCTTAAAACCTTGCGAGTCTATTTTAGCCAGGCTTGGCAGTGGCACGCCATTAAACGAGTTGTTTTTGACGATCGTATAATGGAGCATGTCTTGAAACACGATTTTATCGCCCCTTTTTAAAGGCGTTTCAAAGCTAAAACTCCCCATAAAATCCCCCGCTAAACAAGTGGGGCCGCCTAAAAAGTAAGAAAACGCCCCTTGATTTTCGCCCTTTTCAACTTCAATAATTTCTTCATCGTTTTCTACAGAAACCTTAAGAATACTAGGGCGATAAGGCATTTCTAGGCAATCGGGCATGTGAGCGCTGAAAGAAGCGTCTAAGATCGCAATTTCTTGATCGTTTTGAACGATGTCTATCACGCTTGCGATTAAAAACCCGCATTGCCACCCTATGGCTTCCCCAGGCTCTAAGATCACTTCTATATCATGATAACGCTTTTTAAAATCCTCAATCGTTTGGATGAGCAAATTCACATCATAATCGCTCCTGGTGATATGATGCCCCCCACCAAAATTCACCCACGCCATGTTTTCTAAATAAGGCTTGAAATGCCTTTCCACATGCTCTAAAGTCCGGCACAAAGCGTCGGCGTTTTGCTCGCAATGCGTATGGAAATGCAACCCGCTCACCCCCTCTAAGCCATGCTCTTTCACCCCCTTTTCAAATTCGCTAGGCGTAATCCCTAACCGGCTCATTTTAGAGCATGGGTTATAAATCGCTGGGGTTACTTCGCTATAAAGGGGGTTAATCCTCAAACCCATTTTAATGGGGCTTAAGCCCAAGTTTTCTAATTGCTTGTTTTTGTCTAAAATCCTGTCTTTGTAGGTGGCGTATTGGTGAAAAGAGTTGAAAATAATGCTTGTCGCTAGGGGTAAAATCGCGCTCATTTCAGCCTCTTTAAAAGCCGGGCTATAAACGCAAATTTCCTTATGGCTCTCTCGCCCCCCAAATTCTTCAAAAGCGAGCTTAGCCTCATAAAGACCGCTCGCACAACACCCGTTCAATTTTTGCCTCAAAATCCCAAACTCACGCCAAAACGCATACCCTTTTAAAGCGAGCAAAACCTTTGCCCCGCTTTGCTGGCGCACGATTTCTAAAATCTTGGCGTTTTTTTCTAAGCGTTCGCTCTCTAGCGCATAGCAAGGGGTGGGGATAGCACTGTATTTTTTCATGCTAATTCCAAAAATTGCTTAACCACCCGCTGGATGTCTTTGGGGTTAGACTTGGAGATGAAATCATCGGCCTTTAAGCTCCTGGCCATGTCTTCATTAGAGCTACCGCTCATAGAAGAATTGACCACGATAGGGATTTTTGAAGTCAAAGGATTGTTTTTAACCTGCTTGATCACTTCAAAACCGCTCGCTTCTGGCATTTCTAAATCGGTAATGATCAGGCCAATATTACTCACATCGGTTGTGGGGTTGAACAAATGCTCTAATAAGGTTTTACCATTGATAAAATCTATGTGCTTGACGCCCAGCTTGTCTAAAATCATTTGCATGGTTTTTAAAACGCTTGGGGAGTCATCAGTGAGCAAAACGCATTGGTTAGAATGGATTTTAGAAAGCGTCTCTAAATCGTTGTGTTTTTCATCTTCAATCCAAGGGAACACATCTATAAGCATTTTTTCAATATCCACCACTTGCACCAAGCGCCCGTCAAAATAGCGCGTGCGGCTCACGAGCTTGTTATTGCCTGCAGATCCCCCTAACCCAGCGCTTTGCTCCATTTCAGTCCATTTCTTGCTCAAAATCCTATCCGCTTCATAGATCCTAACCCCTATGGTCCAGCGAGAAAACTCACAAATCATGACAATATCGTCTTCACCTTTTTCTTTTTCTACCCTGTAAGGGCGTAAATCTTTGCTCTTGTTCTGGCTGTCATAATAAAACCATTTTTTCATGTCAATCAAAGGAATGGTGAGCTCTCTTATAATGATCAAGCCCTCAACGAGCGAATTGTTTTCGTGGCTGATGATGGTGAGATTGCCATGGTATTTCACCACTTCACGGATCTTAAAAACATTGACCGCATACAAATCCTTGTTTTTACCCAGCCTAAAACACAACAATTGCAACTCGTTATTTTTATGCAAACTCGTAACTTGATCAATGCCCGCTAAACTATCAGCCATGACTTCCCCTTAATTTAGGTTTTCGTATCGTTTTATAATTATATCGTGTTTGTGTTTAATGCCAACGACACTTAAAAACTAAAAATTCCTTTGGGGGGTTTTGGAATCATTTTAAATGACTCAAAACAAACCCGTTTTTAAAGCTGCGCACATATAAAATATTATGGCGGTTAGAGCAAAAGACTTGTGGGGCTGTTACAAACCCAGAAAGCAATTCCCTAGCGTCAATGATTTTAGGGCTTTCAAGCGATCTTTTACAAGGCTTTAATGAAAACGAAAAAGCGTCAATGGAATCGGCTCGAACTTCATAACTTTCAAAGGCTTTATTTTTGATGCGCATGAGGTAGATTTTATGGGCAAAAATGCTCGTGTTTCTGGTGTCGGCAAAGGTGCTAACACCTGAATACAACGAAGTTACTAGCCCTCCAACAAACCCCAAATAATAATTCGCCACCGCTTGCATGCCCACCTTAAAAGTAGCCGATAAAATGGCTCTAGTGATAATATAGGGCAATTGCTTCCTAAACTCGCTAGCGACCACTGCATCTATTGAGGCTAAAGTGTCAAAGGGCGTTACTTTTTCTCCGTCTTTGAGGGTGAAATTTTGATAAAACGCTTCCCCTTTTTCTAGCTTGGGCAAAGCCACACTCACATTATAAACCGAATCGATCATAAAAATAGGCACATCAATTTTAAATTCGCTTTTTTGCGGCTCTTTACCATCTTCAATGATGATCCAAGTGAAATGGTTTCTATTAGGGTTTTTGAAAAAAACCAAGTCTTTAGCCACGAAAGGGCTTTGACTGATCCCATAGGCTTCATTAAGATAGCCTAACCCCTTATTTTTATCCCCATTTAAAGCGTAAAACAACCCTGAAAGATACGAAACCGCCGGGTTAAGCAAGCCTTGATAAGCTTCGTATTTGTCTAAATTAGAATAAGTGTTGTTTAAAATCTCGCTCACTTCTACCCTAGAGCGTTCCATATTAATATTATGCTTTTTGCTAGAATCGATCTCTTTAATGGCTTTTTGAACTTCCTCATAATAAAATTCTTTAGCCCTGCGCTGGCGTTCATTCGCGCGGTTGAATTGCACCCTAGCGTTCGCGCTATCGTTTAAAAGCATGTAGTCTATCGCTTTGTAATAATTGATTAAAACGCTCTCATAAATATTCCCCCCATAAGCGCGCACATTATCATTAATCATGGTAGCGCCCACATAACCAGCCCCTCTTGTAAAAGCGCTTTGCGTTTTATCAAAGCGTTGCTCAGCTTGTTCTAATACCCCTAAAGAAGTTTCGTAATCTCTTGCGTATAAAGCGCTCAAGCCGTTTTGCAAATCCCATAAAAGAGCGTTCTTTTTTTTCTTAGTGAATTGTTTGGAATATTCATAAGCTTTTTTAGGGCTTTCTTCATAATAGAGCGTGTTAAAATGTTCTAAGTCCATACGATAGCCTATGCAACCTGTTAATGATACTCCTAAAATTACCGACATCAACAGAACGAATATTTTCAATCTAACCCTTTTAATTGGCATTTTTTTGCTTGACTATTTGAGCGTATCATAACATTTTTAATGAAAACATAAGCTTTTTATGGTTAAAATGATCCTTAAGCTCTTATTTAGACCTATGCAATAGGATTTTAGGGTAACGCTTCAGGGTAGGAATACAGCAGAGTCCCCTAATTTCTTGTGTGCCTTAGCCATCTGAATAGGAGTCTTCAAAGTGATATTGACTTTTTAAAACAAAACTAACTTTTTAAAACTAGCTCTTCAAAAGTTTCTCACGCCACTCTTTAGGGTAGTCTTTTTGTAACGCTTTCACTTTATTCACATGGCTAGAGTCTGAATTAAAGATTTTCAAATAACGCCCCAAACCCTCCAAACTCACATCAATCATGTTAGAACTCCCGTTGCCTAGATTTTTGACTAAAACCTGCCTGGCATACAAAGGGGTATTTTCTAAAAAAGAAATTTCAGTTTCGCTCAAAGGCACATTGAAGTTGTGTTTCAACTCCCTAGCGTTTTTTTGCGGGTACAAAATAAGAGTCCCCATGTTGCTTAAAAAACTATGGGCGTTTTTAACCCCGCTTAATTGGTAAATGTCTTGCAAAGCCAACACCACCACGCCATTAGCCTTTCTGGCTTGCGTGATTAAAGCGTTAATTTTAGCGTTCAATAAATCGTTTTCCACATAGGATTTAAACTCGTCTAAAAAAACCAAAAAACCGCTGTCGTTTTTCCTGGATTCTTCTAAGATTTTATAAAACAAATAATAGGCTAAAAGCCCTAAGTCTTTAGGGTTTTGGGTGATGGCATCTAGGTTTATCACATTTAAAAAAGCGCTTGAGTTGAACGCGTCATCCAAAGCGTTAAAAAGGGGGTTATTCAAATACGGCTCTAAACTCAAGCCCAATTGGTTAGATGAGGTTCTTTTAAGCGTTTCTTTAAAATCTAACAAACTAAAAGCTTTAGGGTATAAGGTCTCATAAAGGCTCTTAATCGCGCTCAAAATCGCATTCATGTCTTCTAAGGCTTCTTTATCCCTTGAAGGGGCAAGATCAAACATGCTCAAAAAGAAGGATTGCAAAAATTCTAAATTCTGCAAATTAGGCTCTAAACAAAAGGGGTTGATGCTAAAAGATTTGCCGTCATGGTAATGCCCTTTAAAAAATTTTGTGAAAGAATACAGCCCTTGCATCCTATCAAATGCTAAAAGGCGCATGTTTTGGTATTTCAAAGCGCTCATCATTAAAAAGCTAATCAGCGTGCTTTTACCGCTCCCGGTAGCCCCTATGATTAAGGTATGCCCATTCACTCTGGCGATTTCTTTAGCGTTGTTGTGGCTCACTTCTTGGTTGTGGAAATTGAATAAAAAAGGGGAATAATCCAAATTTTTAAACACACTCAAAGGGCTATTCCCCCATGAATTAGCCTTAAAACCTAAATTTTGCCTTTCAAACACCATTAAACACGCTAGGGCTTTAGAGGTTAAAAAACGCAAGCGGTGGTTTAAATGGATGCGTTCAGGGAAAAAGGAAAAATACCCCCCTTTCAAGCCAAAAGTTTCTATAACGCCCACTAAGTTTTCTTTAAATAAAAGCCCTAAAACTAAGCTTGTTTGAGTATCTAAATCCTCTAAACTAGGGGCTTTGATAAGAATGTTTAAGGCGAATTTTTGCATGGATAGGCGTTTGGTTTTGACCAGTTCTTGGTATTCTAGCAGCTCGTTTTTAACGAGATTGGACATGCTGAATTTGGCCCGTTCTTTTAAAAAACTCAGCGTTTTATTGACGCTCATAGGCTCTATAGAAAAGATAATATCTAGTGGCGTCTCTTGGTATAAAAGCGCTCCGATCGCTATAGAAGTGATGCGCTCGCTCTCATAAGCTTTAATGCCAATCAAGCGGTTATAGGTTTTTTGATTAAAGCTTTCTTGAATGAAATAATCTTTTTCAAAAGTGATAGAACTAGCGATATAGCTGTCGCTCAAATACCCCCCCACTAAGGGCTTTAAAGGGAGATCAAACCCGTTAATGTATTCCGCATAAAAATTCAAAACCTCTTTGGAGCTTAAGAGTTTGGGGGCATAGTTTTTGAGCTGGATTTCTAAGCTTTTTAAAGTTTCTTGCAAAAAATGCGCTTTATAAGAGAGAATGTCCTTAAAATTTTCCCTATTAGCATGCATGAGAGATTTTTTCTTATGCTCCAAAACACCTTGTAAAGAGTGAGTGCTTTCTAAAACTAAAAAATACTGATTCTCATACACTTCTTTGTTTTCAAATTGATTCAAGATCGCTTGCAAGTATTTAGAGTCAGATTGGATATTTTGTTGGTGATCAATTTTACGCCTTTTAACCACGAGGCGCGCCACGACTTTTTCTAAAGAATCCAACGCCATCTGGCGCTCGGTGAAAAGATCTTGCAATTGCTCTGTGCTTAAATGGGTGTAGCTCACTCCCTCTAAACGGAGAATGCCCACTAAGTTTTCGTTTTTAGTGAGCAAGAAATGTTCATCATACAAGCCTAAAAGGTTGTTTTCTTCGCTCATAGAATAGCTTTTAGGCAAAACCCCTAAAAAATAGTTTGAAACTTTTTGTTTGATAGCGCTCAAAAGCTTTTCTAACATTCTACGCTCTATAACATTTGGTTTTAGTTTTTATTTTGCTTTTAGCCACAATAATATCTGCAATATCTTCATCAAAAAATTCCAGCACGCTAAAGAGTGCTAAAAACCCTAAATACAACAAAAAAGCGCTCAACAAATCAATCCAAGGGAGCAAGATAAAAGGCGCAAAAACCGAAATCAAATAAGACTTAGCGTTCAGCCATAAAAATTTTTCTTTAACCGAAATTTCACGCAAATTCTTCACGCTCGCTGACAGGATAATCATTAAAAAATTCCCATAAACCAATTCGCCAAACTCGGGGCCTTAAAGAATAAAAAAATCCCAAACACCACGCCAAGGATCGTGAATAAAATCTCTTTCCACCGGTCTAAATTCCTCCACACATAAATAGCGATCCCTATGAAAATCACCATTAAAATCCCCTTAGCGATGGGGCTTTTGAGCTGGGCTTCTAGAGCGTTAAAAAACCCTTCTAATCCTTCAGCGAACAAACTTGAAACGCACATGCCTACTAAAAAAATGATTTTTAAAAAATGAGCGGACATCAAAACCCCTTTTGTTTAATTTTAATTAACTTTATAAGTCTTTATTATCTCAAAAAAACCATAAAAACCCTCTAAAAAGGCTCAAAAAGGGTGTATTTAATCTTTAAAGGGGTAAAAAAGCAAAGCTAAAGAGGTAAAAGCCTTACTATTCTACGATTTGATAGACATAAGAAAGATTAGCGTGTTCTTTGGCTTGTAGGGCGTCCTCTTCTAAGAGGTTTTGAATCTTTTCAAAACTATATTGCAAATGGTTGTAAGCGACAATCACCACCTCATCGCCTTTTTGCAAAAAATGCTCTTGCGCAAAGGGCATATAAGGGGTAGCTCCAATCGCAAAAATCATTTTAGTGGGGAAATTATGGCGCTCTAAAAAAGGTCTTAGAGCCTCTAAAGAGTCGCCATCTTGTTGGTGGTTTAGTTGGTCTTTGATCCAATCTAAAAGCTTTTGATAAAAAAACTCGTATTTGAGCAATTTGCTGTTTTCCCCATAAATGTGCCAAACATTATCGTATTTCAAAAAAGACGCGATAGAGAAATTGTTGCACACCCCCCCATAAACAAACCTGTCAATGGGCAATTTCTGCCCTATGCCTTTAGAAGCTGGTGAAAAATTCTTTTTTTGGGAGAGTTTTGCGGCGTCTAAATTACGCACAGAAGCGTCGTTAAACGCCATGAAAAAATTAGGCACAAGCTTGGTTACCAAATGTTTTTCATCGTATTTAACATCGCATTCTAAAGCGATTTCTGGCTCTGCTTGCACCCTTAAATTGGGATCATTAGGCAAAATAATCTTATGGTTATCAATGCAACAACGCCCCAAATAGCAATTCTCATACGGGATATAAAAAGGGAATAACCCCTTAGGAGCGTCCTTTTCTTCGCTTTTCATGTTAATAAAACTATGACTCTCTCCTGCTTGTTCCAAATGCCCTGCAAAATTCCCCACCACACCAAAACCTAAAAACTCTTGCATGCAAACCTCCTAAAAAACAGCCTAACGCTGATTAGAGCTTTTTTCATTATAGCATAAAAGAAAACCCCTAAAATTCTCAAAAACTCCCTTTCAAGCGAACAAATACTCCCTAGCGTTCTCTTTATCCAAAGGGTAAAGCTCACGCTTTTCGTTCCCTATTTGAATGAGGTAAGCTTGATTTTTTAAAGTCTTAGCATAGCCTAAAGCGATACGGCCGGCCAATTCTTTATCTTCTTGGCTGGCGTTTTTATCCACTAAACTCAAAGGGCCTTTACAGCTTAGTAATTCAATCTTATCCATTAAAGGGTGCTGAATGTCTAGCTTGTGGTTTTCTTCTTCATTCCTTGCCACCACCAAACGAGCGTTATGGGGTAAGACAAAATAACGCCCGTTTTTGACAATCACGCTGTCTTCAAACACCATTTCTCTGTATTCTTTCAGATTCTTAATCTTATTACTCACTTGAATGTCCGTAAGCAAGCACCCCCCACCTGGCTTTTCGTAATATTTCAAGCCGTAATCTTTGATCATTTGCAATTGCCTGCTCCGCCCCCTACCGCTCACATCTAAAAGTTTTTCTCTATCAACCCAACCCTTTTTTTCCATGAAAGTAGGCTCTAAGAGTTTAGCGCTCATGGGCCGCAATAACAACTCATCTAAAAATTGCGGTTTTTCATCGCCTGCTTGTGTTCGGTCTAAAACGGGATCAAAACGAGCCTCTTCGCCCACCTCTCTGACTAATTTCCTCACCTGATTGAGCGCTTCTTTCCTTTGGGATTTAGGGCGTTGCCCTAGCACTTCCCCGCTCAAAACAAAATCCGCGTTCAATTCAAGCATCTTGTAAAAAGCGTTCCTAAACATATTGGCATGGCAGTCAATACAAGGGTTAAAATATTTCCCATAGCCGTATTTGGGCTTGAACAACACATCGTTAAAAAACTGCTCTCTAATATCGCACACCAAGAGCTTAGCCCCAATTTGCGCGGTGGCGTTTTCAAAATACTCTCTTTTATCTTTATTCCCCCCAAACCCTATATTGAAGTGTAAAGCGGTTACTTCAATGCCTTGATCGATGAGTAATTTCATGGACAACAAACTATCCAACCCCCCACTGAATAAGGCTAAAGCTTTAATCTTTTTCATATGGCGACTAATTCTCCTTGTTTTAATTTCATAATGGCCTGACGAGCCTTTTTTAAAAAAATCATTTTTTCGCTAAAAGGGAGCGAGCTTTTAGGGATTTCTTTGAGTTGGCGCTCAAAATAGCGCAAAATCAACAAACGCAATTCCTTTTCAAAACCCCCTTTTTTTAGGGGTAAATCCGCGTCTAATAATAACGCAACTAATTTAGGGTCGTCCAATTTTTCTTGACACAAAGCGTCAAATTCTTGCTTTTTATGCAAGAACACCCCACTATGGATATAACCCACCGCCAAATCCAACAAGCTTCTGTCTTCTAAAAGATAGCGGATCACTAATTTTTCTAAAAATTCCAAACTCATCGTGTTAGGAACATGAGCGAACTTTTGAGCAAGATTGGGTTTTTCTGTTTGGGGGTAAAAAGGCTGAAAAGAGGCTGGCTCTCTAATCCCTAAAACATGCAAAGGCGCTTGCAAAAGAGAAGCGATTAAGGGCTTGTATTCGCTTTGTAAAAGCAAGGAAAAGTTTTTTAAAAACCCTAACATTTCTTTAAGAGCCTTATCTTTTTCTAAAGGATCGTCTAAAAAATAGGAACCCGCCATGTGTTTTAAAACAAATTCAATAAAAGCCATGGGGCGCGATAGCCAATTTTTTAGGGTTTCAATCTGATTATTAGCGATCATATCCGCTGGATCCAGGTTGTTTTCAAATAGAATCACCCCCCCCCTCCTTTGCTCTTTAGCCAACATCAAGCTCGCTTTATAGGCTGCGTTTCGCCCTGCCTTATCCCCATCATAGCTCAAAAGAATTTCGGGATCGCCTTTTTTAAGCAAGGGCAAATGCGATGGCGTTAAAGCTGTCCCAAGCGTGGCTATGGCGTTTTTAAAACCCGCTTGGTGCAATAAAATCACATCCAAATACCCCTCTGTTACAATGACCTGCTTTTGTTTATAGATGTGTTCTTTAGCCAAATGATAGCCATAGAGCAAACTGGATTTATCAAAAAGCTTACTTTGGGGCGAATTGATATACTTGGCCGCTTTTTCTTTTAAGGTGCGCCCTCCAAAACCCACCACTTGAGCGCTAGGGCTATAAATAGGGAACATGATGCGATCCAAAAAGCGCAAATAGGTTTTATCCTCTTTATCGCTCTTGCCTAGCACGCCTAATTCAATGAGCTTGTCCCTATTCAAGCCTTTATTTTCAATACCGTAATCAATTCTATTCGTGCATAACCCTAATTTAAACGCTTTGATGCTCTCTATGCTAAGCCCTCTTTTTTGCAAATAATTCAAAAAAAACGGGGCGTTAAAAAGCTCTTCTTGATACAACGAACTCACCATTTCTAAAAGGTGGTAGTCTTCTTTATGATCGTAATAAGCGCTTTTGTCATACTCTAAAGCTACATTGAATCGGTGGGCTAATTTCTCAAGCGCTTCCACAAACGAAAGTTTTTCAAACGCCATCACAAATTTAATGCTATCCCCGCTCGCCCCACACCCAAAGCAATGGTAAAACCCTTTAATTTGATTGACGCTAAAACTCGCGCTCCTTTCTTCATGAAACGGGCAACAAGCCATGTAATTCGAACCTGATTTCCTCAAATCCACATAAGAGCTAATGACTTCTACAATATCTATCGTTTGCAAAAGGCGATCAATGGAACTTTTAAGAATCATTTTTCATGCTTTCTTCAAATGGGCTTTTTTGGTTTGACTTTCTCAAAAGGGATTATACTCAATAAATAAAATCTTTGTTGATAACGCCCCTTTTTCTAATCCTTATATTTTTAAACTAATAAAACCTTATACAAATAGACTTAATAATCCTTATAATTATAATCTTAGCTTTGGTTTTATGGCTTGACTTATCCCTAAAAATGCGCTATAGTTGTGTCGCTTAATAACAATAAGCGCTAAATTTCTATTTTATTTATCAAAACTTAGGAGAACTGAAATGAAGTTTCAACCATTAGGAGAAAGGGTCTTAGTAGAAAGACTTGAAGAAGAGAACAAAACCAGTTCAGGCATCATCATCCCTGATAACGCTAAAGAAAAGCCTTTAATGGGCGTAGTCAAAGCGGTTAGCCATAAAATCAGTGAGGGTTGCAAATGCGTTAAAGAAGGCGATGTGATCGCTTTTGGCAAATACAAAGGCGCAGAAATCGTTTTAGACGGCACTGAATACATGGTGCTAGAACTAGAAGACATTCTAGGTATTGTGGGCTCAGGCTCTTGTTGTCATACAGATAATCATGACCATAAACATGCCAAAGAGCATGAAGCTTGCTGTCATGATCACAAAAAACACTAAAAACATTAATATTTAAGGATACAAAATGGCAAAAGAAATCAAATTTTCAGATAGCGCAAGAAACCTTTTATTTGAAGGCGTGAGACAACTCCATGACGCTGTCAAAGTAACTATGGGGCCAAGAGGCAGGAATGTGTTGATCCAAAAAAGCTATGGCGCTCCAAGCATCACCAAAGACGGCGTGAGCGTGGCTAAAGAGATTGAATTAAGTTGCCCAGTGGCTAACATGGGCGCTCAACTCGTTAAAGAAGTAGCGAGCAAAACCGCTGATGCTGCCGGCGATGGCACGACCACAGCGACCGTGCTGGCTTATAGCATTTTTAAAGAAGGTTTGAGGAATATCACGGCTGGGGCTAACCCCATTGAAGTGAAACGAGGCATGGATAAAGCCGCTGAAGCCATTATTAATGAGCTTAAAAAAGCGAGCAAAAAAGTAGGCGGTAAAGAAGAAATCACCCAAGTGGCGACCATTTCTGCAAACTCCGATCACAATATCGGGAAACTCATCGCTGACGCTATGGAAAAAGTGGGTAAAGACGGCGTGATCACCGTTGAAGAAGCTAAGGGCATTGAAGATGAACTAGATGTCGTAGAGGGCATGCAATTTGATAGAGGCTACCTCTCCCCTTACTTTGTAACCAACGCTGAGAAAATGACCGCTCAATTGGATAACGCTTACATCCTTTTAACGGATAAAAAAATCTCTAGCATGAAAGACATTCTCCCGCTACTAGAAAAAACCATGAAAGAAGGCAAACCGCTTTTAATCATCGCTGAAGACATTGAGGGCGAAGCTTTAACGACTCTAGTGGTGAATAAATTAAGAGGCGTGTTGAATATCGCAGCGGTTAAAGCTCCAGGCTTTGGGGACAGAAGAAAAGAAATGCTCAAAGACATCGCTATTTTAACCGGCGGTCAAGTCATTAGCGAAGAATTGGGCTTGAGTCTAGAAAACGCTGAAGTGGAGTTTTTAGGCAAAGCCGGAAGGATTGTGATTGACAAAGACAACACCACGATCGTAGATGGCAAAGGCCATAGCCATGATGTCAAAGACAGAGTCGCGCAAATCAAAACCCAAATCGCGAGCACGACAAGCGATTACGACAAAGAAAAATTGCAAGAAAGATTGGCTAAACTCTCTGGCGGTGTGGCTGTGATTAAAGTGGGCGCTGCGAGCGAAGTGGAAATGAAAGAGAAAAAAGACCGGGTGGATGACGCGTTGAGCGCGACTAAAGCGGCTGTTGAAGAAGGCATTGTTATTGGCGGCGGTGCGGCCCTCATCCGCGCGGCTCAAAAAGTGCATTTGAATTTACACGATGATGAAAAAGTGGGCTATGAAATCATCATGCGCGCCATTAAAGCCCCATTAGCTCAAATCGCTATCAATGCCGGTTATGATGGCGGTGTGGTCGTGAATGAAGTAGAAAAACACGAAGGGCATTTTGGTTTTAACGCTAGCAATGGCAAGTATGTGGATATGTTTAAAGAGGGCATTATTGACCCCTTAAAAGTAGAAAGGATCGCTTTACAAAATGCGGTTTCGGTTTCAAGCCTGCTTTTAACCACAGAAGCCACCGTGCATGAAATCAAAGAAGAAAAAGCGGCCCCAGCAATGCCTGATATGGGTGGCATGGGCGGTATGGGAGGCATGGGCGGCATGATGTAAGCCCCCCCTTGCTTTTATCTTTTCTTAATAAAAGCCCTTTTTTGGGGGCTTTTATTTGACAAACCCCCATTTTAACCCCCTTTTAATATTGAGAATGTTTCCAAAACACCAAAAAACCTTTTTTTTTTTTTTTTTTTTTGAAACAACAAAATGCCAAATTAGTGCAAAAATCTTATCAGTTCATACTATAATTAACGAAATCTTGTGATAAGATCTCATTCTTATTACAAAACTCATCTAACCATTTTAATTTCAAGGAGAATATTTATGAAAAAAACCCTTTTACTCTCTCTCTCTCTCGCTTCATCGCTTTTAAACGCTGAAGACAACGGCTTTTTTATAAGCGCGGGCTATCAAATCGGTGAAGCCGCTCAAATAGTGAAAAACACCGGCGAATTGAAAAGACTTTCGGACACTTATGAGAATTTGAGCAATCTTTTAAACAATTTCAACAACCTCAATCAGGCGGTAACGAATGCGAGCAGCCCTTCAGAAATCAATGCTGCGATCGATAATTTAAAAGCCAACACGCAAGGGTTGATTGGCGAAAAAGACAATTCTCCGGCGTATCAAGCGGTGTATTTGGCGTTGAATGCGGCGGTGGGGCTGTGGAATGTCATCGCCTATAATGTTCAATGCGGTCCTGGCAATAGTGGACAACAAAGCGTAATTTTTGATGGCCAACCAGGACACAATTCAAGTTCCATTAATTGCAATTTAACCGGTTATAATAACGGAGTTAGCGGCCCTTTATCTATTGAGAATTTTAAAACGCTTAATCAGGCTTATCAGGTTCTCCAACAAGCGTTAAAACAAGGGGTGCCTGTCTTGAATAACACGACTCAAAAGATAGAAGTCAAAGTAACAACGCAAACTAATGGGCAAACTAGTAAAGAAACTACTACTACTACTACTACTACTACTAACGACGCTCAAACCCTTTTGCAAGAAGCCAATAAAATGATAAGCGTCCTCACTACAAACTGCCCATGGGTCAATCACAATCCAGGACAAAATGGGGGCGCACCGTGGGGTTTAGATACAGCCGGGAATGTGTGTCAGGTTTTTGCCACGGAGTTTAGCGCCGTTACTAGCATGATCAAAAACGCGCAAGAAATCGTAACGCAAGCTCAAAGCCTTAACGCTCAAAACAATCAAAACGCGCCACAAGATTTCAATCCTTACACCTCTTCTGATAGGGCTTTCGCTCAAAACATGCTCAATCACGCGCAAGCGCAAGCCAAGATACTTGAACTAGCCGATCAAATGAAAAAAGACCTTGACACTATCCCAAAACAATTTATCACAAGTTACTTGGCAAGCTGCAAAACAGATGGCACAACACCCAGTCAAGGGGTTACTTCTAACACTTGGGGAGCCGGTTGCGCCTATGTAGAAGAGACGATAACGGCTTTAAATAACAGTCTTGCGCATTTTGGCACTCAAGCCGAGCAAATCAAGCAATCTGAGTTGTTGGCGCGCACTATACTTGATTTTAGAGGCAGCCTTAGCAATTTAAACAACACTTATAACAGCATCACCACGACCGCTTCAAACACGCCTAATTCCCCATTCCTTAAAAATTTGATAAGCCAATCCACTAACCCTAATAACCCCGGGGGCTTACAGACTGTTTATCAAGTCAACCAAAGCGCTCATTCGCAATTATTAAGCGCCACGCAAGAATTAGGGCATAACCCTTTCAGACGCGTTGGCTTAATCAGCTCTCAAACCAACAACGGTGCGATGAACGGGATCGGCGTGCAAGTGGGCTACAAGCAGTTCTTTGGGCAAAAAAGAAGGTGGGGGTTAAGGTATTACGGCTTTTTTGATTACAACCATGCTTATATCAAATCCAGCTTTTTCAACTCCGCCTCTGATGTGTTCACTTATGGGGTAGGAACAGATGTCCTCTATAACTTCATCAACGACAAAGCCACCAAAAACAATAAGATTTCTTTTGGGGTGTTTGGGGGGATTGCGTTAGCGGGCACTTCGTGGCTTAATTCCCAGTATGTGAATTTAGCGACCTTCAATAATTTCTATAGCGCTAAAATGAATGTGGCGAATTTCCAATTCTTATTCAACTTGGGCTTGAGAATGAACCTCGCTAGGAATAAGAAAAGAGCGAGCGATCATGCAGCTCAGCATGGCGTGGAATTAGGCGTGAAGATCCCCACGATCAACACGAATTACTATTCTTTGCTAGGCACTCAACTCCAATACCGCAGGCTTTATAGCGTGTATTTGAATTATGTGTTTGCTTACTAGGCTTTTTGTGAAACTCTCTTTTTAAGGGATTTCTTTTAAAGCCTTTCTTTTTTTGGGGGTTTAATTTTGAAGCCTTTGTTTTGAACCCTTGTTTTGAAACTCTCTTTTTTAAAGTCTTTCTTTTAAACTCTCTTTTTTTTAAACTCTCTTTTTTTTGGGGGTTTTTTAAATTATTTTTTTTGAACCCTTTGTTTGGGGGTTTCTTTTTTAAACTCTTTCTTTTTTGGGGGGGTTTGATGAAAAAATCCTTTTTAGCGTTTTTTAGTCAGTGGAAAACCTAATTCAAGCGATAATCTTTTAAACCCCAATAATATTATCTTGATAAAAACAAAGCTTTTTAAAACCCCTAAAACAAGACTAACCAACAACAAAACGCATGGAGTCTGTTGCGATCCTTATAGCGTTAAAGCGCAAACCAAGTTTTTATTTAAATAAAAGCGGTTGCCCGTGCTGTTTTAAGAGCGTTTCGTTTCTGTAAAAACCGCAATATTTTTCAATTATTCTTGACAAGCGTTAAAAAAAATTGTATCATTATCTTTTTGTGAGACCCGTTAGCTCAGCTGGTAGAGCAATTCCCTTTTAAGGAATGGGTCGTTGGTTCAAATCCAACACGGGTCACCATGAGCATCGTGGCTCCTTCATCTAGTGGTTAGGATACCACCCTTTCACGGTGGTTACAGGGGTTCAAATCCCCTAGGAGTCACCACTCTTTTATACGGGTTTAGTTGGATTCTATCTCAATATTTTGGTCGCTTAGCTCAGTTGGTAGAGCGCTACCCTTACAAGGTAGATGTCATAAGTTCGAGTCTTATAGCGACCACCATGACTAAAGCATGCGTTTTTAGGCTATGGAGTTTGGATAGGGAGCGGTAGTTCAGCTGGTTAGAATATCTGCCTGTCACGCAGGGGGTCGCGGGTTCGAGTCCCGTCCGCTCCGCCACCAAGTGCTTTTTAAATCATTTTCTACGCTTTATTTCCAATATAATAGTCAATCGTTAAAAATGACCCTTTCATCTAGTGGCCAAGGATACCACCCTTTCACGGTGGAAACGGAAGTTCAAATCTTTCAAGGGTCGCCACAAAAATTTCAAACTACACCCATAAATTATCTAAAAGCCTGGTTTTACCCACACGAGCCGCCACTAAAACCAGCGTGTTGGTTGGCTCTATGGTTTTTAAAGGCTCTAGCTTGTGGTTACAAAATTCCAAATAATCCACTTCCAAGGTTTCTAAAATTTCAAGCCCTAGTTTTTTCAGTTTTTCGCACGCTTTTTCGCCCTTATCTATGGCTTGCTTGATACTTTCTAGAGCTTTTGGAATGGCTAGGGCTTGTTTTCTTTCTATCGCATTCAAATACACATTCCTAGAGCTTAAAGCCAAATTATCGCTATCGCGCACGATCTCGCATGGCGCTATTTCAATGTCTAAAAGCAAATCTTTGACTAAATGCTGAATAATCAAAAGCTGTTGGGCGTCTTTTTTACCAAAATACGCTCTAGTGGGATTAACAAGATGAAACATTTTTAACACGACCTGAACAACCCCATCAAAATGCCCTTTACGCATGGCTCCCTCTAAAGAATGGGATAAAAATTTAGGGGCGTGGAGCTTTAGGCGTTGCTCTATTTCATAGGGATACATTTCATTCATTTTAGGCAAAAACACCGCATTAACACCCAATCCTTCACACAAAGCCAAATCCTTTTCTAATGGGCACGGGTAAGCGTTAAAATCTTCGTTAGCCCCAAATTGCGTGGGATTGACAAAAACGCTCACAATCGTGTGGGAATTTTCTTTCAAACTCCTTTCTATCAAGCTTTGATGCCCTTTGTGTAAAGCCCCCATAGTCGGCACAAACCCCACGCTTTCTTCCAAACTTTTACGATATTCTCTTAAAGCAGCAATCGTTTCTAGCACTCGCATTCAACAATCCTTTAAAAGCTCTAAAACCACTTCTCTAGGCTCTTTAGCCTGATAAATGGGGCGGCCCACCACGATAAAATCGCTCAAATTTTGCTTAGCCTCTTTAGCGTTCGCCACTCTTTCTTGATCCTCTTTATCATTTTTATCCAGCCTTATGCCAGGGGTTAAAGTCAAAAAGTTTTTACCTAAAGCCTCTTTAATCGCCAAACTTTCAAACACCGAACACACCACCCCATCAATCCCGCTCTCTTTACCCATAGCGCTTAATTTGATCGCTTGCGTTTTTAAAGGGGCGTTATACACCATCAAAAATTCCTCTTCGCTAAAGCTGGTTAAAGCGCTCACGCCCATGATTAAGGGGCGTTTTTTAAGAGCGTTCAAGCGTTGCATTAAAATGGTTAGCGCGCTTTTAGCGCTGCTTAAATGCACGGTGAGCATGTCAATTTCTAATTTCGCACATTCTAGCGCAGCATTTGCCATCGTATAAGGAATATCATAGAGCTTCAAATCCAAAAAGATCTTAAAATTTTCATCAATCTTTCTGATTTCATCTAAAAAAACAGCCCCATCCCTTATAAAAGATCTAAGCCCCACCTTAGCCCATAAATCTAAGCCCTTCAATTCTTGCAATAAAGAAAGATTGTCCTCTTTTTTTTCTAAATCCAATGCGACACATAATTGCATGAAAGCCCTTTAAAGTGTAAAATAACGCCATTATAACAAAAAGAAATGCAAGATTTTTAGCTATGATAAGCGTTTTAAAAACAAACGAATTTTAATCAAATGAGATTTAAGGGTTAAAGAGTGGAAGCGTTTTTAGGAGCGTTAGAGTTTCAAGAGAATGAATATGAAGAGCTTAAAGAGCTTTATGAGAGCTTAAAGGCTAAGCAAAAGCCCCACACTTTGTTCATTTCTTGCGTGGATTCACGAGTCGTGCCTAATCTAATCACTGGCACCAAGCCGGGCGAATTGTATGTGATTCGTAACATGGGCAATATAATCCCCCCTAAAACAAGCTATAAAGAGTCCCTTTCTACTATTGCGAGCATTGAATACGCTATCATGCATGTGGGCGTTAAAAATTTAATTATTTGCGGGCATAGCGATTGTGGGGCTTGCGGGAGCGTTCATTTAATTGATGATGAAACCACCAAAGCTAAAACCCCTTACATTGCCAACTGGATACAATTTTTAGAACCTATTAAAGAAGAATTAAAAAACCACCCGCAATTCAGCAACCATTTTGCCAAGCATTCATGGCTTACAGAGCGTTTGAATGCGCGCTTGCAACTCAACAACCTCTTAAGCTATGATTTCATTCAAGAAAGAGTGGTGGATAACGAATTGAAAATTTTTGGTTGGCACTACATCATAGAAACAGGCAGGATTTATAATTATAATTTTGAAAGCCATTTTTTTGAGCCGATTGAAGAAACCATTAAACAAAGGAAAAGTCATGAAAACTTCTGAAACAAAAACCCTTAAATCCGTTTTAATCGCCGGGCCATGCGTCATTGAGAGCTTAGAAAATCTAAGAAGTATCGCTACTAAATTACAACCCCTAGCCAACAACGAGCGATTGGATTTTTATTTTAAAGCGAGTTTTGATAAGGCTAACCGCACGAGTTTGGAGAGTTACAGAGGGCCTGGTTTAGAAAAAGGCTTAGAAATGTTACAAATTATCAAAGAGGAATTTGGCTATAAGATTTTAACCGATGTGCATGAGAGCTATCAGGCAAGCGCAGCGGCCAAAGTAGCGGATATTTTACAAATCCCGGCGTTTTTGTGCCGCCAAACGGATCTGATTGTAGAAGTGAGCCAAACTAACGCTATTGTCAATATCAAAAAAGGGCAATTCATGAACCCAAAAGACATGCAATATTCTGTCTTAAAAGCCCTTAAAACAAGGGATAGTAGCATTCAAAGCCCCACTTATGAAACAGCGTTAAAAAATGGCGTGTGGCTGTGTGAAAGGGGGAGCAGCTTTGGGTATGGGAATTTAGTGGTGGATATGCGCTCTTTAAAAATCATGCGAGAGTTTGCCCCTGTGATTTTTGACGCTACTCACAGCGTGCAAATGCCAGGGGGAGCGAATGGGAAAAGTTCAGGAGACAGCTCTTTTGCTCCCATTTTAGCCAGAGCGGCGGCGGCAGTGGGGGTTGATGGGTTGTTCGCTGAAACGCATGTTGATCCTAAAAACGCTCTAAGCGACGGGGCGAACATGCTAAAACCTGGCGAGCTAGAACATTTAGTAGCTGACATGTTAAAAATCCAAAATTTATTTTAAAGGAATTCCATGCGAATCATAGAAGGGAAATTGCAATTACAAGGGAATGAAAGAGTCGCTATTCTAACATCGCGCTTCAATCACATCATCACAGACAGATTGCAAGAAGGGGCGGTTGACTGCTTTAAAAGGCATGGGGGCGATGAGGATCTTTTAGACATCGTGCTGGTGCCTGGGGCTTATGAATTGCCTTTCATTTTAGACAAATTGTTAGAGAGTGAAAAATACGATGGCGTGTGCGTTTTAGGAGCAATCATTAGAGGAGGGACTCCGCATTTTGACTATGTGAGCGCGGAAGCGACTAAGGGCATTGCCAATGCGATGCTCAAATACAGCATGCCTGTAAGCTTTGGCGTGCTGACCACGGACAATATTGAGCAAGCGATTGAAAGAGCGGGCAGTAAAGCCGGTAATAAGGGCTTTGAAGCGATGAGCACTCTCATTGAATTATTGAGCTTGTGCCAAACTCTCAAGGGTTAAAATGGCGACACGAACTCAAGCCAGGGGGGCTGTGGTTGAATTGTTGTATGCGTTTGAAAGCGGTAATGAAGAAATTAAAAAAATCGCTTCCAGCATGCTAGAAGAAAAAAAGATTAAAAATAACCAGCTGGCTTTTGCCTTAAGCCTTTTTAATGGCGTGTTAGAAAAAATCAATGAAATTGACGCTCTCATTGAACCGCATTTAAAAGACTGGGATTTCAAACGATTGGGGAGCATGGAAAAGGCGATTTTACGCTTAGGGGCGTATGAAATTGGCTTCACGCCCACACAAAACCCCATCATCATCAATGAATGCATAGAGCTTGGCAAACTCTATGCTGAGCCTAACACCCCTAAATTTTTAAACGCTATCTTGGATTCTTTGAGCAAAAAGCTCGCTCAAAAACCCTTGAATTGAGGGCGTTTTATGCTTAAATTTAAAAAATGGTGTTATAACCGCTTTATTTTCTTTTTAGCCGTTATTTTATTAGTTGTTTTTTATAAAAAGAGAACATTATTCGAGCAATAACCAAAGAATTTTAAAGCATGAAGTCTATAGAGCTAAAAGCGTTGGGCTTTTGAGTTCAAGCCTTTTTAGAATATTAAGTGTAGTTTTAGACAAATGATATTAAAATCAGTAACCACTTTAAAAAAAACAGCGATGGAGTGCGAAAAGTCGTTTGTTTTTAACAAGTGATAAAACAATATAAAGGAATAATATGGCATACAAATATGATAGAGACTTGGAATTTTTAAAGCAATTGGAATCTAGTGATTTATTGGATTTGTTTGAGGTGCTTGTTTTTGGTAAAGACGGCGAAAAAAGACACAATGAAAAACTGACAAGCTCCATAGAATACAAAAGGCATGGCGATGATTACGCTAAATACGCAGAAAGAATCGCTGAAGAGTTGCAATACTATGGGAGCAATAGTTTTGCGAGTTTCATTAAAGGCGAAGGAGTCTTATACAAAGAAATCCTATGCGATGTGTGCGATAAATTAAAAGTCAATTACAACAAAAAAACTGAAACGACTTTGATTGAACAGAACATGCTTTCTAAAATCTTAGAAAGAAGTTTAGAAGAAATGGATGATGAAGAAGTGAAAGAAATGTGCGATGAATTGTCCATAAAAAACACCGACAATTTAAACAGACAAGCCTTAAGTGCGGCGACTTTAACGCTGTTTAAAATGGGAGGCTTTAAATCTTATCAATTGGCTGTCATTGTTGCGAATGCGGTCGCAAAAACCATTCTAGGGCGTGGTTTATCGCTTGCGGGCAATCAGGTGCTTACAAGAACTCTGAGCTTTTTAACAGGCCCTGTTGGCTGGATCATTACAGGCGTATGGACGGCGATTGATATTGCGGGACCGGCTTATAGGGTAACCATACCGGCATGCATTGTGGTTGCCACTTTACGCCTAAAAACACAGCAAGCCAGCGAAGATAAGAAGTCGTTGCAAATAGAATCCATTTAAGCTTTTTTTAGGGGAAAAGGTATAGAATGGAAGCCCAGATGCGAAAGTGCATCTAGTTTTTATTTTAATTTAAAGGGGACAAAATGAGTAACAGTTGCAGCAATCAACACCACAATCAAAAAGGTGACGCTAAAAATCAAAACAACGAAAGTTGTCAAAAAAATAGCCAAAACCAAGCCAATCAATGCAACGCTAACCACGAGCATAAAAACGATAAAAAGTAAGGGTTAGAGGGTTAAAGGAGGGGGTTTTGTGCCAAAAATCAAAGTAGCGTTTCATTAAATTAACCCTAAAGAAAAAATCAATAGTTTCCTACTTTCAAACCAGATTTATCGTATCCAAAATGATAAGCGTATCAAAATATTTTAATCATTATCATCATTCTCTGGTTGTAAAAAATTAATAGAGCTCATTAGCTTCTGTAGCGCTATCTTTGTGTGCAGTTAGCGGGTGTGTTTAGCCTTTTAGGGCGTTAAACATGATTTTAAAAAATAATGCACTAACCACTAATCACTAAAAAGGGGGTTGGTGGGATTTGAGCGAGCGGTAGAAGTAAAGTTAAAGGAATTGCATGGCATACAGATACGATAGCGATTTGGAATTTTTAAAGCGGTTAAGCTCTAGCGATTTGAAAGATTTGTTTGATGCACTTGTTTATGATGAAGATGGCGAAAAAAGATTTACTGAAGGATTAACGCTTTCAGAAGAATACAAAAGGCATGGCGATGATTACGCTAAATACGCAGAAAGAATCGCTGAAGAGTTGCAATACTATGGGAGCAATAGTTTTGCGAGTTTCATTAAAGGCGAAGGAGTCTTATACAAAGAAATCCTATGCGATGTGTGCGATAAATTAAAAGTCAATTACAACAAAAAAACTGAAACGACTTTGATTGAACAGAACATGCTTTCTAAAATCTTAGAAAGAAGTTTAGAAGAAATGGATGATGAAGAAGTGAAAGAAATGTGCGATGAATTGTCCATAAAAAACACCGACAATTTAAACAGACAAGCCTTAAGTGCGGCGACTTTAACGCTGTTTAAAATGGGAGGCTTTAAATCTTATCAATTGGCTGTCATTGTTGCGAATGCGGTCGCAAAAACCATTCTAGGGCGTGGTTTATCGCTTGCGGGCAATCAGGTGCTTACAAGAACTCTGAGCTTTTTAACAGGCCCTGTTGGCTGGATCATTACAGGCGTATGGACGGCGATTGATATTGCGGGACCGGCTTATAGGGTAACCATACCGGCATGCATTGTGGTTGCCACTTTACGCCTAAAATTAAAAGCGAAATAAGAAGCAAAACAGAAAGCAGAACGAGAAGCAAATAAAACTAAAAAAATGTGGTATCTAGCTATTACCTTTCTCGTTGGTCTAGCTATTTTAGCTGTTTTTTTCATCAAAAGAGAACACCAATCAAGCAATAACCAGCCCCAAGTGCTATCCAAAAAATTGACGCCAAAAATCCCAACTCCAAGAACCACAAAAAGAGTAACAACCGCTCCAAAACATAAAACCACCCCAAGCACAAAAACAACAAGGGAGCAGAGGTTAAAGAGCGTCAAGGAGAGTAAAATCCCCTTTTAGCGTTTGAGGGAATTGACGGTTTGGAGCATGGCATCAGCGGTTTGAATGCTTTTAGAATTGGCTTCATAGGCCCTTTGAGCGGTGATTAGATCCGTCATTTCTTCTACCAATCTCACATTGCTAAGCTCCAAAAAGCCTTGCCTTAACTTGCCTAAGCCTTGAGAATCCGGATTACCCACAATCGCATCGCCGCTAGCGTTGGTGATGGAAAATAAATTGTCTCCCATAGAATGAAGCCCCGCCGGGTTGACAAAATTAGCCAAAGTGATTTGCCCGATCACATTAGAAGTCGTTTGCAAGCCTTGAGTCACGCTCACCGTGCCATCCACACCGATGTTTACTTGCGTGGTGTCTTCGGGTAAAGTGATTTGAGGGATGAGAAGATAGCCCTCGCTTGTTACAAGATTACCCTGCTCGTCTAGCTTGAAATTCCCGCTTCTTGTGTAAGCGGTGGTGCCATCAGGCAGTTGGACTTGAAAAAAGCCTTTACCCGTAATAGCAATATCTAAATTATTTTCCGTTTCTTTAGGGCTGCCTTGCGAAAACATTTTAGTGATTGCGCTAGGGCGCACGCCTAAGCCCACTTCCATGCCATCTGGCGATAAAGTCGTGTTGCTTGTGTTGGTGCCGGCGTATTGCATCGCTTGGTAAAACAAGTCGTTAAAATCCGCACGAGATTTTTTAAACCCAGTGGTATTGACATTGGCGATGTTGTTTGAAGTGGTGTCAATATGCGTCTGTTGGGCGAGCATCCCTGAAGTGGCACTATAGAGAGAGCGGAGCATTTTTTCCCTTTAAACTAAAACTTAATGACCTAGAATTGTAACCAAAATAAGATTAAATTTGACTAAAACGGACTTTTTTAACACCCTCTTTTTTAAGCTCTTGCCTCAAAATAACCGATACTTGACGATATTGATAAATTTTAGGGCGTTTGATTACGCGCTTTCTTTTCGCACCCATTCACTCAAAACTTTTTAACAGCGTTCTTGGCGAAATGTTGGTCTTTTCTAAAGGGACAAAGCGCTTTTTTTGATAAGCTTCTAGGCTGGATCGCCCTATCATGGCGGCATTGTCGCTGCAAAATTCTAAAGGGGCTAAAACAAGCTTGCAATCAAACTCAGCGCACAAGTTTTCAAACGCCTTTCTTAAAGCAAGATTTTGGCTCGCTCCCCCCACAATGCCAAAAATTTTAGGGCGTTTGATTTTAAAATAGCGTTTAGTCTGCTGGATTAAATGCTCAATCGCTGCGCTCTGAAAGTGGTAGGCAATCTTTTGTTTGATCGCTTCGTTCAAATTGGGGGCGTTTTTTTCAACCTCCAAACGCACCGCGTTTTTTAAACCTGAAAAACTAAAAGCCAGATTCGGGCTGTTTTTTAAAGGGATAGGGAACATTAAAGGCTCGTTTTGATGCGCGTAATCAAGGGCTAATTTTTCCACTATGGGGCCTCCTGGATAACCTAAATCAAGCATTTTGGAAACCTTATCAAAACTCTCCCCAAAGCTATCGTCTAAACTCGTGGCAACGATTTTAATGTCTTCATAATCTCTAGCCTCTAAAATCAAAGAATGTCCCCCAGAGACTAACAGAACGCTTAAAGGCATGCAGGTTTGTTTTTCATTGATAAAGAGCGAATACACATGCCCTCTCAAATGATCTTCTAAAATCAAGGGCAAATTCAAAGACAAGCTCAAGGCTTTCGCCATCATCAAACCTTCTATTAAAGTAACACTCAAACCTGGCTGATTCGTGATAGCGATGGCTTTGAGCTTGGAAAAATCCTTATTCAAGCTGATTTTAATGCGTTCTAGTAAGAGCGGCAAATTCTCAGCATGCAAGCGCGATGCAAGCTCAGGCACAACGCCCCCATAAGAGCTGTGGTGCTTTTCTTGAGAGATTTTAAAATGAGCGATGAGTTGAGCGTCCTTTATTCTTGTAAGGGCTAAAGAGCTGTCATCGCAAGAACTTTCAATGCTTAAAATCATGCCTTTATCTTTGGGTGGTGTTTTTGCTTGAATGATACTTTGTTGGCGTGTATTTTAAAATCTTTAAGCCAAATATTGGATCGCATTCAAATAGCTTTTGTTGTCCGCTTTGCTTTGATAAGCGATATCAAACGCTGTGCCGTGGTCAGTGGAAGCGCGTAAAATAGGAGCGTTCAAACTCACATTGATGCTTTCATCAAAATAGAGCGCTTTTAAAGGGGCTAGCCCCACATCATGGCTCATGCTCACATAAAAAGGGGTTATTTTGCGCTTATTGGGGGCAAAAGCGCTATCAGCAGGCAGTGGCCCTAAAAAGCATTCAAAGCCCAGTGTTTGGTTGCTCTTTTGAATGGCTTTTAAAATCTTTTCATCTTCTTCCCCAAACAAACCCTCTTCGCCCGCATGGGGGTTAAAACCACACACTTGAACGATTTTGGCTTGAGTGCTTTTTTGAAACGCTAACAAAAACTTGACTAACGCTCCCACTTGAATGAGTTGGGAAACCGCTCCTAAAGGCACATGGTCGCTAAACAGCCCCACAAAGAGTTTAGAACACCCAAGCATCATGATGATTTGATGATCTTTATAGCGTTGTTTTAAAAAATCGGTATGCCCCACAAAAGGGATTTGAGCTTGTTGCCATGCGAGTTTGTTGATAGGCAAAGTGCAAATGCCATCCACTTCTTTACTATCCGCTAACTCGCAAGCCTTTTTAAAACTCTCAAAACTATACGCCCCGCTTTGAGCGCTGACTTTGCCTATCGTGCCAGAATTTAATAAGGGTAAGGGGGAATTGATAGCGATCGCATTAAGCGTTTTAACTTCATAAGCGTTATGAAGCAATTGATTGGCCCGCTCTAAAAGTTCGCCATCAATGAGATACAACGGCTCACAAATCGCGCTCACTTCCTTATGGCTTTTTAAAATCAATTCTAAGCCTACGCCCTGAATATCCCCACAACTGATCGCAATTTTCTTTTTAGCCATTTTACCGCTTGATGAGTTGCGCCATTTCTAAAATCGCTTTTTCCAAGCCCACAAAAACCGCTTTTGAAACCACGCTATGCCCGATATTAAGCTCTCTTAAAGAGGGGATTTTTAACAATTCTTTCACGTTAGAATAATTCAACCCATGCCCTGCGCACGCCGTGATACCCATAAAAAACGCTTCTTTACTCATTCTTCTTAATTGCAAAAAAGCGTTGTGCAATTCTTCTTTCAGCTCTTTAGGGCTTTTGTCTTTGAGTGCGCTAATGGCATGGATTTGGTTGTTAGCGTTAGAATACAGAGCGTTGTGCAAATTCGCATACACCCCAGTGTGGAACTCCACTTGCTTGACTTGATGCTCCTTTGCAAAATGCAGGGCGTCTTTTAAAGGATCAATAAACAAAGACACTTCAACGCCTTTATCGTGATACGCTCTAATCACCTCTCCTAAACCCTTTAATGAGCAATCCAACCCCCCCTCTGTCGTAACCTCATTTCTGTTTTCAGGCACGATTGTAACCTTACTCGGCTTATTTTTCAAAGAGCATAAAAAATCAGTGATTGTTGCATTAATAGAGCATTCAATATTGATAGGCAAAGGGCTTATTTCAAGCAGCCTCAAAACATCTTCATTTTGAATGTGCCGTTTGTCTTCTCTCAAATGAATGGTGATTAAATCCACTTTATGGGTATTTTTAGCGATGAATAGAGCTTCTAAAATCTCAGGCTCATAAGTTTTTCTTATCTCTCTTAAAGTAACAATGTGATCAATATTCAATCCAAAACGCATGACTATCCTTTATTTTATAATAATGATTTTTGAAATTGTAACATAAAACCCACCTCTTACGCCTATAAGATTTTATCATCAAGCTATCTTTTGCTATAATACCCAAAACAAAATGACAATTAAATCCAATAAAAAGTGTTGTGGGTGCTATATTTTCTAACCAGTCTCTTCATTTGCTCTTTGATTGTTTTGTGGTCTAAAAAATCCACGCTCTTTGTGGATAACGCTAATAAAATACAAGGCTTTCATCATGCAAGAACCCCACGAGCCGGGGGGCTTGGGATCTTTCTTTCTTTTGCGTTGGCTTGTTATTTTGAACCTTTTGAAATGCCTTTTAAGGGATTTTTTGTTTTTTTGGGGCTATCGCTAGTGTTTTTAAGCGGTTTTTTAGAAGACATTAACCTTTCACTCAGCCCCAAAATACGCCTTATTTTGCAAGCTGTAGGGGTCGTTTGCATCATCTCATCAACGCCTTTAGTGGTGAGCGATTTTTCGCCCCTTTTTAGCTTGCCTTATTTTATCGCTTTTTTATTCGCTGTTTTTATGCTGGTGGGTATCAGTAACGCTATTAATATTATTGACGGGTTTAACGGGCTTGCGTCAGGGATTTGCACGATTGCGCTTTTAGTCATTCATTATATAGACCCTAGCAATTTGTCTTGCTTACTGGCTTACATGGTGCTTGGGTTTATGGTGTTAAATTTCCCTTTAGGAAAGATTTTTTTAGGCGATGGAGGGGCGTATTTTTTGGGCTTAGTGTGCGGGATCTCCCTTTTACATTTGAGTTTAGAGCAAAAAATCAGCGTGTTTTTTGGGCTCAATTTAATGCTTTATCCGGTCATAGAGGTGCTTTTTAGTATCCTTAGACGCAAAATAAAACGCCAGAAAGCCACCATGCCAGATAATTTGCATTTGCACACCCTTTTATTTAAATTCTTGCAACAACGCTCTTTCAATTACCCTAACCCTTTATGCGCGTTTATCCTTATTCTATGCAACCTGCCTTTTATTTTAATTAGCGTCTTATTCCGCTTAAATTCTTACGCGCTCATTGTCATTGGCTTAGTCTTTATCGCATACTATTTAATGGGTTATGCTTATTTGAATAGGCAAGTTTGCGCTTTAGAAAAGCGAGCGTTTCAATGAAAAAGCTCAAAGGTCTTTTTTTGAGCCTGCTCTTATGGGTATATCCTTTAAGGAGTGAGCCGATCAATGAGGGGGCATACATTTTAGAAGAGATTGGCGATGTGCTTAGGTTTTTGCCTATTTTTGTAGGCACAGTCAGTTTGGCGATGCGCGATTATAGAGGTTTAGGGGAATTAGCGGTCGGCACATTAGTCACTCAAGGAGTGATTTATGGCCTTAAGGGAGCTTTTAGCACCGCCCATAAAGATGGGGCTAGAGTGGAATTTGCCAAACGCCCATGCTGTAATTCCTGGAGAGGCATGCCAAGCGGGCATGCTGGGGGGGTGTTTAGCGCGGCTGGGTTTGTGTATTACCGCTACGGGTGGAAACCGGCTCTTCCTGTGATCGCTCTTGCAATCCTCACTGACGCTAGCAGAGTGGTGGCAGGACAACACACGATCTTGCAAGTTACAATCGGCAGTCTTATCGCATGGGGGTTTGCCTATTTATTCACTTCACGCTACAAACCCAAGCGATGGATGCTCTATCCTGAAATCTCTAGCGACTTTAAAGGCAGTAGCCGCTATGGGGTGAGCTTTTCTTATCAATGGTAAAGGGATAAAATGCTAAAAAAGTTATTGCTCATTTCACTATTTTTAGGGTTTTTAAGAGCAGAGGGCGAACATTATGAAATCATCGCTGAACTTTCCAAGGCTTTTTTGAAAGCCAAAGAGGTTTTGACTGCGATCAATAAAACCTATAAAACCTGTATTGAAACCGGGCATGATCGCACCCAAATACGCCTTCAAAGCGCTTTCTTAGAGAACTTGTCTCAAACAGAACAGCAATTTGATGATTATTTTGAGAAGGATTTTAAAAGCGTAGAAGTTTTAAAAACCTTGCTTAAAGACATCCAATCGTTAGAAAAAACTTCCAACAAGCTTGCATGCATTACCCCAAAAAACGCTAAAAATTTTGAAATTTTAGAAGGAGCGATAACGCAAATCATAGACTTAGAAAAACAGATGGATAAATTTATCAATAAAAACTAACATAAGCTATGATATAGTTTATTTTCACAAAATCTCCAAGGAAAATTGATGCAACATGAAATCCCTATTGCCTTTGCCTTTGATAAAAACTACCTAAAAACAGGGGCTGTGGCTCTCTACTCTTTATTGCATGCCCATCGTGCAGTTGAAGGGGTATTTTTCAGTATCTATGTATTCTATAGCGGTTTGAATGAAGATGATTTAAACAGACTCCAAGAAACTATCAAGCCTTTCAAGCATTTTGCCACTTTAAAATGCCAAGATATTAGCGCCACTCTTGATTCTTTGCCCACCATCATGGATAGCGCATGGGTTAATCGCTATTCTAGAATGATTTTGGTCAAATACCTTCTCCCTAGTTTATTCCCCCAATATAACAAAATGATTTGGTCTGATGTGGATGTGGTGTTTTGCAGAGCTTTCGCTGATGATTTTATCGCTTTAGACACAAGCGAATCTTTTCATTTGAGTGGTGTGATAAGTTTAGTATCACAATCAGTTACAGAGGGGTTTTGGTTTTGCAATTTGGATTACATGCGAGAGCACTCTTTCACCCAACAGGTCTTAGAAAAATTTAAAATTCAAGTAATGCGTCCATATTTTAAAGAACCTACATTAATACACCATTTGCATGCTTATATTAAAGAACTTCCCTTACACTATTGTGTTTTGCCTTATTACTATCAAGAAGAACTTAATGATTTGAGACATAAAGCTTCCTTACCCATTCGGTTTGAAATCATCCACCAAGACAAACCCAATGAATTTATCTATCGCCAGCAAATCCCCTATGAGATCTCTCAAATTCAAGACATTCTTTCAAACCCTATTATCATGCACTATGAATCTGATAAAGATGCCCTTGGAATCTACAATGGCAAACCTTGGGAGTTCCCTTTGGGGAATCAATACCACCTGTGGTTAGAGATGCTTGCACACACTCCATTTTGGAAAGACTTCACTCTGGAAATGCAAAAAAAACGCATAGAATACCGAGATATTGCTCAAAAAATCCATTATTTTTCTCAAGACAAGCATCTCTATGAAGTGAGCATACGCTCCATTAAAGTTTTTGCATCTCATTACTATAATTTAGTAATTAAAGAACGATGGTCTAAACCGATAAAAACTTTCTTTCAAAAAAATTTTTTTCAAAAAAAGTTCTAATTTGTTGGAATCACAGGGCGAAACCAAATCCCTAATACTTATGCTTTCTTAGGCGTTTCACCACATAATCCCCCACGCTTTGAATGATTTGCACTAAAACAATAATCACAACCACCGCATAAAAAAGCACATCGCCCCTATAACTTTGATAGCCAATCCTAATGGCTAAATCCCCCAAGCCCCCAGCCCCTAACGCTCCTGCCATAGCCGAATAGCCTATTAAAGAAATTAAGGTGATGGTGATGTTATTCGCTAAAGAGGGCAGGCTCTCTAAAAGCATCATTTTAACGACTTCCAAACTAGACGCTCCCAAACTTAAAGTGGTTTCAATCTTGCCATGCTCTACTTCCATTAAAGAATTTTCAAAAAGCTTTGCGACAAAAGGAATGGCTGAAATGGCTAGCGGGATAATGCTTGCGCTAGAGCCAATGCTTGTGCCAATCAAAAAACGCGATAAAGGCAGGAGCAAAATAATGAGAATGATAAAAGGGAAAGAGCGAGTCATATTGATAGAAGTGTCTAAAATTTTATGCAAAAGAGGCTTGTTTAACAAATGCCCTTTTTTACTCACTAACAATAAAACCCCCAAAGGCAAGCCAAAAACAACCGCCAAAAAGCTCGCTACAAACACCATATAAAGCGTTTCTAGCGTGGCTTGAATGAGCATTTGAGAAATCATTTTAATCCTTTAATTTTTCCACTTGTAAGCCTAAAGCGTTTAAATACTCTAAAGCCCTTTGAGTCTCTGCAACACTGCCTAAAAACCGCACCACTAAATACCCTATATCTTTAGTCGTAAGCTCTTCAATATTGCCTGAAATGATGCTCACATCTATTTTAAAACGCCTGATCAAATTAGAAATGATCGGCTCGTCTAAATGCTCCCCTAAAAACACGATGCGATAAACGTCTTGCGATTTTTGATCCCCATGCTCGTTTTTGATGCCAAGCAATTCCTTAGTAACGGCATGTTTAGGGTTAGCAAAAATTTCTTCCACCGAGCCTCTTTCCACAATTTCGCCGCTGCTGATCACACACATTTGATTGCACAATTCTTTAACCACTTCAATCTGGTGCGTGATGAAAACGATACTCAAATCAAGCTTTTTTTGAATGCCGCTCAAAAGCGTTAAAATAGAATGCGTGGTTTTAGAATCCAGTGCGGATGTGGCTTCATCGCAAAGCAATAAATCAGGGCAATTCGCTAAACTCCTAGCGATCGCCACTCGTTGTTTTTGCCCACCGCTGAGCTGTTTAGGATAAAAATGCATTTTATCTTCTAGCCCCACTAATTCCAACAATTCATGCACTCTTGATTTAATCTTAGTTTTTTCCCATCGGGCGATTTCTAAAGCGAAAGCGACATTTTCAAACACATTTTTAGCACTCAATAAATTGAAATGCTGGAAAATCATGCCTATTTTCTGGCGCGCTTTTTGCAATTCTTTAGGCCTTAATTTTAACAGATTGACCCCATTGACTAAAACTTCGCCAGAACTGGGGCGCTCTAAGCAATTGATTAGGCGAATGAGCGTGGATTTCCCCGCCCCTGAATAGCCTATCACGCCTAAAATATCGCCTTTTTTCAATTCCAAATTCACGCCTTTTAAAGCATGAAACCCGTTTTCATAAATCTTTTCAATGTTTTTTAATTCTACTACCATCGTTTTAACTTTGTATTTTGCTCACTTGGACATTTGCGCGTGATTTTCCACGCTATTGAGCCATAAAAACACTTGCACCACGCTTTCATACAATTCTTCAGGTATCGCGCAATCTAATTCAACCTTTAAAAGCGAATCCACTAGCATGGGGTTAGAAAAGAGCGCTATATCGTATTCCTTAGCTTTTTGAATGATCCTTTTAGCCACTTCGCCCACCCCGCTTGCGATCACTTTTGGGGCATGATCTTGCCCCATGTTATAGGCTAGAGCGGCGGCTTTTATGGTTTTATTCATCTAATACCCTAAAGTCAAAGAATCCGCATCATTCCAAGAGAAATTTTTTTCAAAACCTTTTGTTTTTTTCAAAATAGACGCAACGCTGCGAACCAACATGTCCGTTTCAATATTCACGCGCCGTTTGAGTTTATAAGTCTTAAAAAGGGTGTTCTCTAAAGTGTAAGGGATAATCGTTAGCCAAAACCCCTTTTCTTCTACCTTGCTTAAAGTCAAACTCACCCCATCAATGGCGATAGAGCCTTGCTCAACGCACAATAAAAGCGTTTCTTTAGAGGCACTGATGAAAAAATCCACTTGATTAGCGTTGTGAATGATTTTTTCAATGACCCCGATAGCGTCAATATGCCCTTGCACAAAATGCCCATCCAAACTCGCATCGGCTTTTAGAGCTGGCTCAATATGGACTAAATCCTTGTAATTTTCTAACGCTACGCTGTTTTGGGTTTTCTGGCTCAATTCCACGCTAAAATGCGTTTTTGAACTTTCTATGGCGGTCAAACATGCCCCATTAATCGCAATGCTGTCGCCAAGCTTGGGATTGAGATCGCTCTCTATGCTTAAAATATTGTTGTGGAAACTTTTCACTCTAGCTATTTGATAGATTAGACCACTGAACATCGTTAATGATTATTTTCCTTATGTTAGAATGCTTAAGTATTGTAACATATTAAATAAAACCACAGGATAAAAGCATGTTTATTGATACGCATTGCCATTTGGATCACAAGGATTATGAAAACGATTTAGAAGAAGTGTTAAAAGAAAGCCTAGAAAAAGGCGTTACTCAGTGCGTGATTCCGGGTGCGGACATGAAAGATTTGAAGAGAGCGATAGAGATTAGCGAAAAATTTGAAGGCGTGTTTTTTGCCATAGGCGCCCACCCTTATGATGTGGAAAGCTTTGATGAAAGCCTGTTTGAAAAGTTTGTTGGGCATCAAAAATGCGTGGCGATAGGCGAATGCGGATTGGATTACTACCGCTTGCCCGAATTGAATGAAAGAGAAAATTATAAAAGCAAACAAAAAGAAATTTTTACCAAACAGATTGAATTTTCTATCCAACACAACAAGCCCTTGATTATCCACATCAGAGAGGCGAGTTTTGATAGTTTGAATATTTTAAAAAGCTATCCTGAGGCTTTTGGGGTGTTGCATTGCTTTAACGCTGATGGCATGCTTTTGGAATTAAGCGATCGTTTTTATTATGGGATAGGAGGGGTTAGCACTTTTAAAAACGCTAAAAGACTGGTGGAGATCCTCCCTAAAATCCCTAAAAACAGGCTTCTTTTAGAAACAGATTCGCCCTATTTGACCCCACACCCTTTTAGAGGCACCAGAAATAGCCCTACTTATATCCCTTTAATCGCTCAAAAAATTGCCGAAATCATCAACATAGAAACTGAAGAGCTCGCTTCTTTAAGCACGCATAACGCCCAAACGCTCTTTAGTTTCCCCTGAAAATAAGGCTGTATTTAAAAAAAGTATTATTCAAGTTTGGTTATAATTAGAGCCATTATTGAACTTATCAAATGATTAGGATTTTAAAAAAGAATGAAATATTTTAATACCAAATGGTTGTTTTTTTTAATGACTCATTGGTTCTTACTGACTTCTTTAAGCCACGCTAAGATTGCTTTTGAGTCTAATATTGACACCAAAGCGTTGGAGGCTTTTGGGGTTAATGCGGGCTTTTTATCCCAAATGCCAAACGCTTTAAAAAAAATGAATAAAGAAGAAGAGTGGAAAAAGTTAGTCAAAAGATTTGATGTGAATTACCAGTTCATCCCCATCATTAAAAACATGCTAATAGAAGCGAGTGTGCCGCAAGAATTTTTATTTTTGGCCATGGCAGAGTCTAAATTTTCATCAAGGGCTTATAGCAGGAAAAAAGCGGTAGGGATTTGGCAATTCATGCCAAGCACGGCTAAAGAATTAGGGCTTAAGGTCAATCATTACATTGATGAAAGAAGAGATCCCATTAAAAGCACTCAAACGGCGATCACTTACTTGAAACGGCTCTACAAACAAACCGGAGAGTGGTATTTGGTCGCTATGGCGTATAATTACGGCTTGCGCAGGGTTCAAAACGCCATCAAAGCCGCCGGCACTTCGGACATTAAAATTTTGCTAGATGAAGATAAAAAGTATCTCCCTAAAGAGACACGAGAGTATATCCGCTCCATTCTAAGCCTGGCGTTAAAATTCAACAGCCTAGACAACCTCAAAGATAAAGAATACTTGCTCAATCGGGGGGCGAGGGTGAGTTTAGTGGGCGTCCCGTTTAAAAGGCACACTTCTTTAGTCCAAGTGGCTAAAAATTTAAACTTGAGTTTGGAAACCTTAAAATCCTACAACCACCAATTCCGTTATAACATTCTGCCTTCTAAAGACCCCACCTACACCATTTATATCCCTTATGAAAAACTCGCTCTTTTCAAACAACGCCAACTCAAACAAAATAAAAACATTCAAGCCAGTTCAAAAAGCCCTTTTATCACCCATGTGGTCTTGCCTAAAGAAACCTTATCTTCTATCGCTAAACGCTATCAAGTCAGTATTTCCAGTATCCAATTAGCCAATAACCTCAAAGATTCTAATATTTTTATCCACCAGCGTTTAATCATTCCTACCAATAAGAAATTGATCGCTACAAGGGAATTTTAATGGGTTTGGCGTTAAAAAAAGTTTGTTTTTTAGGCGTTATTTTTTTGATTAGCGCTTGTGCGGTTAAAAAAGAGGTGGTAAAGAATTTGTCTTACAAGCATGAAAGCTTGCGCGCTTATGAAAACGCTAAAGACTATGACCCAACAACCAAAAAAGCCACCTATAAACGCAATTTTTTTGAACGCCATTTCAAACACCATTCCAATTCGCAAGATAGCAACACAAAAGATCAACCGCTAGATAACGGCATGCGCGATTCTAGCGCGATCCAAAGAGCCACCATGCACCCTTATCAAGTGGGGAACAAGTGGTATTACCCCACTAAAGTGGATTTGGGCGAAAAATTTGATGGCATTGCGAGCTGGTATGGCCCCAATTTCCATGCCAAAAAAACCAGTAATGGGGAAATTTATAACATGTATGCCCACACCGCTGCGCACAAAACTTTACCCATGAACACCGTGGTGAAAGTCATCAATGTTGAAAACAATTTAAGCACCATTGTGCGCATCAACGATAGAGGGCCTTTTGTGAGCGATCGCATCATTGATTTGTCTAATGCGGCCGCTAGGGATATTGATATGGTTAAAAAAGGCACAGCCAGCGTGCGTCTTATTGTTTTGGGTTTTGGTGGGGTTATCTCCAAGCAATACGAACAATCCTTTAACGCCAGCTCTTCAAAGATCTTACACAAGGAATTTAAAGTCGGCGAGAGCGAAAAAAGCGTGAGCGGAGGGAAGTTTTCTTTGCAAATGGGGGCTTTTAGAAACCAAATAGGCGCTCAAACTTTAGCGGATAAATTGCAAGCAGAGAATCCAAATTACAGCGTCAAGGTTGCTTTTAAAGACGATTTGTATAAAGTTTTAGTTCAAGGGTTTCAAAGCGAAGAAGAGGCTAGGGATTTTATGAAAAAATATAACCAGAATGCGGTTTTAACGAGAGAATGATTAAATTATTGCTTTTAGATGTGGATGGCACGCTCACAGACGGATCGTTGTATTTTGATGAAAATTTTCACGAGTTCAAGGCTTTCAATGTCAAAGACGGGCTTGGCATGGCACTATGGCAAAAATTAGGCAAAAAAATCGCTATCATTACAGGAAGAACTTCAACAATGGTGAAAAAACGCATGGAGAGTTTGGGCGTTCAGTTTGTTTTTATGGGCGTTGAAAATAAAAGCGTGGTTGTGGAGCGGCTCAAAAAAGACTTGCAATTAAACGCACAAGAAATCGCATGTGTAGGCGATGATTATAACGATTTAGGCATGTTTAAGGCATGCGCTTTGAGTTTCGCTCCTTTTGATGCACACCCCTTGCTTAAAAGCAAGGCCTATAAAGTGTTGCAAAATTCAGGGGGCAAGGGGGCCGTTAGGGAAGCGATTGATTATCTTTTAACATTAGAAGGCTTGCAAGATGAAGCGCTCAAGCTTTACCTCTAATAGCGTTTTAAACTTTTTTGTGGTTTTGTCTTTCATCACGATAGGGTTAGTTTTTTTCTTTTTGCGTTCCCAACCCACTAGCGTGGTCTCTAAAGAAAATATCCCTAAAATTGAATTAGAAAATTTTAAAGCGTTTCAAATCAACGATAAAATCCTTGATCTGTCCATAGAGGGTAAAAAAGCTTTACAATACGATGATCATGAAATCTTTTTTGATTCCAAAATCAAGCGCTATGATGAAGACACTATTGAAAGCGTTGAATCCCCTAAAGCCAAGCGGCAGCAGGATTTGTATTTCTTCCCCAATGGGGTTACTTATAAAAGAAGCGACGATTCTAGTTTTTGGAGTGAAACAGGGATTTACAACCATAAAGAGCAAAATTTTAAAGGCAAGGGCCGTTTCATTCTCACTTCAAAGGACAGCAAGATTGAAGGGCTTGACATTTCTTATTCGCATGCTTTAGCCATTATTGAAGCTCAAAGCATTCAAGCGCATTTATTTTTAGATGAAATCAAACAAAGCCAGAAAGAAAAGAAAAAATTCCCCACTTTCAAAGGAGGGTTTTAATGCGTTGGTGGTGTGTTCTTGTGTGTTGTTTTGGAATTTTAAGCGTGATGAGCGCTCAAAAAACAGATAATAAAGGTTTGAAAAAAGAAAGAGAACTTTTAGAAATTACTGGCAACAAATTTGTAGCGAACGACAAAACCAAAACCGCCGTTATTCAAGGCAATGTGCAGATCAAAAAAGGTAAAGACCGGTTGTTTGCGGATAAGGTGAGCGTGTTTTTAAACGATAAACGAAAGCCAGAGCGCTATGAAGCCACAGGGAACACGCATTTTAACATCTTTACAGAGGATAATCGTGAAATCAGCGGGAGCGCTGACAAGCTCATTTATAACGCGCTGAATGGGGAATACAAATTATTGCAAAATGCGGTGGTTAGAGAAGTGGGGAAATCTAATGTCATCACCGGCGATGAAATCATTTTAAACAAAACTAAGGGTTATGCTGATGTGTTAGGGAGCGCGAAACGGCCCGCTAAATTTGTGTTTGATATGGAAGACATTAATGAAGAAAATCGTAAGGCCAAATTGAAGAAGAAAGGCGCTAAGGAAAAACCATGATCGCCATTAAAGACGCTCATTTTCTCACTTCTTCTAGCCAACTTTCGCAATGCCCTGCAAGCTTGACTTCTGAAATGGTCATTTTAGGGCGCAGCAATGTCGGTAAAAGCTCGTTTATTAATACCTTGTTAGGAAAAAATCTCGCCAAAAGTTCAGCAACGCCTGGAAAAACCCGTTTAGCGAATTTTTTTTCCACCACTTGGGAAGATAAAGAAAACGCCTTAAGGGCCACTTTTAATGTGATTGATTTGCCTGGGTTTGGCTACGCTAAAGTTTCTAAAAGCTTGAAAAAAGAATGGGAGGGGTTTTTATGGGAATTGTTGAGCGTTAGGGTTTCTATCAAACTTTTTATCCATTTAGTGGATGCGCGCCATTTGAATTTAGAGATTGACAAAAACGCTAAAGAAAATATTCAAGCCCTTTTAAGGCCCGATCAAGCCTACCTTTCTCTTTTTACGAAATTTGACAAGTTGAATAAAAACGAGCAACACCGCCTTTTTTTAAACGCTCCTAAACCTTTTTTAATCAATACCGCCCATTTTAACGCTCTTTCTTCAAAATACCCAACCCTTGAAATAGTGCGCCAAACCCTTTTGAAATACTTGCTCACTAACCCTTTATAAACCGCAAAAACCATGCTCTCTTTAAAACAAGATTCCTTTTTTTTCTTATGTTTAGGGATCTTTGGTTTTTATTTTTATAGCCTTTTGAAGGATTTAATGCCTTTTTTACCCCCTATGATTGGGTTTTTATTCTTGTTTTATACGAAAAAATACGATCATTTTTTGCCCAGTTTGAGCGTGTTTGGCTGTTTGTTTTGGTTTGAAAGCATGCATTTAAAGACTTTAGGCGTTTTGGCTTTGCTGTTTTTAATCTACCATCAAATCGCCTATAAAAACTCTTTAAAGCTTTTTAATGACGGCTTTTTATTCAAAACTTTGCATGTTTTTTTGGTTTATTACCTTTATTTATCGCGCTTTTTTTCTGTGTCTTTGAGTTTGAAAATACTCGGCTTTCTCGCTCTTTTTGCTTTAATAGAGAGCGCTTTGTGGGGTTTGTATGAAAAATCTTCGCTATAAGCTTTTGCTCTTTGTTTTTATAGGGTTTTGGGGGTTATTGGTTTTAAATTTATTTATTTTAAGCGTTAAAAATCAAGAATACTATGAAAAATTGGCCGAACGCAACATGACTAAAAAGGAATTTCTAGTCCCTACAAGGGGCGATATTACAGACAGAAATGATGAGTTTTTAGCCACTAACGAATTGGTGTTTGGCGTGTTTTTGCCCAGCGGATTGAAACAAAAAGAACTTTTGGAAAAAATTGGAATCATCCAAAAGTTTTTCCCTAACTTTTCTAAAGAAGTGCTTTTAAACAATTACCAAAAAGAAAATTCGCTTTATAACCATAACCTCATTAAAGTGGTTGGCTTCATTCCTTATATCGCCATGCAACCTCTTTATGCCAAACTCATCCAAACTCAAGGCATTTTTGCGCTTCCCTTAGACAAGCGCTACTACCCTAATAACGCTTTAGCTTCGCATGTTTTAGGCTATGTGGGGGTGGCAAGCTTGCAAGATCTAAAAGACGATGAAGAGAATCAATACAGCCAGATTGTGGGTAAAACCGGCGTTGAAAAAGAATACAACAAGCTCTTACAAGGCAAGGTGGGCTATAAAATCATGCGCGTCAATGCGCTCAATCAAGAATTAGCCACCTTAGAAGTAGTGCCGCCAAGCACTAACAACCACTTGCAATTGAGTTTAGACAAACGCTTGCAAAAAGAAGCGGACAAGCTCTTTGAAAATAAAAGGGGGGCTATTTTAGTGATGGATGCAGAAAATGGGGAATTGCTCGTTGCAGGAAGTTACCCTGAATACAATTTGAACGATTTTGTGGGTGGGATCAGTCAAGACAAATGGCAAAAACTTCAAGATGATATTTATAACCCCCTACTAAACCGCTTCGCTAACGCCTTGTACCCACCGGGATCTGTGGTTAAAATGGGCGTGGGCTTGAGCTTTTTAGAAAACCTTAATATCACAGAAAACACCACCATACCCACCCCGCCTTTTATTGAAGTGGGCAAGCGCAAATTCAGAGACTGGAAAAAAACAGGGCATGGCAATTCTAATTTGTATAAAGCCATTAGGGAGTCCGTGGATGTGTATTTCTATAAGTTTGGGCTTGAAATCTCTATAGAAAAACTCTCTAAAACCTTAAGGGAAGTGGGCTTTGGGGAAAAAACGGGCGTTGATTTGCCGAATGAATTTGTGGGGATTGTGCCGGATAATTTGTGGAAACTCAAACGCTTCAATCAAGATTGGCGCGTTGGGGACACGCTCATTACCGCTATTGGGCAAGGCTCTTTTTTGGCTACGCCCTTGCAGGTTCTCGCCTACACGGGACTCATTGCTACAGGCAAACTGGCAACGCCTCATTTCGCTATCAACAACCAACAGCCGCTCAAAGATCCCCTAAATAGCTTTCAAAAAAAGAAGCTCCAAGCCTTGAGAGTGGGCATGTATGAAGTGTGTAACCATAAAGACGGCACCGCTTATCATTCCACAAGGGGTTCTAAGGTTACTTTAGCGTGCAAAACCGGCACCGCGCAAGTCGTGGAAATCGCTCAAAACATCGTCAATCGCATGAAAGAAAAGGATATGGAATATTTCCATCGATCCCATGCGTGGATTACCGCATTCTTGCCTTATGAAAAACCCAAATACGCTATCACCATTTTAGTAGAACATGGGGAAGGGGGCTCAAAACTAGGGGGCTTGTTAGTGAAAATGAGCAATAAACTCTATGAACTTGGCTATCTTTAATAAAATTCTAAATCTTTTCAAAAACGCAACCTTTTAAACGCTAAAGACCATCAGCCAACTTGCTTCCAACTCATTCTACCGCTCTATAACTCAGTCTAACGGGTGGTTTAAAACTGCTCTTTATTGTGGAGAAAATTATAAAAGCGTAACTTTAATCAGATTCAGACTTGCTGTATTTTTGGCCTTTTCTAACCGCATATTGACAGCTAAAGTCTTGTTTAATGTTTTTAAAAAATGGGGTTTTAGTTATTTTTTTGTTTTAGATTTTATCATTATTTTCTTAAAGAGATAGAGAGGGTTATTTTGTGCCATTCCCCCCCTTAAGAAATAACGCTTTTTAAGAAATTATCGCTTGATTAGCGCAAGCTCTTTTCGTTTTGTTTTAAAAATACTTTTAGCGTTTTTAATGCTCAATGAGAAAAGAGTTTTTTTATTAGCGTCTAAAAGCACCCCCCATTCATTTTAAAGATGAATGTTATCCAAATGGCTTAAAAAGCCGGGATAATCGCTCCCTTATAGGTATCCAAAATAAATTTCCTGGTCTTTTCACTCTGCAAAGCTTCAATCAGCACTTTTATGGCTTCATCTTGCGCGTTATCCTCACGAGCGGCTATTAGATTGGCATAAGGCGAGTCCTTGTCTTCTGAAAATAAAGCTCCGGTGAGTTTTGCTTGCAAGGCGTAATTCCCTGTTACAATAGCCCCATCCACATCCCCTAAAACTTTAGGCAATAACGCGGCTTCTAAAGGCTTGATTTTGATGTTGTAAGGATTTTTGACAATATCAAACTCCGTAGCGTATAGATTGCTTGGATCTTTGAGAGCGATAAGGCCTTGCTTATGCAGTAAAATCAACGCCCTGCCTTGATTGGCCGGATCATTTGGTACAGCAATCACTGAGCCTTTTTTAAGGTTTTTAATGTCTGTGATTTTTTGAGAATAAAATCTTAAAGGCTCCACATGGATATTGGCCAAACCAACAAGGTGCATTTTTCTGTCCAAATTAAACCGATCCAAATAAGGGCGGTGCTGGAAGTAATTCGCGTCTAAAGAGCCGTCATTGAGCGCTAAATTAGGCAACACATAATCCGTAAAAGACACGATCACTAATTTGATCCCTTTCTCTTTCAAATCGTCCACGACTGATTGCAAGATTTGTGCATGCGGCACAGGGTTAGCGCCCACTTTAAGCTCACGAGTGATTTTGTGGTCTTCTTTTTTTTCTTTGTGGTGTTTGGCGTCCAAAAGGTTAAAAAAACCTAAAACAATAGTGGTTACGCAAATAATACGCTTGAATATGTTCATAAAAAACCCTTTATTAAAAAAAATAATTCAAAAATGATAAAAAGATAAAACGATACGGAAACTTTAAAACTAAGCGAAGAATCAAAAAGAAAGGATTTGACCAAGAAAAACGGAGTTTCTCTTGGTCAAACAGCAAAAAACCATTAAAGCTTAATGGAATTTTCTTTAAGATACTCTGCAACGCCTTGGTGAGTCGCTTTCATACCTTTATCGCCTTTTCTCCAGCCTGCTGGGCATACTTCACCATGTTCTTCAAAGTGTAAGAGAGCGTCTACCATGCGAAGCATTTCATCTGCATTCCTACCTAATGGCAAGTCATTGATCACTGCGTGTCTTACTTTCATGTTTTTGTCAATCAAAAAAGCACCTCTCAAAGCGATCGCTTCTTCAAACAGCACATCGTAATCTCTAGAAATGCTCTTAGTAATATCAGCCACCATAGGGAAAGACACTTGACCAATACCGCCTTTTTCCACAGGGGTGTTTTTCCATGCGAAATGCACTTGTTCGCTGTCAATAGACACGCCAATCACATTAAAGCCTTTTTCTTGGAAGTCTTTCACTCTTTTGTCAAACGCAATGATTTCTGTAGGGCATACAAAAGTAAAATCTTTTGGCCAAAAGAAAAGGATTACACCATTTTTGCCTAAATTTTTAGAAAGCTCAAAGTGTTCATCAACCTCATTGTTTCCTAAAACGGCAGGTGCTTTAAAGTCTGGGGCAAGTTTTGTAACTAACATATACAACTCCTTAAGTGTTTTAAAATTTTGTTGGATCAAAATTAAACCTAAAACAGATTTAATTTATTATGCTTTCCACTCAACCAGCGGAAACATGGTGGAGTATAATCTTAAAAAGTTAATGAAAAAATATTTTCTTTAATATTTTAGGATTTTGTGAAAAATAGTTTCATTTTTACTGCTTGTATTTCCTTAATAGTGTTATAATCGCTTCATAAATCATACGAAAGGAATTGTCATGCTAATCGCTCGCTTTAAAAAAGCTTTAATCTCTTATTCTTTAGGTGCACTCATTGTTTCATCTTTATTAAGCGTGGCTAACGCTTCTAATCAAGAAGTCAAAGTCAAGGATTATTTCGGGGAGCAAACTATCAAGCTTCCTGTTTCTAAAATAATCTACTTGGGTAGCTTTGCAGAAGTGCCTGCCATGTTCAATACTTGGGATAGGGTCGTGGGCATTTCGGATTACGCTTTTAAATCTGATATTGTTAAAGCCACTCTCAAAGATCCTAAACGCATTAAATCCATGAGCAGTGATCATGTGGCGGCATTGAATGTGGAGCTTTTAAAAAAACTCAGCCCTGATCTTGTGGTAACCTTTGTGGGAAACCCTAAAGCGGTAGAGCATGCGAAAAAATTTGGGATTTCATTCCTTTCTTTCCAAGAAAAAACCATTGCAGAAGTCATGGAAGATATTGACGCTCAAGCTAAAGCCTTAGAAATTGACGCTTCTAAAAAACTCGCCAAAATGCAAGAAACTTTGGATTTTATCAAAGAGCGTTTGAAAGATGTCAAAAAGAAAAAGGGGGTGGAGCTTTTCCATAAAGCCAATAAGATCAGCGGCCATCAAGCCCTTGATTCAGACATTTTAGAAAAAGGGGGCATAGACAATTTTGGCTTGAAATACGTCAAATTCGGGCGCGCTGACATTAGCGTGGAAAAAATCGTTAAAGAAAACCCTGAGATTATCTTTATCTGGTGGGTAAGCCCACTCACGCCTGAAGATGTGTTAAACAACCCTAAGTTTTCCACTATCAAAGCCATTAAAAACAAGCAAGTTTATAAGCTCCCCACAATGGATATTGGCGGGCCTAGAGCCCCACTCATCAGCTTGTATATCGCTTTAAAAGCCCACCCTGAAGCGTTTAAAGGCGTGGATATTAACGCAATCATCAAAGACTATTACAAAGTGGTTTTTGATTTAAACGATGCGGAAATTGAACCCTTTTTATGGCATTGATTTTTAAAAAGGGTTAATCTTTTTAGCCTTTCGTGTATCGCGCTAGGCTTAAAACAAGCCCTATAGCGATACAATTCGCTAAAAGCGAACTCCCTCCATAGCTCAAAAACGGCACCGCTAGACCTTTAACCGGAAGAATCCCGCCCACCCCAAAGGCGTTGATCACCAAAGAAAAACTAATAAGCAGCACCACGCCCACGCAAAATAGCGAATATTTTGGCTCTTTCAAGCGGTTAGCGATCCTAAAAATCAAAACAATCAAAACAGAAAACAAAATAAAACAAACACATAGCCCCAAAAACCCCCATTCTTCAGCGATCCCAGCTAAGACCATGTCCGTATGCACTTCGCTCAAAAACCCAAGCTTGATTTGCCCAAGCCCAAGCCCTTGCCCAAACAACCCCCCATTATGCATGGCATTGCCTGCATGAAAGACTTGATAGGATTCAGGCAAGTCGCTTATTCTAAGAGCGTTCGCTAATTTATCCGGCAAGAGCGTGAAAAGCGAATTTTGCAAATTAGACCACCACAATTTTAGGCGCAAAATCCTATGAGTGCTTGTAACAATCGCTAAAACGCTGATCGCAAACGCCCCTGAAACAATCAAGCCAAACAAATGCACGCTCCCCCCAGAAAAAACCAATAACACCGCTAAAACCGCCCCCAAAAGAACGATCTGCCCCAAATCGTTTTGCAAAACCCCCACCCCAATCGCTAATGCCACAAACACCACCGAATAAGGCACAAAAGTGATGAGTTCTTCTTTAACATTAGCCTTTTCTTTTGCCACAAAGGTGCGAGACAAACTCCACGCAAGAAAAAAGGTGAAACCAACCTTTAAAAACTCCAAAGGCGCTAGAGAAAAAAACCCCAAACGAATCCATCGCTTCGCCCCCCCAGCGCTACTAGAAAGGCTTTCTGGCAAAAAAAACATGCCAATAATGAGTAATGGTGGGACAAAAAGAAGAAAAAACCCCAAACGGCTAAACCACTTGCTAGGATCAACCCTAGACAACCCCCACATGATAACAATCCCCATGATCGCACTCGCAAGCTGGCGTATGAAAAAATGGAATTCCCCATAATGATACAGCACCACTGTGGTATAAGTTGAGAGCGAATAGCTCATCAATACCCCCAAAAAAATCAATAGCGAAGTGCAAAAAAACAGGTTTCTGTCTGTAGTCATTAGGATTTCCTTATTTTTGGTTTTTGAATAGGCGTTCTCTTAAGGTATTTTATGGGTATTTTACACTATAATGACCTTGAATTGGCTTATCGCTCAAGCTTAAGCATGCTTTGGAATTGATCGCATTCTTTAATGAAAAAGCGAGCCGATTTTGGAATGCTTTTTGCATGCTATAGATTTGCAAGGGTTTAAAAAAGGGGTTTTGATGGATTTTTCTAAAGCGTTTGATCTAGTTTATAAGGCGTTGGATTATCGGTCTTTAAGGCAGGATATGATCGCTTCTAACATTGCTAATGTGGACACCCCCTTTTACAGGCCAAAGGATTTGGATTTTGAAAGCGTTTTAGCGGAGAAAAAAGCGGAAATTTTTGAAAACCAATCCAGTAAAGTTTTGCCTTTAGCCCACACTAACCCTAGGCATTTAGACTTTGAAAATAGCGCTAAAGATGGGGCAAGCCTTTTTTTTAGAGACGGGCATTTGGCTAAAAATGATGGCAACAGCGTGGATTTAGACATAGAAACGAGTGAAATGGGCAAGAACTCTACCATGTATTTAGCCTTGAGTTCAGCCTTAAAAAAGTATCGAGGCGTGATCAATTACGCCATTGATTCCAGTAAGAATTTATAGTTAAGGGAAAGCATGTTTTTATCTTCTTTTGATATTAGCGGTTATGGTTTGTCCGCCCAACGCTTAAGGGCTAATTTGATTTCTTCTAATATCGCTAACGCTAACACCACGCACACGAGCGAAGGAGGCCCTTATAGGAGACAAGAAGCGGTGTTTAAGGCTTTTGATTTCAATGAGATTTTAAACCAAAAAATCGCTCAAAACCATCAAATTACCCCCTATGAAGACCCCTTAGATGAAGGCGATGACAACCCCTTAATCCCTATCACAAGCGTGGTGGTGGATAAGATTGTGCGCGATGATAGCGAGCCTTTGATGAAATACGATCCCAGCCACCCTGACGCTAACGCTCAAGGCTATGTGGCTTACCCCAATGTGAATGCGGTGGTTGAAATGGCGGATTTAGTGGAAGCGACTAGAGCTTATCAGGCTAATGTTGCAGCCTTTCAAAGCGCTAAAAACATGGCGCAAAATGCGATCGGCATGTTACAAACATGAACGATTTTCAACAATTTATGGTAGTATAAGAAAATTTAGGTAGTATTAGCCAAAGATCAGTAGAATACAGAAATGAATAAGATATTTAATAAGATATTTAATAGAGTTAAATTTTTAAAAAAGAGCTTAAGGAGGTTCTATGCAAGCCATACACAATGATAAAAGCTTATTGAGTCCTTTCTCTGAGCTTAACACGGACAATAGGACTAAAAGAGAAGAATCGGGTAGCACCTTTAAAGAACAAAAAGGTGGGGAGTTTTCCAAACTCTTAAAGCAATCCATCAATGAGCTTAACAACACTCAAGAGCAATCTGATAAAGCCTTAGCCGACATGGCGACAGGGCAAATCAAAGACTTGCACCAAGCGGCTATCGCTATAGGGAAGGCTGAAACAAGCATGAAACTCATGCTTGAAGTGCGCAACAAAGCGATCAGTGCTTATAAAGAGCTTTTAAGAACGCAGATCTAGTCTCTTAAGTGGCTTCTCTTTAAATGATCGCTTGGTCCTTTTTAAAGAGAGGGTTTGTTGTTGCTACACCCCCTTTTAACGGATTTTACCATCAAAAATTCATGCTCTCATGCGTTGTGAAAATCCAACGCTACGCCATTTTCAAGTAAGCGTTCATGGATAATAAAAACATTGATCCTAACTTCAACCCAGAGCAGTTTTTAGAAACCCAAAAATACAAGGGCTCTATTACGGCATTAATCTTTTTATTGCTTTTTATCGTTTTTTTAATGGTGGCTTTTAAAAAAGCTTTTTTTGCCCAAGCCAACATGCCCACTCTGGTGATGAGCAAACAAGACACTGCGACTAGGGGGACTATCTATAGTCAAGACAACTACAGCTTGGCCGCTTCGCAAACCCTTTTCAAACTGGGCTTTGATACAAGGTTTTTAAACCCGGATAAAGAAGATTTTTTCGTTGATTTCCTTTCTATTTATAGCAATATCCCTAAAAAGTCCTTAAAAGACGCCATTAATACGAAAGGCTATATTATTCTAGCCTATGATCTCACGCCCAATACCGCTGCTAATCTTAGGGACTTGAATAGAAAATTTTTAACCTTTGGGGTTTTTCAAAATTTCAAAGACGCACACGATAAGGTGTGGCAAAAGCAAGGGCTAAACATTGAAGTGAGCGGCGTTTCTAGGAATTACCCTTATCAAAATAGCCTAGAGCCAATCATTGGCTATGTGCAAAAACAAGAAGAAGACAAACTCACTTTAACTACCGGTAAAAAAGGCGTTGAAAAATCTCAAGATCACTTGCTTAAAGCCCAACAAAATGGCATAAGAACAGGCAAAAGAGATGTGAGTTTTAATTTTATTCAAAACCACTCTTACACAGAGGTTGAAAGGCTTGATGGCTATGAGGTGTATTTGAGCGTTCCTTTAAAACTCCAAAGGGAAATTGAAACCCTATTGGATAAAACTAAAGACAAACTCAAGGCTAAAGAAATCCTAGTGGGTATCATTAACCCTAAAAGCGGGGAAATCTTATCACTGGCTTCAAGCAAGCGCTTCAATCCTAATACGATTAAAACCAGCGATTATGAAAGCTTGAATTTGAGCGTTGCCGAAAAGGTTTTTGAGCCAGGCAGCACGATTAAACCCATTGTTTATTCCTTGCTGTTAGACAAGAATTTAATCAACCCCAAAGAACGCATTGATTTAAACCATGGCTATTACCAATTAGGAAAATACACCATTAAAGACGACTTTATCCCTAGTAAAAAAGCCGTTGTTGAAGACATTTTGATCCAATCTAGCAACGTGGGCATGATAAAAATCAGCAAAAATCTCAACCCGGAGGATTTCTATAACGGGCTTTTAGGCTATGGATTTTCTCAAAAAACCGGCATTGACTTATCCTTAGAAGCCACAGGAAAGATCCCTCCTTTGTCCGCTTTCAAGCGTGAAGTGTTAAAGGGGAGCGTTTCTTATGGCTATGGGCTGAACGCGACTTTTTTGCAGCTTTTAAGGGCTTATGCGGTGTTTTCTAATGAAGGCAAATTGACTACCCCCTATTTAGTGCAACGAGAAACCGCCCCTAATGGCGATATTTACATCCCTAGCCCCAAACCCACTTTTCAAGTCATTAGCCCAAAAAGTGCTAGGAAAATGAAAGAAACCTTAATCAAAGTGGTGCGTTATGGCACAGGCAAAAACGCTCAATTTGAAGGGCTATACATAGGGGGCAAAACAGGCACGGCTAGGGTCGCTAAAAACGGGAGTTATAGCGTGCAGTCCTACAACAGCTCTTTTTTTGGGTTCGCTGAAGATGAAAGGCAGGTTTTTACTATCGGCGTGGTTATCTTAGGCTCGCACGGCAAGGAAGAATATTACGCCAGCAAGATTGCAGCCCCTATTTTTAAAGAAATCACTGAAATTTTAGTGCGTTACAATTACCTATCGCCCTCCATTGCGATTCAAAATGCGCTGGAGAAACGGTGCTTTAAAATTAAGTAAGAATAGTAGGGTAAAATTAGCGTAACTATACCGATGATCTAGTGGCATCAATTCAAGCTAACTAAAAGGCGAATTTAAATGATTAAAAGCATAGAGATTGAAAATTACAAAAATTTCAAGCATCTTAAAATGGAAAATTTTAAACTCATCAACTTTTTTACCGGTCAAAACGATACAGGCAAAACCAATCTTTTAGAAGCCCTTTATATCAACACGGGCCTTTGTGATTCTGCCGTTCAAGTCAGTCTTCCCCCTGAACATGTGGTACTTGTTAGTGAATTTAGGAAAATCAAGCTCAATAACGACAACCTAAAAACCTTCTTTTACCAAGAGAATACCGCTAATCCCATTAGCATCCGCACTGAGTTTGAACATGCCACTATCCCTCTTACTATCCAATACCCCACACAAACCAGTTACAGCAAAGACATCAATTTGAATAGCGATGACATTCATATGACAAACCTTATAAGCAAAACAATAACGAAGCCACAGCTCCAATTTTTCTACAATCCATCTTTTTCCCCCATGACAATGACTTATGAATTTGAAAGACAAAACTTAAGCTTAATCCATTCTGATTTAGATAAGATCGCTCAAACCTATAAAGAAAATGCAATGTTTATTCCTGTGGAATTATCTATTGTTAATTCTCTTCAAGCATTAGAAAATTTACGATTAGCGAGTAAAGAAAAAGAATTAATGGAAGTCTTAAAATATTTCAACCCTGATATTTTAGACGCTGATACCATAAGAAAGTCTGTCTATATCCAAATCAAAAATGAAAACACACCCCTAAAAGAAAGCCCCAAAAGGCTTTTAAATTCGTTTGGTTGGGGGTTTATCAAATTTTTTATCATGGCGAGCATTCTTATAGATAATCGTGTTAAGTATCTTTTTATTGATGAAATAGAAAGTGGTTTGCACTATACAAAAATGCAAGAGTTTTTAAAAGCTCTGTTTGAGTTAGCTCAAAAATTACAGATTCAAATTTTTGCCACCACGCACAACAAGGAATTTTTATTGAACGCTATCAACACCATGCCCAATAATGAAACGAGAGTTTTTAAAGATATAGCCTTGTTTGAGTTTGAAAAAGAAAGTGCTTTTGGCTTTATCAGACACAGCTATTCTATGCTAGAAAAAGCGCTTTATAGGGGTATGGAGGTTAGAGGCTGATGCGAGAAAAGATCGTCTATGTGGAAGGCGAATCAGACAAAATCTTTTTAACGATTTTAAATGAGGTTAAAAATTTAGGCCTTAAAGATTCTAATATTATCAATTGTGGGAGCAAGGATAAGCTTTCTAAAGAAGCCGAGAGTATTAAAGAATACCTAAAGGCTAAGGATATTTACATCGTTTTTGATTCAGATAACCAAACAAAAGAGACTAAAATTCAAGAAATAAAAAAACAACTCCAAGAAAACCCAGAAGAAGAACACCGCTTAAATAATGAAGAGTTTAACCAAATTAAGATTTTTTTATTGCCAGAAAATGATGAGACTGAACACGACCCCAATTAGAACATTTGTTAGAAAAAATGGCAAAAGAAAGTGAAAATAAAGCGTTTTATGAAGTTTTTTGCGAGTCCTACAAGGAGTTCTTTAACAAAATCAAACAAATCAAACCTATTCAATCAGAACAAAAAAAACGTGCTAAATGTTGGCTACAACCCTATATCACGCTTTCTGTTTGTTTAGAGAGAGGTTTTGTTCCTTGTGGGTTAAACGATCTAGATCCTGTTACTGCAACCGCTAAAATGCTAGATAAGCCAAAAAATACAGAAATTCTTGAAAAATTTTTTAATTTTGATTCAAAGGAACTTCAAGCATTGATTGATTTTTTAAAATAAACCCAATAAAAACCCTTGATTTTTACGAGTATTAACTTTCTCAAATTGAGTTTAAACCACTCAAAAAGCTTTGTAGCCATAAAATCCTAAATAAAGGTTGTTTTGAAAACACCATTCAAACAACCCACCATGGATCAAAAATCATAAAACCATGCCCTCCCCCCTTTTTTAATTCAATGCACTTCGCTCCAAACTTTTCTTTTCCACGCATAAGCCAAGAACGACAGCACCGCAAAGAAAATCATGATTTTTATCCCTAAGGTATTCCTTTCATGTTTTTTCCTATCGCCTGCTTTTTCCAAATAAGAGATGACTTGTTTTTGAGCCTGTTCACTCAACCCCACTCTAGGCATAGCCGTGCCAGGCAAAAGCTTTTGCGGATCGTTGATGAAAATATTCAAGCCATGTTCGCCTTTAGCCCTAATCATCATGGACAAATCAGGCACATGAGAGCCTAAATAATTGGCTAAATCTTTAGGATCGCTAAAGGCCTTATCTTTAGCATAATCCAGGCTATGACACCTTTGACAGCTTTGTGCAAACACTTCCTTATCGCTCAAATTTTTAGGCAAAATAGAAGTGAGATACGCCACAATATCGCTCAAATCTTGATCGCTAAATTGAGAAAACGCCGGCATAGGATAGGGCCTTTCATCGTTGAATTTATGGCTCAATTTCGCCGTTTTCACGGGGTCTTTAATGAAGTGGGCTAAGAAATTCGCGTTCAAAACCCCCGCCACATGGCTTAAATCCGGTGGCACAACCCCAAAAGAGTTGCTCGCGCTAAGGCTATCCATAGGGGCTGGAATGTTTTGGGATTTAATGCCATGGCAAGCGGTGCAATTTTCGGCTACAAGCTGTTTGCCCTTATTAGCGTCGCCATTTTTTAAATCCATCGGCTCTAAATCCTTGAAAGCAAAATCTGCCGGAGCGACTTTAGGGTGCATCACCGAATGCGCATAAGGCTCAACCCCATAATAAATCACGCCTACCACCACAATAAGGATGATTAGAATCTTAAATTCTTTCATCTAACACCCCCTTGTTTTTTCCTTTCAGCGATAGTGATAATGGGCAATACCACAAAGAAAAGGGCTAAAAAAGTGATTGAACCCGCTAAGCCAATGTATTTACCAATCCCAAGCGGAGGCAATTTGCCATAGATCGTTAAAACAATCATATCAATGATCAAAAGCCAAAACCACACCATAAACGCCGGCCGTTTGTGCGCGGGAGCGACCACAGGGCTTCTGTCTAAAAAGGGCAGTAAGAAAAAGATCACTTGCGCCACGCCAAAGGCCATTAGCCCTAAATCAGCGCTAAAGAAAAAGCCCCTTAAGACTTCATAGCTCCATAAGAAATACCATTCAGGGTAAATGTGAGGCGGCGTTTTAAGGCTGTTAGCCCTTTCAAAGTTGATAGGATCCATCGCAAAATCATAGTGGTAACACACCAAGTAAAAGAAAAAGACCATGAACGCGCAAACCACAAAAATATCTTTAGACAAGAATACCGGCCAAAAAGGAATGACTTTGGATTCTTTTTTCTTGCCTTCAATGAATTTCTTTTCTTCTGATTCAAAGTCAATCTCTTCGCCTTCTTGGTTATTGACATGCGGGATGCGTAAAGAATAAAAATGCACCCCAACAAGTAGAATGATCGCAATGGGCAGTAAAAACACATGGAGCATGAAAAAGCGCGTTAAAGTGGAATCCGCCACAACATAATTGCCCCTAATCCACTCTACCACATCAGCCCCAATGAAAGGAATGCCCCCAAATAAATTCGTGATAACCGCTGCCGCCCAATAGCTCATCTGCCCCCAAGGCAGCATATACCCGCTAAAGGCTTCCGCGCTAAAGACCACAAACAAAATCATCCCGCTAATCCAAATCATCTCACGACCCTTTTTGTAAGAGCCATAATAGATGCCGACAAACATGTGGATATAAATGATGACAAAAATCATGCTCGCTGCCGTGGCATGCATGTGGCGCCAAAGCCAACCATAAGCCACTTCTTGCATGATGGTGAAATTCACGCTATCAAACGCCATTTTCGCATCAGGCTTGTAATACATGAGCAAGAAAATCCCTGAGATCACAAGCACGCCAAAAAGGGTCAATAAAATCACCCCCATAGCCCATAAGAAATTGATGTTTTTAGGGATCCAATATTCTGTCATCAGCACTTTAACAAGCTTGTTAGTGCCAAGACGCATGTCTAGCCATTCGCCTAAATTCTTCGCTTTTTTTATCTCTGCCATGGAACTCTCCTTACGCTTTAGCCATCATTTTCTTGTATTCAGCCCCGGCTTCACCAAAAGTGATCTTAGTGCCTTCAATTTTAAAAGGCGGAATATCAAAAGGGCGTGGAGGGGGAGTGCCGGCAATATTCACGCCATCAGAAGTGAAACGCCCCCCATGGCATGGGCATAAAAAGCCTTTTTCTTCATCTTGATAAGTGGGGATACACCCTAAATGCGTGCAAATTTGAATGGCTGTGGTAAAAACGCTCCCGCCAACTTTAAAATCGCGCTTTTCATTAAAGCTCTCTTTTTTAGAACGCTTGAGAATATAGACCGGTTTCCCACGCCACTCCACCGTGGAAAACTGCCCTTCTTGCATGTTCGCCACATCTATGGTCGTAAAACCAGCTGAAACAACGCTTGGGAGCGGATCCCAAGTCTTTTTCATCGCTACTAGACTCGCTATAGCCCCTATAGCTGTAACACTAGCAAGGCTCATTCCTAAAAAATCACGCCTTTGAATATCTGCCATGATTAAAAAACTCCTTAATGATAATTACCTTTTAACGACTAAAGGCATAGCAAATCCCTATTCTACAACAAACTCTCTTAATAATCTTTTTAAAATAACAAAATTAACGCTAAAATCAAACGCTTTTAGTGCCGCTTTAAAGAAATTTGAGCGTGCAAATGTTTCAAAAGGGTTTCTAAAATATCGTTATCGTCTTTGCTTGGGGCTTTTAGGCTTTCTTTCTTTTCATCGCTATAAGTAATGGTGATGTTTTGATTGAAATTAGAAAGTTTAATGATGCCAAGCTGGTTGGCTAGAATTTTAAGCGTAATGATTTGCAAAAATTGAGCGCTCAAATCGTCTATTTTGCCAAACCTGTCTTCTATTTCTTCATGGATTTGCCCTACCTCATCTACATTTTCACACAAACTCAAACGGCGATACAAATCCAATCTCAAACTATCGCTTGCGATGAGTTCAGGGTTTAAAAAAGCGCTCACGCCAAGTTGGATTTCTACGCTTTTTTCAAGCCTTTTCTTCCCCCCACTCAATTCATAAATCGCGTCTTCAAGCATGCGCGTATAGAGTGCATAACCGATATTTTTAATATGCCCGCTCTGATCTTGCCCGAGCAAATTCCCGCCCCCCCTGATTTCTAAATCATGATAGGCGATACTCTCCCCACTGCCTAAATACGAATTTTTTTCTAAAGCGAGCAAGCGTTTTAGGGCCTGTTCATTCAAACTTTTTTGATCTTCTATGAGGAAATAGCAAAAGCCTTCTTTTTTGCCTCTCCCCACACGCCCTCTTAATTGGTGCAAATCAGCCAGCCCAAAATTTTGCGCGTTATCTATAATAATCGTGTTAGCGTTAGGCAAATGAATCCCTGATTCCACAATAGAAGTGCATAATAAAACCTGATAGTTTCCCTTAGCAAACTCTAGCATGATTTCTTCGCTCTCATGAGCGCTAATTTGGGAATGCAAAATGGCGATTTTGAGTTTAGGGATTAAATCTTCTAGCTTGGTTTTGACTTTTGAAATGCTAGCGATGTGGTTATGGATGTAAAAAATTTGCCCGTTACGGCGTAATTCTCTATGAATAATCTCTTTTAAGAGTTCGTCATTCTTTTCTTTCAAAAAAGTGCGGCTGGGCTTCCTGTCTGTGGGAGGGATTTTTAAAGAGCTAATGCCTTTAATTTGAGAGAGTGCCATGTTTAGAGTGCGTGGGATAGGCGTAGCGGACATGCTTAAAAAATGCACGCTTTTACTCAATTCTTTTAAAGCTTCTTTTTGTTTCACGCCAAATTTATGCTCTTCATCCACCACCACTAAGCCCAAGTTTTTAAATTTCGCGCCCAAAATCGCATGCGTGCCTACAAGCACATCAATTAGCCCTAATTCCACCGCTTTTAAAAGCTTGTTTTTTTCGCTCGCATACCTGTCCAAACGAGCCACTTTAACGCCAAAATTTTCAAAACGCGCCCTTAAAGTCTCAAAATGCTGGTGTGCTAATAAAGTGGTAGGCACAACTAGAGCGCTTTGAAAGCCGTTCAAAAACGCGCAAAAAATCGCATGCATCGCTACTTCTGTTTTCCCAAAACCCACATCCCCACTCAATAATCTGTCCATCACTCTCTTAGAGCTTAAATCCTTTGAAATTTCAGCGATGGCTTTTTCTTGATCGCTTGTGTATTCAAACCCCGCATGCGATTTAAAAACTTCCAACTCCGCTAAATGCGTGTCCATCTTTTTACCCAAGATCAAATTGCGTTCAGCCGCTAATTCAATGATCTTGCCTGCAATCTCTAAAAGCTTATTTTTAACTTTAGCTTTCAGTTTGAGAAAACTCCCTTTCCCTAGCCGGTCTTTAATTGGCACGCTATCGCTTTGTGCCACATAGCGAGCGATTAGATGCAAATTTTCTACCGGTAATAGCAGTTTGTCTTCGCCCAAGTAAGCGATTTCTAAAAAATCCCTCTTGCTCCCTAAAACGCTGTGTTGGACTAATTGAGAAAACACGCCCACCCCATAATCATCATGCACCACCCATTCGCCCGCATTCAATTCATTCAAAGCGAGCTTGGATTTTTGGCGTTTTTTCTTCCTTTCAAAAGAATTGAGCGAAATAAAAATCCCATCAGGGGTTTTAAAATTTAGCACAAAGGGGGCGATGACGCATTCAATATGGCTTTTTTCAAGCGCGCTTATCGCATTGTCTAAAATCGTTTTATTAGGGGCTAGGAGCGTGATTTTACGATTTGAATGCAAAGCTATAAAGCTTTCTAGGGCATGCGCATGGATTTCTAAATCTTCATAGCCTTGCGGGTTTTCTAAAACCTTTAAAAATTTGAAACGCTCACCATCCAATTCGTTTAAGCTCGCTAATTCTTGGATTTCTTCTAAAGCTTTAGGGCTTATAACGCTTTTATAGGCTTGCAGCAAATCGTTTGCTTTTTCCCCTAAAAACCACAGACCAAAACTGGTTAAATCTTTAGAAAAGCTATTTAAGGGGCTTTGCTCCACTTTGGTTTTCAGATCCTTATAAGATTGTTCGTTCAAACTAAAAAGCGTGGGGGGGATTTCAATTTCTAACAAATCTTCTTTGAGACTCATTTGAGTGGTGGGGTCAAATTCCTTAATGCTCTCACACTCCGTATCAAAAAAACTCAAGCGATACGCTTTAGAATTGGGCACATAAATATCCACAATATCCCCCCTAAAGCTCGCTTCGCCTTCCACTTCCACTAAGTCTAAAATTTCATAACCATAATAAAAGAGCTTGTCTTTTAAATCTTTAAGGTTATATTTTTCTAAAAGAGTGATTTTAAAACTTTCTAAAAGTTCTTTTTTAGGCAAAGGGTGCAATAACGCACTAATAGGGGCAATGATGATCGCTTCTTGCTTGTTTTCTAAAGCTTGATAAAACTCCCTTAAACCCCCTAAAAGCTGTAAAAATTCTTCAAAAAACGAACGCAAATCGTCGTTTTTTTTAGCCCTAAACTCCGGGAAAAGAATGGCTTTGGTATTTGGCTTAAAATAGCTTATGACTTCTTTAGCGAGCTCGGACTCTTTAAAATCCTTACAAGCGAGTATTTGATAATCAAAGCCTTTGTTTAAGGCTCTATAAAGGCTAGATTGGATCATTCCCTATTTATTTTCAATTTTCTTTTCTTGCTCATTGATTAACAACGCCCCCCCTTGAAGGTTTTTAGGGCGCGTTTCCCCAATCAAAATCCCCTTTCTTTCCACCACAAGCTCTTGGCTAGAGATTTTACCATCAAGGCGTCCTAAAGGCATGATTTCTACCACTTCCGCTTCCACCGTGCCAGTAAATTTGCCATTGACCACTAATTTATTAGCGAAAATCTCACCCACTACCGAGCCGGTTTGCCCGATCACCACCGCACTTTTAGAATGCACCACCCCTTCTAATTCGCCATCTATGTGCAAATGGCAATCCAAATGAAGCTCCCCCTTTATTTTTGTGCCTTGAGCGATGATAGTCGCTGGTCCTGTTTTTGCATTAGCTGATTTATTATTGTTATCAAAGATTGCCATCTGATTCTCCTTTCTTTATTGAAAACTTCTTCAAAATCTTTCATGTTCCATTTGGTGAAACTCATGGGGTTTATGGGTTGATCTAAAAACCGCACTTCATAATGCAAATGCGGCCCTGTGCTCATCCCTGTATTACCACTATACCCAATCAACTGCCCTTTTTTGACAAATTCGCCCGTTTTTACGATGATTTTATTCAAATGGGCGTAGTAAGTCTTAAAACCAAAAGGGTGGAAAACTTTAATCAAATTCCCATACCCCCCATTCCACCCCTTGCTCGCTAACCCCACTACCCCGCTTGCGCTCGCATACACAGGGGTGTTAATAGCGGTGCTCAAGTCAAGCCCGGTATGGTTGTGCAACACATGCAAAATAGGGTGGATTCTTTTATTAAAGGCGGCTGAAATGCGCCGATAGGATTCTAGTGGGTAGTCATTAGGGATAAGGCGCATGATAAAGCTTTTTTGAAGTCCAGTAATCCCAGCGACATCCAGGCGGCTGGAAAAATTGCCTTCTTCTTTTTCTTCAGGCCTATTCACCCCCACCACTTCTTCTAAATCGTTGATGCGCTCCCCTGAAAGTTGCAAATCGTCTAAAAATTCATCCATTTGCAAGGAAAGTTTTTCATTCGTTTCTTTTTTTTTCTCAAATTCCTTAGTGATTAAGGCATGCTGCTTGTCAATGTTTTTAATTTCTTTATTTAAAACCAGTAGCGAAATGCCTAAAAACAATAAAGATCCCACAACGCTCAAAAGCGCATACAAGCCAATTTGACGAAATAGTATATGAACATTAATATAACGGCTCCCTTTAGAGTCCGTAACCATCACAATCAAACGCCTGTCTAAAAACACTAAAATCCTTATTGGCTTATGAGCGCGTCTTTATCCACATGCTCTTGGAGCTGGACAATGTCTTCTAAAACCCAAAACAAATTCTTCCATTCAATAAATTTATTTTCTTCTAAAGCGCTTTGAAAATGATCTAAATCCCATGCTAGAAATTTTTGTGCGTCTAAAATTTTACCCAAAAAGCGCACTTCATAATGCAATTTTTCGCCGCCACTATTACCGCTCTTCCCGCTATAGCCAATCAACTGCCCTTTTTGGATAAAGCTTTTGGGTTGCACATTGACATGATCTAAATGCGTGTAAATGGAGCTAAAACCAAACGCATGTTCAATGCGCACCAAGTTCCCATACCCCACATTAGAATTGGTTTTCACAAAATCCACAATCCCATCAGCGCTCGCATAAACAGGCGTGTTTAATGGCGCGATAAAATCAATCCCGGATTCAACGCCCTTAATTTTTTTAATGGGGTGATTCCTTTCTTTGGTGGGTTTGATAGCGCTATAAGTTTTCAAGGGCATGCCATTAGGAATGAGCATGAGCGCTAAATGTTTTTGAGCCAGATTCAAATTTTCTAAATCCACTTCATCATAAAGATGCACGCCCCCATTAGCCCCTCTTTTGACTTCAATCAAGGATTCTATCGTGCGAATCTTTTGCCCCACAATAAAAAGCTCTTCTCGCTTGTTTTTAATCTCTTTTGTTAAAGTGTAATTTTTTTGATACAAATCTCTAAAATCCCTTAAAACCGCATTCCTTTCTGCTGTCATCGTATCCATTTTAGCGATTAAAAATTTTAAAAAACCCACGCCAAGCCCCACGATCAACAAAAAAATAACAACAGAAATGATGAGGTTGCGTTTTAAATTTTTAGAAAATTTGAGCTGTTTAGAGCCTGATTCATCAATGATGGTGATCATAAGCTGGTTTTGTGGCATCAATCCCTCTTCTTTTGATAGCGCCTATAAAAAGCGTTGGCTACCAGAAATGAGCCATACACCAAATAATTTTCATTTTCTTTCAAATCTTCAAACAAAGCGTATTCTAACCCTAAAGTTTCTAAAATCCCTTTAAGCTTTTCTAACTTGATAACCCTTTCTTGATGCAATTCTAAAATCAAAACCTTTTTAACCACAGGCTTTAAAATTTCTAGCACCAACAAAGCGTCCTTATCTTGATAGCAATTATAAATTAAAATGATTTTAGCGTTAAAAATGCGTTTGATTTCTTCTTTTAAGGCTTTGGCGCTATGGGGGTTATGCCCCACATCTATTAAGATATTAGGGCTTAAAAGCTCGCAACGGCCGATTAAATTCAAGGGCTTTAGGTTTTTTAAAACTTCTTGTTCTTTGCATGGCATAAGCGTTTCAAACGCTTTTAGAGCCACTTCTAAATTCATCGCTAAAAAACGGGCTAAATGGTGGCGTTCAATATAATCCCTGACTCCTTTTGAAATTTCATTTTGGACTAAAATCAATTTTGCGTGTTTTTCTTTGGCGATTTTTTGAGCCACACTTAAAACCAGTTCTTGTTGGGGAGCGATGATGTTAAGAGAGCCCATCGCTTTTAATTTAGTTTGCGCAATGCTTTCTAAACTATCCCCTAAAAATTCCTTATGATCATAATCAATGGGGGTGAAAATGCTTAGGGTTTTTTCTAAAGCGTTCGTGCTGTCAAACTCCCCCCCAAGCCCTGCTTCTAAAACCAAATAATCGCAATCTTTAGCGAGCATGACGGCCAATAAGGTAGCGTATTCAAAATACGAGCAAGCACTGCTGAAAGCGTGTGGTTGCAATTGCTGGTGGGCGTTTTCTAAAACGCTTTCTTCAACAACAGAACCATTCAAAAAAAAGCGCTCCCTAAATTCAAAAACATGAGGGGAGGTGAAATGCAACACCTTAAAATTTTGATCGGCTAATAAAAGGGTTAAAAACCGCCCCGTGCTGCCCTTACCATTAGTCCCTACAACATGAATGACTTTCGCTTGAATCTCAAAAAAAGCGTTTTTAAAATCTTTATAAATTTGGATGAAGCGGCTAGGGTCAAACTTGTGGTATTCTTTAGGCTTTGTTTCTAAAAACGCCTTTAATCCATTCAAAGGGCTATTTTTCATTATTGAATTTCCCCTCATAAGCGATTTGAGCCACAAATTTAGTCAAAGTTTGTTCCACAGCCTGATTGATAGCATAATAGCGGTTCTGGTAGGTGTTAAGGGGGTCTTGCAAATTCACAGCGTAATTATAATACCCGCTATCTTGAAAAGTCTTTTGTGTGCCTCTTTTATTATCGTAGGTGTAATTCACAGACACGGTTGCGCGATAGAAAGTCGTAAAGCCTTCTTTATTTTGCGTGATACTCGTATCGGTTACATTCGTGATTTCTATAATAATGATAGAATCCGCATCCTTTTCACTCGCTAAGCGGCTTTGGAAGCGTTGCGCGACTAAACGATTCATCAAATCCTTAAACTCTACAGAGTTTTCAGGGTTAGGCAAATTCACAATGAGTTTCACATATATGCTATCGCCTAAAGCGTTTTGAGCGTAAGCGGCGATGGGCTTATACCCACAGCCCTTGAACAAAAGCAACAAAATAAAAAAAAGTAAAGCTCTCATGCGATAACAAAATTAACAAGCTTATTGGGCACATAAATTTCTTTTTTAACGCTCGCATTTTCTAAATATTTCTCTAATTCTTTTTTAGCCAAAATAATAATTTCTTCTTTATCGGCGTTAATATTGACTTTCAATTCCGCGCGCCTTTTGCCATTAATGGTAAGCCCTAAAGTCATAAAGTCTTCCACTAAAGCGCTTTCATCGATCGCTATAGGCTTAAAATTCTCTCTCTTAAAAAGCCTCTCGCTCAACTCCCATGCCGTGTGCGGGATAATAGGCTCTAAAATTTGCAACAACACAAAATAACCCTCGCATAAAATCCGCTCATTATTTTGCGCACTCAAAGCGTTTAAAGCCTCCATGCAACTTGCGATCAAAGTGTTAAACGCATAAGCGCTTTCAGCCTTATTGAAAATTTCATGCGATTTTTTTAACGCTTCATAGACTTTTTTACGCCCTAATTTTTCCGCTTCATTCAGGCTATCTCCTTTAAATTCAGGCTTAGAAGTAGTAGGGTTAATAGCACTCGCTTTGTCGTATAAACGCTTGATGAACCGGTGCGCCCCTTCTAAAGCGTTGTCATTCCATTCTAACTCTTTAGCCGGTGGGGCAGCAAAAAGGATAAAAAGCCTCGCCGCATCAGCCCCGTATTTTTTAAGTATCTCTTTAGGGCTAACGACATTGCCTTTAGATTTGCTCATCTTAGCGCCATCTTTTAAGACCATGCCTTGAGTGATAAGCTGTTTAAAAGGCTCATCTAAATTAAGATAACCCAAATCCCTTAAAGCCTTAGTGAAAAAGCGTGCGTATAACAAATGCAAAATCGCATGCTCAATGCCGCCAATGTAAGTATCCACTGGCATGAAACACTTCAAGTAATTTTGATCAAACGCTTGATTTTCACGCTGATTTTTGGGCGTGGTGTAGCGCAAGAAATACCAACTGGATTGGATGAAAGTGTCCATGGTGTCTGTTTCTCTTAAAGCGTTTTTGTAGCATTTAGGGCATTGAGTGAATTTCCAACTCGCATGCTTTTCTAACGGATTGCCCTCCCCATCAACCACAATGTCTTCAGGTAAAGTTACCGGCAGTTGGGTTTCAGGCACAATCCCGCAATTTTTGCAATGAATCATGGGAATAGGCGCTCCCCAATACCTTTGACGGCTCACTCCCCAATCTTGCAAGCGGTAGTTGATCACCCTTTTACCGAGATTTTCTTTTTCAAAATAAGCGATGATTTGCTCTCTGGCCACCGAGCTAGAAAGATCGCTCCACTCCCCGCTATTTTTTAAAACCTCTTCTTTGGTGTGAGGCAAATTTTGAGGGCTTTGAGTGATCACTTTAATAGGGATATGATAAAGATTAGCGAATTCAAAATCCCTTTCATCGCAGGCTGGCACGCCCATTAACGCCCCAGAGCCATAATTAGCTAGGGCGAAATTAGCCACCCAAACAGGGATTTTTTGCTTTGTTAAAGGGTGGATAGCGTAAATGCCTAAAAACACCCCTTTTTTCTCTAAAGCTCTTTCTCTTTGAGTCGTGTTTAAAATCGCTTTAATCATCTTTGAATCTTCTTGGCTCACTTGCTTAATGGCATGCTCTACTAAAGGGTGTTCTGGGGCGATGGCGATGTAAGTTACGCCATAAATGGTGTCCACTCTTGTGGTAAAAACTTCAATTTCTTGAATGCCATTGCAAGCTTTCAAGCACTCATCAGCGATTTTAAAACCAAATTGCAACCCGCTAGATTTCCCTATCCAGTTTTTTTGCATAATTAGGACTTGAGAAGGCCAATGGTTTTCTAAAGCCTCTAAGTCTTTGAGCAATTCTTCAGCGTAATTTGTGATCTTCAAATAATACTGATAGAGTTCTTTTTGAATAACTTCTGTATCGCAACGCCAACACCTCCCATCAATGACTTGCTCATTAGCTAAAACGGTTTTATCGTTAGGGCACCAATTGAGCATGGCTTTCTTGCGATAGACGAGCCCCTTTTCCCACAAGTCAATGAAAAATTGCTGTTCAAATTTCGTGTAATCCGGATCTGAAGTGGCAAATTCCCTATTTTTAGAAAAAGAAAACCCTAAAGCTTCAAACTCTTTTTGCATGGATTCAATGTTTTCATAAGTCCAGGTTTTAGGGTGGATACCATGCTTAATGGCCGCATTTTCTGCAGGCATTCCAAAAGAATCAAACCCCATAGGGTGTAACACATTGTAATGGTGCAAACGATAATAACGCGCCAAAGCGTCGCCAATAGTGTAATTGCGCACATGCCCCATGTGGATTTCCCCACTAGGATAAGGCAACATGCTTAAAATGTATTTTTTAGGGAGGTTAAAATCGTCTTTAGGCTCAAAACTCTTATTTTTCCACCAAAATTCTTGCCATTTTTTTTCTATACTCACAAAATCCATCATTACCCCTTAATCCGTTTCGCTCGTTACAACGCTTTCAATCAACAAAAAGATGAGACTGAAAGCGTTACTGATCAACGCCCCAATCATCAGCATGTAAGCGGTAACCAAATTATTTAAAATCTGTAAAAACACAAACGCCGGTATGAGGTGCAACACGGTAGCTAAAGAGCTGGCCAACAGCTCTGAAGCGAAACGCTTACACACCCCAATTTTGAGCGTAACAGAAATAAGGTTTAAAGCTAACGCTACAAACAACACCACCGTGTTAGGCTCATACAAAAACCCTGCAATGGTGGTTAAAGAAATAAGGCTGAACAGCACATGAACGACCCGACCCCAATCCATAGAAACTCCTTAAACTTGACCGCCCTCATACAAACGGCGCATTTTTTCTTTCTCTTGAGCTTTTTTGATTTTTCTAGCCTCATTCTCATAATATTTATGCATATCAAAGCCTAACAATAACGCTACTTTAGGGGCGATGAAAATAGAACTATAAGTCCCTACAATCGTGCCTATTAGCATGGGCAATGAAAAGCCAATAATGATCTTACTCCCAAACACGCACAAAATCAACACCACAAAAAACACGGTTAAAGAAGTTAGAAGCGTGCGCGTGAGCGTGCTAGAAATGGCTTCATTAATGGCTTGAATGGCATCTTTGGTTTTTTGAGAGAGCATCTCTTCTCTGATCCTGTCAAAAATAATGATCGTATCATTAATGGAATACCCGATCAAAGTGAGCAAGGCCGCAATCACTTCCAAATTCATATCAATCTTAAAAACAATCACTGAGCTTGCCACTAAAATCACATCATGCACAAGCGCAACAACGCTCGCTAAAGCAAAACGCCATTCATAGCGGAAACTCACATAAACCATGATCGCTATTAACGCTAAAATCAATGACAAAATGCCCTTTTCTTTCAATTCGCTCCCCACTCTAGGGCCCACGGTGTCAAATTTACGGATTTCAAAATCGCCACTGGGTTTTAGAATGTTAGCCACGATAGCGTTCAAATCTTCATTTTCAGCCGTTTCTACAAAAGGGAATTTGATTAAAATTTCTTCTTTAGAGCCAAATTCGCTCACTTGCACGCCTTTAAAGCGAGCTTCTTTTTCAAAAAGATCACGCACTTCTTTAATAGGAGCGTTTTGGGTGTAACGCACTTGCACCAAACTCCCCCCCGCAAAATCAATCCCTAAAGAAAACCCTTTGAAAAACAAAAGCCCCAACGCCAGAAGCACTAAGATCGCTGAAACAACCACCCCATAATTGGAATAACGCATGAAGCTTAAGATTCTAGTTTGTTTGAATAATTCCATAAAATTCTCCTAAGCTCTTTTATTCACGCCAAACCAAAAATAAAGGCTTTTTGTTTGGGTGAGTTTAGGCAAAAGGGCTTGATAAATCCCTTGCGTGCCTACAATAGCGGTGATAATAGAGGCTAAAATCCCAATGCCTGTGGTTAGGGCAAAGCCCTTAATCGCTCCTGTGCCATAAGCGTATAACAACACTGAAGCGATCAAAGAAGTGATATTAGAATCAAAAATCGCCCGGCTCGCATTGATATAGCCTAAACGGATCGCCTTAGCGATACCCTCATTCTCTCTTAAAACTTCTCTAATGCGCTCGTTGATAATGATATTAGCATCCACAGCAATCCCCACGGTTAAAACAATCCCCGCCATTCCCGGTAAAGTCAGCGTCGCTCCAAAAATCGCCATGACCGCCACAATCAAAAAAAGATTGACCACTAACGCCATGCAGGCGATCACTCCCGCCATGGAGTAATAAAGCACCATAAAGCCCATCACCAAAATAAAGCCCCCAACTAGAGCGATAATGGAAGTTTTAATGCTGTCTTTCCCTAAACTCGGGCCTATAATTCTTTTTTCTAAAACCTGAATGGGAGCGCTCATCGCCCCACTCCTTAAAGCGATCGCTAAATCGCTCGCTTGAGCCACGCTAAAATTCCCGCTAATTTGCCCGCTCCCCCCGCCAATACGCTCCCTAATCACCGGGGCTGAATAGACCTTATTGTCTAAAACAATCGCCATGCGTTTGCCCACATTCGCACCTGAGAAATCCCCAAAAATCTTAGCCCCTTGCGCATCTAGCGTGAAGCTCACCACCGGCTGGTTGTTTTGATCATACACCACTTTCGCATCCGTAAGCATTTCGCCATCTAAAATGGGGATCGCTTTGAGCAAGATTTTACCCCCCATTTCCACATCTGATAACAACACGCTGCCTAATTTTTGAGCCTCTAAATCCGTCATTGTCATCGCATCTTTATTGTGCTCTTCATCCACTGCCATCATCTGCAAATGAGCGGATCGAGAAATCAACTCTTTAGCGCGCCGTTCTTCTTCTAAAGTCTTAATGCCGGGCAATTGCACCGAAATTTCTTCTCGACCTTGCTGAATGACTACAGGCTCTGCCAAACCAAATTGATCCAAGCGGTTACGAATGATCCCTATCACTTGCAAAATCGTGTTTTTACGCAATTCTTCTTGCTCTAAAGGGGTGAGCTTCACGCTATAAAACTCCGCTTCTTTTTTGATTTCAAACTGGCTATGGCCTTGCAATTCCAATAAAAGCGCGTCTAATTTTTTCGCTTCATCTTCATCTAAAAGCTCAAAACTGATCCCTTCTAAGCTGGATTTAATGTCTTTAAGCAAGATATTTTGCTTTTTAGCGTTGTATTCTAAAGCGGACGCTAGGCTTAAATACTTGTTTTTTAAAGCCTCATCGGTTTGTACCCCTAAAAGCATGTTCAACCCCCCCCTTAAATCCAAACCTAAAGTGATTTTAGGGCCTTTAGTCTCTAGTAAAGAAGGCACAGAAAACCCTACCCCTAAAAGAAGCGCACAAATAAAAACGATCAAACGAGGGTTAAAAAGTTTCATTAGTTGTTATTTTGCGCCACTTCTTCGTCTAATTTGAACGCTACATAGTTTTTAGAAAGTTTAGCGGTGGTGTCATCATTGAGCTTCACGCTAAAAAAATTCGCTTCCGCTTTAAGCACCTCAACGATGAGCCCTCCTTGAGTAACAATTTTATCGCCCTTAGTCAAGCCCTCTATCATTTCTTTATGCTTTTTTTGTTGCTGGCGTTGCGGGCGAACGATCAAAAAATAAAAAATAAGAAACAACACCACAAGGGGTAAAAGCGTCGTTAGAATGTCTTTAATTTGTCCCATTTAATTTCCTCAAAAGATGTTTTAATCTCAAATTATAGCATTTTTAACTATTTCTTTAAAGCCGCTTTTTTGTCTAGTGCGAATAAATACAAAGCCCCTATGATCCCAGAAATCAAAGATCCGAGTAAAATCGCAATTTTTGCCACTTCCATAGCGTCCTTATGCTCGCTTGTGAAAGCCAGATTAGAAATAAACATAGACATGGTAAAACCAATCCCTGCTAAAAGCCCAGCCCCTAAAATATGCCACCAGCTGATGCCTTTAGGGCGCGCGGTGATTTTAAGCTTTTCGCTTATAAAAGTGATTAAGAAAATCCCTAGAGGCTTACCCAAACAAAGCCCTAAAATAACCCCTAAAAGCACCTTATCCACTTCTAAATTGATGCTAGAATCAACGCTCACCCCAGCGTTTGCAAACGCGAATAAGGGCATGATGAAATACCCGCTAATGGGGGCTAAAAAATGCTCCAATCTTTCTAGGGGGCTTTGTAAAGCGCTCGCTTTTTCTTCAATAGAATGCAAGATTTCTTGCTGCTCTTTGGTTAAAAGCACCCCTGAACTCGTCTCTGCGTATCGTTTGCCTAATTCCAAAAGCTCTACATTTTTAGAATCTTTAGGGATCTTCACCGGTATCATAAAAGCTAGAACCACTGCAGCGATTGTCGCATGGATACCGCTTTGATGCACGCAAAACCAAAGCAACACCCCTAAAAGCAAGTAAGGGACAAGCGAGCGGATATTCAGACGGTTCAATACGGCTAAAATCAGAACCACCCCTAAAGCCCCTAAAAGCCATGCGAATTTTAAATTCGTGGTATAAAAGAGCGCGATCACCACAATAGCCCCCAAGTCATCAGCCACCGCTAGAGTGATTAAAAAAACCTTTAAGGCGGTTGGCACCCTCTTGCCTAAAAGCATGATCACGCCTAAAGCGAACGCAATATCTGTCGCCATAGGGATCCCAAAACCATGCTGAGAAGGCGTGTCAGCGTTAAGGAAAAAATAAATCAATCCTGGGGCTATCATGCCCCCAAGAGCCGCAATCACAGGAAAAGAAGCTTTTTTGAAACTGGATAGCTCTCCAAACAGCAATTCTCGCTTGATCTCTAATCCTATCATTAAAAAAAATAACGCCATTAAAACATCATCAATCCAGTGATGCAAACTAAAGCCGATGAAAAAATCCCCTATTTGAAACCCAAAAGGGGTGTGCCATAGCGCAAAATAACTTTCTTTTAAAAACGAATTAGCCACCACCATCGCTAAAACAGCGTTTAAAAAAAGGAAAATCCCCCCAAAAGACTCGCTTTTAATGAAGTTTTTAAGCGTCAAACTGAGCGCGTTTTCTGTTTTTTTGAGATTCATAGACAACCTTAAAATTTTTAATTTCAGACCCATAATTTTTCAAGCAGTCTTTTATGAGCGTAAATAATGCCTGCTTGTATCTTAAAATGGGGGGCTTGAGTTTTTAAAAACTCAGCGTAATGAGACACTTGAGCCTTATGGCTTTGTTGGTAATTTTGAGAGCTTTTATAATCTAAAACACACAAATTTTGCCCCCTATCCCACAACAAAACATCAATCCTAGATACAACTCCTTCAAATAAAAAAGCCGCTTCACCCCTTAAGGCATAATTTTTAAAAAGAACTTGTATCTCTGCATCGTTTTCAAAAAGCTCTAAACTCTCTTCTAACGCTTGGTAATCCAAACCATAAAAACCATGATGGTAGTTTAAATATTCTAAAACGCTTTTTTTAGGAATGTTGTAAGCGTATTGGTATTCTAATCCCTTGTGCAAAGCGATACCAAAATTGATCGCTTCCTGGTCGTTATTCTTTTCATAATCGCTATCTGGCTCTTCTTCTATCTCTTGGACTTGCTCGCCATAGGCATGGGGCTTGATGAGAGCGCTTGTAATTAAAGGCTCTTTTTGAGGAGAAATAACCGGCGTAATTTCTCCCTCTTCTAAAGGCGCAAGATCCAATTTTTCGCGCATTGTTTTGTTTTTGCTTTCTTTTTTGTCTTTGGCCACGACAATCAGCCCTAACTCAGCCCTAGTGAATGCGACATAATACACATTGGTTTCTTCATGATTTTTAGCCGCTTCTTCTTTGTCTAAAGCCCTAGCGTAATCTTTATCTACGACCTCACGATTTTTCATTCTGTAATAAAGGCGTGCAAGCTCTGCGCCGTCATATTCTTCAAGGAGTTGATTGGAGTGATTTGATTTAGGATTGCCCAAGCGTTCGCACACGATCACATAAGGGAATTGCATGCCTTTAGATTTGTGGATGGTCATGATCTGCGCGCCTTTTGAATTGAAAGAAGCGATCGATTTAGCCTCTAATTTTTCTAAAAATCCATCGGCGTCTTCGCACCCAACCGCCAACTCCAAACAGCTTTGTGCAGGCTCTCCATAAAGCTCAAACAATTCCATAATTTTCCACACAAAGCCTGCCACGCTCTCTTTTTTAGGGTTAAAACCAGCTAAAGCGATCACATCATCATGCAAGTATCCAGCGAGTTTTAAAACGCTGTGCTTATAAAAGGGCTTGTAAGGTTCTTCCGCTAGAGCGTATTCTAAAGCGTTCTTAATGATTTTAGACTCTACAAATTGAGACAATCTCGCGCTAGATTCCGTGCTTGGGTGAATTTCGCTCAAACGCTCTTGCAAATAATTTTTGATTTCTAAAGCGTCCTTATTAGTGGCGCATAAAATGGTAATGTTTTTAGGATCAATACGATGATCTAAAAGGTTTTGAGCTTCTTGTAAGATTTGTTCTAACAACAATTCTCTTTCATCAGCCACTAAAGAGACTTTAACATAGCCACCTGTAACATGTTTATTTTGAGAAGTTTTAGGGTATTTTTGCTCCAAATAAGCGGTGGGGGAATTTTGATAAGCTTTTTTAAAAATGGTGTTCACATAATTAATAATCAAGGGCGAACTGCGGTGGTTGAACTCCAAATTATCGTGGTAAAAATCCTTAGAAACACTTTCAAACAAGGAGCTAAAACTCCCCCTAAAACCATAAATACTCTGCTTGACATCGCCCACAAAAAACACGCTCCTGTGCCATTTAGCTTGCCCTATCCCGGCCTTAATCTCATCAATAAAAGGGGCTAAAATCTTATAATCGTTCAAGCTCGTGTCTTGAAATTCATCAATCAAAATGTGCGCAATCTTGCTGTCCAACCTGAAATAAAAAAACTCCGCCGGCATCTCTTCATAACCATTCAACAAGGCATGGACTTTATCTTTAATCGCATCAAAATCTAGGGCTTGGATTTTAGAAGTGGCTTTATCATAAAGCTGGATGAATTTAGGGAATTTTTTAAATATTGCGGTTTCTTTGGCTTCATAATAGCGTTTTAAATCGTTTTCAATCTCTTCGCATTCGCTCTCTAAAGTGGGGATTTCATTTTTGAGTTTTTTAAAATAGCGGTACTCGCTCTTTTTTTCAAGCCAAGTTAAAGAGCTGTTTAAAAATCCCCTAAAATCATCGCATTTAATGGCTGTTTTAGCCTTATCTGACGCCGTTTCTATGCTTTGAATTTGTTGGTTTAAGCTTCTTAGTTTTTCTAAAAAACCCTCTTCATCAAATGCAGGCTCTTTCTTATTAGGATCAAATAAATAGAGCTTGTTTTTTAAAAAACGCAACCGCTCTAAAATGGAATCGCTTGTGTAATTATCATAACTCAAGCATTGAGCGATAAAAACGCTCAATTCCTCAAGCTGTTCGCTATTTAAAGCGCTCAAAAAACCCTCATTAAGCTGTTGTTGGTGCGCTTTTGTGTCTTCATTGACTTCAAAATTTGCGCTCAACCCCACAAACCAGCAAAACTTCCTTAAAATGCTTTGGAAAAACGCATCAATAGTGCTGATTCTGATTTCGGCGTTTAAAAAGCGTTGGTAAATTTCTTGAGCCCTATTTTGCACAAAACTAGGGTTTAAGCGGTATTTTTCTTCTAATTCTTTTAGGATATTTTGGGATTTTTCTTTTTCTTTTTCATCTTCAAGGTTTTCTTTTTGCAAGATTTTTAAATAGTCTAAAATGCGCTCTTTCATTTCGGCGGTGGCTTTTTTAGTGAAAGTGAGCGTTAAAATCTCGCTAGGATTAGCCCCCTTAAACAATAGGGCCAAAAACCGCACGCTCAAAGCGAAAGTCTTCCCGCTTCCTGCTGAAGCCTTTAAAGCCATGCATTGTCTTTTTGTATCCATTAGGTCTATCCTAAAATTCTGTTTTGTCTTTATTATAACCTAAAAGCCTTTTTTACTTAAGCTAAAAAACCCTAATCTTTTGCTATAATCATAGGGTTTTGTCGTTTTTCTATCATTTTTATAGGAATTTTATAGGAATCAAAGGCAAAGACAGCGTCAAATTCACACATGCTAATCCTTGTATTTAGGTGTTCTTAAGAAATTTAAGAATCAAATGAGCATGGAGGAAGAGAACCAAAATAACTTTAAGGAGAATATTCTCATGGTAACCATGAAAGATTTATTAGAATGCGGTGTGCATTTTGGACACCAAACAAGGCGTTGGAACCCTAAAACCAAAAAATTCATTTTTGGCGTTAGGAAAAATATCCATATTATTGATTTGCAAAAAACTTTGCGCTATTTTAGATACACTTATAACATCGTGCGCGATGCGAGCGCTCAAGGCAAGAGCATCATGTTTGTAGGCACTAAAAAACAAGCCAATGAAACTTTGAAAGAATTTGCTGAAAGCATTCAAGTCCCTTATGTCAATTACCGCTGGCTTGGTGGCATGCTGACTAATTTTAGCACCATCAGAAAATCAGTGAGGAAATTAGAAATCATTGAAGAAATGGAAAATAGCGGTCAAATTGATTTATTGACTAAAAAAGAAAAGCTCATGATTTTAAGGAAAAAAGAAAAGCTGGATAAGTATCTTGGCGGGGTGCGCCACATGAAAAAAATCCCTGATATGATTTTTGTGATTGATGTGGCTAAAGAAAAAATCGCTGTCGCTGAAGCCAGAAAACTCCATATCCCTATCGTGGCTCCCTTAGACACTAACTGCGATCCTGATTTAGTGGATTACCCCATTCCTGGAAATGACGATGCGATCCGCTCTATTAGATTGTTCTGTAAAGAAATGAGCGAAGCGATTTTAGAGGGGCGAGAACTCATGCAAGAAGAAATTGTCCATGCGGATGAAAATAGCGAAGAAATAGAGTTCGTGAGCAATGAAGAAAAAGAAGAAATGCTCGCTGAAATCCAAAAAGAAATCACTCAAGGAGCCGAATAATGTCAGAAATTAGCGCTCAATTAGTCAAAAAATTAAGGGACTTAACCGATGCGGGCATGATGGATTGCAAAAAAGCCCTTGTGGAAGTGGCTGGGGATTTGCAAAAGGCCATTGATTTCTTGCGCGAAAAAGGCTTGAGTAAAGCCGCTAAAAAAGCCGATAGGATCGCTGCTGAGGGCGTAGTCGCTTTAGAAGTCGCGCCTGATTTTAAAAGCGCAATGATGGTGGAAATCAATAGCGAAACGGATTTTGTGGCTAAAAATGAGGGCTTTAAGGAATTGGTTAAAAAAACTTTAGAAACGATCAAAGCCCATAATCTCCATACCCCAGAAGAGTTGCTTAAAAGCCCGTTAGACAACAAGCCTTTTGAAGAATATTTGCACTCTCAAATCGCTGTGATCGGTGAAAACATTTTAGTGAGAAAAATCGCTCATTTAAAAGCCCCTAGCTCTCATATCATCAATGGTTATGCGCATTCTAACGCTAGAGTGGGCGTGTTAATCGGTATAAAATACGATAATGAGAAAAACGCTCCAAAAGTGGTGGAATTAGCCCGAAACATCGCTATGCATGCCGCAGCGATGAAACCTCAAGTGCTAGATTGCAAAGACTTTAGCCTTGATTTTGTCAAAAAAGAAACTTTAGCCTTGATCGCTGAAATTGAAAAAGACAATGAAGAGGCTAAACGCTTGGGCAAACCTTTAAAAAACATCCCCGCTTTTGGGAGCCGCATTGAATTGAGCGATGAAGTTTTAGCCCATCAAAAGAAAGCTTTTGAAGATGAACTAAAAGCACAAGGCAAGCCTGAAAAAATCTGGGATAAAATCGTTCCTGGAAAAATGGAAAGGTTTATCGCTGATAACACCCTTATTGATCAACGCCTGACCCTTTTAGGGCAATTCTATGTCATGGACGATAAAAAAACTATCGCTCAAGTGGTTGCTGATTGTTCCAAAGAATGGAATGACGATTTAAAAATCACTGATTATGTGCGTTTCGAATTGGGCGAGGGCATTGAGAAAAAGGCAGAAAATTTCGCTGAAGAAGTGGCTTTGCAAATGAAATAGGGTTTTAAAGCGCGTTTTTGCGCTTAAAATCTCTCATAACTTAACCATCAATAAACTAACATGCCTTACAGACTAGAGAAAACTTCCAAGACTTAATCGCTAGTAACAACAACATTCAAAAAGATATTTGTTCTATTTTAGAAATAGATTATAAGGATTTTAAGCTTTTAAGAGAGGACGCTTACATCAATGGCATTACAGCAGACTTCACACTTTTTGAAAGAAATAAAGTTAGAGCCATTATGGAGTGTAAGGGCGGAGCTATCGGGGTGAGCGAGTATGTGCGTGGTATCGGTCAAATTTTTCAATACGAATATTTTTTTGAAAATCATCTAAGCCTTAAAAATTATGCCTTTTGCCAAAATTTTAATAGCGTGTTGGTTTTTCCTGAAAGCGTGTTGAAAAACAACGACTTTAATGTGGGGCTTTTCAAATACCCTAAAAGCAAGAAAATTTTAGAAATCAATTCGCATAATTTAGCCGTTAGATGCATTAATGATAGCGAATTGGAAAAGTTAAGAGAGACAAAACACAGGGATTTTAAAGTGATCTCGCCTTATTATGTGCGTGATATTAGATTTTTTGAAGTGTATTTTTTGCTCCAAGTTTTAGCTATTTTTAAATTTAAAAACAAATTAGTGCATCGTAAAAACATAGAAGAAACGATTTTAAAAATTTATGAAGAATTAGGCTATCGTGTAAAGTTTAAACCACCCAAGCAGAAATCCCAAACATCTTTAGTGTTTGGGATGAATGCCACTAATTTGTAGTATGATACCCCCATACATTTGTATCTAGCATAGGAAGTGCGCAAAGTTACGAGCAACGCCCCATGTAACCATACCGGGCTTATTAGTTCCACAAACGCAAAATTACGATGAGTGCGAAGTAACCGATAAAATCAAAATAATAGGCAACATTCAAAAGTATCAAATGGACATGTTAAAATTTCACCCCTAATCAAACCCACTTAAACAGCGTTCGTTTAACTGGTTGCTTTTATGATATTGAACAAACCCTTTGTCCTTTCAAAAAGAGAAAACGGCGATGGAGTCTCTTGGTGTCTGGCTCTTGGGGGTCTTTTGATCAAAGTGTTAGCGCATTTGGAAAAATCAATCAAATCCATTGTCGTTTTGATGTAACTGGGCAAGTTTAACAAGCATATTTCAAAGAGTTTATAGCTCGCTAAAGCATCCGCATAGGCTCTGTGGCTGACTTCTATACCAAACCCTAAAAGCTCTTTTAAAAAGCTCAAAGAATAACGCATGGACAAAATAGCGCGTTTGGATAAATCCAAAGTGCAAAGCTTTAAATTCAATAAGGGGCAATGCAATTTTTCTACAAAATAACGCCCTAAAAAGTTGTAATCAAAATTAGCGTTGTGGGCTACAAACACGCTATTGCCTAAAAAAAGCCGTAATTCTTGCAAAGCTTCATGCACGCTTGGGGCGTTTAGGGTGTCTTCATAAGTGATGCCTGTAAGCTCAGCGATATAATCAGGAACGCTTTTGACTTTCACAAGGGTTTCAAAACGATTGATAATTTCTCCCCCCTTCACTTGCACGGCCCCGATTTCTAAAATCTCATGTTTTAGGGGGCAAGAGCCGGTAGTCTCTAAATCAATAAAGGAAAAAACCTCATCTTTAAGGGGGGTTTTAAGGTTTTTGAGCGTGATTAAATTTTCACTCGTTTCTATGAAATTAAGCCCGCACGCTTTTAAATATTCCAAATTGATTTCATCATAAATAAGGCGAGAGAGCGATTTTTCTAGCATGCCCAAGCTTAAATCCTGGTGCTTTAAGCGAGCGATTAGGGCTTGAATGTCTTTATGCAAGAGGCTGTCTAGCATTCTGTAAGCCTTCAATAGCCAGCTTACGATCTTTAGATTTAAAAATATAACTCCCTGAAACCACCACATCCACGCCCGCTTGTTGGAGTTCAAAGATATTTTTATCATTCACGCCCCCATCCACTTCTAAAAGACAGCTAGGGTTGTAGCGTTTGATCAATTCTTTAACTTTTAAGCATTTTTCTAGCACCAGATCTAAAAACTTCTGCCCGCCAAAGCCCGGATTCACGCTCATTAAAAGCACTAGTCCCACGCTTTCTAGCAAGTATTTAAGGCTTTCTTCATGCGTGTGGGGGTTTAGAACAACACCTGGCGTGATGCCTGAATTTTTAATGAGTTGCAACACCCTATGGGGGTGTTTTTCATTTTCTGCATGAATGCTGATGATTTGCGGTTTTAAAGGGGCGAATAATCCCACAAAAAAGCTTGCGCTTTCTACCATTAAATGCACATCTAAAGGCACTTGGCTCATTTGAGTAACGTTCTCTAAAACCACAGGCCCCATGGTTAAATTAGGCACATAATGCCCATCCATCACATCCACATGCAAAAAATCAGCGTTACTCACGCTCTCTATCTCTTTGGCTAAATGCATAAAATCAGCGCTCAAAAGGCTCGGAGCTACTTTCAAAATACTTCCCTATTTTCAATGTTTTCAAGTAAAATATTAGCATCTTTAATCAAATCATAAAAGGGTTTTTATGGATTACAAACATTTTAAATGCAAGCATGCAAACATTGTTATAGAAATCATCAGTCTTTTAGAAAAAGGGGTTAAAAAAGCCCAAGAAATTTTAGAAAAGCCAGACGCTGGGAGTTATACTAAGTTAGAAAACAGCAGCGGGGATACGCCTATTAAAGCGGATTTAGCCCTAGACAAATTTTTAGAAGAAACTTTTTTGAGTTTAGAGAATGTGAAAAGCGTTTTTAGCGAAGAAAAAGAAACGCCCGTTACTAAAGAAAACGGCTCTTATTTGATCGCTTATGACCCCTTAGACGGGAGCTCAGTGATGGAGGCGAATTTCTTAGTAGGCACGATTATAGGGGTTTATGAAAAGGATTATAAGGCACAAAATTTAGTCGCAAGCCTTTATGTGGTTTTTGGGCATAAAATTGAATTAGTGGTGGCTTTAGAAGAAGTTTATCGTTACGCCTTTTATCAGAACAAGTTTCATTTTATAGAAACCATCGTTTTAGAAAATAAGGGTAAAATCGTCGCTAGCGGAGGCAATCAAAAGGATTTTTCTTCGGGCTTAAAAAAGGCTTTAGAAGGGTTTTTTGCAGAAAATTACCGCTTACGATACTCAGGATCTATGGTGGCTGATGTCCATCATGTGCTCATTAAAAAAGGCGGAATGTTTTCCTACCCGCAAAAGAAATTGCGAAAGCTTTTTGAAGTCTTCCCTTTAGCCTTGATGGTTGAAAAAGCTAAAGGGGAAGCGTTTTATTTTGATAAGGGGGTTAAAAAGCGTTTGTTAGATCAAGGCGTAGAAAATTACCATGAAAAAAGCGAATGCTATTTAACTAGTCAGTATGAATCTCACATTTTAGAAAAATATTTAAAGGGAGAATGATGCAAAATAGCGCTAAAAAATTAGAATATGAAGAGCGTTTCAATGACGCTCTTTTGAAATTACAAGCATGCCAAGAAGAAAAGCAAGTAGCGAGTTGCTTGAAATGCGAGAAGGTTTTAAAATGCGAAATCCGCAACAGCTATGTGGATGCGGCTTATGAAAGCATGAGTTTAGGCGAAGCGGGCGGGTTTGATTTCAATTAACCATCAAATATGCATAAGCCTTATTTAATGTTCAATATTTAATTTTATTTTTATATTATTTAAAGAATTTTATCAATAAATACAAAAAGAGTAAAAACAGCTACAAAAATATAGTTTTTGGTTTCAAACTATCTAAAAATCTTTTAACTTCCTTAGCAATCGCGCTGGATAAAGCGATAGGCACAGCATTGCCCACTTGTTCGCAACGCTCGGTGTGTGAGCCAAAAAATTTGTAAGAAATAGGAAAGCCGGTAATGGTTGCTGCTTCTCTAATAGTGATGCTTCTATGCTCTGTCGGGTGTAAGGGGAAATTACTATGCCCTGGCACTAAAGTAGGAGCTAGGGCGTCCATTTTTAAACGCATGGTATTGCCTCTAGAATAGAATTTAGAGATTTGTAAATGCTTAGGCAAACTCTCAATGCATTCTTGGATGTTTTTGCCTTCTTGTATGTATTTAAAACGCTCAATTGTTTTAGGGTTGTGTTGCATGGGCAAATTGTCTGTATCGTCTGAATTGGAATAATCAATCAAATTAAAAGCATCTCTAATCAAAAAAGGTTTTCTAAAACTTGTGGGTAAGTCTTTAAAATCTAGCTTAGTATTGATTTCATCGCTTAAATGGGTGGGTTTAGGGAATGTAAAATTAAAGGGCAATAAATTAGCCATTGTTGTTTCCTTTGCTTATAATCTAACTTTAATCACATAGCAGTCTTTAAAGATTGTCTGCGTTGGATTGTTTGTATCAAATACGATTTGCTGACCCTCTATTACATTGCTTCTTAAAGATACTTTTTGACTGCCAAAACTTTCTACGCTACCTGTTTCTAAAGTAAAGCACTGATTGGTTTTATTCCAACTGATAAATTGCCTACTTGCTTGCCCTAGAAAACTTAAATCGCATGGCAAGAACACTTCCACACCGCTACCAATCTCGGCTACATAGCTTGTTTGTGTTGGGCGTAATGTTCCATTTTCATTTGTAGCAAGATTGCCAATAAAAATACCATTTAGAATCTCATTTGTTTCTATAGGCGTTTCACTAATCTCTAATATATCTTGATCTATTCTTGCCAAACTGCTTTTTAGTATGGCACTGATTTTGAGTGTTATCGGTTGCCCTACTAGTAAAGTTTCACTAGTGTTATTGACTGCAGTGAGTAAATTATCTAAATATTTTTGATGCGTTAAGAAACCTGCGATTGGTTTATTAGTTATCTCTGAATTAAAATGCCAATTATAGTTAGTTGTCGCATTAAAATTAAATCCCATGTTTTACTCCTTTTAAATTTTTTTCAAGGCTTATGCTATCTCTAAATCTTACCCATCCATTTACATTAGCATAGCGTTTGCTTTGTGTCTCTTTTTCGTAGCCTTTTTCACTCTCGTCTGCTTCTACTCGCACGAGGTTTTCTTTGTCTTTTTCAATATCTTTTTTGATGGCTTCACTCATAGCTTTTTTGTCTTTGTCTAGTGTTTCTAATGGTGCGTTCATTGGTGTGTCCTTTGTGTCAATTTCGCTTCGTTTTAACTCATCGCTGTCTTGCTTGTCTTTTTCAATTTCGCCCTTTAGGTTTTCTTTTTCATCTTGTCTTTCCTTTGCTTCGTTTTTGTCTTTGATATTATAATCAAAAAAGTTCGGTATGCCTTTGTTTAGATAACGATAATCATCCACTAAACATGGGCTGATACTGTTGTCTTGTAACGCTTGCTTCATTTTGCTGTCCTTTAAGTCTAGTATGTTTATCTTGCTGTTGTCAATAGAGTTTCTGTCTTTTTTATCCCTAAAGAGCGTTTTATAGTCAACTTTAGAGAGTCTTTGCTATATGCTCTTAAAGTTATAGCTTCCATTAACATAGGTTCTACAATATCATAAATATAATAGTAAGTCAACATAAAAAATATTTTTATGTTTATTGTTTAAATTATTTTAATAGCAGAAAAAAAGTATAAATATAATAATTGAGTAAAACCTACATCAAGTCCTACTTAAACCAAATTAAAAAAATCCATTTAAGTTATCTTAACCCTTTAGTTTAACCCTACCCCACAATATCCAGCAAATGCTCTTCATGCCACAATTCAATTTCTTCTTCTTCCAAGCCAAACGCCTTATCCCTTTGGCTGTTTGGATAGCGGTTTTTGGAACCTTCTTTAGGATCTTTATCGCTAATGGCTTGCATGTTTTCTAACGCCCTTGTTTCTTGGGCTAATTCAAGCTTGCTTTGAAAGCTTTGCGCTAAATCCAGCATATCACTTCTCGCACCCTGTTGGATAGCAGAATTTAAAGGAGCGTTTTGGTTGATATAAGTTACATTGCCTAAAGCTGAAACACCCATGCTAACCTCCTTAGAATGTTTAAGTGTCCTTTAGACTAATAGTTCGGTATTTTGAGTAAATGACATTAGCTCCTTTGATGATTTTGACAAATTTTCGTTGCGTGTAGTCAATTTCGTAACCATTAAATGCATCTTTTTGCATTTTAATCAACATTTTGGCTAATTCCATAATGACATCATCTTTAGGCGCATTCTTTTGGCAAAAAACGATCAAATGCGATCCAGGAATGTCTCTTACATGCATCCATAAATCATTCGCTCTTGCGTCTTGTAAAAGCTTGATATTTTCTTTTTGGTTTTTCCCTAAACCGATTTTAAAATCCTTATAATACAGCACTTCATACCCACTCATCGGGCGTTTGATTTTAGAATTTTTAAAGGGCATAAACATTTCTAAAACGCTTTCTTCTTGCACTCCTTTAACATAGTTGATTTGATTTTCTTTAAAAGCGATTTTTTCTTTTAGATTCTCTTCTTCTAAATACAAGAATTGCGATTTTTGTTTCTTTTTTTTGCTGAGAGTGAATTTTTTATTAATGAAAGCGTTTAAGGGCATGCTCCTATCAATTTCAATCGCACACTCCTTATCTTCAAAATCCTTTAAAACCACGCGGCTTTCATGCTTATGGATTAAATGCTGGTAAGTGAGCAACAATGAGGCTTGAGTTTGCAATTCTTTCGCTTCCAGCTGTAAATTTTTAGGATCTTCTAATTTTTCTAATTTTTCTTTCAAGCGTTCTTTTTGAATATTTAATCGCTTGATGATTTGATTTTTTTTGTGTTCCAATTCTTTATGCTGATAGGATAAAAAATCTTTTTCTAATATTTCTAACAATCCCTTAAAATCCAAATCCTCTTCTTGATGCTCGTAAATATTAGGAGGCAACGCCCATAAAATATCGTTTTTAGCGACCCTGTCATTAAAACGAAAGGCTTCTATCACGCATTTTTCTTTATCTAAAATCATGAGATTGGCTTTTTTAGGGATCATTTCTAAACGCAAAATAAAATTTTCACTCTTATAAGCCAAATCTTTAGCGCCTGTGATTTCTAAAATCCGATCGTTATCAATGATGTTTGCTTGTAAAATTTTGGCGTTTTTAGTGAATTTGTTCAAACAAAAATCTAACGCTAGGGTGTTTTTTAAAACGCTCTCTGGGGGTTTTTTGGACAAACCGATATAGGGCACATTCAAATCTACAACAAAGGCGTGTTTTTCTTTAGAAAAAGTCTCTAATAAAAAGCTAGACGCGTTCAAGCGTTTGAGGCTAAAATGCGTTTGAGCGTTTAAAAATTCGCTGAATTTCTTTAAAAGAAAAAATTTCATTCTTGTGCCTTTAATTTTTCCTTAGCGAAAGAAATCGCACTCTCTATATTCTCGCTCCCCCCTATCATGCGCGCGATTTCTAAAACCCTTTCTTCGTTATTAAGGGTTTTTGCAAGGCTTTTGTGGTTTTCTTTGAAGACTAAAATATGGTTTTTAGCGAGTGCTGGGATATGGACTTGGTGCGAAATGGCAAAGATTTGTGAATGGCTGCTTAAGGTTTCAAGGGCTTTAGAGACCGCTAAACTCTCTTCGCCACTCAAATTGGAATCCATTTCATCTAACACCAACACGCCTTTAAAATCCTTTAAAAACTCCATTTCTAAAAGCATGAACGCCAACCTCAAACGGCTGTATTCTCCAGAGCTTAAGGTTTCTAATTGGGAATTTTGCAAATTCAAAACGAGTTTTTGAGCGCCTTTTTCGCTCATGGGGGCTTCTTCTAAAACCAAACTAGGGCTTTTTAAGAGCAAATCTTTCGCTTTAGCGCTTAAAAGAGCGTTAAAACCGGCTAAATATTCTTTTCTAAAGCCGCTTATTTCTTCGCACAATTTCAAGCATTCGGTTTTTAATTGTTCTATTTCTTTGTGGTAAGTTTCGCAATGATGGTCAATTTCTTTTAGGCTATGCAATTCGTTTTTAACATGCCCCAATCGTTCTTTAGCATGCGCAATGCTCCCGTAATCCTTAATGATCCCGCTTAACATGCCAAGCCTTTCTAGCACTTTTTCAATATCCAAACGCTCGCACTCTTCTAATTTAGCCTGCTCTTTTTCCAATAGAGTGCTCGCTTCTAATAAAGCGCTTTTTAAAAACTCCGCGCTATGGCCCACGCTCTCTAAAGCATGCGTGATTTTATGGGTATTTTCTAGCACCTCTAGCGCCAGAGCGATTTTATCGTTCAGTTTTTCCTTACTAGAGAGTAATTTTTTTTGCTCTAAAAGGCGTTCGTATTCGTCTTCTTTTAAATCCAGCCTCTCTAATTTCATTTTTTCAAAATTCAAACGCTCTTCTAAATCCTTTTGGAAACGCTTTTTATCCTCTAACGATCGCCTTTCTTTTTCTAGCTTTTCTAAATGGGTGAATTTTTCTTCAAGCGCGCCTAAAAGGGGGCTAAACGCCTTGTTTTCGTTTTTAATATAGCCATCTAATAAGGAGAGCATTAAAATATCGTTGAGTTCATTCTGGCTGAATCTATCGTTAGATAAGCGTTTGATCAAACCTTTTAATAACGCTTTGAGCGTGTTTTTAGACAGGCTTGTTTGGTTTAAAAAATAGCGCGTTTTTTCTTTTTTAATCACGCTGATGACTAAGGGTTCATGTTCATCTTCTCTAAAAATGCCGTATTCTTCAGTGTCTAAAAAAGGCGCAATCAATTCCACTTCAATGTTTGAAGCGTTGCTCTCTTTAAGCCCAAACGCCCCTAAAAGGCTCGCAATAAGAACGCTTTTTCCCACCCCACTAGCCCCACTAATCGCACTCAATCCGTCTTTAAACTCCAGATCCAATTTTTCAAAAACAGCATTTTGACGCACTTTTAAGCGTGTGATTTGAGCGTTATTGAAATCTCGCATTTTTTACCCTTTTTATCTTTTTTTGCTAGGGCTTTCCCCCCATAAGAGCTTTTCTTTAAGCACTTTAAAATAATCCCTTGAATTTTTTTGTAAGAGTTTGGTAGTCGTGGGGCTTTTTTGAATGTATAGGGGTTGGTTGGCTTTTAAATCATAGGTGGCTTGCCCATCAATGACCACAAGAGCGTCTTCATGAGCGCAAAAGTTCAAACAAAATTCCGCTCCTAACACTAAAGGGCGTTGCGTTAAAGAAAAATCGCACAAGGGCGTTAAAATATAGCTCTGGCTTAAAGCATGCACAATCGGCCCATGAGCGCTCAAATTATAAGCGGTCGAGCCTAAGGGCGTGGCAATGATAAGCCCATCGCCTTTATAGGTGTTAAAGGGCGTATGGCCTGCATAAGCTTTGATGTCTAAAACCCCTAAAGCTTTTTTTTTGGCGATCACAATTTCATTGATCGCATAAAAAGAGGTTTTTCCAATGCAGCCCTCCAAAGCCAAATGCTCTTCTAATTTGATCCTGTTGTGCTTGAGATCTTGTAAGAAATCTTTCAAACCATTCAATTCAACCGCGCTCAAAAACCCTAAATTCCCTATTCTAACCCCAAAACATGGCTTATTGTAAGAATGCGTCATTCTTAAAGCCCCTAAAATCGTGCCATCGCCCCCTAAACATAAAAACGCATAGGCTTTTTCTATCAATCGTTCATCTTTTGCTCCATCAAGGCTATCAATCATAAAGCTTTCAAACCCCTCATCTTCTAAAAGCTTTAAAACCCATTCTTTAGCTCGCTCTAGCTCTTCAAAAAGGGGGTTTTGATAATGGGTGGGCCGCACAAACACGCCGATAGTTTGATGTGAATCTTTCATGCGTATATTGTAGCTTAAAGCTTGAAACAAAATTTTAAAAAAGTGGGTTTTAATTGCTTTTTTATCATCTTATGTAAAATTCATGAAAGGTTTTTATTTTTATTAATGTTTCATTCTTTAATCGTTTTTAATTGTTTTTTGGGTATTCTTTTTAAGAATGTAAACATTATGTTAAGGAATCACACATGAAAAAATTTTTTTCTCAATCTTTGTTAGCTTTGGTTGTTTCTGTCAATGCGCTACTGGCCATGGATGGTAACGGCGTTTTTTTAGGGGCGGGTTATTTGCAAGGACAAGCGCAAATGCATGCGGATATTAATTCTCAAAAACAAGCCACTAACGCTACCATCAAGGGGTTTGATGTGCTTTTAGGGTATCAATTTTTCTTTGGGAAATACTTTGGCTTGCGCGCTTATGGGTTTTTTGACTACGCCCACGCTAATTCTATTAGGCTTAAAAACCCTAATTATAACAGCGAAGCGGCGCAATTGGCGGGTCAAATTCTTGGGAAACAAGAAATCAATCGTTTAACGAGCCTCGCCGATCCCAAAATTTTTGAGCCAAACATGCTCACTTATGGGGGGGCTATGGATGTGATGGTTAATGTCATCAATAACGGCATCATGAGTTTGGGGGCTTTTGGTGGGGTGCAATTAGCCGGCAATTCATGGCTTATGGCGACGCCAAGCTTTGAGGGCATTTTAGTGGAGCAAGCTTTGGTGAGCAAAAGAGCCACTTCTTTCCAATTTTTATTCAATGTGGGGGCTCGCTTAAGGATCTTAAAGCATTCCAGCATTGAAGCGGGCGTGAAATTCCCCATGTTAAAGAAAAACCCCTATATCACCGCAAAAAATCTGGATATAGGGTTTAGGCGCGTGTATTCATGGTATGTGAATTACGTGTTCACTTTCTAGGGGCGCTTCCCTAGAGCGTTAGAACGCTCTCAATGATTTTAATCAGCTCTTCTTTTCTTTTTTCTAAGCTTTTGGGCGTCCATTCTGTGTATTGTGCAACATCTATGGTCATCTTATAACAAGTCATCACCCTAAAAGGTTTTTTCTTACCTAGCTTGTCCTTACCTAGCTTGACAGCGTTTCCCATATAGATTTCTTTTTTCTCTTTGAAATCCAAATTTGAAGCTTGACCGTTTTTCGTGCCCCCTAAAAGCGTGAGGTTGGCTAAAGAATGCGTGTATAATCCTCTTTCTTCTTCGCTAAAGTCTTTCATCCACTGGCTTGAAAGATCGGGTTTTTGGGGTAAGATGTGTTCAACATGAAAATCGTTCTTTTCAATGCGTTTAGGTCTAGGATCATCGCTCATGAAATATTCCACCAAAATGAGAATGGGTCTGAGCCATGAATTTTTTGAAGCCCTTTTGTGGTTTTCATACAAATGGTCATCTTTTAGTTTTTCTCTAAAGTTTTGTGTTATCTTATTATTGTCATCATCTAAATATTCTTTCACAATAGAAGCGATGTTCTCTACGCTTTGCTTTTCTTTTAGGGCTTTAATAATGTTGCAATTAGTTTGTTTTTTAGGTTCTGTTTGCTCTGCAACCCAATTTTGGTAGTAAAACTTGACCAACAACTCCTTTAAAGCCTCTATGTCTTGAGGGCTATAATGGTGCAATATGCTAGTGCACAAAATAACGCGCCAAAAATCAGAAGCTAGATAAGAAAGCAAATGAGCGTGTCGGTCTTGCATTTCTAACATCTCACCATAAGCGTTATAGAAATTTTCTATGCCCTTAAGGTATTCTAATGGGGGTTTATTAAGCCTTTCAAACTGATCGGCAAGTCTTTCTTCCATGTTTTTCCCACTAGTTACCGGATTGAGATAGGCTAAATACCAACTGAATAATATTTCTGCAGCGTTCTTCTCTCGCTTGTTCTCTTTTCTCTTTGGAAATTTTGACTCATTCTTTGAGCATTTTTGACACAATGCATTCCAACGAGACATAAACTCTTCTTGATCCTTTTTGTTAGCGAGTTTTTTTAGCAACTCCACTTTAAAAATATCTATCGCATGCAAGGGCAAACCCCTAGCGTTTAAAACACTAAAAATCCTTAACGCCATACTTACATTGGGGCAAGTGGTTTTGATAAATACGACCTTAAAATACAGCCACTTAATAAAATCGTTAATGTTTTCAATCTCTTTTTTTTTCAAGATAGTTTTTTAAACAAATCGCATTTTTCAAGTAGTTGTTCTTACTCTTGCTTGAGCCGTTGCTCTTGCTATCCTTACCCTTGCTTGCATCAAGATCGTCAAAAAAATCTAAGGCATCTTGAAAATCATCTTTAGCGTTAAGCCCTATAGTATTAAAAGTCAACCGCTTTCTTTTTTCTCCATCAGTATCGCCCAAACTCTTTTCTAAAAAATTTTTGCTAGTTTTATTGTTTAAAACTTCATTATTATAGAGAGTGGCTAAAACTTTTGCGAGCAGAATGAAAGTGCTTAAGCGTTGCTGGCCATCTACAACATCATAGGTTTTGGCGTTGGTTGCAGAATCTGTGCCAATTGCGATTAAAACTAATGAGCCGCAAAAATAATCGCTTTCTTTATAACATTCATAGCTAGAAAGCAAATCGTCTAAAAGCTTTTTGCAGTTTTCTTCTGTCCATTGGTAAGGGCGTTGGTAGATCGGAATTTGGTAATAAGTCTCAAATTCTGTAGCTAAAATATCTTTTAATTGATAAGCTTCGCCTTCAATGCTTTCGTTTGCCATAAAAACCCCTTGTATGATTTAGGATAGATTATAACATTAAAAAGTGTTTTTTTTTTTTTGAAATATTTCTACATATTAAGACGCATGGTTTATCGCCATGCCCTTTTTAAAGCTCGCTTCAAAGTTCCTTTAAAACCTCTAAAGGCGATTTGAACGCTAGATTGAAAGCTTTAGCGATGCCTTCTTGGGTGATATAGCCGTTATAAGCGCTCAAGCCTCCAAGGGTGTTCGCCACGATTTTAGTGTTGGCTTTTAAAAAGCCCTTCAAGCCATGCTCTAAATAATACAACAAATACGGCGCGCTCGCATGGCTATAAGCCACAGAGCTTGTTTTAGCGGCAATCCCTGGCATGTTCGGCACGCCATAATGCAACAAACCCTCTTCCACATACACCGGGTTAGAATGGCTTGTCTGGTGTATGGTTTCTATGCACCCCCCTAAATCGCAAGCCACATCTATCACTACCCCTTGTTTTTGCATGCGTTTTAAATGCCTTCTTAAGATCACTTTAGGGGTTTGGCTCGCTGTAACTAACACCGCTCCCACTAGCCCCACCGCTCCATTTAAAGCCTGAATGATATTGGCTTCATTCACGCTTAAAACTTCTAAATCATACAAATGATAATAGGGGTGGTTTTGTAATTTAGCGTAGTCTAATTCTAAAATCGTTACTTTAGCCCCCATTTGGCTTAAGACTTTCGCGCTCTCCATGCCAACCACACCGCCCCCAACCACAACGATTTTAGCCCTTTGCGCGCCCGATAAACCCCCTAGCATGACCCCCTTACCCATAAACCCCTTAACATGCTCTAAAGCCAGTAAATAATGCTGGATTAAATGCGCAGCCAACCTCCCAGCCACCACGCTCATAGGCGCTAAAATAGGGTAGTCGTTTTTAGGCCCGGCAATGGTTTCAGTGCAAATGGAAGTGATTTTTTTATCTATAAACATTTCGCACAAGCTTTTTTGATACGCTAAATCCAAATAACTAAACAGCGTGGCTTTTTCTTTCAACAAAGGGTATTCATGCTCTAAAGGCTCTTTGCATTTGACCACCAAATCCTGCCCCCACGCTGTTTGAGAATCCACGATTTTAGCCCCCACGCTCTCATACGCTTCGTTACTATAACCGCTATTAGCACCGGCACTATTTTCCACTAAAACCCCCACGCCCTTTTGAATGATTAGCGCCACATCATCAGGCACCAAAGCCACTCGTGATTCTAAATCCATGCTTTCTTTGACTAGCCCAATAGTCATGTTAATCCTTTAAATAGTAGTGTCAGTTATGATTATATTCGCTCAATAAGACGATTTGAGTGTTTTTCTGTCAAAAACTTGAATGGTTTTACTCTTTTACACAATGAAATTGTTCTATTTATTATCCATTTGCTTATTCATAATTGGTTGTTAATTTTGGTTTAGAATAGAGATCATTAGAGGGGATTTAAAGGAGTTATAAAATGATTTTAGTAGGATTGGAAGCGGAATTAGGAGCGTCAAAAAGAGGTACCGATAAAGGGGTTAGGCGTTTGAGAGAAGCTTTGAGTGCCACGCATGGCGATTTAATTAAAGGCATGCAAACGATCACTCAAGAGCGGTGCGTGCTTTATAAAGAGTTCAGATACGCTAAGAATTTTGAAGATTACTACCTTTTTTGTAAAGAAAATTTGATCCCTTGCATGAAAGAAGTGTTTGAAAAAAAAGAATTTCCTTTAATTTTAAGCTCAGAGCATGCGAACATGTTTGGGATTTTCCAGGCCTTTAGGAGCGTTCATAAGGACAAAAAAATAGGGATTTTGTATTTAGACGCGCATGCGGATATTCACACGGCTTATGACAGCGATTCAAAACATATCCACGGCATGCCTTTAGGCATGGTTTTAAATCGTGTCCGTAGCGGGTTTAATCGCATGAGCGAGAGCGAAGAAAAGGCATGGCAAAAGCTCTGCTCGTTGGGGCTAGAAAAGGGAGGGTTGGAAATTGATCCTAAATGTTTGGTGTATTTTGGGGTAAGAAGCACCGAACAGAGCGAAAGAGATGTGATTAAGGAATTGCAAATCCCTTTATTCAGCGTGGGTGCGATAAGAGAAAACATGCAAGAAGTGGTTCAAAAAACCAAAGAATTATTAAAAGCGGTGGATATTATTTATCTCAGTTTGGATTTAGACATTATGGACGGCAAGCTTTTCACTTCTACCGGCGTGCGTGAAAATAACGGGCTGAGTTTTGATGAATTAAAGCAATTACTGGGCTTGCTTTTAGAAAATTTTAAAGACCGATTAGGAGCGCTTGAGGTAACCGAATACAACCCCACGGTGAGCACCAAACACAATAACGAAGAAGAAAAGCAGGTTTTAGAGATCTTAGATCTCATCATCAATAGCTGTAAAATTAAAGATAAGAAGTCATCTTTTGCAATGAGTTACTGATCGCTTTTCAAACAAAACGATAAAAAGTTGAAAAAAGGGGCAGTGTTTAGATGAAAAATTAACCCGCTTTTAGCGTCAAAATGTCTTGTGTGTTTTGAGAACGCATGCAAGCTCGTTGCGTGTCAAAAAGGGGGATTTTTACTAGAGATTGAGCAAAATCAGCAAAATCAAAAAAAAAAAAAAAGATTTTCATGGGATTAATAAAATTTTAAGAATTTTATGATAAAATTCTGCACATTATTAAGTTTTTTTTGTTTTTATTACTTAATAGGCGTTTGTCATTGGTGCGATTTTACTTAAAAAATTTAAACCATTTTTTAATCTCTCAAAACATAAGGAGTTGGTGTTGCATAAAAAAGTTCTGTTGGCTTTAACTGCTAGTTTGATTTGCCAAGAGTCTTTGTTCGCTAAGGAAAAAGATTACACTTTGGGCAAGGTTTCTACTTCCGGGAAAAAGGATAGATCTGATTATTCTGGGCAGGTCAATTTGGGTTATAGCGGGATTACCGCGCCTAAGAGTTGGCAAGATGAAGAAGTGAAAAAATACACAGGAAGCCGCACGGTGATCTCTAATAAAGCGCTCACCCAACAAGCCAACCAAAGCATTGAAGAAGCTTTACAGAATGTCCCCGGTCTGCAAATTAGGAATGCGACAGGCGTAGGGGCTATGCCTACTATCCAAATCCGTGGCTTTGGAGCTGGGGGTTCAGGGCATAGCGATGCGACGCTTATGTTGGTTAATGGTATTCCTGTTTATATGGCCCCCTACGCTCACATTGAGCTAGACATTTTCCCCGTTACCTTTCAAGCCATTGATCGCATTGATGTGATTAAAGGTGGGGGCAGCGTGCAATACGGGCCTAACACTTATGGGGGTATTGTCAATATCATCACTAAGCCTATCCCTACTCAATGGGAAAACCAAGCGGCTGAAAGGATCACTTATTGGGCTAAGGCTAGAAACGCCGGGTTTGCCGCTCCCCCTGATAAAACCGGCGATCCTTCTTTTATCAAGTCTTTAGGCAACAACCTCCTCTATAACACTTATGTGAGGAGCGGAGGGATGATCAATAAGCATGTGGGTATCCAAGCGCAAGCTAACTGGGTTAGAGGACAAGGCTTTAGGGACAATAGCCCCTCTAATATTTCAAACTATTGGCTGGATGGGGTCTATGACATCAACGAAAACAACGGGATTAAAGCCTATTACCAATACTACGATTTTGCTATCGCCCAACCGGGATCACTCAGCGAGCAAGATTACAAGATAAACCGCTTCGCTAATTTACGCCCCTTCAACCAAAAAGGCGGGCGCTCCCAACGCTTTGGGGCTGTGTATGAAAACCGCTTCGGGGATTTAGACAGAGTGGGCGGGACTTTCAGCTTCACCTACTATGGGCAGTTGATGACTAGGGACTTTCAAGTGAGCTCTAGCTACAATAGCGCTAACATGGTTACTTGTTTTAGCGAAGCGGCATGCAGGGCGGCAGGACTTCCGGCAGGGTATAACTTGGCTGTGCCTTATTATGCCACCAATTACAATGGCTGGGCAGAAGTAGAAAACCCTGTGCGTTCCATTAACAACGCTTTTGAGCCTAAAGTGAATTTGATCGTCAATACCGGGAAAGTCAAGCAAACCTTTATCATGGGCTTGCGTTTCATGACCACCACTTTTTTACAGCGCCAATACTTAAACACCAATGAATGCGCCACCAAAACGAGCGGTGAGGGGGCAGGATTCTTGTGTGAGGGCGCTAATGTGATGAGCGGTTGGAAACCCCACATCAAGCATGGCGTTTATAGAAACTGGAATAACTGGCGCAACAATTACACAGCGGTTTATTTGAGCGATCGCATTGAAGCTTGGGATGGGCGCTTTTTTATTGTGCCTGGTTTGCGCTACGCTTTTGTGCAATACAACAACGAAAATGCGGCTAACTGGATGCAAATCCCTGAGAAGGATTTAAGAAAAATCAAGCACATGAACAATTGGATGCCCTCAACCAACATTGGCTTTATCCCTGTGCAAGGCGATCACAATGTGCTGACCTACTTCAACTACCAACGCTCTTTTGTCCCGCCTCAATTAGACGTTTTGAGCTATGGAGGAGCGGAGTATTTTACCCAACACTTTGACACTGTGGAAGCAGGAGCGCGCTACAGCTATAAGGATAAGTTTAGCTTTAATGCGGATTACTTTAGGATTTGGGCGCGCGATTTTGCCACCGGGCAGTATTCAGTCTATACAAGCGGCCCTATGAAAGGTAATGTGCGCCCCATTAATGGCTATTCTCAAGGCGTGGAGCTAGAATTGTATTACAGGCCTATTAGAGGGTTGCAATTCCATGCCGCTTTCAACTATATTGACACTCGTGTAACCAGCCATGGCCCTTTAACCGACTTGAACGGGGATGTATTAAAAGGGACTAGCTATAACAAGCATTTCCCTTTTGTAAGCCCTTTCCAATTCATTTTTGACGCTCGTTACAATTGGCATAAAACCACCATTGGTATTTCTAGCTATTTTTATAGCCGCGCTTATAGCGGGATCAGCAACAGCGCAGCAGGAGGCTATTATGGGATGCAATATTATAGTGGGGGGAACAACTATGAAAGCGTTCTTAATAGCGGTTATCAATGCGAAGCTTGGTGCATGACCCAACATGAAGGGCTCTTGCCTTGGTATTGGGTGTGGAATATCCAAGTGAGCCAAATTTTCTGGGAAAACGGGAGACACAGAGTTACAGGAAGTTTGCAAATCAATAACATCTTCAACATGAAGTATTATTTTACAGGGATTGGCTCTAGCCCTGCAGGCTTGCAACCTGGACCTGGAAGGTCAGTTACAGCGTATTTGAACTACACTTTCTAAAAGCTTTAAAAAGGAGGGGGATTATTGCGTTGTGATGAGCCGCTCAAATGAGCCGATTAGCGATTTTATTGAAATGATGAAACATTCATTTAAGAATATTCCAAATAAGTCTCTTTGAGACTAGCCTTAGCCCTTTGCCAATTAGGCAAATACAAACTCAGCAAATCCTTAAAATATTCGTTATGGTGGTGCGCTTTTAAATGCAATAATTCATGCACGACCACATATTCAATGCCCTTTCTAGGCACTTTAGCCAATTCCAAATTAAAAAGCAAGGTGCGTTTAGTTGCGTTGCAACTCCCCCATATCCGTTTCATTTTTTGGATTTTAAAGCCTTGTATGCTTTCGTTTAAAATCTTTTCATACTGGTTGATATAGGTTTGTATTTTTTCCCTTAAAACTTGCCTGTAATAGCTTTCCAACACTTTTAAGCGCTTTTCCAAGCTTGTTTTTTGATGGACATGCAAGATTAAATATTTAGGGCTTTGGAGAACGAAGTGTTTTTTTATAGTGTGTTCAATCTTTAACAAATAGCGTTTTCCAAAAAGATAATGGCTTTCTCTCTCTAGCATTCCTCTTTGGCTTTGTCTGTTTTGGTTTAAAAAATTTTGTTGCTGTTCTTTTATCCAAGGGAGTCTTTTAATCAAAGAAAGCCTAAGGCTCTCATCGTTTAAAGCTAGGGGGCAAGACACACGCACAGAGCCATCAGGCGGGCAAACGCTAATGTGTAAATGCTTAATATCCTTTTTTTCTATAGCGATGTTGGTATCGTCTAAAGTCAAACAATAAGCGTTCATTAACGATACTCTTCTATGTGTTTGGCTAAATTAAAAATATTTTCTAACAAACCCTCATCGTTTATGATTTTTCTTAAAGCAATTTTAAGGTTTTTTTCTTTTTGATGATGCCCCACCCAACCATCTTTTTTATTACCCCTTATGCATGCGTCTGTTTCTAGGGCTAAGGCTTCATTTTCATCTAAATTATCATAGAGGGTTTTTAAAGCGTTAGTGTTGATCTTTTTAGGGTAATTTCTATCTTCTTTATCAATAACTTTTTTGGCTAAGTCGTGGATTTGTTGCAAGTATTCTAAATAGGTTAATTTCTTTTCTCTAAACTGGAGAATCAAATCGTTTAAAAGCGAAGATAATTTTTCGTAATACTTAGGATCGCTCGCTTCTTTTTCTATAATGCGTTTTTTAGTGTTGTTAGCGATGCTTTCTGCCATAGAGCTTTCATTTTTGAATACCTGAGATAACGCCTTATTAAAATCATTAACATTCATTTGGGCTAAAACTTCGCACAGCCCTTGATCTTCTATTTTGATTAGCGTCTCGCTATCCGTGGCTTTAATGTAAGCGTCCAAGATCCGGCGCATGTCTTCGCTATAGCTTTTTAAATCCACGCTATCCCCACTATTTAAGCTAACCGCTTTTTGTAAATGCCTATAAAATTCCGCTTCTTGTTTGATTTTTTGCATTTCTTCTTTAGAATAAACGGGCTTTTCTAAATGGTTCAATTCCACAAACATTCTTAAAAACGCGCCAACAAGCTGATAAAACAACCGCCTTTTTTGAGCGTTTTTTTCTAAATCGCTCCCGCAAAAATAAGCGATATAATCCATTTCATCTTTTGGCTCTTTCACGCCTTCGCAAAGCGATTTCAACTGATCTCTAGTTTCTTCTAATTTTTTCTTAATCTTTTGAGCTTTGTCAGAGATAAGCCCTTGAATGTCTTCTCTTTCATAGTTTTCAAACGCCCCATTAGTGTAATCGCTGTGCGCTTCTTGCAAGCTATCAAACAAATCGCTATAGTCTATGATGCAGCCAAAATCCTTATCTTCACCATCCAGCCTGTTCACCCTGCACACCGCTTGAAAAAGCTTATGATCTTTCATTTTCTGATCAATGTATAAATAAGTGAGGCTTGGCGCATCAAAACCGGTCAATAGCTTATCCACCACGATCAATAGCTTCATTCTAGCAGGCTCATTAATGAAACGCTTTTTAACTTCTTCTCCAAACTCTTTGATTTTATTAAGGGCTTTTTTCTCATCTTTTTCATCAAAAAAGTTTTGCAACATTTTGCAATAAGCGCGGTATTTGTAACTCTCTTCGCTCTCATCGCTCCCGCAATCTTTAAGATCAGCGATATTGGGTTCATAGCTTGTGATCACAGCCACCTTATCCTTTAATTCTGTTTCTAAAAAGAGTTCAAAATACCGGCATGCGTTATACACGCTTTCAGCCACCAGCATGGCATTCCCTTTTCCATTGCTTAATCTTGGGAGTTTTGCCATATCCAATACAATATCTTGCACAATGTGTTCCAATCTGTTTTTAGTGGAAAAAACTTTTTGCAAATTAACCCATTTCTTTTTAAGCTCTGTTTTAGCCGCATCATTCAAGTTTTGGGTTTTTAATTCAAAATATTCGTCCAGCTTTTCAGGGCTACTGACATATTGATTCACGCTCCTGGCTTCATTAAATTTATAGCAATGGATATAATCCCCAAACACTTCCTGGCTTGTCTTTTTATCTTGTTTCAACAAAGGCGTGCCGCTAAAGGCTATAAAAATCGCATTAGGGAGCAGGCTTTTCATGGCTTTGTGCAATTTGCCGCTTTGGGTTCTGTGGCATTCATCCACTAAAACAACCCATTCTTTTAAAACAGGTTGTTTTTTAAGATCTTCTAAGTCATTGTCATCAAATTTATGGACAAGCGCTCCAACCAAAAATTCCTTATTTTCAAACAGCGCACTCAATAAATCCTTCTTGCTGTCTGCGCGATAAATCTTCTCGCCTATTCCTTCAAACACGCCTTGAATTTGAGCGTCTAATTCCCTCCTGTCTGTAACGATTAAAATCCTCGCTTGTGTGGTATTTCTTCTTAGCCATTTAGTAAGCCACACCATAGTAAGGCTCTTACCGCTGCCTTGCGTGTGCCAGATAATCCCCCCTTCTTTTCTTTTGATAAATTCTTGCGTTTTTTTAATTGCAAAATACTGATGGAACCTGGCGCATTTCTTTTGCCCCTTATCAAAAATCAAAAAATCATGGATAAATTCTAAAAACCTTTCTTTTTTTAAAAAGCGTTCAATCGTCTCAAACAAATTTTTTAAAACGCCCTCTTCTTTCCAAGAAAGGTAGTATTTTTCTTCAGTCTCTATGACGCCATACCTTAGCCCTTGACTTTCATTGCCCGCCATAACCAATTGGATCGTTTTAAAAAAATCTCTAATAAATTCTTTCTTTTGGTTGTCTAAATTTTGCCTGATACCGCTTTCTACGCTCACGCTGGATTTTTTCAATTCTAGCACCCCTAAAGCAATCCCATTAACATAAAGCACCACATCCGGCCGTTTTGTGTTTGGCCCTTTAACGCTCACTTCTTCAGCCACGCTAAATTCATTTTTAGAAACATCTTTCCAATCAATAAGCCAAGTCGTTTGATATGGTTCATTCTGGCTTATTTTAGTGTTCACGCCATAAATTAAAAGCTCGTAAAATTTTTGATTCGCTTCGTATAAATCGTTTTTTAAAGCGTTATGGATTTTCTGCTCAATTTTATGCCACCTTTCATCATTGATTTTTTGATTTTTAACTAGCCATGCTTTCAAGCTTTCTTTATTAATGTTTTCATTATCGCTCTTTGTTAAATCCCCTAAATACGCATAGCCCATGCTTTAAAAGTTTCTATGACTTGTTTTTGAACTTCTTTTTCTGTTTTCATCATAAACCCCCTAAGAACGCTTTTTATCGCTTTATATTATAATCCTAAAAACAAAATAGGGCGGTTAAAATGGCGATCAAAAAAAGCGAATTGTATAGCTCTTTATGGGCTGGAGCGGATAGTTTGAGGGGCGGAATGGATGCGAGCGAGTATAAAAACTATGTTTTGAACCTGCTTTTTTTAAAATACATCAGCGATAAAGCCAGAAACAATAACTTTAGCGAAATAGAAGTGCCACAAGGGTGTTTTTATGAAGACATTCTCGCTTTAGAGGGCGATAAGGAAATAGGCGACAAGCTCAATAAAATCATCGCCAAGATCGCAGAGCGAAACGACTTAAAAGGCGTGATTGACAGCGTAGATTTTAACGATAACACTAAGCTAGGAGAGGGTAAAGCGATGATAGACACCCTTTCTAATCTGGTTAAAATCTTTGCGGATTTGAGTTTGGGCGCGCATGGGGCTTTAGACGATGATTTACTAGGCGACGCTTACGAATATTTAATGCGCCATTTCGCCAGCGAATCCGGTAAATCCAAAGGGCAGTTTTACACCCCTAGCGAAGTTTCGCTTTTGTTATCCCTTTTGCTTGTTATTGATGAAAACACCAGACAGGATAAAAGCATCTATGATCCCACTTGCGGGAGCGGTTCGTTATTACTAAAAGCTTCTAGCTTGGCCGGCAAAAACGGCTTAACTATCTATGGTCAAGAAAAAGACATTTCCACAACAGCCCTTTGTAAAATGAATATGATTTTACACAATAGCGCTGATGCTGATATTGCTAAAGGGGGTTCTAGCACCCTTTCTAACCCCCTTTTTACTACTGAAAATGGCATGCTAAAAACCTTTGACTATGTTGTGGCTAACCCTCCCTTTAGCTTGAAAAATTGGACTGACGGGCTGAGCATAGACCCTAAAAGCAAGCAAGTCATTAATGATAATTTCAATCGTTTTGAAGACGGCACGCCCCCTGAAAAAAATGGCGATTTCGCTTTTTTGCTCCACATCATCAAATCCCTAAAAAACACAGGCAAAGGGGCAGTGATTTTACCCCATGGGGTGCTATTTAGGGGGAATGCTGAGGGCGTAATTAGAAAAAATCTTTTAACAAAAGGCTATATTAAAGGCGTGATAGGCCTAGCCCCTAACCTTTTTTATGGCACTTCCATTCCTGCATGCGTGATTGTTTTAGACAAAGAAAACGCGCATGCCAGAAAAGGCGTTTTTATGATTGATGCGAGCAAGGATTTTAAAAAAGACGGCAATAAAAACCGCTTAAGGGATCAAGATGTCCAAAAAATGATAGACACTTTTAACGCTTTAAAAGAAATCCCTTATTATTCCAAAATGGTAAGCCTAGAAGAAATCAGCACTAACGACTATAACTTGAATATCGCGCGCTACATTGCCGCCAAGCAAGAATCAGAAAAAGACTTGTTCGCTTTAATCAACAGCCACAAGGCCAGTTATTTGCCCAAAAACGAAATAAAAGCCTACGACCCTTATTTTCTAAGCGTTTAAAGAGCTTAAAAACACGCTTTTTAAAAAGAGCGATAAAGAGGGTTATTACGCTTTAAAAACAGAATGCGAAAACATTAAAGAATTAATCATTCAAAGCTCAGAATACCAAACCTTCCACGCTTCTGTTTTGAGTGCTTTTGACCGATTGGATTTATTTGAAACTTTTAATGATTTAGAGCCAGGTTTTAACCCAAAAACCCTCATAGAGAGCGTTTGTTCAAAGGTTTTATACGAATTTGAAAAAGTGGAAATTTTAGACAGATACGGCGTGTATCAGCTCTTTAAAGATTACTACAACGAAGTTTTGCAAGACGACTGGTTTCTTCTTTCATTCAATGGCTTTATAAGCGCTAAAGAATTGAGAAAATTAAACCCCCTAAAAGACAAAAACAAAAAAGCCAATTATTTGGAGGAGCCGGATTTTATCATTCAAAAAACCTACTACAAAAGCGATCTAATCCCTAAACATTTGATCAAACAACGCTTTTTTGAAAAAGAAGCGAAAGAATTAGAACAATTAGAAAACGCCCTTAATGAAAAAGAGACCCTTTTAGATGAATTTATAGAAGAGCATTCTAATGAAGAGGGGCTTTTTGATGGATTGAAAATCAATGAAAGCGTTTTGAAAAAAGAGCTAAAAAACGCCACCGATTCAGAAGATAAACAAATCCTAAAAACTGCTTTAGCATTGCTAGAAGCTAAAAACAAGGCGCTAAAAATGAAAAATAAAGCTTATGAGGAGCTGGAATTAAAAGCGTTCCACCAGTATAAAAACCTTGAAATCAATGAAATTAAGGATCTCATCATCAAAGACAAATGGCTTAACAGCCTAAAAAACGCCCTAGAAAACAAGATCCAAAAACGCATCAACGCTTTTACTAGCGCCCTTAATGGAATCATTTCAAGCTATTCTAACAGCTTGCTAGAACTAGACAAAGAAGTCAAAGAGAGCGAATCAAAAGTTTTAGAGCATTTGAAAGATTTGGGGTTAATGGGGTGACAGAACGCATGGACGCATTAACAACGCCCTCAAATTGGCAAAGAGTGAGGCTTGGGGATATAGGAATAACTATAAGTGGATTAGTAGGAAAAACAAAGCAAGATTTTATCAATGGCAATGCTAAATATATTACATTTTTGAATGTTTTAAATAATGTTATAATAGATACTTCTATACTAGAAAATGTAAAAATATACCCAAATGAAAAACAAAATTCCTTTAAAAAATATGATTTATTTTTTAATACTTCTTCAGAAACTCCAAAAGAAGTAGGCATGTGTGCCGTGCTGTTAGATGATATAGACCAAGTTTTTTTGAATAGTTTTTGTTTTGGTTTTAGAATATTTGACAAGGCAGTTGATGGCTTGTTTTTATCATACTTAATTAATAGCGAAATAGGCAGAAAAGCTTTTGAAAATTTAGCACAAGGTTCAACACGATACAATTTATCAAAGAGTGGTTTTAATAATGTTTGCCTTTTTTTACCTCCCCTAAACGAACAAATCGCTATCGCTAATGTTTTAAGCGGTTTGGATCATGAAATCATTAGCCTTAAAAACAAAAAACGCCAATTTGAAAACATCAAAAAAGCTTTAAACCACGATTTAATGAGCGCTAAAATCAGGGTTTTAAACAAATAAAACGCCCCAAAAGTCAAGGACAAACCCGCTTATAAAGGAAACCCTTAAGCTTAAAAGCTTAAGGGAACGCTCTTAGAAAATCAGCGTTTCACAGAAACGATCACTTTAAGCCCTAAAAAAGCAAACTCAAAGTATAATGTTTTCCAAGAGCGTTTGTTATGTGTCTTAGGCATAACATGCTCCTTTTAAGGAAGTTTGCCCCATATTGCAACTATGGGGCGTGGTGAAATCCTACAACAAACCCCCTTAAAACTTCATCTAGTCAAACGCTAAAAACAAAATTAAAAAATGTGAATGAAAAAATAAAAAAATAAAACGCCCCAAAAGTCAAGGACAAACCCGCTTGAAAAGGAAATCCCTAAGCTTTTAAACTTAAGGGAACGCTCTTAGAAAATCAGCGTTTCACAGAAACGATCACTTTAAGCCCCAAAAAAGCAAACTCAAAGTATAATGTTTTCCAAGAGCGTTTGCCACTTTTGTGTTTCATGGCATGCTCCTTACAATGTTGGTCTGCCCCATAAAGCCACTTATGGGGCGTGATGAAATCCTACAACAAACCCCCTTAAAACTTCATCTAGTCAAACGCTAAAACAAGGCGTTTTTAAATCTAGTGCTTCAAACAATCTTCAAACAAATACTGATGCTCGCCAGGTAAAGCGTCAAATAAGGCTTTGGCTAAATCTTGCATTTCTTTTAAGGCTTTATTGCTGCTTCTTAAAGTCAATAAATTTTGCAAGCTCCTAGCGTTAATGCTATAGGCTAAATGCGTTTTATAGCTTTCAGGCATGGCGTATTTGGCTAAATCGTTTTTAATGTTATGCTCGCTCAATAAAACCCTTAGATTTTCTAAAGCCAAAACGCTCATTGCATTCACTTTTTCATTATCCACGAACACTAAAAACTCTTTGGCTCTTTCTAAATTCGTTTCATTAAGGGGTAAAAAGCTCTCCACTTCTTTCAATTCCCTTAAAGTGTAACGGCTTGATTTCACGCTCAAGCTCGCTATTCGATGCCGGCTCAATTCTTGCAACGCCCCCCTACTCAAGCCCTTGATTTCAAAATTGTAATAAAGATGCTCTAAAGTGGAAGAATGCCTAAAAATATTCCCCACCCTGTGGATGAGTTCCTTATCCTTACAGCCTCCATCATCGCTGTATTCAAAACTCTGCCAGCAAGTGCGGATCGCTTGGCTCGCAATGTCTAAAGGGGTATAGTGCTTACAAATCACTTCCATTATTTGACTCCTAATCGCTTTTTATTCCACGGTAACGCTTTTAGCTAAGTTTCTTGGGTGATCCACATCATGATTCAAACGCATAGCGATTTCTAAGGCTAAAAGCTGCACCGCTAAATTCATGCGGAAAAATTCTTCCATGTAGCTTTCGCTCTCTTCTAATTGGATAAAATCATCAGCGATCTCTAAAATTTCAGAGCTTAACACGCAAATCGTAGAATCCCTAGCGCTCAATTCTTCAATATTGCTTTTGGTTTTATCAAATAACAAGTGCTTAGACAATAGAGCAATGGTAAAAAGATTAGAATCCACCAACGCAATAGGCCCATGTTTCATCTCCGCGCTTGCATACCCCTCAGCGTGCAAGTAGCTGATTTCTTTAAGTTTTAACGCTCCTTCTAAAGCGAGCGGGTAAAACACATCGCGCCCGATATAAAAAAAGCCATGCCCATGCAAGTAGCGTTTGGATAGGCGCTTGATTTTTTCATGCAATTTAGGCTCTACTTTCATCGCATTCACGCTATTGAGCATGTTTTTAGCCTGGATTCTTTCTTCTTCTTTAGAGATGGTCCCTAGCTGTTTGCCTAGATACACGCTCAAAAGCCATAAAAGCATCACTTGCGAAGAAAACGCCTTAGTGGATGCTACGCTGCGCTCTACCCCCGCTCTGATCAAAAGCACATGATCGCTAATGCGGCTCATCATGCTAAAAGGAGCGTTACACAAGCTAATGGTTTTAAGCCCTTGGGCTTTGGCTAATTTTAAAGCCTCTAAAGTGTCAGCGGTTTCGCCGCTTTGAGAAATCGCTATAAAAAGCTCGTTAGGGTTGCTTTTAAAATGGGCGTAGCGGTATTCGCTCGCTAAAATGGCCCTCGCTCTTATTTTGGCTAATCTTTCAAACAAATACACGCTCGCCAAACTCGCATGGTAACTGCTCCCGCAAGAACACAGCGTGATTTCGCTCACGTTTTCTAAAAATTCAGGATCGATCTCGCAATACACATTCAAGGCTTCCAAGCGCCCCTCTAAACACTCTAACAAACTGCTGTGCTGCTCATAAATTTCTTTTTCTAAATAATTCCTAAAATTGCCTTTAGAATAATCCTTATTTTCAAAAGCGTAATCTTTCATGTTTTCAATGTGTTTTAAATCTTTAAAATTTTCTAAAGAAATCTGCCCCACGCTGTTTTCTTCTAAAATGACAAATTGATCCACTTTAGGGGCCAACACGCTCAAACTGGACGCAAAAAACACCCCCTCTTTGCCCTTACCAACGATTAAAGGCGAAGAAGATTTAGCGTAAAACAAGCTCTCTTTAGCCCTTTTATGGAGCATTAAAATCGCATAACTCCCTTTTAAAAGGCTGATGCTTTTTTCAAAGGCTTTCAATAAATCGCCCTCGCTTTTAAGCGTTTCTTCTAACAAATGCGCAATCACTTCCGTGTCCGTTTGGCTTAAAAACGCATGCCCTTTATTTTCTAATTCTTTTTTCAAACTCGCATAATTTTCAATGATCCCGTTATGCACTAAAGCTAAATTTTCTGTAAAATGCGGGTGAGCGTTCACGCTGTTTGGCTTCCCATGCGTTGCCCATCTCGTGTGAGCGATACTCACGCCAAAATCCAAAAACTCCTTATCTTTAAGCTCTGATCTAAGGTTTTCTAATTTCCCTTGAGTTTTAAACACTTCCAAACAATCATTGCTCAATATGGCTAAACCAGTGCTGTCATAACCTCTGTATTCCAATTCTTTCAAGCCCTCTAAAAGAATAGATTTTTTCTCGCTATTCCCTATATAACCTACAATCCCGCACATTTAAAACACCAATAACCCTTTTTTGATCTTGTTTAAAGCGTTGATAAGCTCCTTTAGGCGCTCCACTTCTTCGCTTAATTGCGTAAAAAACGCTTCATTCACGCTCTTTGGCATGTCCATGCTCCCTCTTTTAATCTCAATAAAATCCCCCAAACTCAAATTCGCTAATTTTAAAAGCATTTCAATTTCATTTTGCGAATCTTCAATCTCCGCTAAAATCTTGCGCATTTTTTCAAACATTCAACCGCCTTTAATTTAGAATGCTCCATGATAGCTAAACTATTAAATTATTAAACTATCAATGATGTTTTCTAAAATCTGTTTGACTTTGGCGTGGTTTTCTTTAAATTCCTTATGCGCGTTAAGCCACACATGGTTACTCACGCAAAAAATCCCTTTAGCCTTTAAAGAAAAAATTTTAGCCACGCTTAAAACGCTAAAAAACTCCATGTTTTCTAATAAAACGCCTTTTTGAACCATTTTTTTAGCAAACATTTCGCCGGTGTGGATGTAGTTACTGCTATTCACGCCCACCCTTTCAAAAAGAGCTTCCTCTTCAGTTTCTATTTGAATGGAATTATCCAAAGGCGTGTAGCTGTTTAAATGGCTAAAACTCTCTTCAACTTGATAGCCGCAAACGCTTTCAAACACGCTTAAAAGCTCAATTTCTGGGCTATAACTCCCCGCGCTCCCTATAAAAATAAGGCTTTCTGTATCAGGGTTTTTTAAACACATTCTCGTTAAATGAATCGCGCTCTCTATCAAGCCCACACCAATAGGCACCGCTTTTTTTAAAGTCTCATTCCTTCCCGCGCAAAGCAGCATGAAAATCCTTTTTTCGCATCCATTAGCTTATTATAAAGCAAGCATTATAGACAAACCCTTAAAAGAAACACCTTAATTTTAAGGCTTCATTCACATTTCATTCACATGTTATTCCTTTTTCATTCACAACTTATTCACGCTATAATAACGCCATGGATACCAACAACAATATTGAAAAAGAAATCTTAGCACTTGTCAAACAAAAAGTTAGTCTCATAGAATATGAAAATTACTTTAGCCAACTCAAATACAACCCTAACGCGAGCAAGAGCGATATTGCCTTTTTTTATGCCCCCAACCAAGTCTTATGCACCACGATTACGGCTAAATACGGCGCGTTGCTTAAAGAAATTTTAAGCCAGAATAAAGTCGGCATGCATTTAGCCCATAGCGTGGATGTGCGTATTGAAATAGCGCCTAAAATCCAAATTAGCGCCCAAGCTAATATCAATTACAAAGCCATAAAGACGAGCGTCAAAGACTCTTACACTTTTGAAAATTTTGTCGTAGGCTCATGCAATAACACCGTTTATGAAATCGCTAAAAAAGTCGCCCAGAGCGATACCCCCCCTTATAACCCAGTGCTTTTTTATGGTGGCACAGGGTTAGGCAAAACGCACATTTTAAACGCTATCGGTAACCATGCCCTAGAAAAGCATAAAAAAGTCGTGTTAGTCACTTCAGAAGATTTTTTGACAGACTTTTTAAAGCATTTAGACAACAAAACCATGGATTCTTTTAAAAAAAAATACCGCCATTGCGACTTTTTCTTGTTAGATGACGCTCAATTTTTGCAAGGAAAGCCCAAGCTAGAAGAAGAATTTTTCCACACTTTTAACGAATTGCACGCTAACAGCAAACAAATCGTATTGATTTCAGACCGATCGCCTAAAAACATCGCCGGCTTAGAAGATCGCTTAAAATCGCGCTTTGAATGGGGGATAACCGCTAAAGTCATGCCCCCTGATTTAGAAACCAAACTTTCCATTGTCAAACAAAAATGCCAGCTCAATAAAATCACCTTGCCTGAAGAAGTGATGGAATACATCGCCCAACACATCAGCGACAATATCCGCCAAATGGAAGGCGCGATCATTAAAATCAGCGTGAACGCGAACTTAATGAACGCCACCATTGATTTGAATCTCGCTAAAACCGTTTTAGAAGATTTGCAAAAAGATCATGCTGAAGGCTCAAGCTTAGAAAATATCTTGCTCGCTGTTGCACAAAGCTTAAATCTCAAATCCAGTGAAATCAAGGTCTCTTCACGCCAAAAAAATGTCGCTCTAGCGAGAAAATTAGTCGTGTATTTCGCCAGGCTTTATACCCCTAACCCCACGCTCTCGCTCGCTCAATTTTTGGATTTAAAGGATCATTCAAGCATTTCTAAAATGTATTCTAGCGTTAAAAAAATGCTTGAAGAAGAAAAAAGCCCTTTTGTCTTAAGCCTTAGAGAAGAAATCAAAAACCGCCTGACCGAATTGAACGACAAAAAAACCGCTTTCAATTCAAGTGAATGAAAAAAGGCTTATCAAAAAGCGTTTCATTCACTTTTTTTCAAATCCCACAACCCCCTTAAAAATGTGCACCTCTAAAGCTTTTTAATTTTTCATTCCATTCATTCACGCCCCTACTACTGTTACTAATTATTATTAATCAAAATGTTACCTATCTATAACTTATTGATAACTTTTACTAAACCTTTTTTTAAGATATAATCCAAAAATCCAAAATAAAAAGGAATCAACATGAAAAAAACCCTTTGTCTGTCTTTCTTTCTGACTTTCTCTAACCCTCTTCAAGCCCTTATGATCGAGCTTTTAGAAGAAATCAAAACCTCGCCGCATAAAGGCACTTTTAAGGCTAAAGTCCTTGATTCTAAAGAACCAAGACAAGTTTTAGGCGTTTATAATATCTCCCCACACAAAAAACTCACGCTCACAATCACTCACATATCCACCGCAATTGTCTATCAACCCCTTGATGAAAAACTTTCTTTAGAAACGACCTTAAACCCCAACCGCCCTACTATCCCTAGAAACACCCAGATTGTTTTTTCTTCAAAAGAATTGAAAGAGTCGCACCCGCACCAAATGCCTTCTTTAAACGTGCCCATGCAAAAACCACAAAACAAGCCCCATTCATCACAACAATCTTCTCAAAACTTTTCTTACCCAGAGCCCAAACTAGGCTCTAAAAACTCTAAAAACAGCCTTTTGCAGCCTTTAGCAACTCCTAGCAAAACAAGCTCCGCTAATGAAGTTAAAACGCCAACAAACGACACTAAACCCCCTTTAAAGCATTCTTCAGAAGATCAAGAAAACAACCTCTTTGTAGTGCCACCCACTGAAAAAACACTCCCTAACAACACCTCTAACGCTGATATTGATGAAAATAATGAAAGCAATGAGAATAAAGATAATGTGGAAAAACAAGCCATTAAAGATCCCAATATCAAAGAATTTGCATGCGGGAAGTGGGTCTATGACGATGAAAATTTACAAGCTTACCGCCCAAGCATTTTAAAACGCGTTGATGAAGACAAACAGACTGCAACAGACATTACCCCTTGCGATTACAGCCACGCTGAAAATAAAAGCGGTAAAATCACTACCCCCTACACTAAAATTTCTGTTCATAAAACAGAGCCTTTAGAAGAGCCGCAAACTTTTGAAGCTAAAAACAATTTTACGATTCTTCAAGCCAGAAGCTCTACGGAAAAATGCAAAAGGGCTAGAGCGCGAAAAGACGGCACGACTAGGCAATGCTATCTAATAGAAGAGCCTTTAAAACAAGCGTGGGAAAGTGAGTATGAAATCACCACGCAATTAGTGAAAGCCATTTATGAGCGCCCAAAACAAGACGATCAAGTAGAGCCGACTTTCTATGAAACCAGCGAATTGGCTTATTCTTCCACACGAAAAAGCGAAATAACGCACAACGAATTGAATTTGAATGAAAAATTCATGGAATTTGTGGAAGTGTATGAGGGGCATTATTTGAACGATATAGTCAAAGAAAGCAGTGAATACAAAGAATGGGTTAAAAACCATGTGCGCTTTAAAGAAGGGGTGTGCATGGTTTTAGAAATAGAAGAGCAACCACGAGCCAAAAGCACGCCTTTGAGTATTGAAAACTCTCGTGTTGTGTGTGTCAAAAAGGGGAATTATTTATTCAATGAAGTTTAAGATGGTGGCTTGAGGCGGAATCGAACCACCGACACGAAGATTTTCAGTCTTCTGCTCTACCGACTGAGCTATCAAGCCAAGCAAAAAACAATTATTGCATAAAAAAGGTAAAATAAAGCTTAATTTTTAAAAAAATGACTAAAAAGATATAATTTACTCAAAATCAAACAAGGATTAAAATGAAATTGATCTCATGGAATGTGAACGGGTTAAGGGCTTGCATGACTAAGGGCTTTATGGATTTTTTCAATAGCGTTGATGCGGATGTTTTTTGCATTCAAGAATCTAAAATGCAGCAAGAACAAAACACCTTTGAATTTAAAGGGTATTTTGATTTTTGGAATTGCGCAATTAAAAAGGGCTATTCTGGGGTGGTAACTTTCACTAAAAAAGAGCCTTTAAGCGTGAGCTATGGGATTAATATTGAAGAGCATGACAAAGAAGGGCGCGTGGTAACTTGCGAATTTGAGTCGTTTTATTTAGTGAATGTTTATACCCCTAATTCCCAACAAGCCCTATCCAGGCTTAGTTATCGCATGAGTTGGGAAGTGGAATTTAAGAAATTTTTAAAAGCTTTAGAGTTGAAAAAACCGGTCATTGTGTGTGGGGATTTGAATGTGGCCCACAATGAAATTGATTTAGAAAACCCCAAAACCAACCGAAAAAATGCCGGCTTTAGCGATGAAGAGAGAGGGAAATTCAGCGAGCTTTTGAACGCTGGTTTTATTGACACTTTCCGTTATTTTTACCCTAACAAAGAAAAGGCTTACACCTGGTGGAGTTATATGCAACAAGCAAGGGATAAAAACATTGGTTGGCGCATTGATTACTTTTTATGCTCTAACCCTTTAAAAACGCGCTTAAAAGACGCTTTAATCTATAAAGATATTTTAGGGAGCGATCATTGCCCGGTAGGGTTGGAATTAGTTTAAAGGTAGAAAGTGTGCGAAATAAAGACAGAAAAAAGCCTTACAAAGGGTGAGTTATATTCAAAAGCAAAAGGCCATTTGATCCCCACTTCAATACTAGCGTCATGGTGGAATAGCACGGTTTGGAATTTAAACCCCACTAAACCCAACATCCTAAAATTGGAAGTTTTGAGCGAAAACCCTTGAATACTACGCCAATCGTCAATGATGAAATTCGCACTGTGTTTGGAAAGAGTCCATGTGTTTTCGGCAACTTGCATGCCATAAAAAAGAGAAAATACATACAAGGGGTTTTTATTGTATTCCACGATCAAATCCCCTCCAAAGCCGTAAGTGAACATGTTCGCTTGAGCACCCGTTCTTTTATTGAGGATGACATTCCCATAATCCATAAAAAAGTAATAGCGCGAATAAAACCAGTAGTTAGTGGGGTTAATCTCCCAACCTAAAGAAAAGCTCGCCCCTTCAATCGTGCGTTTGAGATCGTTGTATTTTTTCATGATCATTTTCCCTACCTGGTATTGAGAAGCCACATAAAAACGGCTTTTGGCCTGCGTAAGGGTAGGGTTTAAAAAACAAACACTTAAAAATAAAGGGGTTACTTTTTTAAATAAATCCTTTGAAAAAAATTTCACACTTTAATACTTCCTGTTGAGCGGGGAGCTGAGATTGTCTTGGTGGTTAGTGGCTCGTTGCAAAACATTGTTCGTTCTTTTTTGCGAAGGATCAGCGTTTTCTTCATTATTGATTTCATCAATTTTATTTTCGTTATTGATCAAATCATTCACTTCTTTGGTGGCTTTTTCATCTTCTTCTTCATGCTCAATTTTTTTTATATCCTTATTCGCTTGATTGATTGGATTGTTTTGAGTGGTTTTAGTGTTGTTTTGGTGCGATTGAGACGATTTTTTAGGATCGTCTGCGCTAAACAGGCTTAAAACAAAAGAGATAGCGATAAAATGAGTGATTTTAGATTTCATCAATTAAATTTCCTTAAGTCAATGTATAATTTGATTATCTTATCATAAAAATGATTAAGGATTGGCTAGGGTAAGAACAAATTGCAAGAAACAGATAATTTATTAAAAACATTGAATGTGAAATCGCTTTTAGAAGCCTTGCTTGTTTATACGCCTAAAGGCTATAAAGATTTGAATCTATTAAAACATTTTGAATTGGGCTTGAGCGGCGTTTTAGAAGTGGATATTTTAGATAAAAGAAACTACGCCAAAGTTTTAAAGATTTTTGTCTATTCCAAACGATTTTACAAAAATTTAGAGCTTGTTTTTTTCAATTACAGCGCGTTCCATTATAGCCAGTTTAAAACCGGCGAGAGTTTATTTATTTATGGTAAATTAGAGCAAAGTTCTTTTAATCAAGCTTATATCATTAACACGCCTAAAATCCTTACCGAATTTGGCAAAATTTCTTTAATTTTTAAAAAAGTTAAAAATTATAAAAAAATACAAGAAAATTTACAAAAACTCATTTCGTTAGAAAATTTAAAAAAGGAAGGCGTTAAAGAGAATATTGCGCATTTATTGTTAGAAATCTTTTTCCCCACGCCGCATTTTGTCAAGGATTTTGAAACGAATAAAAATTTCCCTTCGCAACATTTAAATGCATTAAAATACATTGAAATGCTTTTTTATATGAAAAATTTAGAGCGCAAAAAATTGCAATTTGGCGCTAAAATCGCATGCCCCAATAATAGCGAACGCTTGAAAGCGTTTATTACTTCTTTACCCTTTAAACTCACACGCGATCAACAAAACGCCATTAAAGAAATCCAAAGCGATCTCACTAGCTCCATAGCGTGCAAGCGTTTGATTATAGGCGATGTGGGGTGTGGGAAAACGATGGTGATTTTAGCGAGCATGGTATTAGCTTACCCTAATAAAACCCTTTTAATGGTGCCCACTTCCATTCTCGCTAAACAGCTTTATAACGAAGCCTTAAAATTTTTACCCCCTTATTTTGAAGTGGAGTTATTGCTTGGCGGGAGCCGTAAGAAGCGATCCAATCATTTGTTTGAAACAATCACGCATGTGGTTATAGGCACGCAAGCGTTGTTGTTTGATAAGCGCGATTTGAATGAATTCGCACTAGTGATCACTGATGAACAGCACCGATTTGGCACAAAGCAACGCTACCAATTAGAAAAAATGGCGAGCAGTAAGGGTAATAAACCCCATTCCTTGCAATTTTCCGCTACCCCCATTCCTCGCACTCTGGCTTTAGCCAAAAGCGCATTTGTGAAAACGACCATGATTAGAGAAATCCCTTACCCTAAGGAGATTGAAACTCTAGTCTTGCATAAAAGAGATTTTAAAATAGTGATGGAAAAAATCAGCGAAGAAATCGCTAAAAACCATCAAGTCATTGTCGTCTATCCGCTAGTGAATGAAAGCGAAAAAATCCCGTATTTATCGCTCAGTGAGGGGGCAAGTTTTTGGCAAAAACGCTTTAAAAAGGTTTATACCACTTCAGGGCAGGATAAAAATAAAGAAGAAGTGATTGAAGAATTTAGAGAATCCGGGAGCATTCTTTTAGCGACTACGCTCATTGAGGTGGGCATTTCTTTACCACGATTGAGCGTGATGGTGGTTTTAGCGCCCGAAAGGTTAGGCTTAGCGACTTTACACCAGTTAAGGGGGCGCGTTTCTCGTAACGGATTGAAAGGCTATTGTTTTTTATGCACGATCCAAGAAGAAAACGAACGATTAGAAAAATTTGCTGATGAGTTAGACGGCTTTAAAATCGCTGAATTGGATTTAGAATACAGAAAAAGCGGGGACTTGCTCCAAGGAGGGGAGCAGAGCGGGAATAGTTTTGAATACATTGACTTAGCCAAAGATGAAATCCTTATCGCTGAAGTGAAAGAAGATTTTTTAAAGGCCGCTAGCGTTTCACATGGAACATTTGAAAATTAAGGTAGAATTGGGTAATTTAAATCATTTAAAAAAAGGATAGCAATGCAAAATAAAGAAATTGGTGGAGAAAAAAGCGTTAATGAAAAAAATTTAGAGGTATTTAATCGTTATTTTCCCGGTTGCTTGAGCATGGAAAATGATGGCAAACTCACGCTGGATGCGGGAAGATTAAAAGCGTTACTAGGGGATTTTAGCGAAATCAAAGAAGAGGGCTATGGGTTGGATTTTGTGGGTAAGAAAATTACCTTAAATCAAGCTTTTAAGAAAAATAATAAGATTTTAAAGCCCTTAAACGAATCCACGAGCAAGCACATTCTCATCAAGGGCGATAATTTAGACGCTCTCAAAATCTTAAAACAAAGCTATAGTGAAAAAATCAAAATGATCTACATTGACCCCCCTTACAACACCAAAAACGACAATTTTATCTATGGCGATGATTTCTCACAATCCAATGAAGAGGTTTTAAAAACATTGGATTATTCTAAAGAAAAGCTGGATTATATTAAGAACCTTTTTGGGTCAAAATGCCATAGCGGTTGGCTTAGTTTCATGTATCCCAGATTGTTGCTCGCTAAAGACTTGCTCAAACAAGACGGCGTGATTTTCATCAGCATTGATGATAACGAAGCCGCCCAACTCAAACTTTTATGCGATGAAATTTTTGGGGAGGGGAATTTTGTGGCTCAATTTATATGGCATTCTAAAAATAAGCCAAGTGGCAACACAACAGAAGATAAAACGATTGACACAAGAACAGAATATATTTTTTGCTATCAAAAATATAATTTTAAAGCAAATAAACATGAAAATACAAAAGAAGAATTAGAGGAAAAAGGTTATATTTTAAAAGATGAATATTTTGAAACAAGAGGGCATTATAAGCTCACTCCTTTAATGCGCTCATGTTCTGCAAGTAGTTTTCAATATATTGAGAGTTTGGATTATGAAATACAAGCACCTGATGGCACATGGTTTAAAAACCATCAAAATATTAAAAAAGAGAAATCATACCGCTATACTTGGAGTAAAAAATTATTTGATTTTGGTAATCAAAATGGGTTTATTGAATTTCAAAAAACGAGCGATGGTTTTTGGTGTGCGTATAGAAAAATGTATGAATTATGTGCAATTGATAACAAAAAACTACAGATTATCTATCGCAAAAGTGGGAATGCGTATTCTAATTTAATCACTAATCTTTATAGCGATATAGGAGCGAATGAAGTAAGAAATATTTTTAATGGAGAAAAAATTTTTTCATACCCAAAACCTACAAAACTCATCAGCCGACTGATTGAATTATCCACTAACGAGGGCGACATCATCTTAGATTTTTTCGCCGGGAGCGGGACAACCGCGCATGCCGTGTTAGAGAGTAATAAGAGCGATTATCAAAAATTAAGTGAGGGGGGGGGGGTTATTTAATGGCTTGAGCGCCGCATTTAAAGAAAGGCGCTTCATTCTCGTCCAATTAGATGAAAAAATTGACCCCAAGAAAGACAAAAGCGCGCATGATTTTTGTTTAAACACCCTAAAATCCACCTCCCCAAGCATTTTTGACATCACCGAAGAAAGGATTAAAAGAGCGGGGGCTAAAATCAAAGAAGCTTGCCCTCATTTAGATGTGGGGTTTAGAGCGTTTGAAATCATTGATGATGAAAAATTAGGCGATAAAAATCTGGGCGAAGCCACTCAAAAGGATTTATTCGCTTATTCCAACCCTGAAAAAAAAGAAACTCAAATAATTTTAATCAAGCTTTTATGCTTAGAGGGTTTGGAGCTAACCACCCCTATAACTTGCTTGATTGAAAACGCCTTGTATCTGGCTAAAAATACGGCTTTCATTGTGGGGGATGTGGAAATGAGCGGAATTTTAGAAAACTTGAAAGATAAAGGGGTGGAAAAAATCAGCATGTATATGCCCGCTATCAGTAACGATAGGCTGTGTTTGGAATTGGGCAGTAATTTGCTTGATTTGAATTTAGAGAGCGGCGATTTAAAGATTAGGGGGTAGAGGTGAAAATCAAATTCAAACGATTGGATTATCAAGAAAAATGCTTGAATCAGATTTTAGGGGTGTTTAAGGGGATCTATTTTGAAGAGCCAGAAAATGACGCTCAAAGGATTGCTAACCCTGTTTTTGAAATAGAGGCGCTCAAAGATGTTTTATTAGAAAATATTGAGAATTTGCGATCGAAACAAAAAATAACCCAGGGGAGCGTGGGGATTGAGAAGTCGTTAAACTGCGACATTTTAATGGAAACAGGCACAGGGAAGACCTTTTGCTTTTTAGAGTGCGTTTATGCCTTGCACAAAAACTACCATTTGTCAAAATTCATCGTTTTAGTGCCAAGCAACGCCATTAAATTAGGGGTTTTAAAGAGTATTGAAATCACCAGAGAATTTTTTAAAAGCGAATATTCTAACACGCATTTAGAGAGCTATGAAGATGTAGAAAGATTTATTCTAGCGAGTAATCACAAATGCTGCGTGTTGGTGATGACTTTTTCTGCCTTTAATAAAGAGAAAAACACTATTAATCAATCATGCTTAGAAAACACGAATCTATTCAATGGCGCAAAAAGTTACATGCAAGCTTTAGCCAGTATGCGCCCTATCGTAATCATGGACGAACCGCACCGATTTTTAGGCGATAAAACAAAAAAATATTTGGAACAATTAAACGCTTTAATCACGCTCAGGTTTGGGGCGACTTTTAAAGATGATTATAATAATTTGATTTACGCGCTAGACAGCAAAAAAGCGTTTGATTGCGCCCTAGTGAAAAGCATTAGCGTGGCGTCTGTGGGGGAGAGTCAAGAATGTTTTTTAGAGCTTAAAGAGACTAACAAAAAGCAAAATGAATATGAAGCTACGATTAGCTACACGAATTTAGAAAATAAAACCCAAAGCGTCAAAGTCAAAAAGCATGATAATTTAGGCACGCTAACTCAAATCAGCGCTTTAGAAGATTACATTGTGGAAAACATCACTAAAACCGAGGCGCGTTTCCTCAATGGCTTTAATTTGTTGCTGGATCAAAAAGAGCCTTTTTCTCATCTTTTAGAGGGCGAGCAAGAAGTGATGCTGAAAGAAGCGATAAAAAGCCATTTTGAAAGAGAAGAAGGGCTTTTTAAAAAAGGGATTAAAGCCTTGTGCATGGTGTTTATTAGCGGGGTGAATAGCTATTTAAGCGAGAATGAAAAGCCGGCCAAATTAGCCCTTTTATTTGAAAAACTCTACCAACAAGAGCTTGAAGAAGTCTTAAAAAAGCCTTTAGATGAAAATTATAGAGCGTATTTGGAGCGCACCAAAGACGCTATTCAAAAAGTGCATGGAGGGTATTTTGCTAAAAGCAAAAAAGAGAGCGATGAAGCCCAAGTGATCGCGCTCATTTTAAAAGAAAAAGAAAAATTGCTGAGTTTTGATTCCGATCTCAGGTTTATTTTTTCGCAATGGGCGTTGCAAGAGGGGTGGGATAACCCTAATGTGATGACGATTTGCAAATTAGCCCCTAGCCATTCCAATATCACGAAATTGCAACAAATCGGTAGGGGGCTAAGGCTCGCTGTGAATGATAAGGGCGAACGCATCACTAAAGAGCATGCTGATTTTGATTTTGTCAATGAATTGGTGGTGATCGTGCCGCAAGTTGAGGGGGATTTTGTGGGAGCGATCCAGCAAGAGATAAGCGAACACAGCTTGATTAAACAAATATTTAGCGCAGAAGAGTTAGAAAAAAGCGGCATTGTTAAAAAAGGGTATTATGGGGTTTTATTGGAAACATTAGAGGGTTTGGGTTTTGGAGAAAAAACAGATGATGAAAACTTTAAACTCACTCTCAATCAAAACGAATTTTTAGAAAAAGAGCCGGAACTAGAAAAATTAAAAGATAAAAAATACCTGGATCTTGAAAAATTAAAAGATTTTTTAAAAGATCGTTTAGTGGGCCATTTTAGAGTGAGGAACAAAAACGAGCGAAAAACTGAAAAAATCAAAATCAATAAAGAAAATTTTAAAAAATTTGAAACCTTATGGGAGGGTTTGAATTATCAAGCCCAGATCGCTTACGCCATTGATAGCGAGAGCTTGATTGATGAGATTGTAACAAAGATCAACACTTCTTTTAAGGTCAGTTCAAAAATCGTTTCGGTTACAACGCATAAAAAAGTAGAAACGATGGGAAATAACGCCACAACAGAGATTTTTGAGCGAGAAAGCGCATGCGTGTGGAGCTTGCATGAATTTATCAGCGCCTTGTCTAATAAGGTGAAATTGAGTTTTAAAAGCGTGGCTAAAGTGTTGGAAAACATTGATGAAAACCAGTTTGAGCTAATTAAAAAAAACGAACAAGAGAGCTTACGGCGTTTAGAAGAGCTGTTTTTGGAAATTATTTATCAAAATATTAAAGATAAAATTTCCTATCAAATGCGCGAAACGACGATTAAAGACAGAAAAAACGATGCGTTTTATGATGAAAAGGGAGAGATTAGAGAGTTTTTAGACGGGAGTTTGGGGGCGGATAAATATGAGATTAAAAATTCAAGCGCCCAAGAAAAATGCCTGTATGAAAATTTCATGCAAGTGGATAGCGAGATTGAAAAAGACACGATTGAAGAATCTAACGACACTAAAATCATTGTTTTTGGCAAGCTCCCTAGGGTTAAAATCCCAATAGGGTTAAATCAAACTTATAGCCCTGATTTTGGGTATGTGGTTGAAAATAACGATAAAAAAGTGTTGTTAGTGGTGGAAACTAAGGGGGTTGATAAAAAAAGCGAATTGCGCCCTGAAGAAGAGCGGAAAATTTCAACTGCTAAGAAATTTTTTGAAGCTTTAAAAAAGCAAGGCGTGAATATTGAATACCAAACCAAGTTAAATAAAGATCAATTGAGCGCGTTGATCAATGAAGTTTTAAATCGTAAAGGTTAGAGTTAATAAGATCAATTGCTCTAATGTTTCACATGGAACAATTTCAATTTGGATCAATTTAAACTTAATCTTTAAAAAGGTCTTATTGAAATGAATACGATAAGGTTTGATTAAATTTACTAAGGAGTAGTCAATGGAGTTAAAAATCAATATAGAGAATTGTTATGGGATAGGAAAGATACAAAAAACATCTTTAGATTTTTCAAAATCAAATAGCTGTCTTTTATATGCTCAAAATGGGGTTTTTAAAACTTCATTTGCAAAAAGCCTGACCGATTTGATAAATAACGAAATGCCAAAAGATAATTTTTATCCTAATCGTAGAAGTAAAATAGAGATTGAGTTTAATGGTAATATAATATTAAAAGAAAATGTTGCTGTTTTTCATTCTTATGATGAAGAATTTAGCTCTGAAGACAGCGTTACAAATTTTATGGCAAAATCAGACCTCAAACAACAATATGATAATATTCTTTCAGAATTAGAAAAAGAAAAGAAGGTGCTTCTAGAAAGTCTTAAAGATATTGCAAGCGGTTTTGATTATGAAAAAGAAATAAAAACCATTAAAAATGAAAAAAATAAAAATTTTTATGAAATTTTAGACACTTATTTGACTGAAATAGAAAGTAGCGAAAAACACTATTCTTTTAAATATCATGATATATTTGATAAATTAGGAAAAGTGAAAGACTTTGTCAATGAGAATCGTGATTTGATTGAGCAATATTTCAAAAAATATAAAGAATTATTTTATCTATCTAAGATTTTTAAACATATGAATAGTGGGGATTTTGGAACAAACCATGCTGATGATCTTAAAAAAGCTTTAGAAAATGACAGATTTTTTAAAGCTAACCATAGTTTGATGATTGCTGGAGAGGAAATTAAAGACTATAACAAATTATCAGAGATCTTTGAAAATGAAAAAAATAGAATTTTAAATAATGAGGAGCTTAAAGAGAGCTTTGATAAGATTGAAAAAGTCATAAATGCTAATAAGGAACTTAAAGCCTTTAAAGATGCTATCAGTAAGGATAATACATTATTGACAGAACTTTTAGATTATGATTCTTTTAGAGTAAAGGTGTTGTTTAGCTATCTTAAACAAGTTATTCAAAATGTTAAAAGTTTGGTTAATCTTTATAGAGAGAAAAAGCCTAAAATAGAAGAAATTATAAAACAAGCTAACAAAGACTAGAAAGAATGGGAATCTGTTATTGAAATTTTTAATCAAAGATTTCTTGTTCCCTTTAAAGTGGAGCTTCAAAATCAAAAAGATATTTTATTGAATAAAGACACCGCGCAATTTAGATTTATATTTTCTGATAACAATCAGGATATGAATGTTCAAAAAGAAGATTTGCAAAAACATTTAAGCGGAGGAGAAAAGAGAGCGTTATATATCTTACAAATCTTGTTTGAAATTGAGGCTAGAAAAAGAAGCGACGAAGTCCAACTTTTAGTTTTGATGATATTTCAGACTCTTTTGATTATAGAAATAAATATGCAATTATTGAGTATCTTAATGATTTGCAAGAATGCGGGCAATTTAAATTGCTTGTGATGACGCATAATTTTGATTTTTATCGCACCCTAGCAAGCCGTTTGAATATTCCTAGAGAACAGATTAAGATGATCCGCAAAAATGATGCTAGAGAAATAATTTTTAAAAATGGTGGGTATTTGAAGAGTTTTATTGAATGTATTAGAAACTCAAAAGAAGATAAAAACTTTTTTGCACTGATACCTTTTGTGAGAAATTTAATTGAATATACAAGACCTCAAGCAGACAAAGACAACGATTATATAAAACTTACAAGTTGCTTACACATGAAAAAAGATACAAAAAATATTCAAATTCAAGATATTTCAAAGATTTTTGACAGCGTCTTTAGCACAGAGCGAAAAAAGAAAAAAATTGAAAAAGATAACTCAAAATTATATCATCAAGCAATTTATGATATTGCAGAAGAAATTTATAACGATAAAAATTGTAATCATATTGAATTACAAAATAAGATTATTTTTTCAATAGCGATCAGATTAAAAGCTGAAGAATGGATGTTAAATAAACTAAATCAAGAATTCAAACCGAAGAAAAATCAAACAAGGGAGTTATATGATGCCACCAAAAAAGAACTATCTGATGATGAAAAAAGAATTATACAAAAGGTTTTAATGATTACTCCTGAAAATATTCACATTAACTCTTTCATGTTCGAACCCATTTTAGACACATCTCTTGATCATTTATATACATGTTTTGAGGAAGTCAAAAATTTAAATTAAATAAGGCTTATCAATAGATCAATTATCCTAATGTTTCACATGGAACAATTTTAAAGAAAAGCGTTTTATTTAAAATTCATGGCGCTTTTGTTATAATCGTTTTTATCCCATTTCAAAGGCGTTTTATGATTGAGTTCGTTCACATCCCGCTCAAGGATTTTATTAAAAAATACAATCCCCAAGAACCCAAAAAGGAAACTATAGAAAATTTTGAAAAAGAAATAAACAGCTTATTAGAAAACGCAAAAGGACAAGATGGTGAAGAATTTCAAAAAAATGAAATCAATTCCTTTTTAAAAAATACCTATGACTATCATTGCAATACCTACGAAAAAGTGGATAGCGCGATCTATGTGGATGGAAAAGCTTGGGTGCTTATTGAAGCCAAAGCCCTAAACAATAGGAACGAATTCCCCAAAGACAGAGAAAACCCGCTCAGTAAAGCCTTTTGTCAAATGGTTTTTTATTTTTTAAAAGAGATAAAAAACAACAACTCCCTAAAACACGCCATTATTTGCAACGCGCATGAATTTTTCCTCTTTGATTGTAAGGATTTTTGCACCCTTTTCCAAAACGATAAAGAAATCGATAAACTCCATAAAAATTGCGCTAAAAAAGAAGGCACAGACCCCAGCACCAAAAGATTCTACAGCGATTTAGAGGAATATTTAAAAAAGGATTTTAAAGGCGAACTCCGCTACACTCACTTTAATTTGAGCAGCGATGATCCTAAAGAGCTCCCTTTGATTTACCAAGTTTTAAGCCACGAAGTCCTTTTAAAGCAAAAGAAAACCCTTGACGCTAACACGCTTAACAAAGATTTTTATGAAGAATTGCTCTACATTTTAGGGTTAGAAGAGCAAAATGACAAAGGGAAAATTTTAATCAAGCCTAGCCGCACCAAAAATTCCCTAAGCGATGCTTTAAAAGAGAAATACAAAAATTTAGACGATGAAGAAGTCATGGCGTTACTCATCGCTTGGAATAACCGCATCTTGTTTTTACGGCTTTTAGAAAGCCTTTTAATTTCTTTCAAGCATTTTGAAAAACCTTTCTTAACCACAGAACACTTTAAAGATTTCAACGACCTAAACACCCTCTTTTTTGAAGTCCTAGCCAAGAAAAATAACGAGCGTTTGTCAGAAATTAAAGAAGACAAGATTTTAGAAAAAATCCCTTATTTGAATTCCAGTTTGTTTGATAAAACGCCTTTAGAATTAAAGGGGTATGAAATCAAGCTTTTAGACAATAAAAAGCTAGAAATCTATAAAAATTCCGTTCTTAAAAAACATGAAGATTACCAAGAAAAAAAAGCTTTGTCCTTGCTGGAATACTTTTTTAAATTTTTGCGTCTTTATAAATTCACCACCACCCCTAAAGACATTAAAGATAATACCGATACCAGCGAAAGCCGTTTGATTAACCCTAGCGTTTTAGGGCTTGTTTTTGAAAAACTCAACGGCTATAAAGAGGGGAGCTTTTATACCCCAAGCTTCATCACAAGCTACATGTGTTCAGAGAGTATCAGCCAAATCGTGTTGGATAAATTCAATCAAAAATATAATATAGAGTGTGAAAAATTAGACGAATTAAAAAATTATCTCAAAAATGAGAGCTATAAAGAGGATAAACGCAAAGAATACTTGCAATTCCTTCTCACTTTACGCATTTGCGATCCGGCGGTGGGGAGCGGGCATTTCTTGGTTTCTGCGCTCAATGAAATGGTGTGGATTGCTTATAAGCTAGGGCTTATTGCTTCCTTGCATCGCTACGATCTTAAATTAGAAAACGATGAAATTATCATTCACCACGCACCAACGGGTGAAATCTTTAACTACAAAAAACCGCATAGCGAAAACGATCCCCACCACCAAATCCAAAAAGAACTTTTTGAGCTTAAAAAATCCATCATTGAAAACTGCCTTTTTGGCGTGGATATTAACCCCAATTCTTGCGAAATCACCAAGCTCAGGCTATGGATAGAGCTTTTAAAATACAGCTATTACATTTTTGAAAATGGCAAGAACACCAACGCGCTTGAAACCCTCCCCAACATTGACATTAACATTAAGTGCGCTAATTCGCTTATCTCACGCTTTAATTTAAATGACGATCTCAAAAAGATCCCCAATATCAAGAAAAAAATCCAAGAATACAAAGATCTAGTCGCCCAATACAAAGACCCAAACCCTCTCTATCCCTTAAATAAAGCAGATCTTATTAACAAAATCCAAGACTTAAAAAACACTTTTTCCCTCACGCTCAAAGATCCTAAAACCAAAGCAGAGCTTGAAAAGACTATTGAAAAACACATCAAAAAATACAATTTCTTTGCTCTAGACGATAAGAGTTTGCTAGATGGGTTAAATTACATTATCCCAAGCCTTTTTGGCACGCCAAAATTAAGCCCTAAAGAAGAGGAAGAGGCTTTTGCTTCTTATGGGCGTATTAGAGCTTTAAGGAAAAAGCTTGATGATGCCTTAAGTGGTGGAGAGTATCACAATGCGTTTGAATGGCGCTTTGAATTCCCTGAAGTGCTAGACGATGAGGGGAATTTTTTAGGCTTTGATTGCATCATTGGCAACCCGCCTTATATCCGCCAAGAACAAATCAAACCCCTAAAGCCTTTATTACAAAAGCAATACCAAGATTTCTATAACAGCACCGCTGACATTTACACCTACTTTTTTGCCCTAGCTTACCACCTTTTAAAAGAAAAAGGGTTTAACGCTTTTATCACTTCTAACAAATACGCGCGCGCCAAATACGGCGCTAAATTAAGAGAATGGCTGCTCAAAAAAAACCACCATTGTCAGCTACATGGAATTAAACGCCTTAAAAGTCTTTGAAAGTGCTACCGTGGATACCAGCATCATGAGTTTCATCAAACAAACGCCCCCTAAAGAGAGCGATTTTAAATATTACGAACCCACCCCAAACGATAAAGACGATTTGAAAAGCCCCTCCCTTTTGATGAGACAAAACGCGCTTTCAACAGAAAGCTTTATTTTTGCCAACGCCACGCTTTTAGATTTGAGGGACAAAATAGAGAGTGTTGGCACCCCGCTTAAAGACTATGACATTCAAATCAATTACGGGATAAAAACCGGTGCTAACGAAGCCTTTATCATTCCTACTGAAAAAAGAAACGCCATTTTGAACGCTTGCAAGACGCAAGAAGAAAGAAAGCACACAGAGGCGCTCATCAAACCCATTTTGAGAGGGAAAGACATTAAAAGGTATTCTTATGAGTGGGCTGGGGAGTGGGTTATTAACACCCATAACGGCTACACTTCTGCCCTTAAATCTAAAATCCCTCCCGTTGATATAGAAAAATACCCCGCAATCAAAGCGCATTTAGACTCTCATTTTGACACTATTGCCACCCGATCCGATCAAGGAGACACCCCCTATCACTTAAGGAATTGCGCGTATTTAGAGGATTTTGAAAAAGAGAAAATTGTGTATGGCGAGATCGTGCAAGAGCCACGATTTTATTTAGATAATGGAAAATGCGAATTAGGGTATTTTTATGCAGAAGCCACGAGCTTCATTCTCACAGGAGAGCATTTGCGCTATCTTTTAGGAATGTTGCATTCTAAATTGATTACTTTTGCTTTCAAAACTTTCTATGCAGGCGGAGGACTAGGCGAGAGTGGTTATCGCTATAAAAAGGCTTTTATAGAACGGCTACCCATTCCTAAAATCACGCCGCAAAACCAAGAATTAGCCGATAAAATCACCGATGGCGCAAAAGCAATCCTAGAAGCAAAAGAAAAAGATCCTAAAGCCAACACCTTAGAATTAGAAAAAGAAATTGACGCCTTAGTCTATCAGCTCTACCACCTCACCGATGAAGAAATTAAGATCATTGAAGACGGGCAGTGAAAAGCTGATTTTCCACTTAAGGATAACCCCCTAATTTAGGGGGCAACTCTTTTTAAAAATTAGCGTTTGATCACTAGATCAAACTTTAAACCCAAAAAACTGATTTTTAGGTATAATTCTTTCCAAGAGTGTTTACTACGATGATTTTTCATAGTAAGCTCCTAAAAGTGGATTTTACCCCCTAATCTCTAGTGGAATAAAAATTAGGGGGTGAAGCGTTATTTTATCCTAATCTCACAAAAACGATTTTGATAAAAGTTGCAAACCGCTCATTTAAAATCGCATTAAAAACTTTCTTCCCAATTTTTGAATTTAGTTATATATTTGTTCAACACTGCAAATTTTTAACTTAAAGCTTATTTTTAGAGCTTAAGTGATTGACCTTACTTTTTTCTTGAAAAATATCTTTATAAATAAAGAAATTAAAATCATTGAAAACAGGCAGTAAATAAAAAGCGCTTTACCTTAAAGGAAACCCCTTAAATAGGGGAAACCTTTGGCTTAATGGGTTTTTTTAACAACGATTTTAACCCTATACTTAAAAAAGGGTATTTTTAAGTATAATACAACCAAAGGTTTTTTACCATGTTTTTTGGACATAGTAATCCTTTGAAGGTAATTTACCCCCTAATCTCTAGTGGAATAAAAATTAGGGGGTGAAGCGTTATTTTATCCTAATCTCACAAAAACGATTTTGATAAAAGTTGCAAACCGCTCATTTAAAATCGCATTAAAAACTTTCTTCCCAATTTTTGAATTTAGTTATATATTTGTTCAACACTGCAAATTTTTAACTTAAAGCTTATTTTTAGAGCTTAAGTGATTGACCTTACTTTTTTCTTGAAAAATATCTTTATAAATAAAGAAATTAAGATCATTGAAGACGGGCAAGAAATAAAAAGCGCTTATTCTTTGTCTAAGAAACACCCCCCTTTAAAAAAGGGGGACTCTTGAAAAACTATCGTTTGATTTTTAATTCCAAACAAAACCCTAAAAAATTGATTTTTAGGTATAATGTTTCCCAAGAGTATTTACTATGATTTTTTCTCATAGAAGTCTCCTAGACAAACTTTACCCCCTAATCTCTAGCGAAAAACTAGGGGGTGAGCGTTATTTTATCCTAACCCTTAAAACAAGCAAGAACAATCAAACACAATTTAAAGATTAAAAAAGCTTTTTCTAACGCATGGCTTTGGAATAAAACCATATAAAGAATAGTGGGGGGCGTGATGTTTAAAGCAAACGCCTTAAAAACTAAAAAATATCATGAAATTGCTTTTAAATCTGTATATTGGCTAGGAAAACTTTCAAAAAGAGGGTAATATCAGTGAAAAAAGTGAAAGAAAAGACTTATTTTGAATGTCTTAATGAGATTTCTCAAAATAAACTTTTTAAGAGATTGTTAGGATACGGGATGTTTGCAGAAAGGATTCCTAACTTTCTGACATCAAAGCCTTTTTACAGATATTGCAAGAATAATAAAGATAAGATATTCCCCAAACGCAAGATGGGGTATCAGCATATTACTTATGAGGGAATAAGAGATATTGGAACGCCCAGATATTTTGCTATCCCTAATCCTTTGGCTTATTATAATCAGTGCAAAATTCGATAATTGGGATAAATTAAAGGAGTATTTTAAAGAAAAGACAGATGGCAATACCCATAAGATCAGCCGCATCCACATTCAAAAAATCCCTAAAAATAAAAAAATTTTTCAAAACGATTATTCTAAAGATAGAGTTGCTATGAGAAAAAGTATTTTTGATATGGGTCATAAAGATATTTTTTGTGAGGGAAAATTAGAGATAAGTATTCGTATTGGCGCTAGATACAAGCTAAAGGCTGATATATCCACTTGTTTCCCAAGCATTTATACGCATTCAATTCCTTGGGCAACAAGAGGTAAAGAAGTTGCTAAAAAAGACAAAAATCATTGGAGCGATGAGATTGATACCCAAACAAGAAACATGAATCATAAGGAAACTACGGGGATTCTTATTGGACCGCATAGTTCCAATTTGATTTCAGAAATTATTTTAGTCGCCATTGATGAGAATTTAAAAAATTTAAGAAAAGGGCAAAATAAAACAGAATATAGATATATTAGGCACATTGATGATTATACTTGCTATGTGAATTCAAGAGATGAGGCAGAACAATTTACAATCGATTTCGCAAAGTGTCTTAAAAGATATAACCTTTCACTCAACCACAAAAAAACAAAAATTTTTGAACTCCCTTTGATGCATGAAGAAGAATGGATCAATCAGTTAAAAATTTTTAAAATGGATGAGTATAAAGGGAAAATTAAATACCCTAGCGTTGTTGCTTTTTTAGATAAATCTATTGCATTGATAAGGCAAAATGATAATAAGGCTTCTATTTTAAAATATGCTATAAAAATGCTCAACAAAAAGAAGATGACATATAATGCAAGAGAATATATTTTAGCACCTTGCACCATTTAGTTTTGCTCTACCCCTATTTAATCCCTTGTATTGAAGGAGTGTTTGATAACAATAACTATCCGATCCAAACCAATCAAATTCAAGAAATTTCTAAGGATATATTTAAGACAGGGTCAAAAAACAATAATCATGAAGCTTGTTCTTATGCGTTGTATTTCTCTCTAAAATATGATTTTGAGATGGAAAAAACTTGCCATAATATGGTCCTTGAAAGTAATGATTGTATTTTTATGCTTTTAGGATATTTGAGAGCAAGAAAAGATTCAGATGGTTCTGCCATTGATAAATATTTAAAAAGAGCTGAAACAATGATTAAGTTAGAAGATAGAATATGTATATTAGATGATTTAGATGATGAATTTTGGCTTTTTGCATATGAAGTATTGAGAATTGAAAACGAAAATGCATTAAAAAATTGCAATGGTTGGAGTGAATTGTCAAAAAAAGGGGTTTCATTCATCAAAAAAGAATTTCAAAAATAAATTAAAAAGGTTACTAAATTCCCTTAATATGTGAAATAGCTCATTAGTTGAACCATCAATTGATTTTTGCTATTTTGAAAGGCTAAATATCCATTGAAAAAAACTTGAATTATTTCTCTAGAATTAGCTTTAAGAAATTCAAGAGATTAAAATCATTGAAAAAGGAATGGTTAGAAAGTTAACAATATTTAGTTAAAATTAGTAAAAACTGACTAGGAGGTAATAATGGTCAATGCTTTGGAGCTAGCAAAATATATTCTTAAACATTCAAACAAAGAATTGAGCAACTTAGAATTGCAAAAAACTTTGTATTTCACAGAGCTTGACTATATTAAAGAGTTTGACAAACACCTAGTTTCTGATGATTTTGAAGCTTGGAAATACGGACCTGTTGCAAGGGAAGTGTATTATGAATACCGCAATTATGGTGCCAATTCCATTGACAAACCCAAAGAAGAAACGCTCTCACAAAATCTTAGAAAAGATGAACTTGAAACCATCAACCACTCCATAGAAAAATGCAGCAAAAAATCCTATTGGGATTTAGTGAAAGAGAGTCATAAAGAAGATGGCGCTTGGCATAAAAGCTTCAAAGAAGATAGAAAAGAAATCATTAGTAAAGATTTGATCAGACAAGAAGCCAAACAAACAAATGGAAACTAAAGAAGAAGATAAAGATAAAAAGCTAGAAGAAATTATTGTATCGCTGTGTGAAAAGGGGGATTTGTCTAGCCAAACAGATCAAATCATCAAAGATCTCAAAGAAATCTATGAAGGAGAATACAGGCATAAATACTCAAAAATTACAACTATTATTTTAAATTCCACAAGGGATAAAGAGCAAGCCTTTATGACACTCGCACAAAATATAAGGACACTCAAAGAGATTCAAGATAATAAAGAAGTTGAAAGCATTAAACCAAAACTAGAAAAGCTTTATGATCACATGAATTTAGAGTGTATCAGACTGCAAGATTTTGATGAGAAAATGAGTAGAGTTAAAGATGTTTCTATAAAGTTAGAAAAAGAACTAAATAAAAACTATGAAAAATTAAGCGAAGAATTGAATAAACAACAAACGCAATACATAACCATTTTAGGTATTTTTGCCTCTATTGTTTTAACATTTGTTGGGGGATTGGCGTTTTCCACTTCTGTTTTATCAAATATTGACAAAGCGAACGCCTACCGTTTGGTTTTTGTTATGGCTTTTATGGCTTTATTTTTTGGGAATATTTTGTATCTGCTTTTTTCTTTTTTATCAAAAATATCCTTATCAAAAGAGGAAAAAGATAAACAAGAAAATTTTTGCAAAAAACCCATGTTTTGGTTTAATTTAATAGTTACAATTCTATTTGTGATTGGTTTTTGTGGAGAATTGCATATAATACAGAGATTAGTTTCTAAATATCTTTAAATTCAATCCAACCCATTTTTTGCGTCCATTCCAATAAAACTTGATTTGAAAATTTCAATACTCACTCATTGAAAAACCTGAACTATTTCTTTCAAGTTTAGCCTTAAGAAATCCAATCACGTGCTTATTTAACACCGCAAGCCTTTTAACTTAAATTCCTTTTGATTAAGAACTCAATAAGTTCCACAGAAATCATTTCAATTCTTAAACAAAGATTCTAAAGCTTCTACCCCCACTTTTGGCGTTTCTTTTTCGTTTTCATTTTCTGTATTTTCTTTGACGCTAGGAATGGTTTCAAACTCTATGTGATAGCCTGTAAGCATGGACGCTAAGCACACATTCACCCCGCCTTTACCGATAGCCTTAGATTTTTCAATGTCCAATAAACGCACTTTAGCCTTTTGCAAATGGTTGTTGACGATAAAACGCTCTTGAATGGATTCTTTTTCTTCAGCACTCAATTCTTCTATGGGGATTTTTTTAATTTCAACGCTTAAAATTTTGGCTGGAGCGAGCGCTAAAGTGATATAAATTTCAGGCACATTAGAATACTCTATGCAATCAATGTTTTCTTTATTCAATTCGTTACTTATTGCATTAATGCGCACGCCCTTAACCCCCACAGCCGCACCTATGGGATCAATCCTAGCGTTATGGGAAAAAAAGCTCACTTTCGCTCTGTTGCCTGGGATTCGCGCGCAATGGATGATTTCAATTTCTTTATCTTTAATTTCAGGGACTTCCAATTCCAACAAAGCTTCAAGCATTTTAGGGGTGGTGCGGCTCAGCTCTAATAATAAGCCTTTTTTCGTGCGTTTGACTTGCGTTAAAACCGCTTTAATGCTATCGCCCACTTTAAAACTCTCGCCCTTGATGCGATGGCGCATGGAAAGAACGCCCTGAAATTGCTGCTCAATCTCAATAAAAGTGTTTTGGTTGTGATCCACTAAAATCACTTGCCCCATTAAAACGCTGTTAAGACGCTTTTGAAACGCTTCAAAGTGGCTGTCCTCTAACGCTTTTTCTAACTGGTATTGCAAATCTTTAAAAAGGCGGTTGATCGCTCCTTGCTTCATGCTCTCCAAACTCAAGCTGTAAGACAATTCGTCTTTAATCTTAACGCTTGGATCCATTTCTTTGGCTTTAGACAAGCTGATGTATTTAGAAGGGTCGTTAATCAATCTTTCATCACCATCTTCTAAAACTTCTACCAACTGGATAAGCTGGAGCTGCTTGTTTTCTTCAACCACCAAGTAGCGCGCTAGGGGGTCTAACTCATTTTGCGCCATTTTTAACAAACAACCTTGAATCACTTTTGAAATCATCTCTTTAGGCAAATTTTTTTCATACGCAATGCATTCTATAAGATCGCTGATTTTTTCCATTCTTAAGTTCCTTTAAATTGATGTTCTATCGTTTTTTTGTCATTCTCTATTGTGGGGGATATGGCATGTTTAAAAGAAATTTTATTATAGCGAATTTTTAAGCCTTATTAAGAATTTCTTCTAAAACCAGAGCGATTTTTTCAAAATCCTTTTCATTCAAGCTAAAGACTTCAAAGCATACAAATTCGCATGAAATTCTTGTAATAACGCCTTTTTGGAAAAGCTTTAAATAAAGTTTCTCACAATTTAAAATGCGGGTGTTTTTGGACTGGACTTTCACGCAAAAGGATTCTAATTCTCTATCGGGCAAATTCCCTATTTTAGAAAAGCTAGAGGCTATGCTCACATTCAATTCTAAAGGCTTTAAAAGAGCGTAGAGTTTGAGAGCTTTTTGCAATAAGGCGTCTTTAGTTTGGTTCAATAACGCATGGATTGCAATGTCTTCTTGATGATTGGCCCATGCTTTTAGGCTGCAAAAAAGCAAGATGAGCGTGATTTTACCCACCCTCAAGGCTCTATAAAGGGGGTGGTTTTTTAATATTTCAACCCATTCTTTTTGCCCCATAATAATGCCCGCTTGCGCGCTGTTAAAGAATTTATCCGCACTAAAGCTTAAAAGCGATGGCTTTAGGGCTAAAATTTCTTCTAAAGCCGTTCTATTTAATAAATCCACATCCCCTAAATTATAATAATCAATCAAATCATACTCTTTGGCTAGGGCTTGCAAATCTTTAAAGGGCGTGTCTTTTTTAAAATGGGGGTTGTGGGTTTTAAAGAGCATTTTGCTGTTTTCATTCAAGGCCAAGCGGTAATCCCTTAAATAAGCGCGATTAATATTCCCCACTAAATGCAGCCTAGCCCCACTATTTAACAAAATATCTTTAAGGTTAAAATCCCCCCCCACTAATTCCCCATAAGAAACAACGATTTCTTTTTCTTGCGCTAAAGCGTTAGCGATGAGGAAAATCGCGCTGGTGTTGTTATTGACAATTAAAATTTCTTCAGTGTTAAAACACGCCTTAAAAAGCTGTTTTAAAGGGGTTAAGCGGTTCTTTTTTTTAGCGGTGTTGAGATCGCATTCTAAATCAATGGGTTGGGTTAAAACTTCTTTTAAATAAGGTTCAATTTTTTCATAAAATTGCGGGCTAAAAAACGATCGCCCATGATTTTCATCAAAAACGCTCGCACTCGCATTGATGATTTTTTGATAAGGGCTTTTCAAAAGATCCGGGGTTATTTCAAGCGTTTCTTTAGCCATAGTGAAGCGCGTTTGATTCCTTTTTTGAGTTAAAATAAAGCGTTATCTTAAACTAAACTCGCTAAATTTTTAATAAAACTACTTTTTTAAAATCCTTAGGAGCATCTTAATGAGTTTATTGAGTGAGCGGAACTTTTTCCATAGAGTTTGGCGGTTTCTATAGGGCTTTTTCATGTTTGTTTCCATGTTCAAAATTCAAAAAGAAATCCTAAGATTTCTTTCATTTTAGAACTGATAGGATACCTCAAAACGCGCGTTAAATCCAGGAGCCGGGAGCGCCATGCGCTTGCCTTTGGGGATCATATCGCTCGCTGGAGCGTCCGCGCTCGCTTGAAACACAGAAGTTTGATCCACATATTGCTTGTTTAAGATATTGTTAAACACGGCTGAAATCCTTAAACCCTGCCATTTTTTAGAAGGCGGAGTCCAATTGATAAAGACATTATGCACGCCATACCCAGGTTTATGGATTTTGATCAAGCCGTATTGCGGGTAGTAGATAGAATAGCCCTCATAATACATGTTAGTTACAAAGCGTGAGAGCCAGGTTAAAGTAAGCCCCCATCTGCGAACATCATAATCGGCTTTTAAGATAAACACATTCCCAGTCGTTGCAGCTAGAGCGTAAGTGTCCGCTAATAAATGCCCCCTAGCCGTTGGCCAAGAGCGAGCCACTGAGAAAGTCCCTAAGAAATTCTTATACCTCACATTCCCTGAAACTTCATAACCATAAATATTAATGGTTTCGGGCAAATTCCCTGACATGTTTTTTGCGGTCGCGTTACCTCCGCCATTTTTAGAAGTGTCTTGCCCGTAGCTGTTGATGAAGTTATTGATGACTTGATAGAACGCTGCCCCGCGCACATTGAAATACTTGCTGTTGAAATCCACATTGAATTCCACATTTTGACCGATTGATGGGCGCAAATTCCTTTGATAAATCACCGTGGGATCGCGCATCAAAACGCCATCGCCAGGCAAAGCCCCCTTAGTTACATACGCATAGCTCACTTTCAAGCCAATGCTTTCAATGGGGTTATAAAGCACGGTTGCAGAAGGCGAGAAACCAGAAGTTACATGCGTGCGGCCGTTTTTATCTAACAAAGTGTAAATATCATAACGAGTTCCCGCACCCACGATCACATTGCTTAAAATATTGTAGTTCGCTTGCATAAACCCACCGATGATATTTCCGATCGCATGCGAATTTTGGGGCATGTTGCGATAGAGCGGGTTAGGGGTGTTGAGATTTTGAGGGTATTGAGAGCTTTGATCGGTGTAGTAATGGCGGTAAGGCAAGCCCGGCCCGTTAGGGTCGTTAGGATCAATGTTGTTTTTATAATAGCCGTTTTTGCCTTTATCCAATCCAGAGAAAACGCTCAAGTTTTGATAAATCATGCCGTATTCAAACACATTCCCGTAATCTTCGCTAATGGGGTGGGTTACTTTAACATTAACGCCTGAGTTGATCAAGAAAATCCTTCTGGCTAAAGTCCCCTCAGCGTCCGCATTCCCTAAAGTCCAATCGTTTGCGCTAGGGTTTTGAGCGTTAGGGGGGGTCATGTCATAATCAGGGTTTTTAGGGACAAGCCCATGATAAACATTCGCGCTTGTAGAAAGCATGGTAGCGTTAAGCTGCCCATAGCCTGCTTGCACCCCTCCACTAGAATCGCTAGCCCCTTGCCAGTTGATAGAATTAGGCGCGCCATAGCCTATTTGATAGCCTCCATTAGAAGGTCTGATAGCCCCTTGCGTGCATTGGCTGATATTATCCGGGTTGTTACACCACTCTTTCACTTCAGGAATGTAATCCGGATTAGCCGGCTCGTTAGAATTGTAAGCGAAAGGATTCACCACAGGGTTATAATTGCCCCCCCTTACCCCTAAAAAGGCGGTGGATTCAACGCGCGGCTGGTTAAAATTAGGGCCGCCTTCATGCTTGTATTTCAGACTCAAATTGTGGTTGAAGTTGATCGTATGGGCTAATTCTTTCCCAAAGTCAATCACAAAGGGGGCTGGTTGGCTTCCTGGGTCATTGGCTTTAGAGAGAGCTGAAGTGGTGTTAGGGCGTAAAAGCCTTGTAGAATTGTCTCGTGTGAGGTTGTAGCTCACGCTAATGCTATCGGTTTCGTTGATATAGCCATTGATTTTAGCTAAAACGCTATTGACTTCGCTCGGAGTCCCTACGCTCATATCGCTATTACTTGGATCTTGTAAATCGTAGTTAGGGTGGAAGACATTCCTAAAAGCGTTGTTCCCGTCTCTATAGTAAAAAATATTTTGATGGTTGTAATAAGCGAGTATGTCCCAATTCTTCCCACGATAGGCCGCCGTAGCGTTCATGCGATACCCAAAGTTGGTATAAAAGGCCGCTTCCGCTTTAGCCCCATAAGTTTGATTCTTTCTTAAGAAGTCGTTAGCGTCAATCGTGGTGAAAGACAATTTACCCGCAACAGCACCAGGACCTGCTGAAGCGTTCGCCGCCCCCTTAATCACTTCCACTTCTTTAATCATGTTGGGATCGATCACGGTGTTAGCGTCATGGTGGAAAATGTTACCATTTTGAGCGACGCCATCTATTGTTACCCTTAAGAGACGGCTCTCAATCCCCCTAACATAGATCTTTTGCGCCATTAAGCCCCCACTGGCTACATTCACATCCGCTCTAGTCCTAAAAATATCACGGATTTGGTTGCTTTGGCGTTGTTGGAGCTCTTTTCTGTCAATATACATTTTATTGTTGTATTCAAAAGTCCTTTCACCCTTAGTGGTTACCTTACCCAAAGTGTGGGTTGTTTCTTGAGCTTGCAAATTGCTAGCGACAATACAAGAGACAAACACGATACGAAATTTATTTCTAAGCATTTCTTTTAGCCTTTTTATTTACTTTTTTCTAAAAATTTAGTCAAGTTTTAAACCTAAGGTTATTATTACATTATTCTATTTAATAATACCTTAAATTTGTTTTAGGATTAAGAAAATACCAAGAAAAATATGATTAAAAAAAGTTTTAGCATTTTACTGAGAGGCTGATTACTGAGCGGCTGAATCAAGCGCTATTCGTGAAGAAGCGTTGCTCATTCCTCTTAAAAAAGTTTGAGAAGACACATTGATTTCAGCGTTTTGGCGGAAAATATCGCTTGGCTGGTTGCTTTGGTGCTCTTCTAAGTCATGGCGTTTGATAATGATGGTATTCCCCCATTGAAAGGGTCTATAAGCGCGCTTTTTTTTAACGATAAAATGAGGTTCTAGGTTTAAAAATTGCGCGTAACTGGGGAAATATAACGGCTCTAATAAAGGGTTTATGGGGTTTGCTTTTAAAACAATAAAGAGGAAAAAGAGGCTAAAGATTGCTTTCATAGCAAATTTTCACGCTCGCTCCCACTTGAGAATTGGGAGAAATTTCTAACTTGCTGATTTTTAAATAAAGATCAGAGATTTCATTGTAGCGCGTTTTTAAAGCATGGCTCAAATCTTTCAGGGCGTCTTCAATGAGAAGGTATTGTTTTTCTTGCATCATCTTTTGAATAAGCTCTTGGATTTCCATGTAGTCTAAATAAGCCTTACTGGGTAATTGCGTGTAGAAAAGATCCAGATTCACGCTTATTTTTTGGGGTTTTAAGCGTTCAAACTCTAAAATCCCTAAAATCGTTTCAAACACAAAGTTATGGACATGAACGCCTTGTTTAGTTTTCATAAGACTTTCTTTTCTTTACCAGCGAGCAAGTTAAAAATATTGCCCGCATGCTTGATAAGGGTAAAAATAAAAATAAGCACCATCGGCGTTTGCGTGCCGACTTCTTTAAGGATATTGACGCTGTCTGGGATATGCGTATAAGGCACAAAAAAGATAAGAACAGTCGCTGTGCCTACCCCTAGAATGCTAGCGAGTGAAGAGATTTTAAGCACCTTACCCACAAAAAACCACACCGTCAAGCCGATGAGACTTTCAATAGGGATGAGCAACACCACAGAACCCATGATTGTAGAAACGCCCTTGCCTCCATTGAAATTCAAAAAAGGCGAATAGCAATGCCCTAAAATGCTAGCGATAGCGACCATCCATTGCAAACTATAATCCAACCCAAACAATTTGCTCAAAAACACCGCAAACATGCCTTTGAATAGATCTAAGATTAAGACTAATAAAGCCATTTGTTTAGCGTTACTCACGCTTTTACTTTGTAAAGCGCGTAAGACATTCGTTGCGCCAATGCCTCCCGATCCGATTTTAGTAATATCCATGCCGTAAAAGATTTTCATTAACGCATAGCCAAAAGGAATCCCCCCAATAAGATAGCCCAAAAGGGTGAAAATCACATTGATATTGGTTAGGAAATTTAAAACGCTTTCCATAAATACCCTTTCAAATAAAATAGCCATCATTATAACATGTTGCTTTTTAAGTGAAAGCGTTAAGTTGTTAGGGTATAGTGGCTTAAAAATTTTAGGATATTGAGAATGCTTGAATCTTCTAGCCATTTTTTAAAATCGTTCCGCTTGAAGCGTTATATAGGGTTTTTATTGATTTCTTTAGCGCTATTAATCACACCCTTTGTTCGCATTGATGGGGCGCATTTGTTTTTGATCTCCTTTGAGCATAAGCAACTGCATTTTTTAGGCAAGATCTTTAGCGCTGAAGAATTGCAAGTCATGCCTTTTATGGTTATTTTGCTTTTTATAGGGATTTTTTTCATCACCACTAGCCTTGGGCGTGTGTGGTGCGGGTGGGCTTGCCCGCAAACCTTTTTAAGGGTGCTTTATAGAGATGTGATTGAAACCAAGATTTTCAAACTCCATAAAAAGATCAGCAACAAGCAAGAAAGCCCTAAAAACACCCCAAGCTACAAGGCGCGTAAAGTATTGAGCGTTTTATTGTTCGCTCCTGTTGTGGCGGGGCTAATGATGTTGTTTTTCTTTTATTTCATCGCCCCTGAAGACTTTTTTATGTATCTTAAAAACCCTAGCGATCACCCTATTGCTATGGGTTTTTGGCTTTTTAGCACGGCTGTGGTGCTGTTTGATATAGTGGTGGTTGCGGAGCGTTTTTGCATTTATTTATGCCCTTACGCTAGGGTGCAATCGGTGTTGTATGACAATGACACCTTAAACCCCATTTATGATGAAAAGCGTGGCGGAGCGCTTTATGACAATCAGGACCATCTCTTCCCCTTACCCCCCAAAAAGCGCAACCCAGAAAACGAATGCGTGAATTGTTTGCATTGCGTTCAGGTTTGCCCCACGCATATTGACATCAGGAAGGGCTTGCAATTAGAATGCATCAATTGCTTAGAATGCGTGGATGCATGCACAATTACCATGGCTAAATTCAGTCGCCCTTCACTCATCCAATGGTCTTCAACTAACGCTATTAACACGCGCCAAAAAGTGTGCTTGGTGCGTTTAAAAACGATCGCTTATTTGGGGGTTATCGCTATTGTGATCGCTCTTTTAGCCATCACTTCGTTTAAAAAAGAACGCATGCTATTAGACATTAACCGCAACAGCGATCTGTATGAATTGCGCTCTAGCGGGTATGTGGATAACGATTACGTGTTTTTATTCCATAATACGGACAATAAAGACCATGAGTTTTATTTCAAAATTTTAGGGCAAAAAGACATTCAAATCAAAAAGCCTTTAAACCCTATCGCTATTAAAGCCGGGCAAAAGATTAAAGCGGTAGTGGTTTTAAGAAAACCCCTAAAGAGTAACGCCACAGCATACAAGAACGCTAAAGACGCTCTAATCCCCATTACCATACAAGCTTATAGTGCAGACGATGAGAATATTACAATAGAAAGGGAATCGGTGTTTATTGCACCTAGTGAAGATTGAAGCCTAAAACTAGCGCTCAATCACTTCATAAGGCAAGCCTTGTTTGATCAATTCTTCCATAAAGGGATCGGTGTTTAATTCTTCTATGTTAAACACCCCGGCCCTAAAATGATCCGCGCTCCAAGTGTCATTACAAATCATTTTAGCCGCACACATCGCTGGCACGCCGGTGGTGTAGCTTATGGCTTGCGAACCCACTTCTTCATAGCATTTTTTATGATCGCACACGTTGTAAATGTAGAGCGTTTTGTCTTGGTTGTTTCTAATGCCGGTCATATAGCACCCGATGTTGGTTTTACCGGTGGTGTCTTTGGCTAGAGTTGCCGGATCCGGAAGCAAGGTTTTTAAAAATTGTATCGGCACGATTTTTACGCCTTGATGCTCTATTTCTTTAATGCCTAGCATGCCGACATTTTCTAAGCATTTCATGTGGGTTAAATAATTTTGAGAGAAAGTCATAAAAAACCTCGCCCTCCTCAAGCCTTTAATGTTTTTGACTAACGATTCCAATTCTTCATGGTATAAAAGATACGAATCCATTTCGCCAATCTGCGGGTAAGCCCACACTTGCTTGATTTCTAAAGGCTTTGTTTCAATCCATTTGCCATTTTCATAATAACGCCCTTTAGAACTGACTTCCCTCAAATTGATTTCAGGGTTAAAATTCGTGGCAAAAGGGCGTTTGTGATCCCCAGCGTTACAATCTAAAATATCTAAAGTGTGGATAGTGTCAAAATGGTGTTTTTGAGCGTGAGCGACATAAGCGTTAGTTACGCCCGGATCAAACCCAGCCCCTAAAACCCCTAAAATCCTTGCTTCTTTATAGGCCCTATCAAACGCCCATTGCTCTTTGTATTCAAACTTCGCTAAATCCGGGTGTTCGTAATTGGCGGTATCAATGTAATGCGTTTTAGTTTCTAAACATGCTTGCATGATCGTTAAATCTTGATAGGGTAAAGCCACATTAACAACGACTTTAGGCTTGTATTTTTGGATTAAAGCGACTAAGGCTTGCGTATCATCGGCATCCACTTGCTCAACGCCAATTTCCCCCAAACCCTTTTTGAGCATGCTTTCTCTAATCGCATGGCATTTGTCTAAGCTCCTGCTCGCTAAAATGATATTTTTAAACACATCTCTGTTCATGCCCATTTTGTGTGCTACCACACTGCCTACGCCACCAGCTCCAATTTGTAATACTGTATGCAAGGAACACCTACTTTCTAACTGATCTCGTTCTTTTAGGGGGGTATTATATTATAATAAGATAAATTTGATTAATAAGGATGCAAGCTTGCAAGAAATTAAGTTGGATATTTATGCCACTTTGGTGTGCATGGTTTTAGTGCTGCTTTTGGGGCGTTATGTGATTTCTAAAGTCAAGTTTTTACGCGATTATGATATTCCAGAGCCTGTTGTGGGCGGGGTTTTAGTCGCTTTTTTTATCATGTTGGCGCGTCAGTTTTACAATTTTGGCTTGCAGTTTGATTCTTCTTTAAAAGATCCTTTAATGCTGACTTTTTTTATCACCATTGGTTTGAGCGCGGATTTCAAATCTTTACAAAAAGGCGGGAAAATGCTTGCGGTCTTTTTGCTGGCTGTGGCGGGGTTTGTGGTGTGTCAAAATGCAGTGGGGATTTCTATCGCTAGCCTTTTAGGGGTCAATCCTTTAATGGGGCTTTTAGGGGGATCTATCGCTTTAGTGGGAGGGCATGGCACTAGCGCAGCATGGGCTAATTTTTTCACCCAACCACCTTATAATTTTAGCTCCAGCTTAGAAGTGGGCATGGCGTGCGCGACTTTTGGCTTGGTGAGCGGGGGGATTATTGGAGGGCCTGTCGCTAAATATTTGATTTCTAAATACAAACTAGAGCCTAAAGACACTAAAGAAAAAGACACTTTAGAGGGCGTGGTGTCTAAAGGCTTTGAAACCCCTAAAGAGCAACGCCTAATCACCGCATCCAGTTTTGTAGAAACTTTAGCTTTGATTGCGATCGCTTTATTGGTGGGGACTTTTTTATCGCATTTGATGCCTAAAAGCTTCACCTTGCCGACTTTTGTGTGGTGCTTGTTTGTAGGGGTTATTTTAAGAAACACTTTGTCGTTTTTTAAAATCCATAGCGTGTTTGACAGAGAGGTTTCAGTTATAGGGAATGTGAGTTTGAGCCTGTTTTTAGCCTACGCTTTAATGAGCGTGAATTTATTGGAATTGTTAAAACTCGCTGTGCCATTAGCGGTTATTTTGAGCGTTCAAGTGGTGGTTATGATTCTTTATGTGGTGCTTGTAACCTTTAGGATATGCGGGAAGGATTATGATGCGGCGGTGTTGTGCGCGGGGCATTGCGGTTTTGGGCTTGGAGCGACCCCAACGGCTATGGTGAATATGCAAACCATCACCAACCACTATGGGCCATCGCATGTAGCGTTTATCGTCGTGCCTTTAGTGGGAGCGTTTTTTGTTGATATTATTAACGCTTTAGCGATTAAAGGCTTTTTGCTCTTGCCTTTTTTCCCGTCATGAGACTTTATGAGAGTTTATTAGAAATGTGCTTGAATAAGGCATGGGAGCATCAAACCCTAGCCTTAGAAAACCCGAGCGTGGCTTGCATGGTGCTAGATAAACACCATGAGATCTTGAGTTTAGAGACCCACAAAAAAGCCAAAACCCCGCATGCAGAAGTCTTAGCCGCCCAATCAGCGTTAAAGATTTTACGCCCCAGTTTGAAAAATGATTTAGAAAAGTTAGAAGACCCTAAAACTTTAAGCGATTTTTTAAAAACGCACCACGATAACGCTTTTACAGACTGCGTTTTTTTAATCACCCTAGAGCCATGCAATTCTTATGGCAAAACCCCAGCGTGCAGCGAATTGTTAGAAATTTTAAAGCCTAAAAGAGTGGTCATTGCCACAGAAGAAAACGAAGCTAAAAAAGGGGGTTTAGCAAGGCTACAAAAGGCTCGTATTGATGGGGTGGTTTGTGAGAGTTTGGAAAACAAGGCTAAAGACTTGCTCCTGCCTTTTAGGATAATGGAACAAAAGGGGCGTTTTAATTTGTTCAAACTCGCTTTAAGGATGAATGGGGATTATTGTCATGGCAAGATCACCGGGCAAAAAAGCGTTATTTTTACGCACAACCAGCGAGCAATATGCGACACGCTTATTGTTTCTGGGAAAACCATAAGAACGGATAACCCCTTATTAGACGCTCGCTTTTGCGATAGCTTTTATCAAAATAAAAACCCCAATATCGCTATTTTATCCAAGCATTCAATTGACCCCAATTCAAAGGTTTTTTCTGCGCCCAATCGTTTAGTTAATGCTTTCTGTGACCCTAAAGATTTGCCCCTAGAGAAGGGGTTTAATTTCATTGAAGGGGGGTGGGAATTGTTTGAGAGCTTGAGGGATAAAATAGATGCATTGCTTTTGCATTCGCATGCGTCTATGATCAGTGAAGCGTTTAGCACATTCGCTCTAAAAACCCCTTTTAAAGGGCGGTTGTTGCATGCACAAATCTTAGAAAATGAAGCCCTTTTATGGATAGAAAACTCTTAAGATTATACCAGCCTTTAAACGCTTATGCTTACAACAGCGATTCGCTTTTTTTATACGATTTTTCACGCCCTTTTATCAAAAATAGCGGTGCGATTTTAGACATAGGTTCAGGGTGTGGAATCTTAGGCTTACTCTGCGCTAGAGACAACCCGCTAACGAGCGTTCATTTAGTGGAAAAGGATAACAAAATGGCGTTTTGCTCCCAAAAAAACGCCCTTAAATTCCCCAACGCTCAAGTGTTTGAGAGCGATTTTTTAGATTTCAACCCCCCGATTTTGTATGATGCGATTGTGTGCAACCCTCCTTTTTATGCCTTAGGCTCTATCAAATCTAAAATTAAAGGGCATGCGAGACACCAGAGCGAATTAGACTTCGCTTCTTTGGTGGCTAAAGTGAAAAAATGCCTAAAACCTAAAGGGTATTTTATTTTTTGCTATGAATCCTTGTCGCTTTGCTTGGTGGTAGAGAGTTTAAAAAGCGTTAAACTCACGCTAGAAACTTTAAGGTTTGTCCAAAGTTTTAAAGACAAAAACGCCCATTTGATGCTTGGATTGGCTAGGAATAATTCCAAAAGCGCTTTAAAAGTTTTACCCCCTTTAATCACGCATAATTCCAAAAACCAAAGCGACAACACCAAAGAAGTTCTAAGTATCTATCAAATTTGTAACACTTACTCTATCAAAGCGCTTCTAAATTAGCGCCTCATAAATTAAGGATTAAAAAATGAAATGTTCGCATTGCCAGTTGGAGTTTAAAGAAAGTGAGCTTTTTAAAGAGGTGATCCATCATAAAGAATTGCATTTTTGCTGCACGGGGTGCGCTAGGGTGTATGCGTTATTACTAGATTTGAATTTAGAGAGCTTTTATGACAAATTAAACGATTCCACTTTAGCCCCCGTAACGCCCCAAGATTCAATGAGCGCTTTGGAATTAGAACAAGCCCTTGAAGAAAACAATAAGGGCGATTTTATCCTTAATCTTTTGCTAGAAAAAACGCATTGCAACGCTTGCTTGTGGCTCAATCAAAAGGTTTTAGAGCGCTTAAAGGGGGTTAAAAAAGTGAGCGTAAATTTCACCACCCACCATTTACAAATCGTGTTTGACAAGTCCTTAAACCCTAAAGAGATCGTTCAAAAAATTGAGAGTTTGGGTTATGGGGCTAAAATTTATAACGCAAAAAATTACGCCCTAAAAGCCCAAAAAGAGCAGCGCTCCTATTTACTCACTTTAAGCGTGGGGTTTTTTGCCACCATGAATTTGATGTTTATTGCGATTGCCAAATACGCGAGTTATGGTGGTGCAAATCATGGCGCTGGCATGGATAAGCTCATGCAAAGGAATTTGGATCTCGTATCGCTTTTTTTAAGCTTGTTGGTGTTAGTGGTTGTGGGGCGTTTTTTCATTAAGGGAGCGTTTTATGGGCTAAAAAATGGCGTTTTGGGCATGGATTTGAGCGTGTCCTTTGGAGCGTTATCGGCGTTTGTTTATTCCGTTTATGCCATGTTGGTGTCCCAAGAGACTTATTTTGAAGCGAGCAGCACGATTTTAACGCTGGTTTTTGGCTCTAAGTTTTTGGAATTAAAGGTCAGGCTGTTTGCGAATGAAAAATGTCTGGCTTTAGAATCGCATGAAATCCATAGCGTGATTATTGTAGAAAAGGACAAGCAGATAGAAAAACACCCTAAAGATGTCGCTATAGGCTCTGTTGTTTGGGTGCCAAGCGGGGCTAAAATCGCACTAGATGGCGTGCTTTTAAATCATGCGAGCGTGGATGCGTCTTTGATCAGCGGGGAGTTTAAGCCTTTGGAATTGGGGGTTAATGATCCAATTTTAGGGGGTTATGTGAATGTGGGCGTGCCTTTTAGCTATCAAGTGAGCACTAATCTTCAAAACTCACGCCTTTCTGGTTTGTTGGAAACTTTAAAAAAGAGTTTTTTAGAAAAGCCCTTAATTGAGAGCAGCGCGAATAAAATTGCGGATATTTTTTCTAAAGCGGTGTTGTTTTTAGCTTTTGTAAGCTTTTTATTATGGCAATTTGGTTTGGGGGGTAATTTTGAAAAAGCCTTGATGGTGTGTATTAGCGTGTTAGTCATCAGCTGCCCTTGCGCATTCGCCTTGGCTACGCCCATTGCGTTAGTGATAGGGGTGTTTAAAAACCCTTTGATCGTGTTTAAAGAAGCGTTGTTTTTAGAAACTCTGGCTAAAGTGAAAAAAATCTTTATAGACAAAACCGGCACGCTCACGCAAAAAGAAGTCCTTTTAAAAGAAAAAATCATTTATGAAGAATTTGATGAAAGGCTTTTAAAGAGCCTTTTAAAAACCAGAGAGCATTTAGCCCATAGCGCGATCCTTAAATCTCTAAATAGCGATGAGGTTAATTTAGAAAAGATAGAATTTTTCGCTCATGGCCTGAAAGCGAGCTACCACAATGAAACTTTGCTAGTGGGGAGTTTGAAATTTTTAAACGCTATGGGGGTTGATACAAAGGATAAAGAGAGCGCTAATATCATGGTAGGCTTTGCGAAAAATGAGACCTTATGTGCGTTATTCATTTTAGAAGAGCGTTTGAAAGCTAACGCTAAAGAAGTCATTCAGGCCTTACAAAATAAAGGTTTAGAATTAGAAATTTTAAGCGGGGATAATGAAAACTCGGTTAAGGAGTGCGCGAAAAAATTAGGGATTTCTAACTATCATGCCAATTTGACCCCTGAAGATAAGGCTCAAACCATCAGTTCTTATAAGGGCGTTTGCGCGATGGTAGGCGATGGCAATAATGACGCGCTAGCCTTAAAACAAGCGAGCGTTTCTTTAGGGTTTGAAAAAAGCGCTTTGAGTAAAAGCGCATGCGATATTTTGCTTTTAGAAGAGGATTTGAGTTTGTTGGAAAAAGCGTTTGATAACGCTCAAAAAGTCTATCAAGTGGTGTTGCAAAACATTGTTTTGAGCTTGATTTATAACGCTATTTTAATCCCGGTCGCTATGCTAGGATACATTAATCCTTTAATAGCGAGTTTGAGCATGAGTGCAAGTTCGCTCTTAGTGGTCTTAAATTCTTTGAGGTTGAAACGCTCTTAAACAAACCACATCGTTTTGGCTAAAATGGCAATTAAAAAACCAAAAGTTAGAGCAATAGGGTGGATATATTTACCAATAGGGTTTTTCTTACCCAAAAACTTACACGATAAAGAAAAAAGCACCAAAAGGAAAATGCTTAACGCTAAGATCACTTTAAGCATGAGCATCTTTTGAAAAGGGGTTTCACACCAGCCTTTATCGCCTCCCATGTATTGACTAAGCATCATGCCCCCTGTTAAAACAAGCCCTAAAACGCATAAGGGCATGATTTTAATCGCTCTTTGAGTGACTCCTGTATTTGCCTTATTGGCAAACTCTTCGCCAAACATTTTCTTCACATTAGGGAAAATTACCCCATCAAAAAACAAATAGCCAATAAAAATAATGGCGCACAATAAATGAACAACCAACACATAAGGATAAATCGCATCCATTTAAAATCCTTTATTCATGGGAAAATTAAAGAGTTTTTAATCTACTATAAAAGGATTTTATTGTCAAGTAGCCCACTATTATGGGAATTTTAGGGGTGGTCTTTGTTTGACTTTTAAGATTGCAATTAGCTATAATAAAATAATTAAAAAAGTAACACTTAAGCGGAGATCCTAGAGAGTGGTGTTCAATTTTATGGCAAAGAAGAAAAATAGAATGCAAGATTGCAAAATGGTTGGTAAAAATTTTAATCGTAAGGAATCTGTTTTGATAGCTCAATCTTTAGATATTTCTAAAAAAGGCTCGGTAATTTTAGGCGCTCTTTTGAGTTCGTTATGGCTAACAAACCCCTTAAATGCCCATGAAAAGAATGGCGCGTTTGTGGGGATTAGCTTGGAAGTGGGTAGGGCTGATCAAAAGACAAACGCTTATAAAAACGGCGAGTTGTTTCAAGTGCCTTTTGGCGATGTTTCGGCTAATGATGATGGTAAAGTTCCTGACGGGCAGACCGGTGGCTGTCAGCCAGCTTCAGGGACGCCAGGAACGCCAGGCTATACTAAAGCTAACTGCGTAGTCAATTGGACTTCGCGCACCATGCTAAGCACCAATAAAAACATTCCTGACCGTAACCAGCCGATGTATGGGCTAGGCGTGATGACAGGCTATAAGCATTTTATCGGTAAAAAAAGGTGGTTTGGGTTGCGCTATTACGGCTTTTTTGATTATGGGCATACCAATTTTTCTAACTCCAGGGCCGCTAACGCTATATCGCCTTTCTATTTGAGCGATCAAAAAGCCGACATGTATACTTATGGTTTTGGCACAGACATGCTTTTTAACATTATAGATAAGCCTAAAGCCACGGCCGGGTTTTTTGTGGGCGTGAATTTTGCGGGTAACACTTGGACTAATAATCGTGTGGGGTATTTTAAGGACGGGTATGTTTATGGCGTCAATACCGATGCTAACGCTTACATGACTAACGCTGATGGCACGATCACATGCGGGGACACGACACCGGCGAGTTGTAATGTGGGGATTAACCCTAATAGCGTCTATACCACAGGAAAATTGAACGCTAAGGTGAATTACACGATTTTCCAATTTTTAGTGAATGTGGGCATTAGAACTAATGTTTTTGAACACCATGGCATTGAGTTTGGTATCAAAATCCCCACGCTCCCTAATTACTTTTTCAAAGGTTCTACTACCATAAGAGCGAAAAAACAAGGCCCGCTAGAGAACGGCCAACCAACCACTATCACGGGAGCAGAAACCAATTTCAGCTTAACCCAAACCTTACGCCGTCAGTATTCTATGTATTTGCGCTATGTTTATACTTTTTAAATTTGGCAGGGGTTTTAGGCAAGGCTTAGAGATGAAAGCTTGACGCTTTAAGCTTTCAAATCGTCATTGATCTGTAACCATTCTGTGCTATTTTCTACTTTTTTGATAAATCTATCATTACCACTAATGAGTCCTTATGCTGTTGTGGGGATATTTCTATAATGCGTTCTAATTATTTATCGCTAAAGATATATTCATTGGAGTCAAATTTTTCTTTCAATTCTTTATTTTGATTGATAGAGATAGTCTCGCAGAGAGTTTAATTAGGCTAGAATGAGTAATGTCTAAAATAAATACCTTTAGCGTCCTTTATACAAACGCCCTTTTGGTGTTAGCGCATAAAAAGCTTTTTCTGGTCTCTCAAAAAGCCCCAAGTTATTTTTTGAAGGGCTATCTTTTAGCGCATGGTGGTTGAGTTCGCCCCTGATAGTGTTCCTAAAAGTATCGCTTTTGTATTTGTATCCCCACTCTTCTTTTTTTATTCGCTCTTCTAATGCTCGATAAATATCTTGCAATGTTACTTGTTTAACGCCTTTTTCCTCACAGGCAAAAATAAATTCCACTATCATTGCCTTAATAGAGGGGATAGTTCCAGGAAGCAATTTTTCTTGTTTTTCAATCTCTTTAATCTTTTCTTGAATGCTTTTATCTTTTGAGACTTTTTGTTCATTTTTAATAATGGCATTAAAAACTTCATTATAGTTTTGCAAATACTCTTCATTAGGAGTGAATAGGCTATCTGCATATTTTATAGAATTATAAATAGCGTTTAACTGCGTGTAATATAAGGGTTTCTTTTCTGTAAAAATGGTATTGACTTCAAAATTATTCTCCAACCCCCCTTTGGTTAAGTTGGTGCTACCTATAATGGAAGTTTTTTCTTTTCCGTTGTCAAACATATAAATTTTAGGGTGGAAGACAATATCTGTTTTGTTATTTTCTTTGTCGCCGTAGCAATAAAATCTTAATTTTTTATAAGTTTTATTTAAGTCTAGCAAAAATCGTATGGATTTTGAGTCGGTTGTTTTAAAATCAAGTCCTAACAATAATCTCAAATTCTGCCCCCTTTTCTAAAGAATCAATCAAAGCATCTTGAATCACTTCAACCCCACTGTATTTTAAAAAAGCAACTGCAATGTGAGTGTTTAAAGAATTTCTCAGCCCTTCGGTAATCACTTTGCCAATAGGATAATTGAGATTAGATAGGATTTGAACAGAACTCATCAAAAACCTTAACAACTTTTCAAGCTATTTTACAAGTCTTAAGTTAATGTTGCGTTGCAGGTCTTTTAATTTAGATCTCTAATGAGAGCTTACCATAGGTTTATAAATCCTACAATCTCTTATTAAGCTTTTTAAAATACCAAAGACTAAGAGCTAAGAATATGAAAAAGGGCGATAGCACGCCTATTTCAGGAATGAGTATCCCTGAAATGCTGAACTTCCCTAAAGCAAAGAATAGCCCCCAAACAACGAGCGTGATAATGATAAACTTTAGCCCTAAAAGAGCCAGGTTTTCATAGCGGGCGAGACTGGGCGAAAAATAAGCGATTAAAACGCTTAAAAACGGCACAAAAAAGGGCAAAATCGCAAACACATACAAAAACGAGCGCACTTTTTTCGTGTCTGCGTTTTGGCGCACTAAAGCATGCAAGGATAAAAGAGCGTCTGTGATAGAAACCGCGGGCTTGTTTTGATAAATGGTGTCTAAAACTTTAGGGCGGAAATTTTTGAGCGTTTTAAAGGTTTTTAAACGCGTGGTGTTTAAAGCGTTGTTGCCCAGTTCAAAACTTAAGGGCATCTCATAGATAGTGGTGTCATGCAAGATCCAATACTTGTCTTCAAAAAAAGCTTCTTTAGCTTCAGCGTAAGATTCTAAAGTCTTATCTTTTAGGCGAAAAACCTTGATGTTTTGGGCTTTTTGCAATAAGGGATTGATCTTATCAAAATACACGTAATCATCGTTATATTTCACTAACAAATGCTCTGAGACGCTCAAAGAATTGTCTTTATAAATCAAATTTTGCGTTTTTTCCTCCATATATACAAAAGGAGTCGCGTTCAGCCCCACATAAACAGCCGTGAAAAACAAGCTAATTAAAAAAATAGGGCTTAAAATCTGGCATTTGGAAAAGCCAATGGAGAGCAGGGCGGTGTATTGGTTGGATTTAATGAAGGCGATATAAAATAAAACCATCGCCAAAAGCAAGGAAATGGGCAAGGTGTAATTGAGAGCGAATAAAATGTCATAGGTGAAAAATAAAATAATCATGTTCGCAGAATCGGGCATTTTATCGGCGTATTTTAGGCTGTCAATGCCCACAAAAAACAATTCTAAAGCTAAAAGCACGATTAAAAAGTATTTGAAATAATACCACCCCACAAATCTAAACAAACGCACTTTAAACCCTTATTCAAACCACGATAAAAACTTGAAATTTTTGATAGAGTGCATTTAACTTTCTATTTTTAAAGGTTTTTTAAGCGTGAAACGATTTTGCATAGCGTTAAAATCATGGCTTTCTATAAAAAATTTTAAGGCGTTTTTGGCATGTTCAAATACGGCGTTTTTTAAAGGCTCTTCGTTTTTGTGGAATCTTGAAAGCACATGCTCAATTACACCCATTCCTTTAGAAATCCCCACCCTCAAGCGATAATAAGAATTAGAACACAATAAATCAATGGATTTTAGGCCGTTATGCCCTCCATCCCCCCCACCATTTTTAAACCTCACAACGCCTAAATCCAAATCCAAGTCGTCATGGACAATTAAAAGCTCTTTGGTTTTGTAAAAATTTTTAGCGCTTAAAACGCTCTCGCCGCTTAAATTCATGTAAGTTTGGGGCTTTAAGAAGATAAAATCCTTATAAACGCATAAACAAGCGTTGTGTTTGGAAGAAAGAGTGAAAGAAAGATCCAATTCGCTAACGAGCGAATCTAAAATATCAAAACCAGCGTTGTGTCTGGTATGGGCGTAACGCAAAGTAGGATTGCCTAAACCTACTAAAAGCGTCATAACCTAAAATCACTTCGCCTTAATCACACCGATCACAGCGATAGAATCATGATCTAAAATCTTAACATTCTCGTGTTTTTCTAAATCGCGCACCAAAATAGACTCATTCACATCTAAAGGGGCTACATCCACTAAATAGTGATCGGGCAAATGCTCTGGAGCGCATTCCACGCTGATACGCTTTTTAGAGAGCATTAAAATCCCTTTATTTTTCAAGCCCACTGGAGTGCCCTGGTGTTTAACAGGGACTTTAAATTTAGACTTCACGCCCTTAGTAACAGCGAGTAAATCCACATGGATAAGCTCATTAGTAACAGGGTTTTTTTGGTATTCTTGAACCACGACTTCAAAAGTCTTATTCCCTAATTTCACCGGAAAAATCAAATGCTTTTTTTCCTTAAGGTATTTAATGAAAGGGTTTAATTTGAACGCACAATTCACATTTTCAACGCCCTTTCCATAAACATTTGCGATTAGATAGCCATCTTTTTTTAAAGCTTTAGCGTTAGCTTTAGTAATACTCTCTCTAATAACGCCTTCTAACATGTCAATCCTTTAAAATAAAATAAGGGCTTATTCTATCCAAAAAACCCTTAAAAATCAAAAACTGCTTAAAAGCTTTTCAAAGGATTGTTTGAACGCTATCAAGCCTTCTTTAAGGAGTTTTTGAGCGGTGTTTTCTAAATCAATGTTTTGCGCTTTTAATTCTTTTTTAAACGCTTCAATTTCTGTAATCTTTAAAGGGGTTTGATACTCGGTGTTTGGGTCAAGCAAATAAGCGTTTAAAGCCTCTAGGGGGGCTGTATTGATAGAGTTTTTAAAACACAGCGCTTTAATGTAATAATCTTTAACTAAAGCGTTGGATTTAACGCCGGTGGACGCAAAAAGGGTGCTTATTAGCTTATTGGCATGCTGATTGATTTGATAATAGCACTCCGTAGCGTTCATAATCCCGCTTTGAGCTTGCAAATTTTGTGGTGCTAAAGGGTCTATTTCTTTGTCAAATCGTGAGACAAACACGCTAATGACCGCTCTTTTTTGCGCTTCTTTGGCTAAGATTTGAGCGATTTCACCGGCAATTTTAGGCGAAAAAACTAAAGTTACATTAACAGGAATAGAGGCTTTAGTTAAAGCGCTAATCACTTCAAGCCCGCTTTCACTAGCCGGGACTTTAATCATCACATTAGGGCGATCTAATATTTTGAATAACCGCTTGGCTTCATCAATGCTTTTAGCGGCATCATCTTCTAAAAAAGGGTCAATTTCTAGGCTAATGTAGCCATTGTTAAGGTCTTTTTCATGTAAGGGCATCAACGCGCTAGAGACTTGTAAAATATCCTTTAGTGCTAAAGTTTCATAAATTTCTTTAGCTTTTTTGCCTTTGAGTTTAGCGATTTCATCTTTATAAAACGCGCTTTTTGTGATCGCTTCACAAAACAAACTAGGGTTGCTCGTCGCCCCGCAAATAGCCCCCTTATTGATGAGCTTTAAAAAGTCGTTTTCTAAAAAATCCCTTTCTATAAAATCGCACCACAAACTGAATTCTTGCATGTTTTATCCTTGTTTTAAATGTTGGTAATAGCTTTTAACGATTTCTTGGTCGCTAAAAAAAATCGTTTTGTCTTTGAAAATCTGAGTGTTTTCATCGCCCTTGCCTAAAATCAATAACACCTCATCGTCTTTTAAATTTTCTAAAGCGGTTAAAATGGCTTTCTTTCGGTCTTTTTCTATAACCACTTTAGAAGAATTATTGATGCCTTTTAAAATATCCTTAATGATGTCTTCTTCATTCTCGCTTCTGGGGTTGTCTGAAGTTAAGATGATTTTATGAGCGTAATAGCTCGCTATCGTTCCCATTTTAGGGCGCTTGGTTTTATCCCTATCGCCCCCTGCTCCAAAAAGAGCGGTGATTTTTTGGTTTTTAAAGCTTTCAAAGACTTGTTGCATGCCGTCTGTGGTGTGGGCAAAATCCACGATGACCAAGGGTTTGGCATGCACCACTTCCAAACGCCCCTTAACCCCATAAAAGTTTTCTAATAACGGCGCAATCGCTTCTAGCGGTAATTGAGTGAGCAGTTTGACCCCTAAAACGCCCGCTAAGATATTATAAAGGTTGTAACGCCCTAAAAGGGGGGAATGGATTAGAGCTGTCTCCTTATTGTTAGGATCTCTTAAATCCTGTTGGTAGCATAAAGATGCGCTAATGGATGGGGTGAGCGAAAAGGCTTGAATGTTTAAATGCGCTTTTTTATCCAGCGCGTAAGTGTGCGCGTTAATGGGGTTAAAAAGGGCGTTTGTTTCATCTCTGTTAATCGCTTTCAAGCCCTCATCTTTAAAAAAGCTGTTTTTAGCGTCTCTGTAATTTTCTATGCTTTTGTGGAAATCTAAATGATCGCTTGTGATATTGATGAGGATTTTAAGGGCAAAATCAAGCCCAGCAATGCGCTTTTGGACAATCGCATGGGAGCTCACTTCCATGATAAAGTATTCGCATTTTAAACGCACCGCTTCTTCTAAATCGCTATAAAGCTCTAAAAGAGTGGGCGTAGTCAAGCCCTTTTCTTTGATGCGTTCATCGTTAATAAAAAACCCTCTTGTGCCTAAAAGAGCGGTCTTTTTATTCAAATCTAAGAGCAAGGAATACATCAAGCTCGCTGTGGTCGTTTTACCATTAGTGCCAGTAATCCCTACAATTTTCATTTTAAAATCAAAATAGTTTTTAAGCTCGTTAAAATCTAAAATAGCCAGGTTTTTTTCTGCAATGAAAGGAGAGTATTTTTCATTTAAAGGCGTTTTGACAAAAAGGATTTCTTTAGGGTTTTCTAAAACTTCATGCGTGTTATCGCTTAAAAAAGAATAGGTGTGGTTTTGATAAGTCAGGGTTTTTTTAAGCTTCATTCTTTAAGCCTTATTGGATTTGAGGGCGTCTTCTAAAAGAGAGCGCAAAAAATTATCGTAAATAAAAGAATCTTCATGCATGTTTTCAATGTAATTTATCGCTAATTCATAATAGCCATAATGGTTCAATTCTTTCAAAAATTCATAAAAATCCTCTTTATTGTCAAAAATCACCCTAGAGCTGAACATCAAATCTTCAAACGCTTCCTTAAAGCCGCGCTCCAAGCTCAAGCGTTTGAAATCCGCATACAAAATGCCATTCAATTCTTCGCTTTTTTGAGAAATTTGCGCATCAATCTTTTCAGCCATTTGGTTTAGCCCCTCATCAAAAGAAGCGATCAAATTGATGATTTGCTCTTCAGCTTGGTTTTTTAAACTTCGTTTTTGCATAGCGATCAAGCTTTGATACAATTCATAAAAGCTATGGGCTTCTTTAGGAAAATCTTTAGCTATATCGCTCAATAACGCCCCTATTTTGGCTTTTTGGTTGTCTTTATCCAAAAACAACACTTCAGAAAAAAGGCGTAACGCTTCAGCGTAATGGGCTTGTTTGAACGCTAAAAAGCCATCTTTAATCAACGCACGCTTTTTAAATTCATAATCAAACTTTTGCATGCCTAATCATCCTTAAAGCTCGTGAAACTCCTTAGCGTTTTCTAAGCACACCACTTCTAAATTGGGGTGAATATCCATTTTAAGCTGCCTTTCAATGACATTTTTTAAAGTGATCTTACTGCTAGAGCAAGTTTTACACGCTCCCTCTAAAGCCACATAAATTTTCATGCTTTTCACTCCTAGCACTTCAATATTGCCGCCATCTTTGAGCAAGTAAGGGCGGATTTTTTCTATCACAATACGCACCGGTTTTTGTAAATCTTCATCGCTAAATTCTATCATTTTTAAAAACCTTATTTTTAAAATTTTACTTTAAGATACCATATAATGAGCCATTTTTATCAAACAACGCTTTTTAAGAGTGGCTCAAGGGCTAATTGGATAGAATAAAACCACTATTAGAATAAGGTTTTTATGACGATATGGAAATTAAAAACATCAAGGAGTTTGAAAAAGCTTCTAAAAAACTCCAAAAAGACACTTTAAAGATCGCTCTCGCTCTTTTGTTCCTCATTGGTGCTGCTTTGCTCGCTCTTATTTTTGGGCAGGCTAATTCTAAGGGATTGTTGCTCATCTTTGCGGCTGTGATTGGAGGGTATATGGCGATGAATATTGGCGCGAACGATGTGTCTAATAATGTCGGCCCTGCCGTAGGCTCTAAAGCCATTAGCATGGGCGGGGCGATTTTGATTGCTGGGATTTGTGAAATGCTTGGAGCGATCATTGCTGGGGGGGAAGTGGTTTCTACGATTAAGGGCCGTATCGTTTCGCCTGAATCCATTAATGATGCACATGTTTTCATCAATGTCATGTTGGCTAGCCTTTTGAGTGGGGCGTTGTGGTTGCATGTAGCCACTTTAATTGGCGCTCCCGTTTCCACTTCACACTCTGTAGTGGGGGGGATTATGGGGGCTGGAATGGCGGCAGCTGGAATGGCAGCTGTCAATTGGCATTTTTTATCAGGTATTGTGGCCAGTTGGGTGGTTTCGCCTTTAATGGGGGCTTTGATAGCCATGTTTTTTTTAATGCTCATTAAAAAGACTATCGCTTATAAAGAAGATAAAAAGAGCGCGGCTTTAAAGGTCGTGCCTTATTTGGTAGCGTTGATGAGCTTAACATTCAGCTGGTATTTGATTATTAAGGTTTTAAAACGCCTCTATGCACTGAATTTTGAAATCCAACTGGCTTGCGGCTGTATCCTTGCGCTTTTAATCTTTATCCTTTTTAAAAGATTTGTGTTAAAAAAAGCCCCACAATTAGAAAACAGCCATGAAAGCATTAATGAGCTTTTCAATGTCCCTTTGATTTTTGCCGCTGCGCTTTTAAGCTTTGCGCATGGGGCTAATGATGTGGCTAACGCTATAGGCCCCTTAGCGGCTATCAGTCAAACTTTAGAAGATGCAAATAGCCCCATAGGGAATACTTTAAGCTCTGTGCCGTTGTGGATTATGGTAGTAGGGGCAGCTGGGATTGCTTTAGGCTTGAGTTTGTATGGGCCAAAGCTCATTAAAACGGTGGGGTCAGAAATCACAGAATTAGACAAAATGCAAGCCTTTTGCATCGCGCTTTCTGCAGTCATCACCGTGCTTTTAGCCTCTCAATTAGGCTTGCCCGTAAGCTCTACGCATATTGTGGTGGGTGCGGTGTTTGGGGTGGGCTTTTTAAGGGAGCGCTTAAGAGAGCAATCAAGAAGGCGTTTTGCTAGAATCAGAGACAACATTGTAGCGGCACACTTTGGGGAAGATTTAGAAGAAATTGAAGGCTTTTTAGAGCGCTTTGATAAAGCCAATTTGAAAGAAAAATCGCTCATGCTAGAGAGCTTGAAAAAAAGCAAGAACACCGCCATCGCTTTGGAATTGAAAAAGAAAGAAAAAAAGTCGCTTAAAAAAGTGTATAAAGAAGAAGTGATCAAACGCTCCATTTTGAAAAAGATTGTTACCGCTTGGCTTGTAACCGTGCCGGTTTCTGCGCTTTTGGGGGCGCTTCTTTTTGTGGCTCTTGGTTTTATAGAAAAGTATTTCTAGGGTTTTTAAAGGCTTGATTTTTAAAGTTAGGCTTAATCTTTTATGTTAAAATTCTAAGATTTTATATTTATTTTATATTTATCGTTAGGTTTAAAGTCATGGGGAGGAATCAAGGAGCTTATTTGGATCCGTCTGAATCAATTCTGATGTTGATGGTTGCTTTTTTATTGGTGCTGTTGAACGCTTTTTTTGTGCTTTCAGAGTTTGCCCTTGTGAAAGTGCGTAAAACCCGCTTAGAAGAGCTGGTTAAAATCGGTAATTCCAACGCTAAACTCGCTTTAAAGATGAGTCAAAGACTAGACACTTATTTGAGCGCAACGCAGTTAGGCATCACCCTTTCTTCATTAGCTTTAGGCTGGGTGGGTGAGCCCGCTATCGCAAAATTGTTAGCCGCGCTGTTTGAGTCTATGGATTTGAGAGAAAATCCTATTTTTATCCATTCAATGAGCGTGGTTATAGCGTTTTTAAGCATCACTTTTTTGCATGTCGTGCTAGGCGAGATTGTGCCAAAATCTTTAGCGATCGCTAAATCTGAAAAAGCCGCTCTTTTTGCCGCGCGCCCTTTGCATGTGTTTTGGGTGGTGTTTTACCCGGTGGTGCGCCTGTTTGATGTGATCGCTCATTTCTTTTTAAAAAAAGTGGGCATCAATCCTAAAGAACATGATGGCACGCATTCTGAAGAAGAGTTGAAAATCATTGTGGGCGAGAGTTTGAGAGAGGGCATTATTGATTCAGTGGAGGGCGAAATCATTAAAAACGCGGTGGATTTTTCTGACACGAGCGCTAAAGAAATCATGACCCCACGAAAAGACATGGTGTGTTTGGATGAAGAAAACAGCTATGAAGAAAATATAGACATTGTTTTAAAAAGCCGCTTCACGCGCTACCCTTATTGTAAGGGTTCTAAGGATAATATTATCGGCATGGTGCATATTAGAGACTTGCTTTCGCGCTCCATTTTCACCCCTGAAATGCATGATTTCAAGCAAATCGTTAGGAAAATGATCATCGTCCCTGAAAGCGCTTCCATTTCTCAAATCCTTATTAAAATGAAAAAAGAGCAGATCCATACCGCTTTGGTGATTGATGAATACGGCGGCACGGCCGGGTTGCTCACTATGGAAGACATTATTGAAGAGATCATGGGCGAGATTAGCGATGAATACGACTTGAAACAAGAGGGCGTGAACAAACTTGAAGAGGGCGTGTTTGAATTAGAGGGCATGCTAGATTTAGAGAGCGTAGAAGAAGTGCTTCACATTGAATTTGATAAAGAATGCGAGCAGGTAACGCTTGGGGGCTATGTTTTTAGCTTGTTAGAACGCATGCCTATGGAGGGCGATACCATCATTTCGCATGGGTATTTGTTTGAGGTGTTGAGCGTGGATGGGGCTAGGATAAAACGCTTAAAAGCGAGTAAAAAAGATCAAGGAGAAAACAAAGCATGAAAAAAACAACCCTCTTTGTATTGGGCTTATTATTCAATAGCTCTTTAAACGCTGTTGATGGAGTTTCTAAAACCGATCTTTCTTCTTTGAGCATGGCTGAAGATAGCGCATCTTTGGACCACCCTAACGCTCAAAAACTCTCTTTAAAAAACGCATGGACTAGGGTATTGTCTAGCCATGAAGGCTTGCATGCACAAGAATACGCCATTAAGCGAGCGAGTAAAATGAAATTAGCGGCTAAACTTTCTTTTTTGCCTCAAATTGATTTGAGTGCTTTTTATGTGTATCTCTCTAACCCTATTAAAATGGATTTTGCCAGTCAAAAACAACCGGGCGTGCAAAAAGCCACCAACCAGATCCATCAAGGCTTGCAAAATATTCAGCAAAATATCCCCCCTCAAGTATTAACCCCTCAAATCCAGGCAGGCATACAAGGGGTGATGCAAGGTTTTGGGGCTTTGAGCAGCACTTTAGAATCCCCCTTATTGTTTTCTAAGCAAAATGTGGTGCTTGGGGCTTTGAGCATTATTTATCCCCTTTATATGGGTGGGGCAAGATTCACGATGGTGCGCATTGCGGATTTGATGCAAAAAGACGCCAATGAAGTGTATCGTTTGAAAAAGCTTTCCACTTTTCAAGAGCTTGTGAGCGTGTATTACGGCATGGTGTTAAACACAGAAGTGGCTGAAACTTTAGAAGAAGTGGAAAAAGGCCATTACAAGCATTTCCAAAACGCTTTGAAAATGCAAAAAGTAGGGCAAATCGCTAGGGTTGAAACTTTAGGCGCTCAAGTGGCTTACGATAAGGCCCATATCGCTAGCGTTAAGGCTAAAGATGTGTTAGAAGTTTCGCAGCTCTCGTTCAATTCTATTTTGTCTAGCAAAGACGATCTGGCGCCTTCAAGCAAATTAGAGATTCACACGGAGAAAAATCTGCCCGATTTGAGCTTTTTTGTTGCTTCCACGCTCAATTCTTACCCGGCTTTAAAGACTTTAGAAAATCAGATTCAAATTTCTAAAGAAAACACAAAACTTCAGATCGCTAAATTCTTGCCCCAAGTGAGTTTTTTTGGCTCTTATCTCATGAAACAAAACAATTCAGTGTTTGAAGACATGATCCCTAATTGGTTTGTGGGCGTGGCCGGGCGCATGCCCATACTTTCCCCCACAGGGCGTATCCAAAAATACCAAGCGAGCAAATTAGCGGAGTTGCAAGCCAGTAGCGAGCAAATCCAGGCTAAAAAAAACATGGAATTGTTAGTGAATAAGACTTATAAAGAAACGCTTTCTTATTTGAAAGAATACAAAAGCTTGATTTCTAGCGTGGAATTAGCCAAGGAAAACCTAAAACTCCAAGAGCAAGCCTTTTCACAAGGCTTAAGCACGAACGCTCAAGTCATTGATGCAAGGAACACGCTTTCTTCTATCATCGTGGAGCAAAAAAGCGTGGCTTATAAATACATTGTTTCATTAGCGAATTTAATGGCGTTAAGCGATCATATTGATTTATTTTATGAATTTGTTTATTAAAGGAAAAAATCATGTCAAATAGCATGTTGGATAAAAATAAAGCGATTCTTACAGGGGGTGGGGCTTTATTATTAGGGCTAATCGTGCTTTTTTATTTAGCCTATCGCCCTAAGGCTGAAGTGCTGCAAGGGTTTTTGGAAGCCAGAGAATACAGCGTGAGCTCCAAAGTCCCTGGCCGCATTGAAAAGGTGTTTGTTAAAAAAGGCGATCACATTAAAAAGGGCGATTTGGTTTTTAGCATTTCTAGCCCTGAATTAGAAGCCAAGCTCGCTCAAGCTGAAGCCGGGCATAAAGCCGCTAAAGCGCTTAGCGATGAAGTCAAAAGAGGCTCAAGAGATGAAACGATCAATTCTGCAAGAGACGTTTGGCAAGCGGCAAAATCCCAAGCGACTCTAGCCAAAGAGACTTATAAGCGCGTTCAAGATTTGTATGATAATGGCGTGGCGAGTTTGCAAAAGCGCGATGAAGCCTATGCGGCTTATGAAAGCACCAAATACAACGAGAGCGCGGCTTACCAAAAGTATAAAATGGCTTTAGGGGGGGCGAGCTCTGAAAGTAAGATTGCCGCTAAGGCTAAAGAGAGCGCGGCTTTAGGGCAAGTGAATGAAGTGGAGTCTTATTTAAAAGATGTTAAAGCTACAGCCCCAATTGATGGGGAAGTGAGCAATGTGCTTTTAAGCGGTGGCGAGCTTAGCCCTAAGGGCTTTCCTGTGGTTTTAATGATAGATTTAAAGGATAGTTGGTTAAAAATCAGCGTGCCTGAAAAGTATTTGAACGAGTTTAAAGTGGGTAAGGAATTTGAAGGCTATATCCCGGCGTTGAAAAGAAGCGCGAAATTCAGGGTCAAATATTTGAGCGTGATGGGGGATTTTGCGACTTGGAAAGCGACAAATAACTCCAACACTTATGATATGAAAAGCTATGAAGTGGAAGCCATACCCTTAGAAGAGTTGGAAAATTTTAGGGTAGGGATGAGCGTGTTAGTTACCATTAAACCTTAGAAAGGATTGTTTTGTTCAGATTGATAAGCGCATGGGTTTTACAAGACAAGTTCTTGTTTATCGTGTGTTTTATATTGCCTTTTTGTTTAGGGGTTTTAGGCACGCAAATCTTTAAACAAGAAATCCCAAGACAGCTCCCTATCGTGGTGGTGGATTTGGATAAGACCACGACAAGCCATCAAGTAGCGTTTGAATTAGGCGCAACGAGCGCGCTTCAAATCAAATACCAAGTGGCTAGCCTTTTAGAAGCCAAACGCTTTTTAAACTCCGCTGAAGCGTATGGGGCGTTAGTTTTGCCTAAAGATTTAGAGAAAAAAATCAAAATGGGGCGGAAAGTGGGTTTGCCCTTTTATTATAACGCTGAGTATGTTTTAGTGGGGAAAACGCTCAAAAACGCCTTCTTACAAACCGCTTTGACTTTAGACGCTAAAACCTTAGCCACCAAAGCTTTAGTGCGAGATTCCAATTTGATTTCTGCTAAAGCCCAAGCAATGCCCATCATTCTCCAATTGCATGCCCTATACAATGAAGAAAACAATTACACGCAATACCTTTTAAGCGTGATGCTGCCTTGCATGTGGCTTATTTTCATTGCGATTGGCATGCTCAATTTCATTCAAAAAACCTCTAACATGCGCGAGCTTTTGATCAGTATTTTAGCGAATGTGTGCGTGTTTAGTTTTTGGGGGATGGGTATGGCGTTTTATTTTAATTTCATTGGCATGCAGGGGAATTATGCGCATTTGTCATTGGTCTTTTTGGCGGTAGTTTTAATGGTGCTGATTATGAGCGGGTTTGTGGTGCTAGTTTATGGCATTTCAAAAAGTGCTATTGAAACCGCGGGCGCGATTGGGGTCTATACCGCTCCAAGCTTTGCGTTTGCTGGGGTTACTTACCCGCAAAACAACATGGAAATTTTTGGGGATTTTTGGAGCCATTGCTTGCCCATTAGCCATTTTATGAAGTTTTTTTTACAAGAGGCTTACTATAAGACGGATTTTACCGAGTCTTTAAATTCGTTAATGCCGCTTGCGTTCTTTTTAATCTTTTTAGTCTTAGGGCTTTTGATTTTTTATTTTTCTTTTAAAAAAGATAGGGCTAGCGCATGAATTTTTTTAAAATCCTTTTAATGGAATTAAGGGCTATTGTTTCTCATAAGGGCGTTTTATTAATCCTTATAGGCGCTCCTTTAATCTATGGTTTATTATACCCTTTGCCTTATTTAAAAGACATCGTAACGCAGCAAAAAATCGCCCTTGTAGATGAAGACAATTCCTTCCTTTCTAGGCAATTAGCCTTCATGGCGCAAAGCTCCAACGAGTTAGAAATCGCTTTTTTTAGCCCCTCTATGCTGGAAGCCAAAAAGCTTTTAAGAGAAGAAAAAATTTATGGGATCTTGCATATCCCTTCGCATTTTGAAGCCAATATCCACAAGCAGGTGCCTGTAACGATAGATTTTTATGCGAATTCCAATTACTTTTTGATTTATGGCGCGTTAGCGAATGCGGTGGTGGAGAGCATCAACGCTTTAAATGATGAGATAAGATTCAAACGCAACGCCCAAATAGAAGAAGCTGAATTAGGGACAGATGGGATTAAAATTAGGCCTATCGCCTTGTATAACCCTAGTGAGGGGTATTTGAATTACGCGCTCTCTAGCGTGTTTATTTTCATCTTACACCAGGTGATGCTCATTGCAAGCAGCATGTTTACTAGCTCCAGGCGTTTGGAATTGGCCCTTTTAGATAAAAAGCAAATCGCTTTAAGGCTGTGCACAAGACTCTTGGTGTTTATGGCAGCGTTTAGCGTTTTTATTTTATGGTATTTTGGGGCGCTGTTTTCTTTTTATGGGATCGAACGGCATGGAAGCGCTTTAATGGTGTTTTTGAATAGCTTGATTTTCATGCTTGCGACCTTGAGTTTGGGGTCGTTTTTAGGCGCATGGATCAAAAATGAAGCCCACACCACTCAAATCGTTTTGATTTCTTCTTTACCCTTGATCTTTATGATGGGTTTTGTGTGGCCTTTTGAATCCTTGCCCTCTTATTTACAGGTTTTCGTTCAAATAGTGCCAGCTTATCATGGGATCAGTTTGCTAGGGCGATTGAATCAAATGCATGCGGAATTTATAGATGTTTCTGTGCATTTTTATGCGCTCATTGCGATTTTTATTGCGAGTTTTATAGGGTGCGTGTTCAAACTCAACTCTTTAAAGAAAGCTTGTGAAAACGCTTAAAAACCTCATCACTTCCAAGCACCAGATTAAAGCGTCTCGCTTTTTAGGGTATCTTATGCCTTTTGATGATTTTGAAAAAACCCTTTTACAATTGAAAAAAGAGCATTTTAAAGCCGCGCATTTTGTAACGGCGTTCCGCTATTCTTTAGAGGGCAAAATCACGGAGGGTTTTAGCGATGATGGCGAGCCTAAAGGGAGTTCAGGCATGCCTGTGCTTAGCGTTTTGAGGCGAAAGGATTTAATCAATATAGGATTAGTGAGCGTGCGTTATTTTGGAGGCACGCTTTTAGGGGTGGGGGGCTTGATGAAAGCTTATGCCACTAGCGCGTTATTGTGCGTAGAAAACGCTCAAAGAGAAAACGCTTTTAAGGATTTTGTGGAGTTAGAAACTTTAAGCGCTCATTATTCTTATAAAGAATTAGACGCTCTTCAGCGTGAAATTAAGAAATTTAGCCTACAATTAAGCAAAAAGAATTTTTCAAACCAAAGCGTGGAAGTGGAAATCAGCGGCACGAGGGAAAATTTGCAAGCGTTTTTACAACAAAATAAGATAAATTAGGGAGAGTGGTATGGGATTTTTGAGCGGGTATTTTTTATGGGTTAAGGCTTTCCATGTGATAGCGGTCATTTCGTGGATGGCGGCGTTATTTTATTTGCCGCGCCTTTTTGTCTATCATGCAGAAAACGCGCATAAAAAAGAGTTTGTAGGAGTGGTTCAAATCCAAGAAAAAAAGCTTTATTCCTTTATCGCTTCACCGGCTATGGGTTTCACGCTTATTACAGGGATTTTAATGTTGTTGATAGAGCCTACGCTCTTTAAAAGTGGGGGTTGGTTGCATGCTAAATTGGCTTTAGTGGTTTTACTTTTAGCCTATCATTTTTATTGCAAAAAATGCATGCGCGAGCTAGAAAAAGACCCCACAAGAAGAAACGCAAGGTTTTATCGTGTGTTTAATGAGGCGCCAACGATTTTAATGATCCTCATTGTGATCTTAGTGGTTGTCAAGCCTTTTTAAAGACAAGCCATGAAAAAAGAAAAATCATGAAGAAAGAAAAGCACCTCAAGCAAGAAAAAATCATCAACATGTTTGATGATATAGCCAGCTCTTACGATCAAGCCAACCGCTTGATGAGTTTTGGTTTAGACGTTAAATGGCGAGAAAGGGCTTGCGAGCATGCGTTTTTGTTTTTAGAAAACAAGAAAGCGTTAAGGCTTGTGGATGTGGCATGCGGGACGGGGGATATGCTTGTCGCTTGGCAAAAAAGCGCTTTAAATTGTGCTATAGAGTTTAAGGAATGTTTGGGGATTGACCCCTCTAACAACATGCTTGAATTAGCCATTAAAAAATGTGAAGAGCTTGAAAACAAAATTTCTTTCATCCAAGCTCAAGCCAAAGATTTAAAAGGCGTTGAAAATAACAGCGTGGATATTCTCTCCATTGCGTATGGCTTGCGTAATATCGTGGAAAGACAAGAGGCCTTAAAAGAGTTTTTTAGGGTGTTAAAGCCTAGGGGTGTTTTAGTGATTTTAGAATTTTTAAAAAAGGACAACCCCACATGGCTGGATAAAATCTCAGGGTTTTACACGAATAAGGTTTTGCCTTTAGTGGGAGGGGCTATCAGTAAGAATTATGGTGCTTATTCTTATTTACCGCAATCCATTGAGGGGTTTTTGAGTTTAGAGGGTTTGAAGCATGAATTAAAAAACGCAGGGTTTGAGATTTTAAGGACTGAAGATTCTATCGCTCAAATTTCAACGACCATGCTTGTTAAAAAAAGCTAAAGGAATGTTATGCAAGATGAATTATTTGAAACCGAAAAAGCCCCCCCAAAAAACACTAGAAACGCTAAAAACGCCCCTAAAAAAAGCTTTGAAGAGCATGTTCATTCCCTAGAGCGAGCCATAGATCGCTTGAATGATCCTAACTTGTCCTTAAAAGACGGGATGGATTTGTATAAAACGGCCATGCAAGAGTTGTTTTTGGCTCAAAAGCTTTTAGAAAACGCTTATTTGGAGTATGAAAAACTCCAAACGCCAGACAAAAAGGCTTAAAGGATGCGAGTGTTTGCTTTGCAATTAGAGTCTTTTAAAGAAAATCTCATGCAATCCTTATTCAACTCCATACCTAAGCAAAGCGTAATCGTGTTGCCTGAATACGTGATCAACCCCTTTTTCCACCATAACATGGGATTGGATGTGAATGAAATCAGCGCGCAGTCTGTGCGAGCGATAGAATTTTTGTCGCAAAAATGCGAAGAATTGGATTTGATCGTTTCAGCCCCGGTGCTTTTAGAAGAACATTCTAAAATCTATAAAAAAATCGCCCTCATTTCTAAAGAAAGCGTGAAGTATTACACGCAACAACGCTTAATCCCCTATCCTCACTGGGATGAAGAGAGCTTTTTTGACAATGAAAAAAGCGCTTTTAAAGAATTGCTCGTGTTTGAAAGAGACGGCTTGAAATTCGCTCCTTTGTTTGGCTTTGAAGTGCATTTTGATGAAATATGGGTTCAGGCTAAAAATCAGGGCGTGGATGTGGTGCTTTTAAGCAGCGTGGCCACTTTTGAATCCAATGAAAGGTGGCGGCTTTTGTGCCAGATGCGCGCTTTTTGCGCTTCTTGCGTGGTGGTTAGGGCTAATAGAATCGGAGCGTATCGCCAAATCATTGTAGAAGAAGATCAGAAAAACGAATTTTTGTGGAAATTTTATGGGGATAGTTTTGTGGCCTTACCTAATGGCACCATTGAGGATTCTTTAGAGGGTAAAATGGGGGCTTTGAGCGCTCAAATAGATAAAAACGATATAGACGAATGGGCTAAATTGTGGCATTTTAGAACGATTAAAGAGGGTTGAATGATTGATAGAAAACTTTTATTGCAAGATTTTGATAAGGTGGCTCTTTCTTTAAAAAAGCGTAATAATGCGATGGATGATGGATTGGAGCGTTTGTGCGAAGTCATCACGCATTATAAAAATCAGCTCATTGAATTAGAAGGCTTGCAAGCCTTTCAAAACAAGGTTTCTAAAGAATTTGGTATCAAAATGGCTCAAAAAGTGGATACAAGCGATCTCAAAAAAGAGCTAGAAAACAATAAAATCAAATTGAATGAGCTTTCTAAAAGCGTGGGCGAATTGGAGCAACAAATTGATTTGAAGCTTTCCATAATCCCCAATCTGGTGGATGAAAAAACCCCTTTAGGCGCAAATGAAGAAGACAACATAGAAATTAAAAAAATCTTAACCCCAAGGGTTTTCACTTTCAAACCCAAAGAGCATTTTGAACTCGCTCAACAAAATGGCTGGATTGATTTTGAAAGCGGCGTGAAACTCGCCAAAAGCCGTTTTTCGGTCATCAGGGGTTTTGGGGCTAAAATTTATCGCGCGCTCATTCATTTAATGCTGGATTTTAATGAAAAAAATGGCTTTGAAATCATTTACACGCCGGCGTTAGTGAATGAAAAAATGCTTTTTGGGACCGGGCAATTACCCAAATTCAAAGAAGATGTTTTTAAAATAGAAAATGAAAATTTGTATTTGATCCCCACCGCTGAAGTAACGCTCACCAATCTATACAACGACACCATTATTAGCGTTGAAAACCTTCCCATTAAAATGACCGCGCACACGCCTTGTTTCAGGAGCGAAGCAGGGAGTGCGGGCAAGGACACAAGGGGGATGATAAGACAGCACCAATTTGATAAAGTAGAGCTTGTGGCTATCACGCACCCTAAAGAAAGCGATGTCATGCAAGAGTGCATGCTAGAGAGCGCGAGCGAAATTTTAAGGGCTTTGGAATTACCGCACCGGTTTGTGCAATTGTGCAGTGGGGATTTAGGCTTTAGTGCGAGCAACACGATAGATATTGAAGTGTGGCTGCCCGGACAAAATTGCTACCGAGAAATCAGCTCCGTTTCTAACACGAGGGATTTTCAAGCCAGGCGCGCCAAAATCCGCTTCAAAGAAAATCAAAAAAACCAATTAGTGCACACCTTAAACGGCTCTTCTTTGGCGGTAGGCAGGACGATGGTCGCTTTAATGGAAAACCACCAGCAAGCGGATGGGAGCATCCACATTCCTAAGGCGTTAGAAAAATACCTTTAAGGCTAGTTCGTGCTGAATGAAGAGCAAAATTCATTAGAAGAAAAAGGGGGCGAAAACAAAAACGAAAAAGAAACCCCCCTAAAGGGCATTCATTCTAAAATCCCCTCTTTGAAGCAGGCTTTGGAGCAGACGATTAATAAAATCAAAAGCTCTAAAGAGTTTTTTAAACAGATTTTACACAATAAAAAAAAGCTTTATATTGCGCTTGGAATATTGCTTTCACTCATCGCGCTCATTGTGGCTTTGAGTTTGTTACTAGGGCATAAAAAAGAAAATAAACAAACTTCTTTACAAACTAATACCGCCACCACCAATAACGAAACGCCTAACGACACCAACAACGCTAACAACGCACAAGCCGAAGGGCAAATAGAAAATTTAGACTTACCCGATTTAATCGGCAAGGACTCCCTCAAACGAAACGATGAAAATCAAGTGGATGCGATCATGAAAAAAGCGAGCCTTTTGTATGAGCAAGGGCAAAAAGATGAAGCCTTACACCTGTTTGACAAAGCCGCTTCTTTTTCGCAAGGGATTGCGAGCCATAATTTAGGGGTGATTAAGTTTAAGGAAAAGGATTTTAACGGGGCGTTGGATTTGTTTGATTCTAGCATCGCTTCTAAAGAAAACGCGAGCGTGAGCGCGATTGATGCGTTAGTGAGCGCTTATCATTTGCAAGATGAGGATTTGTATTATCATTATCTAAAAATTGTGAGAGACACTCTGTATAAAGACTATAAAAAGTCTTTTTACTCCTACGCTTACGCGCTCAAATCCTATTACGCTGGAGAGTATTTTGAAGCCCTTTCGCCTTTAATGCACCCTAATTCCAACGCCTTTTTAAAGCCTAACGCGCGCTTAGCGTCTAAATTGTTTTTGATGTTTAAAGATGAAACGAACGCTTACAAGCAATTACAAAAAAGCGCAAACGCCCAAGATGAGATTGCTTTAGGGCTTTTACAGGCGCGTTTGGGCCATTACAAGCAGGCTTTGGAGCATTTGCAGCATTATTTGCACAACTACCCTAAAGATTTAAACGCTTTGATGGCTTTGGAATTGGTGAGTCTGAAAAAAGGCGACACCCTTAAAGCGAGCGAAGCCTTAAAATTAGCCAGCCACACAAAAGAAGATAGTGCGCTAGCCAACTCTTTTTACCCCATCAAGCCCACTATCAACCCTGTTTTTTTGGACAAAGAAAGAGCCAAAGAGCGTTTTTGGAACACGCGATATTTTGAAGGCAAAAGGGATTTTATTTACCGCTTGCTATTTTATTACGCTCCTTTTAAGGTTTTAGACTCTAAAGAAACCTTAGGCGTGATTGAAGAGGGGCTGTTTCTTTTGGATTCTGAAGCGCAAAAGGATTTAGAGGGGGCAAGCCTTGCTTTTAAAAGGGGGCGTTTGATGGCGATAGCGGATAAAAACGCGCTCAAAGGGTTGAAAGCGTTAGAAAACAAGCGCTTAAAAAAAGCCCTTTCTTTTTTTGATTTATCTTTAAAAAACAGTCCCAATAACGCGCTCCTCCATTATAATACGGGCTTGATTTATGCGCAATTGGAAAATTACCACAAAGCTTATTTCCATTTTTTAAGGGCTTTTCATTTGAACTCTGCGGATTATTTGAGCGCGGTTTTTGCGATTTTAGCCTCGCATTTCACCCACGAAGACACCACGGAGTTTTTAAGAGAAATCACAGAGAATTTTTATAGTCAGGATTTTTCTAGCCCCACGCAAAAAGCTTTACTCTCTTCGCTCATCGCTTATTTGAATTACCGCACCAATTGGGATATGGAATGGCTCAAAAACGCCCCTAAAAAGCTCCCTTTTTATTACGCGCTAGAAGCGGTGTTCGCTAAAGAGAGCAAGGATAAAAAATTGATGGTGCAATCTTTTGGGAATTTGAAAAAAATGCTCCCTAAAGATCTCATCTCTAATATCTTTTATGAAATCGTCTCGTATTATGATGCGAGCATCCGGCATACTTTAAGCATTTACACCCTTTTAGATTCGCGTAAAATCAGCTGGGATCAAACCATGCAAGGGCCCATTTTAGGGCGTCATTTCTACACCTATATGGGATTTATGGTCAATGATTTAGACCATCAAGAAAGATTATTAGAGCAAAAAATCGCCAGTTTAGAAGAGGGCGAAGCCCCTAACGATTGGTTAGAAAATTTAGCGCTAGTGAGTTTGTTTCAAGGCCAGTATGAAAAAGCGAGCGCGTTGTATCAAAACTTAATTAGCGATCTTAAGGATAATGAGACGCGTTTAAAAATCCTAGCGGGTTTAACCTATATCGCGCAAAGCAATTACAATAACGCCGCTTTATGGCTAGAGCTTGGAAAGCTAGATGATCCTAATAATGAAAATATCCGTTACGCTTTAGGGTTGTTGTATCAAAGAAAAGGGGACTTGAAATCAGCGCTAAACCATTTTTTAGCCATTAAAACCTCTGATTTTTCTTCGCCTTATTTTGATTTTGAAATTGATGCTAACCTTTTAAAAGAGCGTTTGGACCAAGAAAAAAAGGGCGGGTTTTTAGAATAATGGATTTTGAAAAAAGCATTTTAGACAATTTAAACGGAGCGCAAAAAATCGCTGCAAGCCACATTCAAGGGCCTTTGCTGATTTTAGCGGGAGCTGGGAGCGGTAAGACTAAGACTTTAACGAGCCGTTTAGCGTATTTGATTGGCGCTTGTGGCGTGCCTAGCGAAAACACTTTAACGCTCACTTTCACCAATAAAGCGAGCAAAGAAATGCAAGAAAGGGCTTTGAAATTGTTGAAAAACCAAGCCCTTATCCCCCCCTTGCTTTGCACTTTCCATCGTTTTGGTTTGCTGTTTTTAAGGCAACACATGAACCTTTTAAAAAGAGCGTGCGATTTTTCGGTGCTAGATAGCGATGAAGTCAAAACGCTGTGCAAACAGCTCAAAATTTCAAGCTTTAGAGCCAGTATTTCTCAAATCAAAAACGGCATGATGGATTTGAGCATGCAAGATAGCGAATGTTATAAAGCGTATGAGCTTTATCAAAACGCGCTTAAAAAAGACAATTTAGTGGATTTTGACGATTTGCTTTTGTTAAGCCTTAAGATTTTACAAGATAATGAAAAACTCGCCAAAGAGATTAGCGAGCGCTATTATTACATTATGGTAGATGAGTATCAAGACACCAACGCCCTGCAATTAGAATTTTTAAAACAATTGAGTTGCGCGCACCATAATTTGTGCGTGGTGGGCGATGACGATCAGAGCATTTATGGTTTTAGGGGGGCTGATATTTCTAACATTTTAAATTTTTCCAAGCATTTTAAAGGGGCTAAGGTGGTGAAATTAGAGACCAACTACCGCTCCAGCGCTGAAATCTTAGCGTGCGCTAATTCTTTGATTAGCCATAACCAACACCGCCACATTAAAACGCTTCAAAGTTTCAAAGGCTCGCATAAAAGCGTGGTTTGTAAGGAATATTTGACGCAAAAAGAAGAGAGCTTGGATGTGGCTTATCAAATCAAAGCCCTTTTAAAGAAGGGCGAGAATTTAGAAAATATCGCTATTTTGTACCGCTTAAACGGGCTTAGCCGCAGCATTGAAGAGAGCTTGAACGCTTTGAATATCCCTTATAGGCTTATTGGGGCGGTGAGTTTCTATGAAAGAGCCGAGATTAAAGACGCTTTGGCGTTCATGCATGTAGTGGCGAAAAAAGACGATCGCTTTTTTATTAAGCGCGTTTTAAACAAGCCCCCAAGAGGCCTTGGCAAGATCACTCAAGAATGGATTTTTTCTCTTTTAGATGAAGAGGGTTTGAATTTAGAAGAGGCGTTAAAACTTGGGGCGTTTAAAGACAAACTCAACCCCAAAAACGAATACGCTTTAAAGAAATTCACCGCCATGATAGGGCGTTTGAGGGAGGCTTTTGAAATTTCAGTAGAGAAGTTTTGCGAGCGGTTTTTAGAAGAAACCAACCTTTTAAAAAGCTATGAAAAAGAAGACAATTACGAAGAAAGAGAGGGCTTTGTTAAAGAGCTTTTAAGTTTAGTGAAAGAGCATTTTAAAACGAACCCCACGCATTCTTTACTGGATTTTTTGAATGAAAGCGTGTTAGATGTTCATAATACAGAAAACGCGCAAAAAGTGAGTTGCATGAGCGTACATATGAGTAAGGGGTTAGAGTTTAAGCATGTGTTTGTGATCGGATTAGAAGAAGGGTTTTTCCCGCATAGGGGATTCAATCAAGAAAGCGATTTGGAAGAAGAAAGGCGCTTGGCTTATGTGGCAATCACTAGGGCTAAAGAAGAATTACAACTTTCTTATGTCAAAGAGCGTTCGTATTTTGGGAGGAAAATTTCTTGCTCGCCCTCGGTGTTTTTAGAAGAAGCCCAGTTGCTTAAAAGCGATCAAGCCCCTAAACAAAATCACCAAAAAGATACGCCCATTAAAGTGGGGGATTTGATCAAACATAAGATTTTTGGCACCGGTAGGGTTTTAGGCGTGGAAAAAGGCTTGAGCGGTTTGTGCTTGAAAATCAATTGCGGAGGGAATGTCTATGATAAAATCTCAGAAAAATTTGTAGAAAAAGTGGATAACGAGTTTTGAAAATTTTAACCCTTTTTTTGATAGGTTTAAACGCATTGTTTGCCCTAGATTTAAATACGCTTAAAACAGGGATTAAAGAAACTTACCTCAAAGAATACCAAGACTTAAAATTAGAAATTGAAACCATTAATTTAGAAATCCCAGAGCGCTTTTCTCACACTCCCATTTTAAGCTATGCATTAAACGCTTCTAACAAGCTTAAAAAAGATGGGGTCGTGTTTTTAAGATTGGAAAATGAGCCTAATTTACGCCTACCGGTGCGTTATAGCGTGATAGGCAGCATGCAGGCTTTTAAAAGCATAAGCGCGATTAAAAAAGACGAGAACATCACCGCTGACAACACTCAAAAAGAGCGCGTTTTGTTTGGCGCGCTTTCTAACCCCCTATTAGAGGGCGCGATTAATAAAGTGAGCGCGAAAAATTTTATCCCCCCTAACACGCTTTTAAGCGCGGATAAAACCCAAGCCTTAATCATCGTGCGTAAAAACGACATCATCACCGGGGTGTATGAAGAGGGGCAAATCAGCATAGAAATAAGCCTAAAAGCCCTAGAAAATGGCGCGCTCAATCAAATCATTCAAGCGAAAAATTTAGAAAGCAATAAAATACTGAAAGCAAAAGTGTTGAGCAGCTCTAAAGCGCAAATCTTATAAAGGACATTCATGAAATTGGTTTTAGGCATCAGTGGGGCGAGCGGGATACCCCTAGCCTTGCGGTTTTTAGAAAAATTACCCAAAGAAATTGAAGTTTTTGTCGTGGCGTCTAAAAACGCGCATGTCGTAGCGTTAGAAGAATCCAATATCAACCTTAAAAACGCCATGAAAGATTTACGGCCTAGTGGTACTTTTTTTAACGAGCAAGACATCCATGCGAGCATCGCTTCAGGGAGTTATGGCATCCATAAAATGGCGATCATTCCAGCGAGCATGGACATGGTGGCTAAAATCGCGCATGGCTTTGGAGGGGATTTGATTTCTAGGAGCGCCTCTGTCATGCTTAAAGAAGGACGCCCCTTACTCATTGCCCCTAGAGAAATGCCTTTAAGCGCTATCATGTTGGAAAATTTGCTCAAACTCGCCCAATCTAATGCAATCGTTGCACCGCCGGTGATGACTTATTACACCCAGAGCAAGACTTTAGAAGCGATGCAAGATTTTTTAGTGGGGAAGTGGTTTGACAGCTTGGGGATAGAAAATGACTTATATCCCCGATGGGGAATGAACTGATGCAAAAAATCGGCATTTATCCGGGCACTTTTGATCCGGTCACTAACGGGCATATAGACATCATCTACCGATCCAGCGAATTGTTTGAAAAGCTCATTGTCGCTGTGGCGCATTCAAGCGCTAAAAACCCCATGTTCAGTTTAAAAGAACGCCTAGAGATGATGCAACTCTCTACCCAAAAATTTGAGAATGTAGAATGCGTGGCGTTTGAAGGGCTATTGGCTAATCTGGCTAAAGAATATCATTGTAAGGTGCTAGTTAGGGGCTTAAGGGTGGTGAGCGATTTTGAATACGAATTGCAAATGGGCTATGCGAACAAATCCTTAAACCACGAATTAGAAACCTTGTATTTCATGCCCACTTTACAAAACGCTTTCATAAGCTCTTCTATCGTGCGATCCATTATCGCGCATAAGGGCGATGCGAGCCATTTAGTGCCTAAAGAAATTTACCCTTTGATTTCAAAGGTTTAAAATGTATGTGGTGTTAGAAGGCGTTGATGGCGTGGGCAAAAGCACTCAAGTAGGATTATTAAAAGCTAGGTTTAAAAACGCCCTTTTTACCAAAGAGCCAGGGGGGACAAAAATAGGCGAAAGTTTAAGGCGTATCGCTTTAAATGAAAACATCAGCGAATTAGCTAGAGCGTTTTTATTTTTAAGCGATAGGGCTGAGCATGTAGAAAGCGTGATAAAACCGGCATTGAAAGAAAAAAAGCTCATCATTAGCGACAGGAGTTTGATTTCTGGCATGGCTTATAGCCAATTTTCAAGCTTAGAATTAAACCTTCTTGCTACTCAAAGCGTCTTGCCTGAAAAAATCATTCTTTTACTCATAGATAAAGAGGGTTTAAAACAGCGCTTAAGCCTTAAAAGTTTGGACAAAATAGAAAACCAAGGCACAGAAACATTACTCACAATCCAGCAAAAACTCAAAACTCACGCTTATGCGTTAAAAGAAAAATTCGGGTGCGAAGTTTTGGAATTAGACGCTCAAAAAAGCGCTAAAAACTTACACGATCAAATCGCCAACTTTATTGAATGCGTTGTTTAACTTGTTTAAAGCTTTCTTTTAAGCCCCTTTGCCCGAATTGCTTAAACGATTTGCCCTTAAGCTTAAAGGTAAGGGTTTTAGAGGGCGTGAGCGTGTATAGTTTTTACGCTTATAGCGAAATAGAAGAACTCATTAAAAGCAAATACGCGCTGATTGGCTCTCGCATTTTGCCCTTGCTTTCTCAAAAAGCCGGCAAAGAATTTGTGAGAATCTTACAAGAAAAGGGCTTGAATATTCCCCTTTATGGCATCGCCATTGATGATAAAATCAAATCCTTTTACTCGCATTCAGCCGCGCTTTTAAAAGGCTTTTGTCAAGGCAATTTAAAGCCCACTTATGGGCGTTTAAGGGCTAATAATACTATTTCGTATGCTGGGAAAAGCCTGGAATTTCGCACCAATAACCCACGGGATTTCACCTTCAAAGGCGATGAAACTTTAGATTATTTTTTATTAGATGACATTATCACCACCGGCACCACCCTAAAGGAAGCCCTAAAATACCTTAAAACCCTAAACATCAAAGCGCACTTTGCAATCGCGCTTTGCAGCGCGGATGAATGAGTTATAATTTTATTTTTTAAAAGGATAAAACCATGCAAGCTTTTTCTTTAGAAGATGATGTTGATGACTATGTCAAAAAAGAATTGACAAATTTAGGGCTTATGAAAAATAAGGATTTTAATGTTAAAAGCCAAATGAGTTCTAGCCTTAAAAACGCCCTTTTGAATGCGAGTAAAACTAAAGATAAAAAATCTTTTGGCGAGCCAGATTTTAGCTTAGAAAAATACACGCACCCTAAAAATAAAGAGAGCGTTATCCCTATAATCATAGAAAACAAACTCCACGCTAAAAATTTAAAAAAGCTTAAAAACGGTGCGCTGCAAAACGATGATCATTCCATTTCAAAATTCGCCGTGAATGGGGCTTTACACTATGCTCAAAATATCCTAAGAAACAAAGAAAAATATAAAGAATGTATCGCCATAGGCATAGCCGGCGATGATGAAAAAAACCTTGATATAGAAGTGTATTATGTTTTTGCAAGTGGGATCAATTCGCACAAACTCACTAACGCTAAAACCCTGCATTTTTTAGAAAATCAAGAATCGTTTAACGCTTTTTATAAAGAATGCGCACTCACTGAAGAAGAAAAGCATTCCATCTTAATCAAAACCAAAGCCGATCTAAACGAAACCACTAAAAAACTCAACCGCCTTATGCATAGCCATAACATCACCGTGCATCAGCGCGTGCTATACGTGAGCGGCATGCTTTTATCCATGCAAGAAATTAAGGGCAAAAAAGGGGGCTTAAAACCAAGCGATTTAAAAGGCGAAATAACCGATACTAGCCGTGATGGCGTTTTAGTGTTTAACCAAATCAGCGAATTTTTGAAAACCAAAAACTTGAGCGAAGAAAAACGGGATCTAATGCTCGCTAGTTTTAAAGAAATCAGTAAAGACCCGCAGCGTGATAAAGAAACGAGCCTTCATAAATCCATAAGCATGCTTTTAGAAAAAGATTCAAGCATCACTAAGCAAATTTTTACTTTTCTTTATGAATTTGTCCATAAGCCCATTAATGAAAGCGATAATACCGGTCATTTAGACATCATGGGCGAACTTTATAGCGAATTTTTAAAATACGCTTTAGGGGATGGTAAGGAATTAGGCATTGTTTTAACCCCGCCTTATGTAACTAAAATGATGAGCGAGCTTTTAGGGGTTAATGCAAAGTCTTTTGTGATGGATTTGGCCGCAGGGAGCGCGGGCTTTTTAATTTCTTCTATGGTGCTAATGATTGAAGACATTGAAAAAACCTATGGTAAAAACACCACTATAGCGAACGAAAAAATAAAAAGCATGAAAACCACGCAACTTTTAGGCGTGGAGCTTAACGCTGAAATGTTTTCGCTAGCCACCACTAACATGATTTTAAGAGGCGATGGTTCAAGCTTGATCATCAAAGGCAACACTTTTGAAACCAATAAAAAGATTTATGAAGATTTTAAACCCAATATCCTTTTATTAAACCCTCCTTTTAGCTACGAAGAAAACGGCATGCCTTTTATCAAGTTTGGATTAGAATATATGCAAAAAGGTGCTTTAGGAGCGATCATTATCCAAGATAGCGCAGGGAGCGGGCAAGCTTTAAAATCCAATGTTGGAATTTTAAAAAAACATTCGCTTTTAGCGAGCATTAAAATGCCCACCGATTTATTCATGCCTCAAGCCGGAGTGCAAACAAGCGTTTATATTTTTAAAGCCCATGAGCCACACGATTATGAAAAGCCCGTTAAATTCATAGACTTTAGAAACGATGGCTTCAAACGCACCAAAAGAGGCTTAAATGAAATCTCTAACCCTACCAAACGCTACGAAGAAATCATTAAAATTTACAAAGCCGGCTTAAACGCTCAAGTTTCTAAAGAGCTGTGGGGCGATTTAGAAACAATCTATATTGAAGATTTTATCGCTAAACCGCATGAAAACAAGCATGCTAAAGACTTTAATTTTGAAGCCCACCAAAAGAATGAGACTAAACCCGCATTAGAGGATTTTAAAAGAACGATAGCCGATTACCTTTCTTATGAAGTGGGCTTGATTTTAAAAAACCAAACGCCCCCAAAGTGATTGGCCCCCTTAGTAGTCAACTCAACGCTATTAAGTGGGGCGAGTTCAAATTAGGGGATTTGTTTGAAGCGAGTAACGGTGATTTTGACATTCAAAAACGCCACATCAACCATAAGGGCGAATTTGTCATCACTGCAGGGCTTAGCAATAATGGCGTTTTAGGGCAAAGCGATATAAAAGCAAAAGTTTTTGAAAGCCATACCATTACGATTGACATGTTTGGTTGCGCGTTTTATCGCAGTTTTCCTTATAAAATGGTAACACATGCTAGGGTATTTTCTCTCAAACCTAAATTTGAAATCAACCATAAAATCGGCTTGTTTCTATCCACGCTATTTTTTGGTTACCCTAAAAAATTCGGCTATGAAAACATGTGTTCATGGGCAAAAATTAAAAACGATAAAGCCATTCTACCCCTAAAACCCACCGCTAAAACTCAAACCCTTGAGGATATTGATTTTCATTTCATGGAAAAATTCATAGCCGAACTTGAGCAGTGTCGGCTCGCCGAACTTGAGCAGTGTCGGCTCGCCGAACTTGAGGCTTATTTAAAAGCTACAGGGCTATCAAACACCACCCTTTCTAACAATGAAGAAAACGCCCTTAATGCTTTCAATGGCAAAAATTCTGGGGGGGGGGGGGTAATACCCCATGCGGCTTGACATGGAAAAGCTTCAGATTAGGGGATTTGTTTGAAGTGTTGTCAAGTAAGAAAATTTATCATGCCAACACGATAAAAATCCATGACACACAAATAGAAAGCAGCTACCCTTATGTCGTGCGCGCTGCAACTAACAATGGTATAAAAGGCTTTATTATAGATGACCCTACATTTACTAATGAAAAAAATACCCTTTCGTTCGCGCAAGACACTTTCACCGTGTTTTATCAAAAACAACCTTATTTTACAGGCAATAAGGTTAAAATTTTAAAACCAAAATTTGCTTTCAAAAGCCCTAAAATTTTACATTTTATAAGCGCGATTTTACAATTTATTTTAAAACCCTTGACTTGGGGGCTAGGCTCTACAACAGAAAGTATTGCGGAGTTTAAAATTTCTTTACCCCTAAAACCCACCGCTAAAACTCAAACCCTTGAGGATATTGATTTTAACTTCATGCACACCCTAATCAACGCCTTGATGAAATAAACCATTCAAGGCGTGGCTCAATACTGCGACGCTAAAATCCAAGCCACAAAAGAAGTTATTAACCAAGAAACACCCGTTCAAAAAGACTCGTTATTTTGAAAGAGATGAGGTCCAGCTTGTGTTACAATAAACTTAAAATTCGCTTGATTGAAGAGGGTTGAACCATGGAGCAGCCAGTCATTAAAGAGGGGACTTTAGCTTTAATTGATACTTTTGCGTATTTGTTTAGAAGCTATTACATGAGCGCTAAAAATAAGCCTTTAACCAACGATAAGGGCTTTCCTACAGGGCTTTTAACGGGGCTTGTGGGCATGGTTAAAAAATTTTATAAAGATAGAAAAAACATGCCTTTTATCGTGTTCGCTCTAGAAAGCCAGACTAAAACTAAAAGATCTGAAAAATTAGGCGAATACAAACAAAATCGTAAAGACGCCCCTAAAGAGATGCTTTTACAAATCCCTATCGCGTTAGAATGGTTGCAAAAAATGGGTTTTACTTGTGTGGAGATGAGCGGGTTTGAAGCTGATGATGTGATCGCAAGCCTGGCCACGCTAAGCCCTTATAAAACGCGCATTTATTCTAAAGATAAGGATTTTAACCAGCTTTTGAGCGATAAAATCGCGCTTTTTGATGGCAAAACGGAGTTTTTGGCGAAAGATTGCGTGGAAAAATACGGGATTTTGCCGAGTCAATTCACGGATTATCAGGGCATTGTGGGGGATAGCAGCGATAATTACAAGGGGGTTAAAGGCATTGGGAGCAAGAACGCTAAGGAATTGTTACAGCGATTAGGGAGTTTGGAAAAAATCTATGAAAATTTAGACTTGGCGAAAAATTTACTCAGCCCTAAAATGTATCAAGCCCTTATACAAGATAAAGAGAGCGCGTTTTTAAGCAAGGAATTAGCCACTTTAGAAAGAGGATGCATTAAAGAATTTGATTTTTCAAGTTGCGCTTTTCCTAGCGAAAACCCCTTATTGAAAATCAAAGATGAATTGAAAGAATATGGTTTTATTTCTACTTTAAGGGATTTAGAAAGTTCCCCTACGCCTTTAATTTTAGAAAATACACCCCTATTAGAAAATGCCCCTAAAAAATCACGCATGATCGTTTTAGAAAACACCGAGCCTTTGAGCGCGTTTTTAGAAAAGCTAGAAAAAACTAAGGCAAGGATTTTTGTGCGTTTGGTGCTAGATAAAGAAAAAAAAGTTCTAGCCCTAGCGTTTTTATATGAAGATCAAGGCTATTTTTTACCTTTAGAAGAGGCGTTATTTTCGCCCTTTTCTTTAGAGTTTTTGCAAAACGCTTTTTCTCAAATGTTACAGCATGCGTGTATCGTTGGGCATGATTTAAAGCCTTTATTGAGCTTTTTAAAAGCCAAATACCAGGTGCCTTTAGAAAACATTCGCATCCAAGACACTCAAATTTTAGCGTTTTTAAAAAATCCGGAAAAAGTGGGGTTTGATGAAGTTTTAAAGGAATATTTAAAAGAAGAATTAATCCCGCATGAAAAAATCAAAGATTTTAAAACAACAAGCAAGGCGGAGAAATTAGAGCTTTTAAGCGTGGAATTAAACGCTTTGAAGCGTTTGTGCGAGTATTTTGAAAAAGGGGGGCTAGAAGAGGGTTTGCTCGCTTTAGCTAGTGGAATTGAAACGCCGTTTGTGAAAGTTTTAATGGGCATGGAATTTCAAGGCTTTAAGATTGATGCGCCTTATTTCAAACGCTTAGAGCAGGAGTTTAAAGATGAATTAAAAGTTTTAGAGCACCAAATTCTGGATTCAATCGGCGTGGATTTTAACCTCAACTCCCCCAAGCAACTCAGCGAGATCTTGTATGAAAGATTAGAGCTTCCTAAAAATAAAAGCCGTTCTACTGATGAAAAAAGCTTGTTAAAAATCCTAGACAAGCACCCAAGCATCCCTTTGATTTTAGAATACAGAGAATTGAATAAGCTTTTTAACACTTACACCACCCCCTTATTGCGCCTAAAAGACAAAGACGATAAAATCCATACCACTTTCATCCAAACCGGCACAGCTACCGGGCGTTTAAGCTCGCATTCGCCTAATTTGCAAAATATCCCGGTGCGATCTTCTAAAGGCTTACTCATTCGTAAGGGCTTTATCGCTAGCTCTAAAGAATATTGTTTGCTAGGGGTGGATTATTCGCAGATTGAATTGCGCCTGTTAGCCCATTTTAGCCAGGATAAGGATTTAATGGAGGCGTTTTTAAAGGGGCGAGACATCCATTTAGAAACTTCTAAGGCGTTGTTTGGAGAAGAACTAGCCAAAGAAAAACGATCCATCGCTAAAAGCATTAATTTTGGGCTGGTGTATGGCATGGGGAGTAAGAAATTGAGCGAAACTTTAAACATCTCTTTAAGTGAGGCTAAAAGCTACATAGAGGCGTATTTCAAACGATTCCCTAGTATCAAAGATTATTTAAACCGCATGAAAGAAGAGATTTTAAAAACTTCTAAAGCTTTTACTTTGCTTGGGCGTTACCGGGTGTTTGATTTTAATGGCGTGAATGATTATGTCAAGGGCAATTATTTGCGAGAGGGCGTGAATGCGATTTTTCAAGGGAGCGCGAGCGATTTATTGAAATTAGGCATGCTCAAAGTGAGCGAGCGTTTCAAAAATAACCCTTCGGTGAGGCTGCTTTTGCAAGTGCATGACGAATTGATTTTTGAAATTGAAGAAAAAAACGCCCCAGAGTTGCAGCAAGAAATCCAACGCATTCTTAATGATGAGGTTTATCCTTTGAGGGTGCCGTTAGAAACAAGCGCGTTTGTGGCGAATCGTTGGAATGAACTAAAAGGTTAGTTTTTTAATTGAGTTTAAGAAAAAATATATTATTATTTCTTTATAAGTAATACTTAACCATGTTAAGCTAATATAATATAGAGCGATTATCAAAAAATAAAGGGAAAAGACTGAATGCTGAAAAGAATTATATTATTAGGGGCTTTGGGTGTTTTAGCGAGCGCTGAAGAGAGTGCGGCTTTTGTGGGAGTCAATTACCAGGTGAGCATGATACAAAATCAGACTAAAATGGTGAATGACAACGGCTTGCAAAAGCCTTTGATAAAGTTCCCGCCTTACGCAGGAGCGGGTTTTGAAGTGGGCTATAAGCAATTTTTTGGCAAGAAAAAATGGTTTGGTGCGCGTTATTATGGGTTTTTTGACTACGCGCACAACCGCTTTGGCGTGATGAAAAAGGGTATCCCGGTGGGCGAGAGCGGGTTTATTTACAATAGTTTTAGTTTTGGAGAGACGACTTTAACAGAAAGGGATTCCTATCAAGGGCAATATTATGTCAATCTATTCACTTATGGCGTGGGGTTAGATACGCTGTGGAATTTTGTGAATAAAGAAAACATGGTTTTTGGTTTTGTGGTAGGAATCCAATTAGCCGGGGATAGTTGGGCAACAAGCATCAGTAAAGAGATCGCTAATTATGTAAAACACCACAGCAATTCCAGTTACAGCCCGGCTAATTTCCAGTTTTTATGGAAATTTGGGATCCGCACCCATATCGCTAAACACAATAGCTTGGAATTAGGGATTAAAGTGCCTACGATCACGCACCGGCTTTTCTCCATCACCAACGAAAAGGGATACACCTTACAGGCTGATGTGCGTAGAGTTTATGCGTTTCAAATCAGTTACTTGAGGGATTTTTAACCCCTTTTTAGATACAATCACACCTAAACTATCCTTTAAAGGTGTGAAATGGCAGATTTAGAGAATTTAGACTGGAAAAATTTAGGCTTTAGCTACATTAAAACGGATTTTCGCTTCATCGCCACTTATAAAAACGGCTCTTGGTCGCAAGGCGAATTGGTTAGCGAAAATGTGTTACAACTCAGCGAAGGCTCGCCGGTCTTACACTACGGGCAGGCTTGTTTTGAAGGCTTGAAGGCTTACCGCTCTCAAAACGGGAAAGCTTTACTTTTTCGCCCTTTAGAAAACGCCAAACGCTTGCAAACTTCATGCGAAAGACTGCTCATGCCCAAAGTGAGCGAAGAGCTGTTTTTAAGGGCATGCGCTGAAGTGGTGGAAGCGAATCAAAAATGGCTCGCTCCTTATAAAAGCGGGGCGAGTTTGTATTTGCGCCCTTTTGTCATAGGCGTAGGGGATAATTTGGGGGTGAAGCCGGCCAGCGAATACCTTTTTATCGTGTTTTGTGTGCCTGTGGGGGCGTATTTTAAGGGGGGTATAGAAAAAGGATGGGCTAGGTTTATCACTACGGCGTTTGATAGGGCCGCGCCTAAAGGCACCGGTGGGGTGAAAGTGGGGGGGAATTATGCTGCAAGCCTGTTAGCCCACAAAATAGCCACAGAGCAAGGCTATGATGATTGCATTTATTTAGACCCTACCACGCACACTAAAATTGAAGAAGTGGGGGCGGCGAATTTTTTTGGCATCACGCATGATAATGCCTTTATCACCCCGCATTCGCCAAGCATTCTGCCAAGCATTACAAAAAAAAGCTTGATGGTTTTGGCTAAAGAATATTTGAACCTCAAAGTAGAAGAGAGGGAAATCCTAATGGATGAGTTGGGCGCGTTCAAAGAAGCTGGAGCGTGTGGGACAGCTGCGATCATTACGCCCATTAAAGAAATCGTGCACAATAACAAGTCTTATTTTTTTGAAGCACCGGGCAATACCACTAAACAACTCTATGATTTGCTTTTATCCATCCAACAAGGCGAACAAGAAGCCCCCAAAGATTGGATTTTTGAAGTTTGCTAAAAGGTTAAAATTTATAGCTGTATGCCGCATAAAATAAGGGCGAAGTCTCAAAGCGTCTAGAGCTAGAAAGCAATCTGGCGGTGGGTAAGATTTTAAACCCTAATTCAATGCGGTGTCTTAAAAAAAGCGTGAGCATGACCCCCCCATTAATCGCTAAGCCCCCTGAAACCACAGAATGTTTAAAAAACTTGAAATTTTGCTTGTCCGTATAAACGACTAAAGCCCCCCTAGCTCCTCCAAACGCCCCTAAATAATGCTTATAACTCCCTAAAGGAAATTCCATAATCACATCCAAACCCACCGCAAGCATGGTAAAAAAAGAGTTTGTAGGATCTTTATGGCTTTGGTAATTCACTTTTCCTGACCCAAGATCCCATGCAAAAACCCCCCTGATCCCGATGTATTTTTTAAAAAAACTCTGCACGCCGGTTTTTAAATTGAGCGTTGCAATCCAATCTTTCATTTCCTTGCCTTGATAGTCCTTAATGGCCTCTACAGCGCCAAACCCTCCTAAAAAATACCACCCGCTTTTTTTACGAGTGAGCTTTTGGCGGTTAATGATGCTTCTATAGAGCTTTTCATGGGCTTCTTGGTAATTTTTTTTAGGGGTTTTATCGTGCAAAATAGGCATGGCTTCAAGGGGCGGAATAACAAATCCCCCCATTAAGAAAACACCAAAAAAAATGATTTTTTTAAACATTTTAAAAATAATTAATCCTTTATTAAACGGAATGCTGTTTAACTTTTTGGTTTATCATTGTGTTAAAATAATCGTTTTAACAAACAAAATTTTGTTAATAGATTTTACCTAATCTAAGAGAGAATATATTTTAATGAAGACAGAGAAACAAAAATTTTTAGAGATGCGTAAAGATGGGGCGAACTCTGTGCTGATTTTAAGAGGAGATTGGGATTTTAAAACGAGCGTGTTTCGTTTAGATGAGTTGAAAAAAAAATTATTAGATCATCAAGGGCCTTTAAAAATGGATTTTTCAGGGTGCCAAAAAATAGATTTTGTTTTTGGCATGTTTTTATTTGATTTAGTCAAGGAGCGTTCTTTAAACATTGAATTGGGTAACGTGAGCGAGAATAACGCATGCGCTTTGAAAGTGGTTAAAGACTGGCTTGAAAAAGAAGACGATTTAGAATCTAAAAAAGCGGGCAAAAAATACGAACTCATGATCACTAAATTAGGTAAGAGTATCGTAGAGACTTATAACACCTTCTTAAACGCATTCAATTTTTGCGGCATGATTTTATTTTACTTCATTAAAAGCGTTTTCAACCCCAAACGCTTTTGCATCACTCCTTTGCTCTATCATATCAATGAATCCGGGTTTAAGGTTTTGCCAGTGAGTATTTTAACGGTGTTTATCGTGGGGTTTGCCGTTGCTTTACAAGGGGCTTTACAATTACAAGACCTGGGCGCACCTTTAATGTCGGTGGAAATGACGGCTAAACTTGCTTTAAGAGAGATCGGTCCCTTTATTTTAACCCTTGTGGTTGCCGGGAGGAGCGCGAGCAGTTTTACCGCGCAAATTGGGGTGATGAAGATCACTGAAGAATTAGACGCGATGAAAACCATGGGCTTTAACCCTTTTGAATTTTTAGTGTTGCCTAGGGTGTTAGCCTTAGTGATTGTTTTGCCTTTATTGGTGTTTATTGCTGATGCGTTCGCCATTCTTGGGGGCATGTTTGCGATTAAATACCAATTGGATTTGGGCTTCCCGAGTTATATAGACAGACTGCATGACACAGTGGGTTGGAATCATTTTTTGGTAGGGATTGTCAAAGCCCCTTTTTGGGGGTTTGCGATTGCGATGGTAGGGTGCATGCGCGGGTTTGAAGTCAAGGGGGATACTGAGAGCATTGGGCGCTTGACCACCATTAGCGTCGTGAACGCTTTGTTTTGGATCATTTTCTTAGACGCTGTTTTTTCCATTATCTTTTCTAAGTTGAATATATGATGAGCGCTGCTAACAATCAAGTCTTAATTGAAGTCAAAGATCTCCATAGTGCTTTTGGGAGCACCATTATTCATAGGGGCGTGAGTTTTAGCGTGCATAAGGGCGAAGTGATGGCGATTTTAGGGGGTTCAGGGAGCGGTAAAAGCACGCTTTTAAGGTGCATGATCTTACTCAATCGCCCTACAAAGGGGGAAGTGTTGCTTTTTGGGGAAGATATATGGAAACTCAAAGAAAGAGAGCAGCAAAAGATTTTTAACCGCTGCGGCATTTGCTTCCAGTTTGGGGCGTTGTATAGCTCTTTAACGGTTTTAGAAAATGTGGGTGTCATGCTAGAGCAATACGGCGCTTATTCTAAAAAAATTGTTGAAGAAATTTCTAAAATGTGGATTGAAAAAGTGGGTTTGCCCCCTAGGGCTTACCACCTTTACCCCTATGAATTGAGTGGGGGGATGAAAAAGCGCGTGGGTATAGCAAGGGCCATGGCGACTAATCCGGAGATCTTATTTTTAGATGAGCCAACAAGCGGGCTAGATCCTTATAGCGCGGGCAAATTTGATGAATTGATTATGACGCTCAAAGAGAGCTTACAGCTTACGGTGGTGATGATTACGCATGATTTAGACTCCGTGCATGATTGCGTGGATCGATTCATCATGCTCAAAGACGGGCTATTGGAGTTTAATGGGGATTTAAAAGATTTTATTAAAAAAGCTCAAACTCAAGGGCTAGATGAAGGCAATTTATTCAATTCAACACGAGGAGAGAAATTTTGGAAAGGCATGTGAATTACACTTTAATCGGCGGGCTCTTCTTTTTATGCTTAGTGTGCATGGTAGGCTTTATTTTATGGCTAGGCCATTTGGGATTAGATGACGGAAAGTATTATGAATATGTGGTCTATACGGACAAAGACTTGGGAGGCATTGCGACCAACTCGCCCATAAATTACAAAGGGATTCAAGTGGGGAATGTCATTAAGGTGGGTTTTGCAAAGGATAGAGTGGGGGTGGTCCGTTTGGATTTGATGATCAAATCCAGCGTTAAGATCCGTAAAGATTCCAAAGTGGCGGTTTCTTCTAGAGGGTTTATGGGGTTAAAATTTTTAGCCTTAGAGCAAAGCCACAATGAAGAATTTTATGGTAGCGGCGATAAAGGGGAGCGGATTTTAATCTTTAAAGAAGGGCTTATGGATCGCTTGAGTGGTGATGCTAATCAAGTGGTGCAAGAAGTGATGAAAGCGATTAGGAATGTGAATAGGATTTTAGACGATGAAAATGTGGAAAAATTCAAGCACATTCTCGCTTCAGTAGATGATCTCATCGCTAACTTGGATTCAAGAAAGACTCAATTTGATTCCTTGATTGGCAACGCTAACAATCTTGTTTCTAATGTCAATAATGTGGTTTTAGATGTGGATAAACGCATCAAACAGGGGCAATACGACTTTAAAGCGATGTTCACTCCCTTAATCATGCAAGCGCAGTTGAGCTTGAGAAACATTGATAATTTTGTGGAAAAAGGCTCTGCTTTGATAGACAAATTTGATGCTAACCCCTATAAAACGATTTTTGGAGAAAGGAAATAATCATGAGAGCTGCGGCGGTAAAAATCTTTTCACTCTCATCAGCATTAGCCCTATTGCTTCAGGGTTGCTTGAGTATCAATTTAAAACAAATGCTACCAGAGATCAGAACTTATGATTTGAATGCGAGTTCTTTTGAAATCATGCAATGCCCTAAACCTTTGATCGAAGTGAGACTCATTAGTATTTTGAGCGCGGATTTATTCAACACTAAAGAGATCGTGTTTAAAGCCAAAGACGGGCAGATCACGCATGGGAAGCACCAAAAATGGATAGACTTGCCTCGCAACATGTTAAAAACCATGTTCATGCAAGAAGCGCAAAAAGCATGCTTAGGCGTGGCTTTGCCCCCTTATGGCGCGGGCGCGCCAACTTATGCGGTCCGTTTTACGATTTTATCGTTTTCTCTTTTAGAAAAAGAAAATTCTACCTATAGAGCGGAATTCGCGCTAGGCTATGATATTAGCGTGAAAGGCGATTCGCATTCTGGAGTGATCATTAAGCATGAAAATATTTCTAGTTTGGAAAATAAAACGACCAAAACGACTAAAAATGGCAATCAAGATTTTCAAGAAAGTGCGATACAATCTCTCCAACATGTAAGCGAACAAGCGATGCAAGAAGCGATTTCTTTGATTAAAAAAGCGGTTGAAGCGCAAAGCGTAAGCCCGTTAAAAAAATAAAACATAAGGAGGAATTGTTTGAATTTACGATTGGCTGGAGCAAGCGTTTTAACGGCTTGTGTCTTTTCTGGGTGTTTTTTTTTAAAGATGTTTGATAAAAAACTTTCTAGCAATGATTGGCATATCCAAAAAGTAGAAATGAACCATCAAGTGTATGACATTGAAACCATGCTCGCTGATAGCGCTTTTAGAGAGCATGAAGAAGAGCAAGATTCCTCTCTAAATACCGCTTTACCTGAAGATAAAGCAGCACTTGAAGCCAAAGAGCAGGAGCAAAAAGAAAAAAGAAAACACTGGTATGAGCTTTTTAAAAAGAAGCCAAAGCCTAAAAGCTCTATGGGAGAGTTTGTGTTTGACCAAAAAGAAAATCGTATTTATGGCAAAGGTTATTGCAACCGGTATTTTGCCAGCTATGTATGGCAGGGCGATAGGCACATTGGAATTGAAGATAGCGGGATTTCAAGAAAAGTGTGTAAAGATGAGCATTTAATGGCGTTTGAATTGGAATTTATGGAGAATTTTAAGGGTAATTTTACGGTAACTAAGGGCAAGGACACGCTCATTTTAGACAACCAAAAAATGAAAATTTATTTGAAAACGCCTTGAATGGGTTTTTGATTTCAAAACAATCTAAAACCGCTAAATTAGGGATTAAAAAGAAATTTTTAAGCGCTTTTTAAGAGATGATCGCTTGCTTTTTGATGGCTTTTTTATTGTTGATCGTAAAAGACGCTTTGAATATTTTTAGATTTAAGCGCCAAAAGCCCCCTAAAAGGGCTTTTTTTAAAATCAAAAAGAGGGTTTAGGGGTTTTGTCTGTTATTACAGGGAGTTCTGGATAGAGTATTTTAGGTTTTTTACCCTTTAAGGCTTCAAAGAAGGTTTCAATTTTTTTCGCTTCTTCATCGCTGATTTCAATGCCTAACTGGATAGAGCCCATTTCTTTAATCGCATCCTTAATATCCCAAAATTGCCCGTTATGGAAATAAGGCATCGTTTCGGTGATATTCCTTAAAGTAGGCACTTTCACAAGCCCGTTTTTATCGCCTTTGAAATCGCCCACATTAGCGAATTTATAAGGTTTGACCACCCCAAAAGGCTGCATCGTTCCCCCAAGATTAATGCCGTTATGGCAAGCCACACAGCCTTTAGAAATGAATAAATCCAGCCCTTCTTTTTCGGCCTTACTGAGCGCTTTAGGATTGCCTCTTAAAAAATCATCATAACGGCTTGGGGTGATAAGCGTGGCTTCAAACATAGCGATACTATCTGCGATCAATTTAAAATCAATTTTGACTTTAGAGCCATAAGCTTTTCTAAAGAGTTTGACATAGCCTGGCATGGAATTGATTTTTTCTACCACCACTTTTGGATCAGCCCCCATTTCAAAAGAAGACTGGATGGGCCCTTGCGCCTGTTCGTTCAAATGCGTAACCCTCCCGTCCCAAAACTGCACATCGTTAAACACAGAGTTATACACCGTTGGGGAGCTTAAAAGGTGGGGGTTTTTCTTCCATTGAGAACCTATAGCGCTTGGGACTAAATCCACCCCGCCTAAGCCCAGATTATGGCATGTGTTGCAAGACACGAGATAGGAAGTGGAAATCCTAGGGTCAAAATAGAGCATTTTGCCTAATTCCACTTGAGCGGAGGTCATGATCTCGCTGTTTTTGGTGCCAATACCCACATCTCTGGTTTTTTTGATCTGGTATTCTTTGAGTGCTTTGCCCATAGGCATAGGCTCTAATTGGCTTTCCCTCGCTTTTTTGATCAATTCTAAATCGTTCAAGGCGTGAACGCAAGAAAAAGCCAAGCAAACGCCCAACAAAATGGATTTTTTCATGATGAACTCCTAAAATAGCATTAAAATAGCATTAAAAATAATAAAAACTTTCTTATTATAACCACCATTTTAAAATAATTTACCACTAAATGAACCGATAAAGAGTTTTTTAAAGAGCGATAGGTATAATGGCATTAAATCCAAATAGGGGTTATACAATGAAAGAGAATAAAGCCTTCACGCATTTGCACTTGCACACAGAATATTCGCTTTTGGACGGAGCGAACAAGATTAAAATTCTAGCCAAACGCATTAAAGAATTGGGCATGAAAAGCGTGAGCGTAACCGATCATGGGAACATGTTTGGAGCGATTGATTTTTATACGAGCATGAAAAAAGAAGGCATTAAGCCTATCATCGGCATGGAAGCGTATATCCATAATGATGACAACCTTTCTAGCAAAGAAACCAAACAACGCTTCCATTTGTGCCTGTTCGCTAAAAACCAAGAGGGCTATGAAAATTTGATGTTCTTAAGCTCTATGGCGTATTTAGAAGGGTTTTATTATTTCCCGCGCATCAATAAAAAACTTCTAAGGGAGCATTCTAAAGGCATTATCGCTTCTAGCGCATGCTTGCAAGGGGAAGTCAATTACCATTTGAATACTAATAATGAGAGAAACCGCAAGTATGGGGCTAAAGGCTATGATGAAGCCAAAAAAATCGCTTGCGAATACCAAGAGATTTTTGAAGACGACTTTTATTTGGAAATCATGCGCCATGGCATTTTAGATCAGCGATTCATTGATGAGCAAGTCATTAAAATGTCTTTAGAAACAGGGTTAAAAATCATTGCTACCAACGACACCCACTACACCATGCCTAATGACGCCAAAGCTCAAGAAGTAGCGATGTGCGTAGCGATGGGTAAAACCCTAAACGATAAGGGGCGTTTGAAACACTCCGTGCATGAGTTTTACATCAAGTCCCCTGAAGAAATGGCAAAGCTCTTTGCAGATATTCCAGAAGCTTTAGAAAACACCCAAGAAATCGCTGATAAATGCGTTTTAGAGATTGATTTAAAAGACGATAAAAAGAACCCCCCAACCCCTCCAAGCTTCAAATTCACTAAAGCTTATGCCCAAAATGAGGGACTGAATTTTGAAGATGACGCTTCTTATTTTGCTTATAAGGCCAGAGAGGGCTTGAAAGAGCGCTTAGTTTTAGTGCCAAAAGAAAAACATGATCAATACAAAGAACGATTAGAAAAAGAAATTGAAGTCATTACGAACATGAAATTCCCGGGGTATATGCTGATTGTGTGGGATTTTATCCGTTACGCTAAAGAAATGGGCATTCCTGTAGGGCCTGGTAGGGGGAGTGCGGCTGGGAGTCTGGTGGCTTTTGCTTTAAAGATCACGGATATTGACCCCTTGAAATACGATTTGCTCTTTGAAAGGTTTTTAAACCCTGAAAGAGTCAGCATGCCTGATATTGATACGGATTTTTGCCAGCGCCGGCGTAAGGAAATCATAGAATACATGATTGAAAAATACGGCAAATACAATGTGGCTCAAGTCATCACCTTTAATAAGATGTTGGCTAAAGGCGTGATCAGAGATGTCGCAAGGGTTTTGGACATGCCTTATAAAGAAGCCGATGATTTTGCCAAACTCATACCCAACCGCTTAGGCATCACGCTTAAGGGCTATGAAAAAAATGGCGAGTTCATAGAGGGGGCGTGGGAATTGGAGCCTAAAATCAAAGAATTAGTAGAGAGTAATGAATTAGCCAAACAAGTGTGGGAGTATTCGCTCAATTTAGAGAATTTGAATCGCAACGCAGGCGTGCATGCCGCAGCCTTAGTGGTGGATAGCCAAAAAGAGTTGTGGCACAAAACCCCTTTATTTGCCTCTGAAAAAACCGGCGGTATCGTTACGCAATATTCCATGAAGTATTTAGAGCCGGTGGATTTGATTAAGTTTGACTTTTTGGGGCTTAAAACCTTGACCGTGATTGATGATGCGCTTAAAATCATTAAAACGCAGCATAAAATTAGCGTGGATTTTTTATCGTTGGATATGGACGATCCGAAAGTGTATAAAACGATCCAAAGCGGGGATACGGTGGGGATATTCCAGATTGAATCCGGGATGTTTCAAGGGCTTAACAAACGCTTGAGGCCTTCAAGCTTTGAAGACATTATCGCCATTATCGCGCTAGGCAGACCGGGGCCCATGGAATCAGGCATGGTAGATGATTTTGTGAACAGAAAGCATGGCATTGAGCCTATCGCTTATGCGTTTAAAGAATTAGAGCCGATTTTAAAGCCCACTTACGGCACGATCGTCTATCAAGAGCAAGTGATGCAAATCGTGCAAACTATTGGCGGTTTTAGTTTGGGTGAAGCGGATCTCATCCGCCGCGCTATGGGGAAAAAAGACGCTCAAATCATGGCGGACAATAAGGCTAAATTCGTAGAAGGCGCTAAAAATTTAGGGCATGATGGCCAAAAAGCGGCTAATTTGTGGGATTTGATCGTTAAATTTGCTGGTTATGGTTTCAACAAATCGCATTCAGCCGCTTATGCGATGATCACTTTCCAAACGGCGTATTTAAAGACTTATTACAAGCATGAGTTCATGGCAGCGATGCTCACTAGCGAATCCAATAAGATTGAATCCGTGGCACGCTATATTGATGAGGTCAGGGCTTTAGAAATTGAAGTGATGCCCCCACACATCAATTCTTCTATGCAAGATTTCAGCGTGGCGGAGTTTAAAAATCAAAAGGGCGAGTTGGAAAAGAAAATCGTGTTTGGTTTAGGAGCGGTTAAAGGGGTTGGGGGTGAGCCGATTAAAAACATCATTGAAGAAAGGGCTAAAGGGGATTATAAGAGTTTGGAAGATTTTATTTCACGGGTGGATTTTTCTAAACTCACTAAAAAATCTTTAGAGCCATTAGTGAAATCAGGGAGCTTGGATAATTTAGGCTACACCCGAAAAACCATGCTCGCTAACTTGGATTTAATCTGTGATGCGGGGCGCGCTAAAGACAAGGCTAATGAAATGATGCAAGGGGGTAACTCCCTTTTTGGAGCCATGGAAGACGGAATTAAAGAGCAGGTTGTTTTGGACATGATTGATTTGGGCGAACATGACGCTAAAACGCTTTTAGAATGCGAATACGAGACTTTAGGAATCCATGTTTCAGGCAATCCCTTAGACGAGTTTAAAGAAGAAATTAAGGGCTTTAAAAATTTAGTCAAAAGCATTGATATTGAAGAGTTAGAAATTGGATCGCAAGCTTATTTGCTGGGTAAAATCATGGAAGTCAAAAAGAAAATTGGCAAACGAAGCGGTAAGCCTTATGGCACAGCGGACATTTTGGATCGATACGGCAAGTTTGAACTCATGCTTTTTGAAAAGCAATTAAACGCCTTAGAAGAGTTGGATATTAATAAGCCTCTAGTGTTTAAATGCAAGATTGAAGAGCAAGAAGAAGTGGCGCGATTAAGGCTTTTTGAAATCTTGGATTTAGAGAGCGCTAGGGAGGTTAAAATCCCTAAAGCCCGCTATAAAGACCCTGAAAAGCAAAAAGAAGAGGTGCGCGAAATCCCCCCCATGGAAATACTCGCTTCCAGCTCTTGCTCTTTAGCGATCGTGTTAGAAAACGATGTGAAAAAAGAGTTTTTAAGACAAATCAAAGAGAGCGCTCTAAAACACCAGGGCAAACGCCCCTTGTATTTGATCATCAAAGATAAGGATAAGCAATTCAAAATCCAAAGCGATCTAATGGTAAATGAAAAGATCAAGGACGATTTTAAAGGGTTAGAGTGGAGGGATTTAGCTTGAGGATCAACCAGTTTTTAGCCCATTACACCAAGCACTCCAGAAGAGAAGCCGAAAAATTGGTTTTAGAGGGGCGGGTGAAAATCAACCACGAGCATGCCAAACTCGCTAGCGTGGTTAAAGAAAACGACAAGGTGTTTTTAGACAAACGACTCATCAAACCTTTAAAAAACAAAAAATTCAGCGTTCTGGTTTATCACAAGCCAAAGGGCGAGTTAGTGAGCAAAAACGATCCCTTAAAACGGCGCGTGATTTATGAAAGCTTGGAGAAAAAATACGCCCATTTTGCGCCTGTGGGGCGTTTGGATTTTGCGAGTGAAGGGGTGTTATTGTTGAGCGACAGTAAGGCAGTGGTGAGCGCTTTAATGCATGCGAATTTAGAAAAAGAGTATCTTGTTAAAATTCAAGGCTTTGTTACAAGAGAGATGGAAAATGCGATGCAAGAGGGCTTGAAATTAGAAAACGCTACTAAGGGAGCGCACCAAAAAACCTCCATTAAAAGCATGGAATTTGCCCCCTTTATTGGTTATGAAATCATCAAAAACCATGCCAAATACTCTAAACTTAGAGTCATTATCAATGAGGGGAAAAACAGAGAATTGAGGCGCTTTTTTGCATTTTTTAACGCTGGAGTGTTGGATTTAAGGCGTGTTCGTTATGGTTTTGTGAATTTGAATGCCTTGCCGGTAGGGAAAATGCGTTTTCTAAACCGCCAAGAATACAATGAGTTGCATGCGTTCATGGCTAATGCGGCTAATGTTAAAGGGGATTAGCTTACGAGTTATGCTATACTTTGGAGTTGGGGGAAATAAAAAAATAAGGATTATCATGTCAGAAATTATTAACGGGAAGAATTACGCAGAGAAAATCGCTCATCAAGCGGTAGTGGTTAATGTTGGGGCGAGCTGGTGTCCAGATTGCAGAAAGATTGAGCCGATTATGGAAAATTTAGCCAAAACTTACAAAGGCAAGGTGGAATTTTTTAAGGTTTCTTTTGATGAGAGCCAGGATCTAAAAGAGAGCTTAGGCATTCGCAAGATCCCCACTTTGATTTTTTACAAAAACGCCAAAGAAGTGGGTGAAAGGCTTGTAGAGCCCGGATCTTCAAAGCCGATTGAAGACGCGATTAAAACGCTTTTATAAAGGGCGTTAAAGAGCCTTGTTGTTAAAAAGAACCCATAGGAATCTTTTTTAGCCCCTTTTTTTCTATAAGGGGGCTAACTTCAAATAGTTTTTATCTTTCTTTATCTCAAAAAATCGTTTTTTATCGTTTTTAAATAAGCATGTTTGTTAAAAAAGTTTCTTTAATTAAGCTAAAAATGAGCGAATTTGTGGTATTAATGCTCGCAGTGTGAAATTTGTAGGGCTAGAACTTGTAAAATGTGAAAAAAAAGACACATAAAATGCTAAAATCCGCAAAAACACTGTGTGTTTATATTAGAAGTTTAAAATTAGGAACGGAAGTATCTGTTTTAAATTTTGAATAGGGAGTTTCTATCACTATGGTATTGAAAACAAAATTAAAAATTATAAGCTCGGTGATTTTGAGTGCTTTATTGTGGGTGGGTTGCTCAAGCGAAATGGCAACTTATCAAAATGTGAATGATGCCACTAAAAATACGACTGCAAGTATTAACAGCACGGATTTATTGCTAACCGCTAACGCGATGTTAGATTCCATGTTTAGCGACCCTAATTTTGAGCAACTCAAGGGCAAGCATTTGATTGAAGTTTCAGATGTGATTAACGACACCACGCAACCCAATTTGGACATGAATCTTTTGACGACTGAAATCGCGCGGCAGTTGCGGTTGCGATCTAATGGGAGGTTCAATATCACAAGGGCGAGTGGAGGGAGTGGCATTGCAGCGGATAGCAGAATGGTGAAACAGCGCGAAAAAGAACGAGAGAGCGAAGAGTATAATCAAGACACCACTGTAGAAAAAGGCACTTTAAAAGCCGCTGATTTATCTTTAAGTGGTAAAGTATCTAGTATCGCAGCCTCTATTAGTAGTTCTAGGCAACGATTAGACTATGACTTCACCTTAAGCCTTACCAATAGGAAAACGGGTGAAGAGGTATGGAGCGATGTTAAGCCTATTGTGAAGAACGCTAGCAATAAGCGTATGTTTTAAATTTATATTTGAAAGGATGAGCGATGAAAAATCAAGTTAAAAAAATTTTAGGAATGAGTGTGGTAGCAGCGATGGTGATCGTAGGTTGTAGCCATGCCCCAAAATCAGGTATCAGTAAAAGCAATAAGGCATACAAAGAAGCGACTAAAGGTGCTCCTGATTGGGTTGTAGGGGATTTAGAAAAAGTGGCGAAGTATGAAAAATATTCAGGGGTCTTTTTAGGAAGGGCTGAAGATTTGATCACTAATAACGATGTGGATTATTCTACTAACCAGGCTACAGCGAAAGCTAGGGCTAATTTAGCAGCGAATTTAAAATCCACTTTACAAAAAGATTTGGAAAATGAAAAAACTAGAACGGTAGACGCTTCTGGTAAAAGGTCCATAAGCGGCACTGATACTGAAAAAATTTCCCAATTAGTGGATAAGGAATTGATCGCTTCTAAAATGCTTGCCCGCTATGTCGGTAAAGACAGGGTTTTTGTTTTAGTGGGCTTGGATAAGCAAATTGTGGATAAAGTACGCGAAGAGTTAGGCATGGTTAAAAAGTAGGGTTTTAATGAAACGCCTTGCTATCGCGCTTGCTTTGGTGTTGGGAGTGGCGTGGGGGAAGTCCTTGCCTAAGTGGGCAAGAGATTGCTCAAAAGAAGTGCAAATTGAAAAGACCCAAACCAAAGATGAAAAAATTTTAGTGTGTGGGATGAGCGATATATTGCTTTCAGATATGGATTATAGCTTGTCCTCAGCCAGACAAAACGCCTTAGAGAAAGTGATGGAAGCTTTCAAGGGGGATAAAATAGAGATTAAGGCTAGTGAGCTAAAGGCCACTTTTATTGATACGGATAAAGTTTATGTGCTTCTAAGAATCACTAAGAAGCATGTCGCTTTAACGAATGAGTAAGGATTAATAATGAAAAAGATTATTCTTGCATGCCTTATGGCTTTTGTGGGTGCCAATTTAAGCGCAGAGCCTAAGTGGTATAGCAAGACCTACAACAAAACAAACACCCAAAAAGGCTATCTTTATGGGAGTGGTTCAGCCACTTCTAAAGAGGCTTCTAAGCAAAAAGCGTTAGCGGATTTAGTGGCGTCTATTAGCGTGGTGGTTAATTCCCAAATCCACATTCAAAAAAGTCGTGTGGATAATAAGTTAAAATCCAGCGATTCACAAACGATCAACTTAAAAACCGATGACTTGGAATTGAACAATGTAGAAATTGTCAATCAAGAAGCGCAAAAAGGGATCTACTACACCAGAGTAAGGATTAATCAAAACTTGTTTTTGCAGGGTTTAAGGGATAAGTATAACGCTCTTTATGGGCAGTTTTCCACCTTAATGCCTAAGGTTTGCAAAGGGGTTTTTTTACAGCAATCCAAGAGCATGGGGGATTTATTGGCTAAAGCGATGCCTATAGAAAGGATTTTAAAAGCGTATTCTGTCCCGGTGGGTTCGTTAGAAAATTATGAAAAAATCTATTATCAAAACGCTTTCAAACCTAAAGTGCAAATCACTTTTGATAACAACAGCGATGCGGAGATTAAAAACGCTCTCAAAAGTGCTTATGCCAGAGTGCTAACCCCTAGCGATGAAGAAAAACTCTATCAAATCAAAAATGAAGTTTTCACAGACAGTGCTAATGGCACCACACGCATTAGAGTGGTTGTTAGCGCGAGCGATTGTCAAGGCACGCCCGTATTGAATAGAAGCCTTGAAGTGGATGAAAAGAATAAGAATTTTGCTATCACGCGCTTGCAATCTTTGCTTTATAAAGAATTGAAAGATTATGCCAATAAAGAAGGACAGGGCAATACGGGGCTATAAGCAGGATATTAATCTTGCTTGCACTTTTTTATTCATTCAGTTTTGTAACCGTCATTATTTTGTTTAGCGTGGCGTTTTCGCACCCATTAAAATAAACCCTCTAAAGGTTTGTGGCTTTTGTTCTCGCCAAATAAACTAAAACATTATTCAACACTCTTTATTCCACAAACTCACTTAAAACCACACCTGCTAAAAACTAAAATTAACAAAAAACTAAAATCTTTTTAAAACCACCCAAGCAGAAATCCCAAACATCTTTGTAGTATAATGCCCCCATACATTTGTATCTAGCGTAGGAAGTGCACAAAGTTACGCCTTTATAGATATGATGTGTGAGACCTGTAGGGAATGCGTTGGAGATCAAACTCTGTAAAATCCCTATGATTAGGGACACAGAGTGAGAACCAAACTCTCCCCCAACATCAGCTTAGGAAGCCCAATCGCTTTAGCGTTTGGGCGCTTCACGAGCCTATACAAGCGAGATTGTTTGAAAAAACCAAGTGACTTTGGGCTTTCAAATCCCTCTAAGCTAGGGTCTGTCTTTTTGTCCCACAAACTACAAACTTTTTTAAAAGCTAACGCAATTTTAAACCAAACAAACGCCTAAAAAGGGGCGTTTGAATACGAAAGGAGAGCAAAAACATGAGACAAAATAATAAGACAAAAAAAGCTTCAACGAGCTTAAAGAAGTCACGCAAGCGATACGAGAACAAAAACAGCGATCCATAACGCTCACGCGCAAAACAGAACTGAAACCGCTTACAAGAGAGCCTAAAAAGAGCGTTTTTAGAGCCAAAGTTAAAGAATTTTAACCCCTAAAACACCCACCCATAATTAAAAAACACTTTAAAATGGCTGCCCCCTTCATTGAGGGTGATAGAATTGGTGGTTGCGCCATCGCTAGAAACGACCCTAGATTTCAACTGGACTAAAGGAACGCTAATGCCCACAGAATATTTAGAATGCTTGTAGCGGTAATTCAACCCACCGGTCACATTTAAATTACCGCTCCCTTTGTATTGGTTCAACAAATAATAGCTGTTGTATAAGCCTCTTAACCCCCCAAACACCCCAAGAGAGGAAGTGAAAACTTTCTTGGTTAGAATGTTTTTAGGGTTCTTTTCGTTGGTGTAATTGGTGATAAAATCAAACAACACATCCATTCCCACGCCATAGCTTAATTGTTGGATCTTTTCGTTATTGGCTTGAGCGTAGTTGTATTTGATGATGCCATAAGAAGACAGCCCTAGATAATCGTTAAAATATTTTTGATAGCCCATTTTAAGATTAACGCCTAATAGGGGGGCTCCAAAGGGCCGTGAGGTTTTTGAAGTGCGATAGGTAGTGGCGCTAGATCTAGTAGATGAAAGGCTTTGACTGATCGCGCTAAGCATAGTGGTCGCAAAATCTTGCGTGTTCAAACTAGCGTTTAAATAGTTGGTTTGGCTGCTCAAATTAGTGTAATCCACCGGTAGGGCGTTTTGATCAATGAGTTGCTGCCAAACCGCGCTGGTAACGCCTATAACCCCAGCGGGGACTTGAGAGCAATCAGTATAGATAGAGTTAGGATAGCTGCCCGCTGTATAGGGCTTATCTTTAAAACGAGAACACACATCATAGGTAGAGCCATCGGTATCTCGCACTTCGTGCCCGTTGTCAAACACTTGCACTTCTTTCCCATCCACTTGCTCTATTTTCCCGCCCTTACAGCGCTCTTCTGGCCCACTGCCTTCTTCACACATGCGCACCCTCTGATAAGTCATGTTCCCATTATGCGTATAGCCTAAAGTATGCCCATATTCATGGATAATGTCTCTTAATTGCATGATGGCGACTTTATTCAAATCTTTGCCAAACAGTATTTCAGGATCTAAGAAAGGAGACAATATCCCTAAAGCGCCATAATTGACGCCATCATCGCCTGGGCCATTCGGGCCACCATATTGAGACCCTAACCCTAAATCCCCTCCTCTTGTGGGCAAGAGATTCACATAAATATTATTAGCGACTCTATAGCTATAGATGACATCTTGTGGCGTTAATATCACTGAGCCTGTTTGCCCATTTTCTATATTGTATTCATCTCCAGCATTTTTAGCGATCAATTTAGGATCCACAAGCCCATCGTTGTAAGGATTCACGCAAGTGAGGTAATCAGAATAACATGGCGCTGACAGGTTGTTATCGCTAAACTGGAAAGGAGCGTTTTTAACGGCATCTTCCCAAGATTTAGAATCAAACACCGCCATCATGTTCAGCATTAAATTGGTCAAATTTTTAGCGTCTTGAGAGGTGAAAGCCGGCACTTTAGCCACGCAATTTTCTTGATTTTCGTATGGAGGGCATGGGGGTTTAGAACCACTGCCGTTACCGCTAGAAAATTGGTTGTAATTGATATAGGTCATTTGAAGATTGGTTGTAACCTTACTGAGCTTATCAAACAGATTCTGCGTGCTGGCATCAGAAAATCGTGTGGTGGTGGTTTGGAGTTGTTGGAAGCCATCAGCGTTAAGTTGCGGATCGTTAAACAAGCTTGCGGGCAGAATGATTTGAGATTGTTTAGGGATAGTTTCTATCACGCCCAAACTGACTACATTGCCTTGATCGTCTGTATAGCTAAGCTCAATATTGTTTAAATTATAAGGCAAGAAGTTTTGTATCATAATCAAGCTGTTATTGCCATAGCCCGCTTCCTCAGCGCTTTCTTGGTTGTAAGCGGTTACATACACAGGGGTTAAAGAATAAAAGGTTAAGTTGGTGATATTGTCCTGTGCAAATAACTCAGTCGCATTCTTTAAAATGGTGCTTTGGGAGATGTAGTATTTCCCATAGGTGCTTTGAGGGGTAATGGGTTTTGGTTTGGGTTTTGGTTTGGGTTTGGGTTTTTCTTGAGTGGTGGCTATGGTTTGTTCTTGGGTTTGTGTGCCTTGCAATAGCCCGGTTTCAAACCCGGCTTCTATAAAAAAGCCATCTTTTTGGTGTTTTTGAAAGGCTTCTACAGCGGTGAATGATCCGATTAGGGACAAACAAATCGTTTTGCTAGCGAGTTTTAGCATGAAATCTCCTTAATTGTCTTTTTTAACATTTTTACTCAAAAGCAGTTGATAGTATGTATATATTTTAAACTAGCTCATTTTACCCCTTTTTGAAAAATGGCAGTATGGTTTTTTGTAAATATGGGTATTAAACGGCACTAATGGGTAAAAAGTCTTAAAAAGTAGCACTAAAAAGGGGTTTTTAATCCATGCTTTAAGCGGTTTCATTTGCCTAAGCAAAATTCACTGAACATGCTATCAAGCATTTGGCTGGTTTCATAAGGGCGGGTGAGCAAGTTCAAGTTTTCTATCGCGCTTAAAATATGATAAGAAAAAAGCTCCAAAGTGTCTAAATGGCTTTTAGCGTTTTGCAATTCAATAATGGTGTTTTCTAGGGCGGTTGTTTGGGCTAGGGAAGTGAGTAAGAGCTTGTTTTGAGTGTCTAGTTTGGGGAAAAACTCACTGATTTTTTGGCTCAAATCTTTCAAACAAGCCTTGGAATTTAGGGTGTTGGTCTCTAGTAAAGCATAAGGGATTTTAAGATGGGATTTTAAGATTTCAAGCTCTAATTTGGGGGCTAGATCGTTTTTATTCAAAACAACAATGCAAGGCTTTTTAGCACGATTAAGGGCGTCAATGATAGTAAAATCTTCTTTTTCTAGGGGTTTAGAAAGATCAAACACGCTTAAAACGATGTCGCAATTTTCTAAACTTTTAAGGCTTTTTTCAATCCCTAATCGTTCTATTTTATCCGCACTCTCTCTAATGCCGGCCGTATCAATTAAGCGCACCTTATGCCCTTGCAATTCAATGACTTCTTCTATGGTGTCTCTTGTTGTGCCTTTAATATCGCTCACTAAAGCCCTTTCTTCTAAAAGCATGGCGTTTAATAAAGAGCTTTTGCCAGCATTGGGTTTGCCAACAATGCTTAAGGCATGCCCTTTGTTTTTTTGTTTTTGCATGTTAGAAAAATCCAGTAAGTCTTTAAAAGAGGCGATTTGTTTTTCTAAATTTTGAGACACTCCATTTAAAAAATCGCTAGGAATGTCTTCTTCGCTATAGTCAATCAAAACTTCTGAGCTGGCTAAAAGCTTTAAAAGATCGTTCCTGGCCTCTTCAATAAAAATTTTTAACTCGCCCTTAAGCTGCCTGGCTAAAGCGTTTAAAACGCTTTCATCTTCACAAAGGATGAGCTGAACGCTCGCTTCAATCTCGCTCAAATCCATTTTATGGTTTAAAAAGGCTTTTTTACTAAATTCCCCCGCTTTAGCAAGCCTAGCCCCTAAATTCAAACAAGCTTGTAAGATATTTTGCGCTAAAAGGGGGTTTCCATGGCATTGGATTTCGCACACATCTTCGCCGGTGAAACTATAGGGGGCTTTGAAATAAATCACTAACGCTTTGTCTAATAAAACACCATTAGAAAAAATATCGCGCACATAAGCGTATCTGGGGGTGAAGTCTTGTTTTTGGGTGAGTTGTTTGAGGATGTTTAGGGCGTTATGGCCGCTGATTTTAATGATGCTAATCGCTCCCTTGCCTAAAGGGGTAGCGATAGCGGCGATGGTGTCATTCATTGTTAAAGTCGTTGATGACGATGTATTTTTCATCGTTTAAGTTGGTTTTGATGGAAACATATTTGTTAGGGAACGCTTTCCGTAATTTCTTTAAAGCGATATAGGTTAAAACGCCATCAGGGGCTTTCATCTGCCCCTTACCCACTTCATGAACGGTCATGATCGTGCTTTGGAGTTGCGCTTCCATAACCTTTTCTTGGTTTTGTAAAAAAGTGGAGATTTCTAAGCGGATATTATAGCCATAAGCAGGGTGGATCCAGTTAAAAAGCAAGTAAGAAAGGGCTTTGTAACGATAACCTTTCTCGCCAATTAAAAGAGCGGAGTCTTCGCCATCAATATCAATCAATAAAACCCCCGGTTCATAAAGACTCACTTCCACTTTGTTGATTTTATAAGGCAAATGGGAGAACAAGTCTTTCAATTCTTGTTTGATCTCATGGAGTTTGTCTCCATTATGAGATTCTTCTTTAAGGTTTTTTTTAGGGGGTTTAGGGGTAATGATTTCTTCTTGCGGTGTTTTTGTTTCTGAGTTTTGTTTTTTTTCTTCTGCACTTTGATGGATTTCTTTCGTGTTGGTTTCTTTAACGCTCTCGTCTTTAATCTCTTTAACGCTTTCTTTAACGCCAGCTAAGATAATGGCTTCTTTTTTACCAATGCTTAAAAACCCTTTAGAGGGTGTTTGAATGACTTCGTATTGCAAATTAATAATGGGGCAATTCAAGGCGATAGAAGCTTGAATGAGGGCTTCTTCTAAGGTTTTGGCTTTGATTTCAATAAAATTTTGCATCAACTTTCCTTTTTGTTTTGCGCATGCATGCGTTTTTTATTCTCTAAAACTTTATTAATGATGAGTTGTTGCAACACCGAAAGGATGTTGTTCGTGGTCCAATACAAGACTAACCCTGCAGGGAAAGTGATTAAAAAGATCGTGAATAATAGGGGTAAGAGTTTAAAAATCTTCGCTTGCATGGGATCGGTCATGGTGTTTGGCGTAACGCTTTGGTGCCAATACATAGACGCTCCCATAAGAAGCGGTAAAATAAAATACGGATCCATGATGGATAAATCATGAATCCATAAGATCCACTCTGAGCTTTTCAATTCCACCGCGTTATAAAGCACTCTATAGATCGCAAAAAACACCGGGATTTGTAAGATTAAGGGCAGACAACCCCCTAGCGGGTTGGCCCCATGTTTTTTGTAAAGTTGCATCATGTGGGCTTGCAACTTTTGGGGTTCGCCCTTGTATTTTTCTTGGAGTTCTTTCATTTTAGGGGCTATTTCTTTGAGCTTTTGCATGCTCACCATGCCTTTATAGCTTAAGGGGTAGAGGATTAGGCGCACGATAATCGTTAAAAGAATGATAGCCCAACCCCAATTGCCCACAAATTGATACAAATAATCCAGTAAAACAAACACGCCTTTCGCAAAGAAAGTGATCAAGCCATACTCTATCACATCAGTGAGCATGGGTGAAATCGCTTTCAAAGAGCGGTAATCTTTAGGGCCAATATAGCCATGCAAATCCGCTTCATTTTTAAGGGAAATGAAGCCTAAGGGGTTTTTAGTGCCGATTTCTGAATCGATTAAGGCTTCAAAACCTTGAGGATCTTTAGTGAAAAGCAAGGTGGTGAAATACCTATCCACGCTGGATAAAAAGAGGGTGTTAGAAAAGCGTTTGATTTCTTTAGCGTCTTTATCCTCAATTTTTTCAATTTTTTTGTCGTTGTTTTCTAAAAGCACGCCTGAAAAGGTGTAGCTGTCCAAATCAGCCACCGGCCTGTAACCATTGGTGATCACATAGCTAGGGATAAGGTTATTGGGCGATTTGAATGCGATTTTTAAATCATAATGCAAATCATCATAGAAAGTCAGGGTTTTAATGATAGTAAGAGCGCCTAAATCTTGGGTTAAAACGAGCTGTTCATTAGGTCCAAGAGTGGTTTTTGAAGTGCTATAAGGGGTGTTGAACGCTTTGTTGTTGAGCGTGGGGTCTAAAAAACGCACTTCTAAAGGCTTGAGTTTATCGGCTGCTAAAAGGGGGAGTTCTTTTAGGGGGGTTTGCGGGTTAGCTTTGGGGTTAAAAAGATGGCCCACATGCTCTAAAAAGCCCTTTTGTTTGGGGGTTAGATATTTTTTATCCTTGAGATAAACCTGTTTGATACGCCCTAAAGAATCAATTTCAATTCTGGCATGCTCAAAAGAAATGGCGCTTAGCAAATTCTCTTGGGGGATTGTTTGGGTAACACTAAAATTTTGGGCGTTGGGCGCGTTAGGACTTGTTGCTGTATGGTTGTTGGTTGTTTCTTGCTTTGTGGTTTGGGTTGTTGTTTTGTTTGGTTTTTGGAAAAAATAGCTATAAAGAGCGATAAACAAGAAAGACAGAGCGATCGCTAAAATCAAGCGGAGATTATTATTGTTGTTTCTATCCATTGTGATTAAACCTTAATGATGTAGTAAGTTGTGCGGCTTTTTGCAGTAGGAACGAGCCAAAAAGTGATGGTTTTAAAATTGCGGTTAAAATCTTTATGAGATTGAATCAGGCTTGGGCGTTTCAAGCGAGTAGTAGGGTAAGCAATGCCCCCAGAGCAAAAAGGGTTGCATGAGAGTATCCTTATAGCGATTTTACCCATAGCGCTCAAAGGGTTTTCAAAACAGAGCAACCACAGAGCGTAGTTGGAGCAAGTGGGGTAAAACCGGCAGCTTGAAAAGGTGAAAGCCGAAAAAAAGCGTTGGTAACCCCTAATTGATGCCGTAAAAATCGTGCTCAAAAAAGGCGTTTTATTGTTTCGCATAGGTATGAGTCATTCCTTTTTTCAAGTCTTTTAAGGCTTTGTTCATATAGTTTTTAATGGAAGTTAGCATTTCTAAAAAATGTTTTTCTAAAGCCCAAAAATCTAAATAGTAACAATCGCTTCTAGGCACAAATACCAAAGCAAGCCCTTGACAAAGCGTAGCATGCTTTAAGGTGAGCGAACGAAAACGGCGTTTGATAAGGTTTCGTTTCACGGCGTTGCCGACTTTTTTGGACACGCTTAAACCTAATAAATAAAGTGCTTTTTTGTCTTTAAGCCTACAAGAGAGCGGATCTTTAAAGTCCTCTTTTTCTTTTGGTGGCTCTTTTGATAAATCCAAAACAAAGAGCGAAAAAAAAGGGTTATGTTTTTTGAAGCCCTTTTGATAAACCCTATCAAACTCGCTCTTGTTTTTTAAAGAGTCATAGGGTTTAGACGGAAAGCTTTTTTCTGCCCTTAGCTCGTCTGGCATTAATCACCTTGCGCCCGTTTTTGGTTTTCATCCTCACAAGAAAGCCATGGGTTCGCTTTCTTGGTGTGTTGTGTGGTTGGTAAGTGCGTTTCATTTAAAACTCCCTTGATAAAAATTAAACATAAGTACAGATTTTAGCTAAAGAATGCTAAAAATTGACTAAAACTAATTTTTTTGATTCTTTTTATCTTCAACAAGAATGTAAAGCTGCTTTAAATTGTTCGTTTGCAACAAATCCACTACTTTGATAAAGTTATCCAAATTGCTTTTCTTATCACCTTGCAAGACAATAGGGGTGTCTTTAGCCAAAGTGGAAACCTTGTGTTTTAAATTTTCAAAGCTGATTTCTTTATCGTCTAAATAGAAAGAGCCTTTATTGGAAATGGCGATCGTAACTTGTTTTTTGTCCAACACATCTTTAGAATCAGTGCTGTCTTTATCCACTTGGGGAATGCTAATAGGGAGCTTTGAAGTTTGCACAAAAGACGCCGTTGTAAGCACGATCACCAACAACACAAGCATGATGTCAATAAAAGGCACCACATTCATGGATTCTACTTTTTTCACCGCTTAATCCTTAGGCTTTGTTATAAATCTCATGGGATTGCGTGTCAACTGGGTGGTGGAAAATATCCCATTTAGTGACTAAAATCTCGCTTTTTCTCACGAGCAAGTTATAAATCACAATCGCAGGGATCGCTACCAATAGCCCCATGCCAGTCGCTTTTAAAGCAAGGGCCAAATTAGTCATGATCGCTTTAGTGTCAATGCCAGAAGCGGAGCCTAAATCCATAAAAGTGAGCATGATCCCCATAACCGTTCCTAAAAGACCGATATAAGGGGCGTTTGAGCCAATCGTGGCCACTAAAGTCAGTCGTTTGTGTAAGGCTAATTCCAATTTACGCCTGTCTGTGTAGTCATCTACACGAAGAGTGGCAAAAAACCACAACCTTTCTATTGCGATCGCTATAACGATGACTGATAAAAAGATCAAAAACCCTATAATCCCATAATCTACTATTTCTTTCATTATTATCCTTTAAAGTGGTGTTTTAAATCAGCAAGAATTTCTTTATTAAGCACTTTTTCTTTGAGACTTTGTCTTTTATCGTGCAATTTTTTTCCTTTCACTAAAGCAATTTGGATTTTAGCTTTATTTCTTTGGTTAAAATACAATTTCAATCCTACGATACTCAAGCGTTCTTTAGACGCTTCAATTTGCCATTTCAATAATTGCTTTTTGTGTAAAAGCAACTTACGCTCTCGCCTTTCATTGGGCTTGTAATACGCATGGATTGTATCTAAATATGATATATGAACACCAAATAAAAAAGCTTCTCCTTTGATTATTTTAACAAAATTATCTTTTAAATTCACTCTAGTTTGCCTCAAAGCCTTCACTTCAGAGCCTAAAAGTGCTAATCCTGCTTCTAAAGTTTCCAAAATTTCATAGTCAAAATAGGCTTTTTTATTGCTGGCAATGAGTTTCATTCGCCCCCTTTTTGCATAGGCTTTAGCCTAAAAAACGCGCTCCCGCTCCCGCTAAAAAACCACTCCTTGCCTAATTCGCTTTCTATACTTCTTAAAGCTTGGTTAGTGAGTAGGGCTGGTTTTAAAAGATCGTTTAATCCGTTTCTGTCGCAAGTTTTTAGGCATTCCAAACTCGGCTTTTTAAGCCATTCTTTAGCTTGAGAAAAACAAGTTTCAGGTTTATAAGCTTGATAAACGGCTTTGGTGCTGCAAAAAACATGATTTGGCGCATAGATTTCTAGGCGGTTTTCTAAAGGCTCTTCTTCAAAATTTTCAACGACTTCGCCATAAGAAGTAGCGTTGGCGCTTTTGTATTGCGAGATGAAAAAATTGGTGTCCGCGCCCACTAAAGATCCCATGCTATAAAGCTCTTCTAAACTCAAACGCCAGTCAAAAATGTGATTTAGATGATACAATAACCCCCCAGCATCAGCGCTCCCACCGCCTAACCCGGCTTGAGTGGGGATGTTTTTTTCCACTTCAATCGCTAGGGTGTCTAGGGATTTGATGACAGAATGAGAGAAATTTTTTGATTTTAAAAAATTTTTTAAAATTTGGAGGGCTTTAAAGAGCGAGTTTTCTTCTAAAGGGCAATCAAAATCCCCTTTTAGTGAAAAGGAAAGCGCACTTTTGACGCTGATAATATCCTTTAGCTTATCTTTGACCAAACACATGCGAGAAATGAGCTTATGGTAAGCCCCTTCTTTGTGGAGGATTTTTAAAAAAATATTGACTTTAGGATAAACTTCAAAAGCATGCATCAAGGCTTAATGACCTTTTTGATGTTCTCTAACAAGCTTTCATCTACGGATGCAGAAGCTTTTTGGTTTTCGTTCACAATGGCCTCTTTGAGTTCAGTGCGCAAAATAAGGGTGCTTTCAGGTGCTTCAAACCCTAAACGCACACTCCCTCTATCTATAGAAATGACTTTAATGTGGATGTTATCATCAATGACAATCCCCTCATTAACTTTGCGGCTGAGTATGAGCATGTCTAATCTCTTGTTCCTTATAGAGAAGAGCTAAACACAACGCTCTCTATAATATCGCCTTGCTTGATTTTATCCAAGACATTAAGACCTTCTGCGTTGGTGATTTTACCAAACACGGTGTGTTCGCCATCTAAATGGGGCAAATCCACAAAACACAAGAAAAACTGACTCCCTCCCGTGTCTCTCCCGGCATGCGCCATAGAGATAGAGCCTCTTTTGTGCTTGTTGGGGTTATGGGCCACTTCGCATTTAATGCGGTGTCCTGGCCCGCCTGTGCCTGTGCCATAAGGGCAACCTCCTTGAGCCACAAAGCCGGCGATCACACGATGGAAATTAAGCCCATCATAAAAACCCTCTTTAGCTAAAGCTACAAAGTTACTCACCGCTTGGGGCGCGTCTTTGTAAAAAAGCTCTAGAGCGATATTGCCTTTATTGGTTTTGATTGTGGCGTAAGCGGTTTTTGCAAGCTCTTCTTCTTTAATTTCATAAGTTTTAATTGGATCCATCATAAACCTTTGCGATAAGCTTTTGTCATTCAAATGATCTATTATAGCAACAAATTAAAACAAATGGTATTTTAGCCGATAGTGCTGTAGGATACCTTTGAAATTTAAGCGGTAAGTTGGATAATGGTGTGTTGGCATAAAAGATTAGCGGTTGGTTGTTGCATCGTTTTATTTTCATGCATGATGAACGCTAATAACATTCAAATCGTTAGAGACGATCCGCCCCTTGATCCAACGCTCCCTGCATGGGTTTATTCTGTTGCGTTATTGAAAGTGTATTTTAGCGATGGGACTTATAAAGAAGGCTATGCGACTTTGCTCAAAAACGGGCGTTATATCGCTTCTTCTGAAACGCTTTATTCTAACGGCTTATACCCTAAAACGATTTTAGCCAAAATGCAAGACAGCAGTGCTAAAGAGCTGATTTGTATAGCCAGCTTGCGCCTTGAAGCGATGGATAGGAATCAAGGGCTTTCGCTTTTAAAAACCGCCGATTTTAGAGACGATTATTGCCATAAAAGAGAAGAGAGCTATTATCATGCAAGGATTTATGCCAAATACGCTCAAACTTTTCATTCAAATCCCTATACCAATCAAAAAGCACCCAATTCTGATCTCTACTACCCAGCGTTAAATGAGGGGAATTCTTTTTCTATACAGATAACGGGCATTTCTGTGGCTGAACTTTTGAAATCTAAAAAGTTTCTTTCGCTTGATAGTTCTTTTAAAAAGGGGAGCGTGTTGTGGGGAGGGAGGCCTTATTTTAGCGAAGTGGGGGAGTTTATGGGAATGGCTAGCAGCACTTTAGAAAACCAAGAAAGTCTGGTGATTATCCCTAAAGAAAAGATCGTGCAATTTTTAAACGCTCTAAAAAATCAAAATATTTTCCCAAACATTCCCTAATTTAAGCAAACCTTAAGCTTTCTATGACTATACTTTCATTTCCTTGTTTCAGCAAGGGCTTTAAAAAGCCGCTTGATACCTTACAAGGATAGCTG